>NZ_OZ244153.1:2166076-2837152 GCF_965216265.1 Kordiimonas sp.
CGCTTGAAGAGCGGGTGTGGTCGGATGGAGAGGAAGATATAGAGGTCACCGGGCGGTGCACCACGCGAGCCAGCTTCACCTTCGCCTGCAAGACGAATACGGGTGCCTTCTTCAACCCCTTGCGGGATTTTAACCTGAAGTGTTTTTTCCTTGCGAACACGACCAGCACCTGAGCACGACCGGCAAGGGTTCAGGATCACACTGCCGTTGCCGTGGCATTTAGGGCAGGTGCGTTCCACCATGAAAAAGCCCTGGCTTGCCCGAACCTTACCCGCACCACCACAGGTGTCACACACCTCGGGTTTGGAGCCAGGTTCAGCGCCTGAGCCACTACAAGGTTCACACGGAACCGAAGTGGGCACGCGGATCTGATCGGTTTTGCCCCGGTAAGCGTCCTCGAGGTTGATTTCCATATTGAAGCGCAGGTCATTACCGCGCCCGGCTGCGGCACCACCGCCACGGCGCCTGCGGCCACCGCCGCCCATGAAATCGCCAAAAAACTCTTCAAAGACATCTGAAAAATCAAAACCTGCGCCGCCATGACCACCGCGGCCACCGCCGCCCATGCCATGCTCAAATGCTGCATGGCCGTACCGGTCATAAGCCGCACGCTTTTCCGGGTCTTTGAGGACGTCATAAGCCTCGCCGATTTCCTTGAATTTCTTCTCGGCTTCGGCATCACCCGGATTTTTGTCCGGGTGGTATTGCATCGCCTGCTTACGAAACGCCTTTTTCAGCGTTGTTTCGTCAGCGTCTTTGCCAACACCTAAAAGCTCGTAATAATCTTGTTTCGACATAAACGGCTCCCCGCGCTTTTTGCCCCGTCATACCAAAACCTAGCATCGCGCTTGGCTTAAAATGGTACGCCGCCCGCCACAGTCTTGTGGGAGGCGGCGCCCAAATTGGTATGGCGTCAGGCAGCCATCTTATTTCTTGTCGTTTTCTTCGACTTCTTCAAAGTCTGCGTCCACAATGTCGTCATCGCCTTCTTCCGCAGCTTTCGCTGCAGCGTCAGCCTGCTCTGCGTCGGACGCGCCTTCTTCCTGGCCAGCTTTGTAGATCTGCTCACCAAGTTTCATGGTTGCCTGTGCAAGCACTTCGGTTTTCTGCTTGATCTCATCGGGCTCATCACCTTCAAGGGCAGATTTCAGCTCGGTCACAGCGGCCTCAATCGCGGCTTTGTCTGTATCCGTAACTTTGTCCTTGTGCTCTTCAAGGTTTTTCTCAGCCGAATGGATCAGTGCTTCAGCCTGGTTTTTGGCTTCAACAAGTTCCTTGCGCTTCTTGTCTGCGTCAGCGTTAGCTTCCGCATCCTTGACCATCTGCTCGATATCAGCATCGGAGAGACCACCAGATGCCTGAATGCGGATCTGCTGCTCTTTGCCGGTGCCTTTATCTTTTGCAGACACGTTTACGATACCGTTCGCGTCAATATCAAAGGCCACCTCAATTTGCGGTACACCGCGCGGGGCGGACGGGATACCCACAAGGTCAAACTGACCAAGGAGCTTGTTATCCGCCGCCATTTCGCGTTCGCCCTGGAAGACACGGATGGTTACCGCACCCTGGTTGTCTTCCGCCGTTGAGAAGACCTGAGCCTTCTTGGTCGGGATTGTAGTGTTCCGCTCGATCAGGCGTGTGAACACACCGCCAAGTGTCTCAATACCGAGTGACAGCGGGGTTACGTCAAGAAGCAGAACATCTTTCACGTCGCCTTGCAGAACACCAGCCTGAATTGCAGCACCCATGGCTACCACTTCATCAGGGTTCACACCCTTATGTGGTTCGCGGCCAAAGAACTCTTTCACCACTTCCTGGATCTTCGGCATCCGGGTCTGACCACCAACAAGCACAACGTCGTCGATCTCGCCAGCAGAGAGGCCCGCATCCTTAAGCGCTTTTTTACAAGGCTCAAGCGTGCGCTTCACCAGATCTTCCACAAGGCTTTCAAGCTTCGCACGTGTCAGTTTGATCTGAAGGTGTTTCGGGCCGGAAGCATCTGCGGTGATGAACGGCAGGTTCACTTCAGTTTGTGTTGAAGAGGAAAGCTCGATCTTGGCTTTCTCTGCAGCTTCCTTCAGGCGCTGAAGCGCCATGCGGTCGCCTTTGAGGTCGATGCCGTTCTCTTTTTTGAACTCTTCGGCCAGATAATCAACAAGGCGCATGTCAAAGTCTTCACCACCGAGGAAGGTGTCCCCGTTTGTGGATTTCACTTCAAACACACCGTCACCGATTTCAAGCACGGATACGTCAAACGTACCACCGCCAAGGTCAAACACTGCAATCGTGTGGCCTTCTTCTTTTTCAAGGCCGTAAGCAAGCGCTGCTGCGGTTGGTTCGTTGATGATACGCAGAACCTCAAGGCCCGCGATCTTGCCGGCGTCTTTTGTCGCCTGGCGCTGCGCATCGTTGAAATATGCAGGCACCGTGATCACAGCCTGGTCAACGTCTTCGCCGAGGTAGCTTTCTGCGGTTTCCTTCATTTTTTGAAGGATCATCGCGGAAACCTGGCTTGGGGAGTATTTCTCACCCTTGGCTTCTACCCATGCGTCGCCGTTGTCGGCTTTCACGATATTGTAAGGCACCATGCCTTTATCTTTTTGCGTGGTTGGGTCATCAAATGTGCGGCCAATCAGGCGCTTGATGGCAAAAAGAGTGTCTGTGGCATTTGTTACGGCCTGGCGTTTTGCAGCCTGGCCAACAAGGCGTTCGCCACCGTCGGTGAAACCCACGATAGACGGCGTGGTACGCGCGCCTTCAGAGTTTTCAATAACTTTTGGTTTGGACCCGTCCATAATGGATACGCAGGAGTTTGTCGTACCCAGATCGATACCGATTACTTTACCCATATTACCTTTTCCCTTCGTCAAGCCGACTGCTTGGGCCCAGATGGCACCCGTTTCACAGCCTCTTTGGGTTCATGTTTTTTGTTCCATCGCGTCTGGCCAAAACGTCCGGCTTTCAGCGTCTTTCTGCGCCTATATAGGGTCGGGAGCATAGGGCCGCAAGGGTATGTTGTGATAAATTTTGTAAGTTTTTCACAGGTTAAAAGTCTTTTAAGCATACAGCGTTGATGCTTGATAAGAGGAATGTGATCTCGTGATAAGCGAAACAAAGATTGAAAACGAAAGCCTTCTGGCTAAACTCGCCACCGGATATAGATCACAAAAACCAATAATAATGCCGACAGCAAAGGGCGGGAAACCAATGACGGAAGACACCAAGGAATTGGCCGGAGAGGCCAAGAAACCTGCCAAGAATGAAGCTGCCGTGCTTCTGAAAGATCTCGGGGTTATCGTTCTTTTTTATCTGGTGTTCACCACCTTCGGCTGGGGCAGCTTCCATATACCAAGCGGCAGCATGGAACCTACACTTGAGGTGGGAGACCGTATTTTTGTCTCCAAACTTTCCTACGGTTACAATCGGTTCTCCTTTAATTTTGACCCAAGCTTTATTCCCGAGAGCCGCCTGTTTGATGACGCGCCTGAACGCGGCGATGTCGCTGTGTTCACACTGCCGCACCGCAACCACAATGATTTCATCAAACGCGTGATCGGCCTGCCGGGCGACACCATCCAGCTGAAAGGCGGCCGCCTTTACATTAATGGTGACCTTGTACAACGCACTTTCATCCGCGATGTGAACTATACGGACTATAGTGGCCATGAGCGTCGGGTGAAGGAATATGAAGAAACACTGCCCGGCGGCGTGAAACACCGCATTTATGAGCGCACCGACCGCGCGCCCTATGACAACACCTCGCTTTATGTAGTGCCACAGGGGCATTATTTCATGATGGGGGACAACCGGGACGGCTCAGCTGACAGTCGGGAGCTGGGCAATATGGGTTTTGTGAAACACGCTTACCTTGTTGGCCGCGCTGATGTCACCACCTTCAGCCTTTATGACTGCGACCAGGGCAAGGAGATCACCTGCCCCATCGGTGTCCCGCTCGGGCGCTTCTTCACCCTCATAAAATAGGGTTGCAGCCGCTTTGGCTACAACCCCTTTTGCTGCCCCACATGGGGCCCAGTTATTTGATGAAATGCAGCGCGCAGACCTTGTTGCCGCTTGGGTCACGCAGGTAGGCAAGATACAATTTTTTGCCACCGCCTTCGCGAATGCCCGGTGGGTCTTCAATTGCCGTGCCGCCATGAGCAAGGCCCGCTGCGTGCCAGGCATCGACCATTTCCGGACTTGAGGCCGCAAAACCGAGTGTGCTGCCATTGCCACAAGTGGCCGGTTGGCCGTCAATAGGTTTGGAAAGTGAAAAAACACCGGTTTTCTCATAATAGAAACAACGGCCCTTCTCATCCACAAGGCCCGGCCGATGGCCCAATACTTCCATCACTGCGTCGTAAAACTTCTTGGACTCGGCGACATCTTCCGCCCCGAGCATGACATGACTGAACATTCCCAGCCCCTCTTCTCAAATGAACTTATTCTGCTTTTCATGAAGTAAGGTTATCGGGCTTTTGGTCAATGTGCCTTGCCCCAATGCCCGTGCTAACTGTTCCAGACCGGATTTTCGAGCTTGGCAATAAAAGCCGCGTGGATCGCACGCTCTTCCTCGCTCACCGGAAAGCTGCGTTTCTCCCGCACTTTTTTCTCGCGCACCGCAAGCCCGCTGTCGTTATCAACCGCGAGATCAAGCCCCGCCTGTCTGCCGCCCAGGAGCTCAATATAAACATCGGCCAAAATCTCGGCATCCAAGAGCGCACCGTGAAGCGTACGGTGACCGTTTGACACACCAAACCGTTTGCATAGGGCATCAAGTGAGTTGGCCGCACCGGGGAATTTATTACGCGCTATCGCCAGCGTATCGATAAAACGTTTCGCGTGAACAATGGGGCGGCCTGCGTTCTCCAGCTCCCAGTTGATGAAGCGCATATCAAACTCGGCGTTGTGAGCCACAAGCTTGCTATCGTCACCGATAAACTCGAGAAACTCGTCCATGATCTCAGAGAACACGGGCTTGTCGCGCAGGAAATCCGTGGTCAGGCCGTGTACCTTCACCGCAGCCTCAGGCACGTCGCGTTCCGGGTTGACAAATTGGTGGTAGTGACGACCGGTGAGGTTTCTATCCACCATTTCAACAAGGCCAATTTCGATAAGCCGGTCACCGCTCAGGGGGTCAAAACCCGTGGTCTCCGTATCGAAAATCAGCTCACGCATACTCATGCCCATCTCTCCAGTTCATCAACTATTTTCTTAACCGCCCCGAACGCGTGATCTAGGCCTTTGCTGGTGTCTATCACATAATCAGCGCCGTCGCGCTTCACTTTATCTGGTGTTTGTTTGCCAAGGATATCGTCAAATTTTTCAGCTGTCATGCCGGGGCGGGCCAGTACGCGTTCGCGCTGAACCTCCGAGGGCGCAGATACCACCACCACCTTGTCACAAGCCTTATAGCCGCCGGTTTCAAACAGAAGCGGTATATCAAGCACAACAAATTTTGCGCCCGCTTTTTCAGCCTCGTTAAAAAAAGCCGCACGCTCTTCAGCCACCATGGGGTGAATGATGTTTTCCAGCTTTTTTCGCGCGGCGTCATCTTTGAAAACACGTTCGCCAAGTTTTGCACGGTCAAGCACACCGTCTTCTATCACGCCGGGGAAAGCCGCTTCTATATGAGGGATGGCGCGCCCACCTTTCGCCTGCAAGGCATGCACTGCGGCATCCGCATCAAACACAGGTACACCAAGCGTTTGAAACATCTTCGCCGTCTCAGACTTTCCCATGCCGATAGAACCGGTGAGCCCAATGATCTTCATCGAAACACCGCCTCCAGCCGTTCTTTAAGCACATCATCATACTCAGGCATGATATCAAACCATATCTTGAACGCCGCTGCCGCCTGATAGACCAGCATGCCAAGCCCGGTCACCGTTCTGAGCCCACGCTCCGCCGCTTCATTCAAGAGCGGTGTGATAAGCGGTTGGTATACAATGTCATACACAACGGTGTCTTTGCCTGCGCGGGAAAGGTCAACATCAAGGGCAGGGTTGCCGTGCATACCAAGAACCGTGGTGTTTACGATAAGGCCCGATGATGCCGCCGCCTCATGCCTGCTGTTCCAGTCGATCACGACCATACGGCCCCGGCCAACCTCCGCCGCCACCGTTTCCGCCTTTTCACGCGTGCGGTTTGAGATCATCACAAAAGGCAGGTCCTCGTTCAAAAGACCAAGAGCCGCCGCCCGCGCGGCACCACCCGCGCCAAGCACAAGTGCTGGTTTGTCTTTCGGCCAGGACGCGACAGATTTCTGCAGGTTTGCCACAAGGCCAATGCCGTCGGTATTAAAACCTGTGATAACGCCGTTTTCATCAATTTTGACAGTGTTCACCGCCCCCATGAGGCGAGCAAGCGGCGCTACTTTATCAAGGTGTGGGATAATCATTTCCTTATGAGGGACCGTGATATTGAACCCCACATATCCTTCCATTTTCATTTTATTGATAGCGCTTCCCAGATCATCGGGGGCAACAGGCATTTTCTCATAAACACCGTCCACACCATGAGTGGCCATCCAGTGACTGTGAATAACCGGCGATAGTGTATGGGTAAGCGGCCAGCCAATCACCGCAGCTTTATGGGGGTTACTCATAAGGGAAGCACCTCTCTTCGGCGCAGATAGTCAAGCACAGGCAACAAGGGCAAGCCAAGCACGGTGAAAAAGTCACCGTCAACACGGGTGAAAAGCTGAGCGCCCTGGCCCTCCAGCTGATACGCGCCCGCCGACCATAAAGCCGCGTCACCAATATCATCAAGGTAACTATCAATAAATGCATCGCTCAAGGTGCGCATGGTCAGCTTCACGCTATCAAGTGCGCGCCACACCGCCTCACCGCCCTGATAAATCACAGCAGCAGAGACCAGCTCATGCGTGCCACCAGCAAGCGCCATCAGCGTTTTTTTGGCGTCCTCGCGGGTGCTGGCTTTTGAAAACAGCACGCCGTCTTTCGATATCACCTGATCAGACCCGAGAATGAGAGCACCTGGGTGCATAAAGGAAACCGAGCGCGCTTTCATATCCGCGAGCGCATCGGCGATATCCCGTGGGGACGCGCCGTCCGCCAACAGGGCAGCCTTGATCGCGTCTTCATCCACAGCGGGTTTGATGCTTTTAAAGCGCACTCCGGCGTCAGCCAACATCTTCACGCGGGTCTCACTGCCAGACGCAAGGATGAGCTCAGGCACGTCAGCTCTTACGCCGTCAGTCCCTGCCATTTCGGGCTTCCATCTCTTTGTCTATCCACTGGTTATAGCGGTTGAGGATTGCTGCCGCTGTTTCTTCAATGGAGCGGCGTGTTACATCAATGGTAGGCCAGCCGCGCTGGGTACAATATTTGCGGCATTCTTTTATCTCTTCCTGAATGTGGGAGATATCAGTGTAATCACCTTCTTCATCCTGATTGATGGACCGAAGGCGGTTGGTGCGAATGGCAACAAGGCGCTCAGCACTTGTGGTCAAGCCAATAACAAATTTGCCCCTGATTTCATCCAACTCCCGCGGCATCGGGCAACCGGGCACAAACGGCACGTTGATGGTTTTATAGCCCTTGTTCGCAAGATAAATACTGGTGGGTGTTTTGGACGATCGCGACACACCCACAAGGATGATGTCAGCCTGCGGCATATCCTGAGTTAGTTGCCCGTCATCATGCGCCATGGTGAACTGAAGCGCGTCAATCCGTTCAAAATAATGCGCGTCCAGCTTATGCTGCCGCCCCGGTTTGTGCGACGCCTGCACGCCAAAATAAGAACCAAGCAGATTGATCACCGGATCAAGGATAGACAGCACCGGCAGGCTTGCTTCCATCGCGTCGCGCTCAAGCGCCTCGCGGATCTGCACATTCACCAGTGTATACATGATAAGGCCCGGCTGTTCGCGAATGTCTTCCATCAGCCGCGTCATTTGCATGGCAGAGCGGACAAGCGGCCAATAATGTTTTTTAACATTCACCCCTTCAAACTGCACAAGTGCGGCCTGAACTATGGCTTCAAGCGTTTCACCGGTGGAATCTGACACCAGATGCAGGTGAAACTCGTCATCGGGTTTTTGTGGCATATGTGCCCCTTTGTGCCGGCTGATAATTGTATGAAAGCCCTTGGGATTACCCTGTGGATAACTGGAGGATGAACCGGTTGAGAAAAAGCCTACGGCGTTTAACCCCAATTTGTGAAGTGTTTGTTAGCGAAAGTTTTCTTATTGCCCACAGGCGAAGTTTAGGAGGATAACCTGGCGCCTAAAACACTATATTTTGATGTTTTCCCCGTTTTCCACAGGGTATTTTCACAAGTGATTACAGTAATATTACACTTTATTCCCGTACCTTACCCACAAAAGACAGGTAAAAATGCCGCACATGCATTGCTTGTGCACAAGATTGTGGATAAATGGTTTTCCACATGATTCACAGGCATCAACAACTACTACAATTATTTATTTATATATTATTGAGTAGTAGGAAGGATGTGCCCGGGTTAGAAACCGAGCCTGACCGTTCAGGAGTACTTCATGCCAAAACTGCTTTTAAACACCCTTCAAGGTAACCCCGGCGATCGGGTCCCGTTCTGGTTCATGCGTCAGGCAGGACGGTATCTGCCGGAATACCGTGAAGTTCGTGCCACAACCCGCAGCTTTATGGAGTTCTGTTATAGCCCGGAAAAAGCAGCGGAAGTAACCCTGCAACCGATCCGCCGTTACGGCATGGACGGTGCCATATTGTTTGCGGACATTCTTGTTGTACCAGACGGACTTGGCCAGAAGGTATGGTTTGAAGCAGGGCACGGGCCAAAACTTGAAGCCATTAAAGACCATACCGGTTTTGACAATCTTTCACTGGGTGCTTTCCATGACAAGGTTGGCAATGTGTATGAGACCGTGCGCCGGTTAAAGGCTGAACTGTCTTCAGATGTAACCTTGCTTGGTTTTGCGGGCGCGCCCTGGACTGTTGCCACCTATATGATTGAGGGAGCTGGCAGCAAAGACCATGCTGCTGCACGTCAGATGGGATACGGCAACCCGGAATTGTTCCAGAAAATTCTGGATATTCTTGTGGATGCAACGGCTGAATACCTGTGTGCACAAATTGAAGCGGGTGCAGATGCGGTGCAGATTTTTGACAGCTGGTCTGCAGCACTACCTGAAACCATGTTCCAGAAATGGGTGATCGAGCCGACCGTTGCGATCGTGGATAAAATTCGCGCCAAGCACAAGGAAGTGCCTATTATTGGTTTTCCGCGGCTTTCCGGCGCGATACTGCCCGAGTTTGTATCAAAAACCGGGGTGAACGCGGTTTCGCTTGATACCGGTGTGCCGCTTGAGTGGGCGCGGGACAATGTGCAAAACAAGGTCTGTGTTCAGGGTAATCTTGACCCACACCTAGTGGTTTCCGGCGGCGAGTTGATGGTAGACGAGGCTTACCGTATCCTTGAAACGCTGAAGGGTGGTGCCCACATTTTCAACTTGGGCCATGGTTTTGTACCCGAAACGCCGCCTGAGAATGTGGCACTTCTCTCAAAAACCATTAAAAATTTCCGGCGCTAACAGCCAGGTGCTAACAGAAAAATCAAACTGGGGGACATGTGATGGAAGGCTATTTGGGCGAGTTTTATCTCTGGGTGAAAGCTCTTCACATCATTTTTGTTATCTTCTGGATGGCCGGTATGTTTATGCTGCCGCGCTATCTTGCCTATCATTCAACCACAAAGGTTGGCTCGGATGAAGACAAGAACTGGATTGAGCGTGAACGCCGCCTGATGCGGATCATTATCAATCCGGCCATGAGCATCACCTGGATTTTGGGCCTGATGCTTGTGTTCAATATCGGGCTTGATGCAGGTGGCTGGCTGCACGCGAAACTGCTTCTGGTGTTCCTGCTGTCCGGTTTTCATGGCATGTTATCAAAGTACCGCAAAGCCTTTGAACGCGGGGAACGCCCCAAAAGCGAGACCTATTTTCGCCGCATCAATGAAATCCCGGCCGTGTTTATTTTTGCCATCGTGCTTTTGGTGGTGCCAAAGGCCTTTTAAGGGTGGTTTTAAATTATACTGTTCTGGTACCAAATACCTTGACAGGCGAGGGCAACATGCTAGCTTGAGGCATCCGGTGTGTGCCATATCTGGCGCATGCCATCCAAATTTCCCGAAATTGCCGGTTTTTGATGTGTGTATCCCCCGGCAGTATCATTTTCCAAAGACTGGGCCTGTAGCCCCAATAATCTGGAAATTCCCTTGAATAACAAGAAGTTGGACGATCCCATGCATTTACAGGATCTCAAAGAAAAGACCCCGGCGGATTTGCTTTCGCTCGCGGAAGAAGTAGGCGTTGAAAACGCCTCCAGCATGCGCAAGCAAGACATGATGTTTGCCATCCTCAAGCATCTTGCTGATGATGACATTGAAATCATGGGTGCTGGCGTGATTGAAATCCTTTCTGACGGATTTGGTTTCCTGCGCAGCCCGGAATCAAACTATCTGCCAGGCCCCGATGATATTTATGTGAGCCCCAGCCAGATCCGGCGTTTTGCGCTCAGGACCGGTGACACGGTTGAAGGCCAGATTCGCGCCCCCAAGGATGGTGAGCGGTATTTTGCGCTTCTGAAGGTTTCCAAAATCAATTTTGATGAACCTGAGAAAACCAAACACAAGGTGCACTTCGATAACCTGACGCCGCTTTACCCTGATGAAAAACTGAAGCTCGATCCTGATGACCCAACGGTGAAAGACAAATCACCAAGGGTGATTGATCTTGTTGCACCGATCGGTAAAGGCCAGCGTGCGCTTATCGTGGCGCCGCCGCGCACCGGTAAAACCGTGCTTCTGCAAAACATTGCGAAAAGCGTCTCTGCCAACCATCCTGAGTGTTATGTCATCGTGCTTTTGATCGATGAACGCCCGGAAGAAGTGACAGACATGCAGCGCAGCGTGCAGGGTGAGGTGGTTTCATCCACATTTGAT
Organism: Kordiimonas sp.; assembly: GCF_965216265.1. Lineage (GTDB taxonomy): Bacteria > Pseudomonadota > Alphaproteobacteria > Sphingomonadales > Kordiimonadaceae > Kordiimonas. The sequence continues at coordinate 2,177,039 of NZ_OZ244153.1, forward strand.
GAGCCGGCATCCCGCCACGTACAGGTTGCAGAAATGGTGATCGAGAAAGCCAAACGGCTGGTGGAACACGGCAAGGACGTTGTGATCCTTCTTGATAGTATCACTCGTCTCGCACGGGCTTACAATACGGTGGTACCGTCATCCGGTAAGGTACTCACCGGTGGTGTGGATGCCAACGCATTGCAGCGCCCGAAACGCTTCTTCGGTGCAGCCCGTAACATTGAGGAAGGCGGCTCGCTTTCCATCATTGCAACGGCGCTGATTGAAACCGGTAGCCGTATGGATGAAGTGATCTTTGAGGAATTCAAGGGCACAGGTAACTCGGAAGTGGTGCTTGACCGCAAGGTTGCAGACAAGCGCGTGTTCCCGGCAATCGATATCCTCAAGTCCGGTACCCGGAAAGAAGAACTTCTGGTCGACCAGGGCACGCTTTCGAAAATGTGGGTTCTGCGCCGTATCCTCACGCCAATGGGCACTGTGGACGCGATGGAGTTCCTGCTTTCCAAGCTCAAGGATGCACCAAACAACGAAGATTTCTTCTCCCAGATGAACAACTAATCATCTGACGCGAATAAAAGATAGTTAGATCAAGAGCTTGCATCCGTTGCGGGCTCTTTTTCGTTTCAAGGAAACAAGGTTATGTCTACCGCTTTATTGATCATTGATGTGCAATATGCGATCGATCACCCCAAATGGGGCCAGCGCAATAATGCCGGTGCGGAAGCGAATATGGCAAAATTTTTGGCTGCGTGGCGAGGGCAGGGGATGCCCGTCTTCCATATCCGGCATGATAGCCGTGAAGACGGATCGCCTTACGCGCCTGGGCAGCCTCTCCATGCCTTTAAGGATGTTGTGAAGCCTGTGATGGGTGAGCGGGTTGTTGGTAAAAGCACAAATAATGCTTTTGTGGGCACATCACTGGAGGCTGACTTGAAAAAAGCTGGGGCGGATAAACTGGTGATCACCGGTGTACTGAGCCAGCATTCGGTGGATGTAACGGCCCGCATGGCCGCGAGCCTTGGTTTTAACGTGACAGTGATCTCTGATGCCACGGCTGCAGTGGAAGTTACTGATGAGCGCGGTAAACATTGGCCAGCGGATGATGTACATGCGTTGACGCTCGCGCATTTGAAGGCCGACTATGCGGCTATCAAATCAACTACTGAGGTTTTAGCCAACCTTACCGCTTAAATTATGACGCGAGACGAAAATCTGAGACGCCAAGTTCAGGCATCCAGATAAGGTGCTGGCGTTTGATCATATGGTTCTGCCAATGAAGCGGCTGCAGGTTAAAAGCTTCGTCCGAACCGCCCCGCGAAAGCGGTGTGATCAGGTCAACCTTCCAGCCAAATTCACCCAGTTTGCCGTGGTCAACAAAGCGGATTGTTTTGCCGCAGCTGTCGCGGCGGTAGATATCCGGGTCATGGCCATCGATTTTTGAAGCCTTTTGCCAAACTTCATGTTTGATTGCTTCACCGGCGGTGCGGAACTTATAGCTGTCGAATTCACCATACATTTCCAGTCTCCGTAGACTTGGTGCAGGAACCGCCTTTTAACTGAGGGGAGGGGCGATAAGGCCTGCGTTTCAAAACTACACTATGACAGACTATATATTGTGATTTCTAATATAAGATTAACAACATGTAGGTGAGTGAATATCGTAAAAGTTTGATAAAAACGATGAAATTTTATGTCCTTTGAAGGGTTTTACCCCTCAGGGTATGAGAAGTGTTTGCCCGGTGGTGGCGCGGGCCTCAAGCGCGCGGTGTGCATCGGCCGCATCCCTGAGCGCAAAACGCTGGTTGATATCTGCCTTGATGTGGCCCTCTCGGATAGCGTCAAACACCCGGCCTGTGCACAGCTCCAGCTCCTCCCGCGTGGCGGTATAATCCATCAGCGTGGGGCGGGTGACAAAAAGCGAACCCTTTTGTGCGAGCAGGCCGGGCGAGAAGGGTTCAACCGGCCCGGTGGCGTTGCCGAAGGTTGCCAAAGTGCCGCGCCGTTTAAGTACGTTAAGCGAGCCCATAAAGGTATCTTTGCCCACGCTGTCATATACAACGGGCACACCCTCACCATTGGTGATTTCCATCACACGGTTGGTGAAATCTTCCCGTGCATAATTGATGGTGTGGTGGCAGCCGTTTGCCCGTGCAAGCTCGGCTTTTTCATCACTGCCCACGGTGCCAATCACTGTTACACCAAGGGCGGAAAGCCACTGACAGGCAATAAGCCCAACACCACCAGCGGCCGCGTGAAACAGCACCGTGTCCCCCACCTTTACCGCATAGGTACGGAAGATCAGATACTCCACCGTGCAGGCCTTGAGCATCAGCGCGGCTGCATCTTCATCCGATACGGCGTCCGGCAGTTTTACGAGCTTTGCGGCGAGGAAGTTGCGGCATTCTGCATAAGCGCCGATGGGGCCAGCGGGGTAGGCGACCCGGTCCCCAACCTTAAAACTGCTCACACCGTCGCCCACAGCTTCAACAACACCGGCGGCCTCCAGCCCCGGCACGCCCGGCATGGGCATGGGGTAAAGCCCGGTGCGGTGATAGGTATCAATGAAGTTGAGCCCGATGGCGGTATGACGAAGCGTTACCTCACCCGCTTTTGGGGCATCAAGGGATAGCTGCTGCCAGGTGAGCACATCTGGCCCACCCGCTTCATTGATAACAATAGCGCCGGTTTTCTCAGCCATATCAGCCTTTCAGGTGCGTTTCAAAAAACACGCGGGTGCGGTCATTGGCAAGTGCTGCTGCGTCGCCATCCCAGCTTTGGCCATCAGGCCGTGCAAATGCATGGTCAACACCCGCATAATCATGGATGGTGATCTGGTCGTGACCGTCAAGTGCCTTGTGAATTTTGGCTTGCGCGGCCTTATCCACAAAACCGTCTTCCTCGGCGATATGCATCAGCAGCGGCTTGGTGATAGCATCCGCTTCACCAACCTTGGTATCAAGGCCAACACCGTAATAAGACACAGCCGCGTCCACGTCGGTTTTCACAGCCGTCATGAAAGCGAGCAAACCACCAAGGCAATAGCCCACAGCACCAACCTTGCCACTGCCGCCCTCAATGGTGCGGGCTTTGGTAACGGTGGCGGCGATATCTTCATGGCCTTTTGTATGGTCAAAATTCTGGAAATAATGGAAAGCCTGATCCCATTCTTCTTTTGTTTTATCGGTGATATCCACACCCGGTTTCATGCGCCAGAAAAGGTCTGGGCAGATGGCAATGTAACCTTCTGACGCCAGGTCATCACAGATCTGCCGCATGCCCACATTCACCCCAAAAATCTCCTGCAGCACCACCACCACGGGGCCGCTGCCACCTTCCGGCCTTGCTACATAGGCTTTGAAACTGCCGCTACCGTCTGTTGCGTCGATGTTGATATAGTCTGCCATGATTATTCTCCTGCGAATTATCTGTTGTTAGTAGACTGACTCAAAGTCGATCTGGCTCAGATTTATCAACGCCATCCCAAGACCATGGAAATCGCTATCAATAATGGCATCTGGGTCGCTGTTGTTATTTGAGTTAGCGCCTGGGGACCATCTGGCAAGCACATGATATTGGTGGTTTAGGATGGCTTCAAATACCCACTCTGCTCCATCGAATCCGAGCGGCCTTGGAGGCAAGTCATCGTCTGAAAACCAGTGAGACGCTCTATCTAGGGCGGCCTTAACGTTTACCAGTTCCTGAGCGGGCACCGCTTGGGCAGATTGATGTCGTAGACGACCTGGATCATCTTCACCCGGACCGATCAGAATTTTGGTTTCCAGCACACCACTGCCATCGGAATTAAATGTCAGCCGAAAGGCCACGGGCTGATCAAATGTGCGCAGCCAGAGGAAGCGAACTACATTTTTTTTGGTGGCTTGCGCAACCGAAAATAAGGAGGGTTCATTCATGCGATCCAGTGTCTGGGCATACCAGGAATTGTGAAATTCATCACCCGGACCACAACAAAACGAGGTAGGAAAATATGAGGTCTTGGGCTCAAGCGTACAGCCAGACAGACTAAGAAGAACGACGGTGAGCATAATTTTCACGGTGTTCATGGTTTTCTTTCCCAGCATTGTATCAGTCCAAAGCTCCAGCCTTTTCAAGCGCCTTGCCTTCTTCAACGCTCAGCGCACCTTCAAGCACAAGAAGCGCGCGTTTGGTGTGGAGGCCACCGTCACCCGAATAGCCGCCCAGCTTGCCTTCGCGCGCAATGATGCGGTGGCACGGCACAAGGATAGGGATGGGGTTACGCCCGCACGCTGTGCCCACAGCTTGGGCGGCAGAGCCTATCTCCTGCGCCAGCTCACCATAGGTGCGCATCTCACCATAAGGGATGGCCTGCATGGCAGCCCAAACCTTTTCCTGATGTTTGGTTCCAATGGCCGCAAGCGGCAGATCAAACTCGGTCAGCTCTCCATCAAAATAGAGATCAAGCTGGCGCTTGGCTTCAATAAGAAGTGGTGTTGGTTCCTGAAACGGGCTCCAGCCCCAGTCAAGCGAGACGATAGCGCCATCAAACTCGGTGATGGTGATATCAATCACCGGCGTGTGCATGGAGAGTTGCGACATGGTTGCCCCCGCGATATGGATGAGGCTAATAGCTATTGTGCGTGGGCGAGCCATGCAAGCACAATCATCATACCTGAAGGCAGAGCCGGTGATGGTGAGCAGAGGAATTCAACGTCATGAGCATTGAAACCGATACGATTTTTGCCCTGTCATCCGGCGCGGGTGTGGCGGGTGTTGCTGTGGTTCGGCTCTCTGGCCCCAAGGCTCATGCGGCGCTTGAAAGCCTGAGCGGCAAGCCGGTGCCCACAGCAAGGTTCGCCGCCCTTCGTCTCCTCAAGGATCAGGACACTGGCGCCCGGCTTGATGAAGCTTTGGTGCTGGCCTTCACGGGTCCTGCAAGTTTCACCGGGGAAGATGTGGTTGAGTTGCATCTGCACGGGGGGCGCGCCGTTGTATCTGGTGTTTTGGAGGCGCTTGCACGCATGCCCGATTTGCGCCCGGCAGAGGCTGGCGAATATAGCCGCCGCGCGTTCGAGAATAGTAAGCTCGACCTCACTGAGGCGGAAGGATTGAACGACCTCATTCATGCGCAAACCGCCGCGCAGCGGGAACAGGCGCTCCGGCAAATGGACGGTGCCTTGCGTGCGCTCTATGAAGATTGGCGCACGCGGCTTGTGGGCCATCTCGCGCATCTTGAAGCCGATATTGATTTCCCGGATGAAGACCTGCCAGAAGGGGTCGCGGGTGCCGTGAAACCAAATATATTGATGTTAAGGGATCAAATAACACAACATCTTGTGGATGGTCGGCGCGGTGAGGCTCTGCGTGAAGGCTACCGCATTGTCATCATGGGGGAACCCAATGCGGGCAAATCCACCCTTCTGAATGCGCTGGCTAAATCAGATGTTGCTATCGTCTCCGACGAAGAGGGTACCACGCGGGACGCGATTGAAGTACAGCTCGACCTGGGTGGGTTTCCGGTGCGTCTTGTGGATACAGCGGGCGTGCGGGAAAGCTCTGGTGCTGTGGAGCAGGAGGGCATTCGCCGGGCGCTGAAGCGAGCGGAAGAGGCCGACCTTCGCCTCGTACTGGTGCGGGCTGATGACTGGCCCGTGTTGCCAACAAGCATGCAGCCCTGGCTCGATGACAAGGCCATGCTGGTGCTCACGCAAACAGACCGTACTGAGATGTTTCACGTGAAACATGACAAGCTGCCAAACGGCATTGTTGGGGTGAGTTATGTTTCCGCTAAAAATGACCATGGGTTGGATGACTTGTTCAAGCAGCTTGAGGCCCATGTAAGCGATGCGATGGCACCGCGCGAGGCACCGTCGCTCACGCGTGTTCGGCATCGCCGCGCGCTTGAGGAGACGGTCGATCATCTCACCCGCTTTTCAGACAATGCGGGTTTTGATGCCGTGCTGGCGGCAGAAGATGTGCGCATGGCGGCCCGTGCGTTGGGGCGCATTACCGGGCGCGTGGGTGTTGAAGATGTGCTTGATGTGGTCTTCTCAGACTTCTGTATCGGCAAGTGATTGCCGTGCTGTGGAGGCTTGTTGGACTTCTGATGTTTCACGTGAAACATCACTCAAGCGGCTCTCAACTATCGCCCCGCGCTTAACTTTGACTTAATCGGCAAAGTCTATTATACCCTGCGGCGTTAAGGGGCCTCGTTTGAGGGCCTCTTTTTGCTTTCTGGAATGTTGGGTATTGAATAGGTTTTTCGCCATGGCAGATTTTGATGTCATCGTAATTGGGGGTGGTCACGCGGGCTGTGAAGCGGCTGCCGCGGCTGCGCGCATGGGCGCGAACACACTTCTTATTACGCACAAGGTTGAAACCATTGGCGAGATGTCCTGCAACCCGGCGATTGGCGGTTTGGGCAAGGGTCATCTGGTACGTGAGATTGATGCGCTTGACGGCATCATGGGCCGGGTGGCGGATGCCAGCGGTATTCAGTTCCGCCTCTTGAACCAGCGCAAGGGACCAGCCGTTCAGGGCCCGCGTTGTCAAAGTGACCGCAAGCTATACCGTGAGGCCATGCAGGCCACGCTGATGAATTACGCAAACCTCACCATTGAAGCTGGTGCAGTTGAGGACCTGATCGTTGACCGCGCTGGCGACAAGCCGGTGATTGAGGGTGTTATAACGGCTGACGGCAAAAAGATCACTGCCACTGCTGTGATCCTCACCACCGGTACATTCCTGCGCGGGCTTATCCATATTGGTGAAAAGAAGATCCCGGCGGGCAGGGCAGATGAAGCGCCTGCGCTTGGGCTATCCGACACGCTTGAAGAAATTGGTTTTGCGCTCGGTCGGCTCAAGACAGGCACACCCGCACGGCTTGACGGCAAAACCATTGACTGGTCAGTTTGTGAAGAACAGCCGGGCGATACACCGCCGGTGCCGTTCTCCTTCCTGACCGCTAAGATCACTGTGCCGCAGATCAGTTGTTATATGACGCGCACCAGCGCGCGCACCCATCAGGTGATCCAGGAAAACCTGCACCGGTCGCCGATGTACTCTGGCCAGATCGACAGCAAGGGCCCGCGCTATTGCCCGTCGATTGAAGACAAGATCGTGCGCTTTGCTGACAAAACCAGCCACCAGATTTTCCTTGAGCCCGAAGGGCTGGATGATGACACGGTTTACCCGAACGGCATTTCCACCAGCCTGCCGGAAGAGGTCCAGGACGAGCTGATCCGCTCGATTCCGGGCCTCGAGAATGTGCGTATCATCCGCCACGGGTATGCCATCGAGTATGACTGTATAGATCCGCGCGAGTTGAAGGTGACCCTCGAGACGCGCCGCGCGCCGGGGCTGTATCTCGCGGGTCAGATCAACGGCACCACAGGGTATGAGGAAGCTGCCGCCCAAGGCCTGATGGCGGGGGTAAACGCCGCGCTCAGGGCAAAGGGTGAGGGCGAGACTTTTGTGCTCGACCGTGCAGACGCCTATATAGGTGTGATGTTAGACGATCTTGTGACCCAGGGCACCCGCGAGCCTTATCGCATGTTCACCAGCCGGGCGGAGTACCGCTTGCTGCTCCGTGCCGATAACGCCGACCAGCGCCTGACGGGCAAGGGTATTGCCGTTGGCCTTGTGGGCGACGAACGCGCTGACGCTTATTCACTCAAAAAGGCCGCGCTTGACGCAGGGCACGCGACACTCAAGTCGCTTTCCCTGACACCCAATGAAGCTGCCAAGGTTGGCATCCAGATCAATCAGGACGGTGTGCGCCGGGATGGGGAAGCATTGCTCGCTTTCTCCACCATCGATTTTGCGCGGCTCAAAGAAGTGTGGCCTGATACACTCGGCACAGTTGAGCCTACCATCGCACGCCAGCTTGAGATCGATGCCATGTATGCGGGTTATCTGGAGCGGCAGGCGCAGGACGTGGCAGCGTTCAGGAAAGATGAAGCACTTGAGATTCCGGACGACCTCGATTTTGATACGGTCAACGGGCTCTCCAACGAGATGCGGCAGAAGTTCACTGAGGCGCGGCCCGCTACTCTTGGGGCGGCGGCGCGTATTGCTGGCGTAACGCCTGCAGCGCTCACCCTGCTTCTTGCCCATGTAAAAAAACGCCGCCGCGCGGCCTAGTTCCCGGAACACTTCTATATGTACGGACCAGATGATCTTGCCCGCGATGTCGATGTTTCACGTGAAACATTGGAGCGGCTGAAGACCTATGCGGCCTTGCTCGCCAAATGGCAAAAAGCTAAAAATCTTGTGGCGAACTCGACGCTTGATGCCATGTGGCAACGGCATTTCCTCGATTCGGCCCAGATGGCGCCGCACCTTCGGGATGTGTTTGGCGAGCGCAAACTCAGCATGCTTGATATCGGCTCGGGTGCAGGTTTCCCCGGTCTTGTGCTCGCCGCCATGGAGATTGGGCACGCGCATATGGTGGAAGCCAACGGCCGCAAGTGTATTTTCATGAACCAGGTTTCACGTGAAACATCGGCTGCGGCCACCATTCATAATGAGCGAATCGAGGCGATTGAGCCGTTTCCTGTTGATGTTGTCACTTCCCGCGCGTGTGCACGTGTGCTTCAACTCGTGAATTGGGCGGCTCCGTTCCTTGGTGAGGGTGTAGAAATGTGGCTCCTCAAGGGGGAAGGGGCGGAAGAAGAATTGACCGAAGCGCAAGCTTGTTGGAAGATGGACATCAATCGGTATCAAAGCCTCTCAGACCCGGCAGGGGTCATCCTCAGGCTTTCAGCGATACAACGGTTGTAACAGTTCAGATCATGGGTGCGCGGACGTGGGCCCACAAGGGGAGAGTGACCGCATGTCGTTGGAAATGCAGTCAAAATCGGGTACGGGGGCGCATATTATCGCAGTAGCCAACCAAAAGGGTGGCGTGGGTAAAACCACAACAACCATCAATTTGGCAACAGCAATGGCTGCGGTTAAGAAGCGCGTGCTGATTCTTGATTTGGACCCACAGGGTAACGCCAGCACTGGCTTTGGCATTGACCGCAGTGCGCGGGAGATCACGTCCTATGACGTGGTGCTTGGTGCAGCGCCGCTTGGGGACGCTATTGTGGTGACCGAAGTGCCGGGCCTCTCGATTGTGGCCTCAACCGTGGACTTGTCGGGCGCTGACCTTGAGTTGGCTGAGCTGCCGCACCGTAATTTCCGTCTGCGGTATGCGCTTGAGAAAGCCGTCGCGCGGCAGGAATATGATTATATCCTCATTGATTGCCCGCCATCCTTGTCGCTCCTCACCATCAACGCGCTTGTTGCTGCCGATTCGGTGCTGGTGCCGCTGCAGTGTGAGTTTTTTGCGCTTGAGGGCTTGAGCTTGCTGCTCAAAACCATTGAGCAGGTGCGCGGCAGCCTGAACCCACACCTCACGATCAACGGTGTGGTGCTCACAATGTTCGACAAACGCAATAATCTCTCGGAGCAAGTGGCTGCTGATGTGCGCGATTATCTGGGTGACAAGGTGTACCGCACCGTCATTCCGCGCAATGTGCGGGTGTCGGAGGCGCCAAGCCACGGCAAACCGGTGCTTCTTTATGATCACCGCTGTGTTGGCAGCCAGGCCTATATAAAACTGGCGCGTGAGTTGCTCGGGCGTGACCGCAAAGTTTCTGCATAATATTTAATAAAAACAATAGGTTAGATTGTATATCATGAGTAAAGCTGCACGTAAGGGACTGGGTAAAGGGCTGTCTGCTCTTTTGGGTGATGACCGGCCGGCGTTTGAGGATAGCGATGACGGCATTGCAACGCCTTCGAGCCCGCATTCGGGTCGTCGCCTGCTGCCGATCGAGTTTTTGGAAAGAAACATAGAGCAGCCGCGCCATCATTTTGATGAAGACGCGCTCGCTGATCTCGCAACTTCCATCAAGCAGAAGGGGCTTTTGCAGCCAATTCTGGTGCGTGAGCTTGGGCCAAACCAGTATCAGATCGTGGCGGGGGAACGCCGCTGGCGTGCCGCCCAAAAGGCGGGCATCCATGAAGTGCCGGTCGTCGTCAAGGAACTGACAGACGGCGAAGTGCTTGAGATCGCCATCATCGAGAATATTCAGCGTCAGGACCTGAGCGCCATCGAGGAAGCTATCGCTTATAAAAAGCTGATCGAGGAATTTGGTCATACACAGGAAGCAGTTGCGGAAGGTGTTGGCAAAAGCCGCAGCCACGTAACCAACCTGTTGCGCCTCCTTAGCCTGCCTGAAAAAGTGCAGGTGATGGTGGATGAGAGCAAAATCTCCATGGGTCATGCCCGTGCGCTTATTGGTGCTGAAGACCCGCTCGCGCTCGCAAAACGTATTGTAGATGAAGGACTTAGCGTTCGCCAGACAGAAGTGCTTGCAGGGGAAGCCAAGGGCCGTACCCGGCGTGAACCGCGCCCGGGTGGCAGTGGTGGTGCGTCATCTGCTGGTAAAAAAGACGCGGATACCGTCGCGCTTGAGAAAGACCTTTCCGCAGCAACCGGCATGAAGGTGTCTATCGATCATGAAGGCGAGGGCGGCAAGGTCACCATCGCTTACGCGACGCTTGAAGAGCTGGACGAGCTTTGCTCAAAACTGGGCGTTTGCGGCTTTTAGCCCGCTTTCCTGTCATGCCCGCGTTCGCGGGCATCCAGCATTCTCCGTTCTGTGGCTCTGCTCCGATATAGGCCGCTTGCTTGTGGACTCCCGCCTTCGCGGGCGTGATAGCTGCCTACGTTAAAGCTTGGCCTCAATGGCATCCCAGATATCGGCTTCGAGTTTCACGCCGTCAAACCGGTTTACCGCCTGCAAGCCGGTGGGGGAGGTGACATTGATCTCCGTCAGCCAGTCGCCAATCACGTCAATGCCCACAAATATCAGCCCGCGCGCCTTCAACTCAGGCTTCAGCCGGTCGCAAATTTCCCTCTCACGCGCTGTCAGCGTTGAGCGTTCAGCCACACCGCCGACCACCATGTTGGAGCGCACTTCGCCTTCGGCGGGCACACGGTTGATGGCGCCGGCCACCTCACCATCAATCAGGATGATGCGTTTGTCACCATGTCTGACCTCAGGCAGGAACTTCTGCACCATCACAGGCTCGCGGCTGCCTTCAAAAAACAGCTCCAGCAAGCTTGAAAGGTTGCTGTCGTCACCCTTCAGGTGAAACACGCCCGCGCCACCGTTGCCGTAAAGCGGTTTGACGATGATCTCACCATATTTGGCGCGGAAATCCTTCACGTCGCCTGCATGCCGGGTGATCAGGGTTGGCGGCATAAGGTCTTGAAATTTTGTAACAAAAAGCTTCTCTGGCGCGTTTCTCACCTCACCGGGGTCGTTGACCACAAGCGTGCGCGGGTGCACAAGCTCCAGCAGGTGGGTCGCGGTGATATAGGCCATGTCAAACGGTGGGTCCTGGCGCATCCACACCACGTCCATGTCCTCAAGGTCGATAACCTCCGCTTTGCCGTAGCTGAAATGAGCGCCCATTTCGCGCTTCACTGACATCGGGTGGGCGTGGGCAATCACCTTGCCCTCAACATAGCTCATGTCTTCCGGCACATAATGCCAAAGCTTGTGTCCTCTGGCTTGCGCTTCAAGGGCAAGAACAAATGTGCTGTCGCCCTGAATGTTGACCCCTTCCATCGGGTCCATTTGAAAAGCGACTTTAAGCCCTTGTTTCGACATGAAAAAACCTCACTGTTAAACGATATTATTTAAAGCATAGCTTGAAGATCAGCCTGCCAGGCGTCTTTGATATGGGTCGGCCAGCGCGGCCATGCAATGCTTATCACATCAAAGCGAAGTGATTGCTTCAATTTGCGGTGAGTTTGCATCCAGGAAAGTGCGGCACGTTCGATGCGTTTGCGCTGCCTTGGTGTGACAGCCTCGAGCGCCAAGGCATTGTTTTTGCGCTGTTTTACCTCAACGAAGATAATACGACCGGCCTTCTCAGCCACAATATCCAACTCGCCATAACGGGTGCGGCACCGGCGCTCGAGAATGCGGTATCCCTTGAGGGATAACAGAACACAGGCAATCGTCTCAGCCCTGCGTCCGCGTTTCTCCGCCTCCTGCCGCTTTCCCATAGGCCTAGCCCTTGCCGGTTAGCTCAAGCGCGCGGCTATAGAGCTGCTTTTTGGGTATATCGGTCAGCTCCGCCACAAACGCGGCGGCTGATTTCACGCTCATATGTTTGAGCGCGGCGGTGAGCATGGTCTCTGCATCAATCTGCTGGCTGTCTGCCGGCGCGGTTTTTGAGGGCGGGCCGATCACCACAACAATTTCGCCCTTTGGTGCCCCAGCTTCCGCATAATGAGCGGCGAGAGCGATTAAGTCGCCCCGAACAACTTCTTCAAATCGTTTGGTCAGCTCCCGGCATACGGCGGCTTCGCGGTCACCCAGCACCTCGGCCGCGTCGCGCAAACTCTCGGGCAGGCGTTTGGCGCTTTCATAATACACCAGGCTTGCGGGGATTTGGCGTTCCACGTGAAACCATGTCTGCCGGGCTTTTGATTTGTTGGGCGGGAAACCGAGGAAGAGGAAACGGTCTGTGGGTAGCCCCGCGAGCGATAGTGCCATGATGGCCGCACAGGGGCCGGGTATGGCGGTGACATAATGGCCGTCGTCCTGCGCTTCCGCCACCAGCTTGAAACCTGGGTCCGAGATCAGCGGTGTGCCCGCGTCTGATACTAGTGCCACCTTCTTGCCTTCCGCCAACATGGCCAGAAGTTTGGGCCGCTGGACCGCACCATTATGTTCATGATAGGCCAAAAGCGGTTTTTTGATCAGGTTGGCCGTCAACAGCTTTGCTGTCACGCGCGTATCTTCACAGGCGATGGCATCAACCTGACCAAGCACATGTTTTGCCCGCGCGCTGATGTCACCCAAATTGCCAATGGGCGTGGCCACCACGTAAAGCCCCGGTTTAAGGATCTGCTGAGACCCGAATTCGGCCATTTTTCTCTCCCATTATGGTATCCGAGGCTGATCGACGTTAAAATTATCCGTGTCCCGTGTGGGCGCAGATTTACAGCCGATTGATTTCAGACTAGGTTCGGCGCTCAGACCAGATAGTGTGAGCCTTCGCCCCTGACCGATATGGGCATCAGATAACACCAAGGATGGATATGGTTGCAAGCCGCTTCTTCAAACAGTGCAAAGCTTTATGGGCAATAAGCCTGTTGATCTTTGTGGCTGCGTGTGGTGGCCAGACGCCAGCACCGCCGTCGCGCACCAGCCCCGTGCCCATGCGCCCCGCGCCGGAACGGGATATCGCGGAAAGCACTGAAACCCCGTCGCCGGAAGAGCTGAAAGCAGCGGGTGAGGCCGACAAGATCAAGGTAGCGATCCTGTTGCCGCTGAGCGGTGCAGAAGGTATCACCGGAAACGCGCTGTTGCGCGCGGCCACCATGGCGCTTTTTGATGCTTATGACCCCCGGCTTGTGATGCTGCCGTTTGATACCAAAGCTGACTATACGGAAAGTGAGCGTGTGGCGGAAATGGCCGTGGAAGCGGGCGCAGATATCGTGCTTGGGCCACTTCTTGGGCAGAATGTCACGGCGGCGGGCAATGTACTTGCGCGCGCAGGCATCCCTATGATTGGTTTTTCAAATGACCAGAGCGTGGCCGCACCCGGCCGCTATATCATTGGGTTCATGCCTGAAAGTGAAGTGCAGCGCGTGGTGGATTATGCGCTTGAGACCGGGCATTCGCGTTTTGCGGCCCTGCTGCCTGAAGGCAAATATGGTGACCGCGTGCGTATGGCGTTCGGGGAAGCGGTGAGCTTTGGTGGCGGGCGCCTGACCGCGCTTGAAAGTTACCCGCCAAACCCGGAAGCAGTGTTTGAGCCGGTAAAACGCCTTGGCAATTATGATGAGCGGCGCAAGGCGCTCCGGGACGAGATACGTTTCCTGCGCAGCTTGAATGACGACATGACGGATGAGATCGCCAACCGGCTTGAAGCGGCAGAAGCGCTGGACCCTGTGCCGTTTGACGCGGTGATCGTGCCTGAGGGCGGCGAGCTTCTGCGCACCGTGGCACCGCTGTTGCCCTATTATGAGATCGACCCCAATGTGGTGAAACTTCTGGGCACCGGGCTTTGGAACGACGAAAGCATCCTTCGTGAACCGCCACTTCAGAACGCGTGGTTCGCGGCACCTACACCAGATGCCCCCATCGCGTTCCTCAACAGGTATCAGGAAACCTACGGCGAAGCCGCGCCGCGGCTGGCGTCCATCGCCTATGATGCCATGAGCCTTGTGGCAGCCCTTGCGCGTGACGAAACCGTGAAAAAGAAAAACCGTTTTTCTGAAGAGAACCTTACCGCGAGTTTCGGTTTTGTCGGGGTGGATGGGCTGTTCCGCCTGTTGCCTGACGGCACAAACGAGCGCGCACTCGCCATTGTGGAAGTGCACCGTAAGGGCCTGCAGGTGATCGACCCGGCCGCAACGGCTTTCCCGGCGTTTGGGTATTCGCTCAGGCGGTCAGCTTCCCAATAATAACATTGGGGAGCGACCGAGGCCGCGCCACACCCTAGTCTGTTACCCTGATCACGGCATGGGGCCCAGCGGTTGTTTCGCTATAGAGCGTTTTGCCGCTGACATGGTCGAAAACCTCCAGCGTCATCTTGCGGCCATTGCCGCCTCCGGTCTGCGCCGCGACTTCAAAGTCTTTCATGAGGAAAACTTCAAGGGTAGAGCGGCCTGTCAGGTCATGAGCGGTATAATGGTTGCTCTCCGCACCGCTGCGAATGCTGATGCCGCCGTCGTTGCCGAGACAGATATAAACCTGCCCAAGGTTACAACTGAAGCGCGCCCGATAAGGGTGATTTTCCGCGATACGTTTGCGTTCGGCGAGGTCTGCGGCTTCTGCCTGCTGCGCACGTTCCTGTTGTTCCTTGTCGTATGCCTGTCGCCAGGCCGCCGCTTGTGTTGGTGACATATCAAACTGCAGCGGCTCGGTTTCAAGCACATGAATTTCGGACTCCGTCGGGGTTTCATCGTCCTGATTGACAAGAACAAACCGGTTCAGGCTCAAGGTACTTTCGGTGGCTGTAAAACCAGCAAGAAGAGTGGCCGCTTCAAGG
Source organism: Kordiimonas sp. (assembly GCF_965216265.1). Classification (GTDB taxonomy): domain Bacteria; phylum Pseudomonadota; class Alphaproteobacteria; order Sphingomonadales; family Kordiimonadaceae; genus Kordiimonas. The sequence goes on from NZ_OZ244153.1 coordinate 2,192,084, forward strand.
TTTCCTTTTGTCTCACGCGCAATATCAAGCGGCACCTTAATATGACCCTCGCCCACAGGTACACCGTTACCGGTCTTGATATCGACTAAGAAGCGCTGGTTATCTGCGTCATACCGAATGTTATGGGCCTTGAACGCGCCGGTTGCCATGGCCACGCGGTCATCCAGGTCTGCCAGCAGCATGCGCTTTGTTTCATGGGCGCGCTCAGTTGCGTCTTCGTCATAGGCGGTTTTTAATGCCGTAACGCGCTCCTCATACCGCGCGGTGGTTTCAAACTCGCCCTTTTTCGGTGGCAGAAAGGTGTCCTCAACGGCGTCGTTCGCGCGTTTGATGTGCCAGTCGCTGATTGCCCACTTCATCAGGTCATTGAGCGTGGTGTCTGGCAGCACTTCAAAGGTTGAACGCATGGTGTTTTGATCGATGATGAAACCCTGTTGCGCACCGGAGAGCAGGGCGGCCATGACCTTGTTCTGAAAAACAGACATGGCGGCGTCGCGTTCCGTCTTGGCGTGTGCGGCGGCCTTGGCAGCCAATGCCTTGTCTTCCTCTTGAACGCGGGCGTCAGCGGCGGCGCGTGCCTCCCGTCGTGCCGCAAGAAATGCCCTGTCTTTCCGTTTGGCCATGGCAACTTCACTGCGTGACATGCTATGGCGCGCAGTCTCGCGCTCAGCGGTTTGCACAGCATGGTCAATGGCTTCAGCAATCAGTTGGTGTCGCGCCGGTGTCAGCTTGTCAAACTCAACGGCCTCAAACATGCCAATGCGGCTGTAGATGGCGAATATGCCTGTACATAGCTCGTTTTGTGTATTGCCGGGGTAATAGTTGGGTATGGCACTGAGCTTCGCCGCCAGCTGTTTTGAGATTGCGTCAAACCAGTCTGCAATTTCGGGTGCGTTCTTGCTCCCGCATTTTCTGTTTTCCACACAGGCCGGTGGGAGAATAGCGTCGCGCTCATATCGCTCGATATCAATGGTGGCTGACTTGCAGGCTTCCGGCACCGGAAAGGCTGCGTGCGATGCGGTGGACACCAAGGCCAAACAAAGAGGGATGGCCGCGAAAACTTGTCTGAAACGCATGTTTTTAAACTCCGAACTCATGATACGACAAACAAAAGTTATAGGTCTGTATCATGTTCCGGCAATGCCTTATTGGAAAAATTGCCCAATGCTCTCCAGCGCGCCCCGCACCTGTGCCGGGTTTTCGAATGTTCGCCGAAATGCCTCGAGCCGTTCCGAACGGGTCAGGCGATCAATTTTCCGATTATGAAGTTGAGGAGAGGTCGCCCCTTTGGGGTGAGCCTCAACCGGCTCGTGTCCGGCTCAAGGTGCCCGCTTGCTATCAGGTCCTGTTGTGCGTGGGTGCTCACCACATTCATGACCTTGCCGCCGAACCGGCTTTCAAGAGCCGCTGTTTCGATGCCGTCTGTCAGCCTTAACCCCATCATGATAGCTTCCACCATGCGGTCGCTCGCATCAATATGCTCCAGCTCCAGCGTGCCGTGGCCAAAACCTTCCACACGCTCAAGCCAGTCTTCCGGGCGTTTCACCTGGGCGTGGGCATAGGCGGCACCATGGCTGAGTGCCGGGATACGGCCGTGCGCGCCCGGGCCAATGCCAACATAATAGTCCCCGCGCCAATAGCTCAGGTTATGGCGGCTTTCCTCGCCCGGCCTTGCGTGGTTTGAGGTCTCGTAAGGCGGCAGGCCAGCGGCTGTGGTCAGGTCCGTGGTCAGGTCAAACAGCGCGGCGGCTTCGTCTTCATCCGGCAGGGTAAACTTGCCGCGGTGGAACTGGTGATAAAAGGCGGTGCCTTCTTCAATCGTCAGCTGATAAAGCGACAGGTGCGAGGTGGAAAAGGATAATGCTTCTGTTAACTCTGCGCGCCAGTCTTCAAGCGATTGATGAGGGCGGGCATAGATGAGGTCAAATGACACTCTATCAAAGTTGTCTTGCGCGACTTTAAGGGCCTTCAGGGCTTCTTCGGCGCTGTGCAGTCGCCCGAGAAACTTCAGCACATCATTATCAAGTGACTGGATACCAACGGAAATGCGGTTCACGCCAGCGTCTGCGTAAGCCTTGAAGCGGCCCGCTTCCACGCTTGAGGGGTTGGCCTCAAGCGTGACTTCAATATTGTCCGCAATATCATCCGGGCCCCAATGATGGCGGATACGCTCTATCACCGCGTGGGTGGTTTCCGGCTCCATCAGGCTTGGGGTGCCACCACCGAAAAAGATCGAGCTGGCTGTCAGGTGCGGGAAGCTGGATGCGAATGTATCGATCTCGCGCACCAGCGCGTCGCGCCAGCGCTTGTGGCTCACTTCATCGCGCACATGGCTGTTGAAATCACAATAGGGGCATTTTTTGAGGCAAAAAGGCCAGTGCACATAAATGGCAGCTGGCCCTTTATAGTCGCTCTCTTGTAGCGCTGGCGGCTCAATTGTTTTTAAAGCAGGCATCGATCAGTTGCTTGAAAGCGTGCGCGCGGTGGCTCATGGCGTGTTTGGCCTTGGGCTCCATTTCCGCGAAGGTGGTATCAAACCCGGTGGGGATGAAAATAGGGTCATAGCCAAAACCTTTTTCGCCGCGCATGGGCCAGGTAATGGTGCCAAACACCTTGCCTTCAAAACTTTCCATATGCCCGTCAGGCCAGGCGAGGGTGAGCGCGCAGGTAAAGTTGGCGGTCTTATCCGGGTTGTTGCCTACCTTCTCCGTCACGGTTTTCATCGCAACATTGAAGTCTTTTTCTTCACCGGCCCAGCGCGCGCTATAAATGCCCGGCTCACCGCCCAAGGCGCTAACCTCCAACCCGCTATCATCCGCGAGCGACGGCAGGTTTGATGCTTTGGCAGCTGCCAGCGCCTTGATCTCGGCGTTTGCGATAAAGGTCAGCCCGTCTTCAACAGGTTCGGGCAGGCCGAGGTCACCGGCCGAGATGGTCTCAACACCAAAGGGCGCCAGAAGCTCCCCAATCTCGCGCACCTTGCCCTTGTTATGGCTGGCGATCACCAGCTTGTTGCTGTCAAAAAGCCGGGACATGGGGCCTATTTCCCCAAGGCTTTGTTTTGCGCTGCTTTGATTTCATCGCAGCCGATGCGTGCGAGGCGCAAGAGACGGAGAAACTCTTCTTCAGAGAAAGGTTCTTCTTCCGCCGTGCCCTGAATTTCCACAATGCCGCCTTTGCCGGTCAATACAAAGTTGGCGTCTGTCTCTGCGGTGCTGTCTTCGTCATAATCCAGATCAAGCACCGGCGTGCCCTGATAGATACCGCAGGAGATTGCCGCGATGCTGTCGGTGAACGGCATTTCGTCGATATAACCTTCGCTGATCATCCATTCAAAACACTGGGAGAGCGCAACATAAGCACCAGAGATGGAGGCTGTGCGGGTGCCGCCGTCAGCCTGGATCACGTCACAGTCGATACGGATCTGTTTTTCACCAAGTTTGGTGAGGTCAACAACCGCGCGCATGGCCCGGCCGATCAGGCGCTGGATTTCCTGTGTGCGGCCGGATTGTTTGCCTTTGGCGGCTTCGCGCGCCATGCGCCCGTGGGTGGAACGCGGCAGCATGCCATATTCAGCCGTAACCCATCCCTTGCCTGTGTTCCTGAGCCAGGGCGGTGTCTGGTCCTCAAACGTTGCGGTTACCAGCACGTGGGTATCGCCAAATTTCACAAGGCAACTGCCTTCTGCATGTTTGGCAAAACCGGGTGTCATTTCGATAGTACGCATTTCGTCGCTTGAACGGCCGCTCGGTCGCATGAGGTATCCTTTTTCTAGGTCAACAGATGCCCGTTCTACTCCGCTCAAACCGCGAGGTCAAAGCCTTGCGGCGCAGAATTGGTGATGCGGCGGCGATTGCACACATAAATGCCACACATCACGCCACAGATACGCCGCATATTCGCGCGCACTTGTGCCCCACGCATGCCACACATGCGCCACACCTTGAGAGATTGACGTAGGGCACTGCCGTACCTACATTCACACCAGTGATTGGAGTTGTGCACTGTATGTCGCTTGCCGAATTGAATGAACGCTCAAAAGCGATTTTCCGCCAGATTGTCGAGACTTATCTCGAAACCGGCGATCCCGTAGGCTCGCGTACCATCAGCCGTACCGGCAGCCTTGGTGTTTCGCCCGCGACCATCCGCAACGTGATGGCGGACCTTGAGGATGTGGGCCTGCTTGCCGCACCCCATACCTCTGCGGGGCGGATCCCGACCGACATCGGCCTGCGTTTTTTTGTCGATGGTTTGATGGAAATTGGCAACCTCACCAAGTCGGAACGTGAGGCAATCCGCGGGAAATGCGCCACTACCGGCCGCGCGGTGGAGGATGTGCTTTCCGAGGCTACCCGCGCGCTTTCCGGTCTTTCGCGCTGTGCGTCTGTGGTGATGGTACCAAAGCAGGAGCTTTCGGTTCGTCATATCGAATTTGTGCCCATCGCGCCCGGCCGCGCCCTTGTTGTGCTGGTGGCGGAAGACGGCAGCGTTGAAAACCGCATCATTGATGTACCCATTGGTTTGCCTGCGTCTGCGCTTATTCAGGCGGGCAATTACCTGAGCGCGCGGCTTGTGGGCCGCTCGATCGATGATGTTGCAAATGCTGTGCATATGGAGTTGAGCGCCAAACAGGCGGAGCTGGATGCGCTGACCACCAAGGTGGTTGAGGATGGCCTTGCGGTCTGGACCGGGGGTGAAGCGCCGGCGTCGCTCATCATCTCAGGGCAGGGCAACTTGCTTGAAAGTGTGCAGGCGGCGGAAGATCTTGAGCGTATCCGCCAGCTTTTTGACGAGCTTGAGCGCAAAAAAGACTTGATCAAACTGATGGAGCTTGCCAAAGACGGGCGCGGTGTGCGCTTGTTTATCGGGGCAGAGAACAATTTATTTTCCCTTTCGGGTTCTTCTCTCGTTGTTTCTCCCTATATGAATGGCGCGAACAAAATTGTCGGCGTGATCGGTGTGATCGGCCCGACGAGACTGAATTACGCCCGCATCGTGCCCATGGTAGACTATACCGCGCGCGTTGTAGGCCGCCTCCTTTAAGGCGATTGAAGAGTAAACACGAGTAGGGCAGATATAATGAGCCAAGAGCAGACAAACGACATGCCAGAAGAAAACCCAGACGTGCCGGAAGAAGAGTTTGCTGAAGACGCTTTTGCAGGCCAGGAAGACGCGGGCGCTGATGAGGTGGCCAAACTTCAGGCTGAAGTGGCAGAGCTGAAAGACCGCCTGCTTCGCGCTGTGGCGGAGACGGAAAACGTGCGCCGCCGTGCTGAAAAAGACAAAGCGGATGCAAGCGCTTATGGTGTCACCAATTTCGCGCGCGATATGCTCAATATTTCGGATAACCTGCGCCGCGCGCTGGATAGCATGCCTGAAAAAGTGGCTGATGATCTCAAGGCCTTCATTGACGGCGTTGAGATGACAGAGCGTGAGCTTCTCAACATTCTTGAGCGCCACGGCATCAAGAAGGTGAACCCGGAAGTGGGTGAAGCTTTTGACCACAAGTTCCACCAGGCGATGTTTGAAGCACCAACAACCGAGCATGTACCCGGCAGCATCATGCAGGTGATAGCACCCGGTTATGTGATCAAGGACCGTTTGCTGCGCCCTGCCATGGTAGGTGTTGCCAAAGGCGAAGTGCAGAAAGTGGACACCGAAGTTTAACCACTTTCGCCGCTAGCGTTGAGGAAGCCCGGTTTTGCCGGGCTTTTTTTGTTTGGCCTGTCACGCGCACGTCATTAGTCTCTGCATCAATGCGGGCTCGTTCAATGAGCGTTTGTAGGGGATAAAGATGCTAAAGGCAGCCATTAAAACCACGCTTTTTTCTGCGGTATTATCCGCTAGTGCTTTTGCTGCGGATACCAGCTTCCTTGTGTTTGGGGACATGCCCTACAACAAGGAACAGTTCCAGCAGATGCAGGCTTTAAGCGTTGAGCTGAAGGCGCGGGATACGGCCCACAAGCTGCCGTTTGGCATTTTTTATGGCGACACCAAAGCGGGTGGCGAGCGCTGCACCAGGGAGCGCCTGACTGAGAACCGTGATCTTATCCTGGGCATGATCAATGCGCCGGTGTTTTTCACCCCGGGCGATAACGACTGGACAGACTGTGACCGTGGCGGTGATGACGAGCTGCATATTCTGGATAACGTGTTGCGGCCGCTGTATTTCTCAGGCGATATGCTGCCCGAGAACCGGTTTGAGGAAGCGGCCGCGTGGCAGGTTAACCGCCAACCTCGTTTTCCTGAAAATGTGCGCTGGCGCTACCATGACATCCAGTTTGGGGCACTTCATATCCTCGCGACAGGCAATGGCCGTGAAGAAATCAGCGTTGGTGATGTTGCCGAGAAGCTTGACCGGGTTGACGCGCGGGATGCTGCCAATCTGGAATGGCTCGCGGATATTTTCATTGCGGGTGGTGATGCCAAAGCCCTTGTGCTCGCGATCCATACAGATCCCACCAAAACCGATGACAGCCTGCCAAGCTGCAACGCCGATATCAGGCAGAACTGCCACCCCTATCGGGATTTTCTCGCGGCGCTTAAGGGCCACGCCCAAAACTACGGCAAGCCGGTGCTTCTGGTGCACGGCGATACCAACCCTTACTGTGTTCAGGAAGGCTATCTGGGGGCTCAGAATTTAACCCGCCTCAATGCATCAGGCGATTATCACCCCGGTATGACGGAGGTGCGCTTCGCGGCCCAAGCAGGCGCTTTCCGTTTCCATCACCTCGGGGAAGGTGACAGCTTCAAAGAAACCTGCCCACTGAAAGGCGAGTAGCTTCAAAACGCATAAATAGGCGTTGTTTATAGTCGTCTACGTCGATTGAGGTGAGGCCGAGTCGTTTAGAACAAATCGGGAACTTGATCTCATATATTGTAGTATGTAGAAAATTTATCCATATATATAGTATACTTATGTACATATAACACTTTGTCTTGACTCCGCGAGCAGCTCTCCGACAAACTTTATAGGATGAGTAAACAAAAGGCCGTTATGGGCGGCAACCCTTAACGGCCTGTGTTTGCGATCCGCAATATGATTGACGTCAGGAGCGGACTGCTGTGTAGATAAGGGAAATATTCCCGAAAACGGTATGAAGGTCAAGCCTGTCGTCTTTAATATCAAGGAGTCGAAGGCGATGGCCAAGACGCAGACTATTAGGTGCATCAATAAAGATGATCGTTTGAACCCCTATGAACGGATCATTTCGGTCGGAGGGGTAAATCCAGACAGTTCTCGCTGGAAAATAAGCCAGAAAAAAGCAATTTCGGGTATCAAATCTGGCGAGTGGGTTTACTATGTAGGCACTGGTAAAGACAGGGTGAGGGTTGTTGTTGCTCAAAGCCCTTATGGAAATGATTACATCAAAACCCAATCTGATGGTAAGGAGCCGAACAACTTGCTCAACCTACCTGAGTGTCCATAATTATCAGAAAATAACAAAGGCCGCCAAAACTGGCGGCCTTTTGTGTCGGGGGTTGGTTTCGCTTAAGCGACGGCTTTGCCGTTGATGGCTTTTTCCACCAGCTCGAGCGTTTCCTTGATGCCGTATAGGGCGATGAAACCGCCCATGCGTGGGCCCTGGCTTTGGCCCAGCAGCACTTCATAACAGGCGCCAAACCAGTCGCGCAGGTTATCAAACTGCGCGTCTTTACCGGCGGAATACACCTCGGTCATGATCACCTCGGCGTCGGTCTCGTTCGCGTCCAGATCCTCAAGGCGGCGCTTCAGGCTCTCAAACGCCGCACGTTCCTGCGGTTCCGCCAGGCGGTAGGATTTGTTCGGTTTTACAAAATCCTCATAATAGCGGATCGCATAGCCCATCAGCTTATCAAGCTCAGGGAAGGTTTCTGCCGTTGCGCCCTCTGCATAACGACCCACAAACCCCCACAGGGTTTCACGGTCTTCCGCATTGGCGGCGGAAACGAGGTTGAGCAGAAGCGCGAAGCTCACCGGCAGTTTGGCATCCGGCACTTCGCCGCCATGGATGTGCCATGCCGGGTTTTTATAGCGGTCCAGCGCTTCCTGTTCCTGATATTTGCCAACGAAGGTGTAATATTCATCAACCGCCTTGGGGATGACGTCAAAATACAGGCGCTTGGCTTTCTTTGGGCTCTGGAACATGTAAAGCGACAGGCTCTCGGGGCTCGCATAGGCCAGCCACTCTTCAATCGTCAGGCCATTGCCTTTGGATTTGGAGATTTTCTGCCCGTCCTGGTCAAGGAACAGTTCATAATTGAAGCCTTCAGGCGGTTGGCCGCCCAGAATGCGACGGATAATGCTGGAAAGCTTCACGCTTTCAATCAGGTCAGAGCCCGCCATTTCATAGTCAACGTCGAGCGCATCCCAGCGCATGGCCCAGTCAACCTTCCACTGGCATTTCACCCGGCCGCCGGTCACCAAGGTTTCCGTGCGCTTGCCGGATACATCCTCAAACGAGATGAGGCCCGCCTCCGGGTCTTCAATGCGCACAGGCACCTGTAGTACTTCACCAGTCTCGGGGCTGATCGGCAGGAAAGGTGAATAGGTCTGGCGGCGTTCTTCACCCAGCGTTGGCAGGATCACATTGATGATCTTGTCGTAGCGCTGGCAGATTTTCACCAGTGTCTCGTCAAACCGGCCGGATTTGTAGCAGTCCGTTGCCGAATAAAACTCATAAGTGAAGCCAAACTGGTCAAGGAAGGCTTGCAGGCGTGCGTTGTTGTGCGCGCCAAAGCTTGCGTGTGTGCCAAAAGGGTCCGGCACCACGGTTAGCGGCTTGCCAATGGCGGCTGCCAGCAATTCCTGGTTTGGTACGTTTGTTGGTACTTTCCTCAGGCCGTCCATATCATCCGAGAAACAGATCAGCTTGGTCGGGATGTCCGAGATTTCACGGAAGGCGCGCATCACCATGGTGGTGCGGGAAACCTCACCAAAGGTGCCGATGTGCGGCAGGCCAGAAGGCCCATAGCCGGTTTCAAACAGCACATACCCCTTTTCAGGTGCGCCCGATTTATACCGTTTGACCAGCTTCTCTGCTTCCTGGAATGGCCAAGCTTTGCTGGAGAGGGCGAGATCAATATTACCGGTCATAATCGGTTACCTTCATTTGGGGTTTTTAACGCGCGGAAGCTAGGGTCTGCGCGCAGTTCCGTCAAGATATACTGCTTTTCATTTCAGGCAACATATTCACCTGTTTTTCTGCGAACTGTGGCGATATGCTCCCGCCCATGGAAGACCTTGTTGTTAGTGCGGAAGCGAAAAGCATCATCCTTGAGCAACTACCCGTAGCGGTGGTTGGGGTCAGGCATGTGCAATTTTTGACGGAGGACGGGGCTTTTGAGGTCACCGGCCTTGATGAGGGCGCGGAACGTATCAGCCGCGCGCCGCACCTGTTGGTCAACCGGGTTATCGCTGCCCGGCGGCTGAGGCTTGGGCCTATCCGTGCGTTTGATGTGCTGGAGCTATACGCATTTGTCAGGCCCGCGCGTTACTGTTTGCCCACGGTTCAGGGGTTACGGGACGCCTTGCAGCTTGATATGCCACTCGACTCAGACGAAGACCGTTGCCTTTGTATCCGTGAAGTTGCCCTTCGCCTGATTGCGGATATGGAAGCCCAAACCTACCGTTACCGCGCAGGCGGCTCAAAAGTTGCGATGATGATGGCGCGGGCCGGGTGGCCGTGGGGGCCGCATGTTTTGCGCGCGATTGAAACCTACGCCGACCATAGCCGGGAAGACGGCATGGCCGTTTGGTCTGCGCTCTCTGACTGGGAGGATGCTGGCCCACCACCTCCGGCAGGCGATGAGGGGGTAGACGCGGAAGAGGCAAAAAGTCGTCTGGCTGAACTTTTGGGTGAAGGGTCTGAAAGCCGGGAAGGGCAGGTCAGATATTCAGCCGCCGCCGTGCATGCTTTTAAGCCCCGCGAGTTTGAAGAAGGGCCGAACCTCCAGCTTCTGGAGGCGGGCACAGGTACCGGTAAAACGCTTGGCTATATTGCGCCCGCAAGCCGCTGGGCTGAGAAGAACGACGGCGCTGTCTGGCTTTCAACTTACACCAAAAACCTGCAACGTCAGCTTGATCAGGAACTTTCAAAGCTTTACCCGGACCCGCGCATCAAAGCCAAACGTGCGGTTATTCGGAAGGGGCGGGAGAATTATGCCTGCCTGCTGAATATTGAAGAAACGCTGCGCGCAGTGATGATGCGGGCGCAAGCGGGGCCTGGAAGCCCGCCCAGGGGGAATACGCTTGGCGGGGAGCGGGACAGGCTCCTGATAGGTCTCGTGCTCAGGTGGGCGCGCTATACCCGTGACGGTGATATGATCGGCGGTGATTTCCCCAGCTGGCTTGGTGGCCACTTTGGCGTGGGCCGTATCGCGGGGCTGACGGACCGGCGCGGCGAATGCCTTTATTCGGCTTGTGCGCACTTCCGTAAATGTTTTGTCGAGAAAACGGCGCGTAAAGCCAAAAACGCAGACCTCGTGGTGGCAAACCACGCACTTGTTGTGGCGCAGGCCGCGACGCGCTTTGGCGACCCGGAGCTGCCCAAACGCATTGTGTTTGATGAAGGACACCATGTTTTTGAGGCGGCGGACAGCGCGTTTTCTGTCCGGCTTTCCGGGCTTGAAGGGGCGGAGCTCAGGCGTTGGCTCCGGGGCAAGGAGCAGGGCGGCAGCACGCGGGCACGCGGGCTCAAGTCGCGCGTTGAAGAGCTGGTTGTTGATGATATGGACGCCAAGCGTTTGCTTGAGGAAGTGCTTGAGGCTGCGACCATTCTGCCGTCTGACAACTGGCTTGGCCGGGTAACGGGTGCCGCCGCGATGACTCGGTTTGAAAGTTTTCTGATGCTGGTGCGGGCCCAAGTGATGGCACGGTCAGACGCACGCGGGCCCCACTCGCTTGAAGCAACAACAAATGACCCGATTGAAGGGCTGACAGATGCGGCGCACGCGCTGGCCGAAGCGCTCAAAAACCTCGCGCATCCGATGCAGGCGCTTTCGACCGCACTCCTGAGGCGGCTGGATGAAGACGCTGATGTGCTGGACACAAGCGCGCGAGGCAGGCTTGAGACCAGCGCGCGGTCCGTGAAGCAGCGCGCGGATATGGTCACCACTTGGGCTGCGATGGCCGAGGGGTTCGGCGGGCCGCTGCCGGAAGAGTTTGTTGAATGGCTTGAGGTTGACCGCTTTGACGGGCGCGACCGGGATATGGCGCTTTGCCGCCACTTCGTCGACCCCACCAAACCCTTTGCGGATATCGTGCTTGATCAGGCCCACGGTGTGGTGATTACGTCTGCCACGCTCAGGGACAAAGCGGCCGAGGAAAACGACTGGACTTCTGCCGACATGCGCACCGGCGCGCAGCACCTGCTTATTCCGCCAAAGCGGCTTTCGGTGCCGTCGCCCTTTGATTATGCCACAAAAACAAAGGTGCTGATTGTGGGGGATGTGAACAAACACGACCCCGGGCAGGTCGCTGCTGCTTACCGTTCGCTTTTTCTCGCGTCCGGTGGTGGCGCGCTTGGGCTTTTTACCGCGATCAGTCGGCTTCGGGTAACCTATGAGCATATTGTCGGCCCGCTCGAGGATATGGATATCCCGCTTTATGCCCAGCATGTGGACCCTGTGGACACGGCGACGCTTGTGGATATCTTCCGCGATGAAGCGCATGCCTGCCTTCTTGGTACCGATGCGGTCAGGGACGGGGTGGACGTGCCGGGGGAAAGCTTGCGGCTGATTGTTTTTGACCGGGTGCCGTGGCCGCGGCCCACGCTGCTGCACCGCGCCCGGCGTGCGGCTTTTGGTGGCAGGCATTATGATGAGATGCTGACCCGGCTCAAGCTCGCGCAAGCTTATGGCCGCCTTGTGCGCCGCGCGGATGATAAGGGCTTGTTCATCATGCTGGATGGACAGACACCAACACGCCTTCTTGATGCGATGCCGCCGGGGGTTGAGGTGGCACGGGTTGGGCTCGCGGAAGCAGTGCAGACAGTGTGTGAGTTTTTTCCGCAAAACGCTTGAGGGCATACCGCTTTAGCCCTAACGTATGGCCAGAGTTACGAGAGGAAAAACCATGTCGACCATAAGCCCAGAAACCGCCCTGATATACACGCTTGTGACCGTTTCCGCCTCAGACGAGGAGATGACGGATACGGAGTTGAACCGCATGACGGGGATCGTTGGGTACCTGCCCGCGTTCCGCAATTATAATGTTGAAAAGCTGCGCTCAGACACGAACAGCTGTATCGAACTGCTGCAAAGTGAAGAGGGGCTGGACGCTGTGATGGGCCTCGTGGAAGAAGCGATCCCTGAAAGCCACAGTGATCTGGTGTACGCGCTTGCCTGTGAAGTGGCGGCATCGGACGGCAACCTGACCCAAGAAGAGTTGCTTCTTCTCGAGATGATCCGTCATGCGCTGGATATTGACCGGCTGACAGCTGCTGCGATTGAACGTGGCGCGGCTGCGCGGCAGAAAACATTCAACTGATTTCTGCGAGGGTGAGCTAAGAATTTCAGGGCGCTCTCGGCGCCCTTTTTCATTCAGGCTGTTCTATTCAGGAATGTTGGCCGTCAAAAGGTTTGAGTGGGTAGGGTTCGATCTCATCCCATTCATCGATATCGTCAAAAGCGGAGGTTTCTATCACCGTGTTTTTGGCGGCTTTTTTATCACCACTTTCCAGCGGTTCCATCAATGCTGACAGGCGATTGAGCATGATCTTTTCGGCGGCATCTCTTGGCCTGAGTGTGAGAACGATAGCGAGTTCCTTACGGGCAAGCGCACGCTCTTCCTTGTCGCCGCGCGCGAGGAAACGCACATATTCAAAGCGGGTGCCGATCGACTGGCCATCCAGCGCAATGGCGCGTTCAAAATACTCCTGTGCTTCTTTCCGGCTTGCACCAAGGGCAAGGCGTGCAAGGAAACCGGCGTTGCTGACAGCAGAATGCCAGCCGCCCATGGCTGCTACAATGAGGGGGTCGTCTGGCAGGCGCGTTACCAGCGCTTCCAACCGTTCCTTGGAGGCTTTGACGTATGATGCCTTGCGCAGCCGCTTTGCTTCATACCCGATGCCGATGGCATAACTGACAGCTGCAACCACATTGTCGGGGTCGAGCGCGAGCGCTTTCTCGCAGTCATCCAGCGCGCGGTGAAGGGATGTGACAGATTCTGAGCCATGCTGCTTGAAGCCCCCGATCACAAGGCCACTTCTACAGGCGAGGGCAAGGCCGTCTGCCGTATTGGTGGCGGCGCCGCGTTCGCGCGCCTCATCAAAAGACCCTTCAACAAAATCCAGCCAACCCGGGGTATTGAAGGGTTGCCATCCGGCTAACATGCTCAGCACAAGAATTGTTTTCATAGGCCTCACTATAACAGGGTTAAAGTGAACGGCAGCCTAACGTGATTTTTTTACACACGCCAGAAGGACGGCGAAAAAAGTACCAGAACGGAAAAAAGCTCCAGCCTGCCGATCAGCATACCAAAGGATAACATCCACTTTGCGGCATCTGTAAGGCCACTGAAATTGCCCGCTGGGCCAACCTTGTCGCCAAGGCCAGGCCCGACATTTGCAATGGCCGTGCCTGCGCTTGATAGCGAGGTGATCCAGTCCTCGCCGGTGGCGGCGATACCAAATGCAAGAATCAGAAAAATGCCCAAAAACAGGGTCATGAAACTCATGACAGACGCACGAACATCATCGGGGATCGGTCGTCCGTTATAGCGTGCGATAAACACGCCGTTTGGCTGCAAGGTATGTTCGATCCAACAACGCATGGACTTAAGGAGCACCTGAAAGCGGAAAATTTTCATGCCACAGCTGGTGGAACCGGCGCAGCCGCCAATGAACATCGCCACAAAAAATAACGAAGCAGAGAAGGCGCCCCACTGGCTATAGTCCGAGGACGCGAATCCGGTACCCGTAAGCACTGAAATGATGTTGAAACTGCCGTACCGGAAGGCTTCTTCAAGCGTGAAATTCTTGAATACCATCAGCCAGATCGTGACCCCGACACAAAGGAAGGCAACCAAGAGCAGGAACCCGCGGGCTTGCTCATCTCGCCACAGGGCAAGCGGCCGGCCTCTTATCACCTGCAGGAACAGGATAAAAGGCAAGGAGCCGAGGACCATAAAAATCAGGCAGACTATATCGGTGGACAGGCTGTCAAACTTGCCGAACGAACTGTCCGAGTTTGAAAAGCCGCCTGTTGCAATGGTTGTCATGGCATGCACGAGCGCATCAAACGCTTCCATGCCGGTCAGCATATAGGCGATCATGCACAATGAGGTGAAGGCCACATAAACACCGGAGATAACACCGGATATCTGTGCGGCGCGAGGCAGGATCTTCTCTGCCGTTTCAAAACTTTCTACACGGAAAACCTGCATACCGCCCACCTGCAACATAGGCAGAACCGCCACAGCCATCACGACAATCCCGATGCCACCAAACCACTGCAAAAGCCCACGCCAGAGCAGAATGCCGGGCGGTGCAGTATCAAGTCCAGTAATGACCGTCGAGCCTGTGGTGGTCAGGCCGCTCATGGCTTCAAAATAGGCGTCTGTATAGCTGAGGTCGAGTTCTGAAAACGCAAGCGGAAGTGCTGCAAACGCGGGCAATACCGCCCAGGCGGATGTTGTAAGCAAAAAGGCTTGCTTGAGGTTCAGGTTATCGCCGCTGCCACGTGTTGCCAGCATCAACATGCCGCCGATCATGGCGGTAAGGCATAGCGCGATGGCAAAGGTCTGCCAGTCCGGGTTATCGGCTACGAAGTCTGCGATTGTGGGCAGGCTCATCCCCCCCGCCAGAAGAGCGATCAGTGAACCCAGCGTATAGAGAACCGGCCTGAGGTCTACCAATGTTTGCCCCTTAGTTGATGTGCAGGGAAACGTGGGGGCTATCGAGGGAGAAAGCCGGTATGGTTGCGGAGAACATCATGCCGTCCTCGCGCTGCATCTCATAGCTGCCCCGCATGAAGCCGGACGGCGTACCGAGCGGTGTGCCGCTTGTATAGATAAAGGTCTCGTTGGGCTCAATGATCGGCTGCTCACCAATCACACCAACACCCTTCACCTCCTGGATACCACCAGTGCCGTCGGTGATGATCCAGTGCCGGTTCAGAAGCTGAACTGGCCGGTTTGAGGTGTTGGTGATTTTGATCCTGTAGGCCCACACATACTGGTGGGCCTCAGGTTTTGATTGCTCGTTCAGAAAGTAACTTTGCACAGCAATATGGATACCTTCAGTCGTTTCTTCAAACGTCAAAACACCATCGATGAGGTCGTCGTCAACCATATTGCTCCCGTACTTTCTTCTGCGCCAGCTTAGACGCCAGCCGCGTCAAGCGCTTGATTTACATCCTGAACGAGATCGTCCGCATCCTCAAGCCCTACCGAAAAACGGATCAGGCCCGGCGTGATGCCAAGTTCAAGGCGGGATTCCTCGGAAAGTGCTTTGTGTGTCGTGCTCCACGGGTGCGTGGCAATCGAGCGGCTGTCACCGAGATTGTTGGAGATATCCACGATCTTGAGGGCATTCATGAAACCGAACGCATGTTCGCGGCCGCCAGGCAACTCGAACACCACCATCGTGCCCCCGCGCTCCATCTGGCTCAGGGCAAGGTTTTGCTGCTCAAAAGATGCTAGATTGGGATGGCGGGTGTCTGTCACACGTTTCGCTATGGCTGTTGCCACCTTCTCCGCATTATCGCACATGGCATGAACGCGCAGGCTCAGTGTTTCAAGCCCCTTGAGCATCACCCATGCATTGAAGGGCGACATGGCGCAGCCCGTATGCCGGTAAAAAGGATATAGGTGCTGTTCGTCAAATTCTTTGGAACACAATACAACACCGCCGAGGCAGCGGCCTTGGCCATCAATATGTTTGGTGGTGGAATAGGCGACGATATCCGCGCCAAGTTCCATGGGGCGCTGAAGCACCGGTGTTGCAAACACGTTGTCTACTACCAGAAGTGCTCCTGAATTGTGGGCGAGGTCGGCCAGCGCCTTCAGGTCCACAATCTCAAGCGTCGGGTTCGCCGGTGTTTCAGTGAAAAACAGCTTGGTGTTGGGTTTTATCGCCGCTTTCCAGGCATTCAGGTCAGTGCCGTCAACCACGGTGGTTTCAATACCAAAGCGCGGCAATTGTTCATCCATCAACCAGCGGCAGGAACCAAAAAGCGCTCGTGCGCCGACAACATGGTCGCCTGCGCGCAGGCTGGCAAGCAGCGCCGCTGTCATCGCCGCCATGCCGGTGCCGGTGGCGCGACCAACGTCAGCGCCTTCAATCACAGCCATGCGGTGTTCAAACATGGCGACAGTAGGGTTGGTTTGGCGCGAATAGGTAAAGCCTTCAGCGCGGCCATCAAAGCGCGCTTCTGCTTCTTCCGCATTTTCATATGAAAAGGCTGAAGTGAGGAACAGGGCTTCGGACATTTCTCCAAAGTTGGAGCGCATTGAACCAGCGCGTACCATCTGGGTTTGAGGTGCCCAAGTGGAAGTGAGGCTTTTATCGAGGCCTGAGCGCAGTTTCATCGTCCATTCTCCTGAAAACGTCGTGGGTGGCTGCATCCTTCATACAGCGGCGCCACGTTGCGGCCAAGCGCCATCAAGGTCAAGCGTTTCGGCACACTCAGGCATGATCATTTCTTGCTTTTTTAAAAAGCTCTGGTAAATGCTTGGGCGCACAGTGAGGCGCGCGGGTGTAGCTCAATGGTAGAGCAGAAGCTTCCCAAGCTTAAGACGAGGGTTCGATTCCCTTCACCCGCTCCATACACTTACCTCTCGCAAAATTCATCAGGATCGGTTGGTCAAGGGCTTGCCCCCGGAGGCCCGCGCCATTAAACCCCTCATATGACATGAATAAGGGAGTTTTTTATGAGCGTGACAATCTGGCATAATCCGCGGTGCAGCAAATCCCGCCAAACACTGGCACTCCTTGAAGAGAAGGGTGTAACGCCAACCGTGCGCCTGTACCTAGAAGATGCGCCTAGTGTGCAAGAGATTAAGGACGCGCTATCGCTTCTTGGCCGTGCCCCGCGTGAGCTGATGCGCACCGGAGAAGCTGATTATAAAGAGCAAAACCTTGCGGACGTCGAGGGCGACGCGCTGGTTGATGCGATGGCTGCAACACCAAAGCTGATCGAACGCCCGATTGTTTTTGCGAGCGGTAAAGCTCGTGTGGGTCGCCCGCCTGAAAGCGTGCTCGACATTCTCTAAGCGGAAAGCTGCCGTTCGATACGGGGGTAATAAAGCGCCTGCGCGAGCCCCCGCGTGCCCATGAACACAGCGACCGACCACCACAATCCTTCAAGCCCCCAATGGGTTGTGAATGGGCCAACGACGAGCATGAAGGCGGCAAACGCAACGGCCATGGTGACCATCATGGCACCGCCTGCTGTTGCGCCAATATAAATGCCATCATACTGGTAACAGGCGAAGGCGATCAGCGGCAGCCACACCAATACGTGCAGCGCACCAGTTGCCGCGGTGCGCACGCCCTCAATGTCGGTGAGTGTAAAGACCAGTGTTTTGCCAAATAACGCGAACCCGGCGGTGTAGAGCACGGCCGCCAATCCGACCCAGAAGAAGCTTATTCGCACCCAGCGTTTAAAGTCGTCCCGACCACCTTTCCCGTAAGCTGCACCGGCAAGCGCCTCTGCCGCATAGGCAAAACCGTCAAGCCCCAAGCTTATGAGCAGAAGAAAGGTGGAGAGCACATGGCTGGCGGCAAGGCTTTCCGCACCCAGGTCCCCAGCCTTGCGTGTCACCATGCCAAGGGCTGTCATCAGGAGAAGCGTGCGCACAAAGATATAGCCGTTGGTATTGATCAGCCGCTTCATTTTATCTGTGGCCCAGGTTTGGCTTTGCTGTGCGGCCTCAAGAAGCGCCTTCAAGCTCATATGGCGGCTGAGTATGACAAGCCCAAGGATCGCCGCCAGCCATTCTGCGATGAGTGAGCCGAGCGCGATGCCCGCCACACCCATATCAAGCCCCATGACAAACAAAAGGTTGAGCAGCCCGTTGCTGATATTGAGCACGAGCTGCAGCAAAAGTGCCGCTTTGGCGCGGGCGGTGCCGATAAGGTAACCATTGATGCCATATATGAAAAGGCTGGCGGGTGCGGCCCAGATGCGGATGTCAAAATAGGCGGCAAAGTGGACCTTTGTGGCTTCAGGTGGCGTGAGGGTTATCATGGCGATATCAAATATCGGCCGTTGGAGGCAAACCAGAGCCAGCGCGATCAATAGCCCGATGGAAAGCGAACGTATGATCACCCGCCTGAGTTGGTCGTCGTCCCCTTTGCCGTGCGCCTGAGCAGCGAGGCCCGTGGTGCTCATGCGCAGGAAACCAAAAGCCCAGAAAATATAGGTGAAGACCATGGCACCAACGCTCACAGCTGCGAGATGCACGGCGCCCGGCAGGTGACCAATCACCCATGTGTCGACAAGGCCGACAAGAGGGGCGGCGCTGTTGGCAACAATTGCGGGCCCGGCTATGGCCCACACTTTTCGGTGTGGGTTATCTGGTCTGTGTGGGTTAACGGGGTCGGAAACTGCTTTCACTCGCCCCGCCCGATACCCGTGTAGCGGAAACCGTGGTCTTCAGGGGCCGCTTTGGCGTAGATGTTCCGGAGGTCGACGAGAACAGTGCCTTTCATCAGTTTTCGTGCACGGTCAAGGTCAAGCGCACGGAACTGGTTCCATTCAGTCACGATAACCAATGCGTCGGCATCCTGCATTGTGCCGTAAGGTTCATCGTGAAAAGTCACGTCGGAGAGCAGTTTTTCAGCCTCTTCCATGCCTTTGGGGTCGTGCGCATGGATGGTGGCGCCAGCTTTCTGTAAGGCAGGGATAATGTCCAATGACGGGCTTTCGCGCATGTCGTCGGTATTGGGTTTGAACGTCAGGCCCAGAAGTGCGAGCTTCTTGCCTTCAACTGAACCGCCACACGCCTTGATGATTTTGTCGGCCATGGCACGTTTGCGGTCCTCATTCACTTCAACGACTGAGCGCACAATACGAAGTGGAAGACCATATTGGTCTGCGGTGGAAACAAGTGCACGGGTGTCTTTCGGGAAGCAGCTGCCGCCAAAGCCTGGGCCAGCGTGCAGGAATTTGGAGCCGATCCGGTTATCAAGACCTATGCCGCGCGCCACTTGCTGGACGTCTGCACCCACAAGTTCACACAGGTCGGCCATCTCGTTGATGAAGCTGATTTTCGTGGCGAGAAACGCGTTTGCCGCATATTTGATGACTTCGGCGGTTTCTCGATTGGTGAAAACAACCGGTGTTTCATTGAGGAAAAGCGGGCGATAAAGTTCGCGCAGCAAGGCCTGTGCTTTCTCGCTATCCACACCCACAACCACCCTGTCGGGTCGCATGAAGTCCTCGATCGCCGCCCCTTCGCGCAAAAACTCCGGGTTGGAAGCCACATCAAACAACTCCGGGGGCAGAAGGGCGGTGAGGCGGGATTTTATCTCCGCGCCAGTGCCGACAGGCACGGTCGATTTGGTGATAACGACGGTATAGTCTTTAATATAAGCGGCAGCTTCCTCAACGGCCGCGAAAACATACTGGAGGTCAGCGTGCCCGTCGCCCCGCCTGCTTGGTGTGCCGACAGCGATGAACACAGCGCGCGCATCTTTCATCGCGTCTTTGAGATTGGTCGTGAACGTCAACCGGCCCGCCTCAACATTTCTGGCTACCATGCCATCGAGGTTGGGTTCATAAATCGGCATGATACCGCGCTCAAGGGCGTCAATTTTGTTTGCGTCCTTGTCGACACAAGTCACCTCATGACCAAATTCCGAGAAACATGTTCCAGACACAAGGCCAACGTATCCTGTCCCGATCACTGCAATTTTCATCATCCAACCCCTGATGTAACCAGAAATAATTTGTGCCTTTATGGCACTGATAATCCGCTATATGCGACAAATAATTTGTCATACTGTATGCAGATAAAGGCGCATAGGGGCAATTTATTGCGGTTTTATGATCTCATGGTGTTAGGACCGGTTTAAAAGCTGCCTTGTGGTGCGAAGGGTACGCGGTGATCACACCGTATCATCATCAGGTTGTTGAACGAGACATGACAAAGAAGGCTTGAACTTGGCCTCTGAGAGCGATGCAATATCGGACGAAACCCTTGTTCTGAGGGTGGCAGACGCTGACAGGACAGCGTTTGGTATGTTGGTGGACCGGCATGCCTTGCGGTACCGCGCCCTCGCGTTCCGGTATCTGGGCGATGCTGCCCTCGCGGAAGACCTGGTGCAGGAAGCTTTTGTGAAATTGTGGACGCACGCACGGCGGTTTGACGCTGATAAAGCGCGCTTCACTACATGGTTTCACCGTGTTGTGGTCAATCGTTGCCTCGATGAGAAGCGACGTAAAAAGCCGGAAGCGCTGCCGGAAGAATATGACCAGCCGGATGATAGCCCATCAGCTGAACATGAGCTGATAGAGGCGGATGGGAACGCGAGCCTGAAACGCGCACTAGAGGCACTTTCTGACAGGCAGCGGCTGGCGGTGACACTGAGTTATTATGACGAGCTTTCAAATATGGAAGCCGCAGATGCAATGGACATGAACCTGAAGGCTTACGAGTCGCTGCTTGTGCGTGCGAGGGCGAAGCTCAGGGAAGCACTGATCGCTGAAAAACAGCAACTGTTTGAAGCTTTGGGATAGGAGGGCAATGTGAAAAAGCCCATGACAATGGAAAATTATGAACTGTGCCGTTTGCGGTTCGGCAGCCATATAGCCGCCTGGCCGGATACGGACCGCATTGCGGCGGAGGCCTTCCTGCTGTCAGCAGAGGGGCAGGAGTTTGAAGAAGCCGAGGCGACGCTTGATAGCCTCTTAGCTCAAAATCTGTCTGTGCCTAATGCATCGAGTGACTTTCTGGCGTCCCTTAAGGATATCCCGGCAAAGCACAGCGCTAAGAGCGGCTGGTTTGAGACTATATCAGATGCTCTTCTCGGCGGTGGCAGGTGGTTTTCGCCTGTGGCATTGGCATCTCAGGCTGCGGTTTACCTGGCGGTGCTGGGTGTGGGGCTCGTTATTGGTCTACAGTCCGCGAGTGTGGACGCCGAAAGCGTGGACCTGAGCGAAGGCCTGTTTGCGAGCAACGCAGAGCTGTTTCTGGAGGAAGAATAAACCATGGCATTTAAAGTGAAATGGATACATGGCGTTTTGGCTGTCTCTGTTGCGGCAAACCTCTTTGTCGGAGGATATCTGCTGGGCAAAGAGCTTGCGCCGGAGCGGCACCACAAAGGCAAGTCGCATTACAGCAAGGATATTTTCAGCATGCGCAAGCTTGCAGGTTACCTGCCTGACGAAAAGCGTGAAGAACTTCGTGCCTTGATGTCGGATCACCGCAAGGGCCTGCGTGAGAACTTCCGTGCAGTTCGGGACATTGAAGAGCGTGTGCGCGCGATCCTGATGGCTGAAACGGTGGACAAAGATGCGCTTAAGAGCGCGCTTGATGAACTTGAGGCAAAAACACGCTCATTGCATGGCCCCCTCCGCGGAATTTTGCTCGATATCGTCGCTGACCTTGATTTTGAAACCCGTCAGAAGCTGGGTCAGGATATCTATCAAAGGCGCATGAAGTGGCGCATGAAACGCGGTGAAGATGATCGCAGAGGTCCGCCACCGGGCGAGCGCGACGGTGAGAAGTTTGAGGATGGTCGCATGCCACCACCACCTCCTGAAGACTGGCCAGCTGAGGATGAAGACCCTGACCGCGAAGATAGTGAAAAGCCACATTAACCCCCCATTGAGCGCTTGTGGTCAACGGGGCTAGATGACCGTTACTAGCCTCATTTTGCGTCCAACTCGGCGGCCATTTTTCTCCAGTAGGCAAAAACAGGGCCTTCATGCTAAAATACACGCATGATCAGCACTGCGACCTTGCCGTCCATTGGGCCGCCACCCCCTGAGATCAGGCGTCCTGATGTGCCGGAAAACTTAAAGCCGAAGCTGCCTGACATCAAAGAAGAGCTGGTGTCGGGGCCTAGAAGGCGTGCGTCAGCCAAAGATGCTACGTCTCAGCCGGAAGCGCGCGCGGGAAGCACCGGCAGCGGCAATAGCCAAAACCTTGGCGGCGCATCGGCAGTTGCTATTCAGGTGAGCGAGGGGCGTATTCCCGCAGAACCTATATCGCCGCAGCTTGAGGACTTGCCTGAGCTTTCGACCCAATATTCCGATGAAGACCTGGCGCGCATAAGCCAGCTTAAGGCGCGTGACCGGGAAGTGCGTGCGCATGAAACTGCCCATGCTTCTGCCGGGCAGGGATACACAGGCGCACCAAGTTTTGAATATGCAACAGGCCCGGACGGTATCCAGTATGCTGTTGGTGGACATGTCTCAATTGACACCAAGCCGGTGGCGGACAACCCGGAGGCCACCATTTCCAAAATGGAAGTGGTGCGGCGTGCCGCGCTTGCTCCGGCAAGACCATCTGGTCAGGACAGGTCAGTGGCATCAGCGGCGGAAGCCGCGATCAGGGAAGCAGAAGCCCAGCTTCAGGAGCAGCGCCGTACTGAAGCAACGTCATCCGATGAGCCTGACGAGGCCAACACCTTCAGCCAGAATAATCCTCAACGTGAAACGAACCCTGCGGAAAGTGCTTCACTTTCACCAGAATCCACAGCCTTGCTTGGCACCACGGGTGCCTCGCGTCCCGCGCAGCCTGTGAGGATTGATCTGATCGCCTAACGGTGGTCTGCGCCAACGGCGTCAGCCACTGATGCAAACCCTTCAGCCTTCAATAGTGATGCAAGTTCAGCTTTGATCTGGGTAACAAGTGCTGGCCCACTATAGACCAGCGCGCTATAGAGCTGCACGAGCGAAGCGCCCGCTTTGATCTTGGTGAAAGCATCGGCACCCGACGCCACACCGCCAACCCCAATGAGTGGCACCTTGCCTTCGGTCGCGCGGTAGATGGCGCGCAGAACGTCCGTTGATGGCCCCATAAGCGGCGCACCAGACAAGCCGCCAGCCTCAGCCCGGTGTTTGTTTTTAAGCGTTTCCGGCCGGGCGATTGTGGTGTTGCTGACAATCAGGCCGTCAATTTCGCTTGAGAGAGCAATGTCCGAGATATCCCTTATGTCTTCTTCCTGAAGGTCAGGCGCGATTTTGACCAGAATGGGTATGTAAGCCTTGCCTTCAGCGATCTTGCTCGCGCGGGCTTCGAGGACTTTCGAGATCAACTCCATCAGCGCGTCTTTTGACTGAAGCGCCCGGAGGCCCGGTGTGTTCGGGCTTGAGATGTTGACGGTAAAATAACTGCTGAGCCCATAGAGGCGGTTGATGCCAGTAACATAGTCTGCAGTGCGGTCATCACTGTCTTTGTTGGCGCCTACGTTTGCCCCAAAAACACCGTGCGTTTTGGGCAAGGCTTTTAGCTGTGCCGCAAAATACTCAAGGCCTTTGTTATTGAACCCGAAACGGTTGATCACGGCCTTGTCTTCGCTCAGACGGAACAGCCGGGGTTTGTCATTACCTGCTTGTGGCTTCGGGGTTACCGTGCCGGCTTCCGCAAAACCGAAACCCATTTTGTGTACGCCGGTTATCGCTTCGGCGTTTTTGTCAAAGCCTGCGGCGACACCAATAGGGTTAGGGAATGTGATGCCAAAAACATTTGTCGCGAGCACGGGGTCGTTTGCCCCCGCACCAAATTGTGTGCTGAGGCCCAGCCGCAGCGCCTGAATGGTCAGATTATGCGCCCGCTCCGGGTCAAGAGCATGGATGAGCGGCCTAATGAGCGGAAAAAAATCCACCATGTCACACAATTCCTTCAATTTCGTAGAGCTGACGCCAGCCGCCGTCTTTTCGCTTCACGATGTCATGCCTGGCGACCGCCGAGAGCGGCATGGGTGCATAAAGATGCGGGAACAGCGCACCACCACGAGAGGCTTCCCACTTCAGCGCGTCAGCTGGCAGCTTCCCGGTGTCTATCGTCAATACGTGAAGGGTTTCACAGTCACCAAAGTATTTTTCGGCGGTAGCGACAACCTGATCGCCGGCTGAGAAATGAATGAAACCGTCACGCTTGTCGTCGGCAGAGCCTGAAAAATGCGTACAAGCAGCGGTTTGTTGCCACTCTTCCTGTCGCATCAGTTTGAAAATAGGTTGCTCGGTCATGCGGATTGAATAAGCGCTCTTCGGTTGCCGCGCAAGAGGGGAGTGACAGCAGGCCTATCGCCAAACAACCTAAGGTGTCGTCGTTTTGTTTGGCGCTTTGGCGAAACTATCGATACGGCACGGTGTGCCTGCGCGGCTCACCAGATCATCGATCCTTGCGCACAGCTGTCCGTTCACCGGCTGGTATGAAATATAGCCATGATAATGGAGCTGCGGGCAACTGCGTTTGAGCCGGACGAGAATATCGTCCGCATCCGCCATGATGAAACGCACGATTTCGTCAGACTGAACTTCATAAGACTGGATATTGTCGGTGCTGATGCAGCGCATTTCCTCACGCGCAGCGGCGGCACGCTCACCGGTTTCCGTATCCTGAGCATAAGCGCAGAAGGAGCTACCCAAAAGGGCGCTACACAGCAGTATATGTTTTTGCGTTAGCATGGGTCTGCCAGTTTTTATCTCAATGTCAGAACGAAGGGTGATGCGTTTTGCATTAATGGTCCATGAATGAATATATCAACGCCCTTGTTTTGCGTGCAAATAATCACGACATTAAGGGTAAATAATGAACTCGGTTGAGGATGGGAGCAGGTTATGGTGGGCGAACTATGGTTATGGACCAAAGAAAGGGTTTCGGCTTTCTTTGCCATGATAGGGCGCGGCTTGAAACGACTGTGGCGGCTTTTTACCGGATGGGTTGTCACGGTTTCGGGCAGCACGTGGCGTAAAGTTGCCGTTTTCCTGCCTGCGGCCTTTATCCTCTATATCCTTATTGGCATGCCTATCGTTCACCGGGTAGACGATAACCTTGATTTCCCGACAACCGCAGCCGCCGGGGCATCTGAAGTGGTGGCCGATATCGCCTTCCTGGTGAAGCGGGAAACCGTCGACCATGGGTGGACACCGAACGACCCGGCCATTCAGCCGGGGTGGTGGTTGGATAACACACCAAATTTCCAGAAGGGCATTATCGCCGCGCTTTCCCGTTTCACATTTGAGCTCCGGGATCAGATTGGCCGTACACGTGGCTCCAGTGCGGTAGACCCGGACCTTGAGCAGGCGGCGGGGAACCTCTCGAAAGAGCCGGACCGCTGGGTGATCGACATAGGCACGTCCCTTCTCCCAACGAGGCCCTCTGATTCATATTTCCGCCAAGCGGTTGAAGAGCTTGAAAGTTATAACGCGCGGCTGGCAGCCGGAACGGCTGTTTACGAGCGGCGGTCTGACAACCTGCAGGCTACGCTAGATCGGATAGCGCTGGACCTTGGCGCGTCATCTGCTGCACTTGAAACCTATATTGGGGAAAAATCCGGTGGGTTTATCCCGGATTTCGGGGCGGATGATTTGTTCTATCAAGTGAAAGGGCAGGTCTATGCCTATACGGTCATACTTCAGGCTTTGAGGGTGGATTTTGCCAAGGTGATTGAAGACAAGGAGCTATCGGCCCTTTATGGGGAACTCCTCAAGTCCCTGCGTGCAGCGGCGACGCTTGACCCGCTTGTAGTGAGCAATGGGGCGAGAGACGGTGTTCTCGCTAATCATTTGTCGATGCAGGGATTCTATCTATTGAGAGCGCGAACACAGCTTCGGGAAGTGAGCAATATCCTGCTCAAATAGCTTGTCAGCGCCGGGCACTACTGTCACTCTATGGGCATGATGGGAGACACAATTACAGTGGCGGAAGAGATTCACGGGCCGATACGGCCAGTCGCCAAACGTTGGCGAAAGCTTCTTGTTGTTGTTGATGGATCGCCGGAGTCCCAGGTGGCGATCCGTTTTGCGGCTGCGCGTGCCGCCCACATCACAGGCGGCGGCCTGATACTCTTCCATTGTATCCGCCCTGGCGAGTTCCAGCATTGGATGGCGGTAGCAGATCGCATGCGCGAAGAAGCGCATGAGGAAGCGACCGAACTATTGCGCGATATGGCCGAACGGCTGCATGCCTATTGCGGTGTGACACCTGAAACGGTGATCCTTGAAGGTGAACCCAAGGAAGAGATCCGCAAATATATTGAAGAGAAAAAAGATGTATTCGGGCTGGTTCTGGGGGTTGGGTCTGAAGGGGGGCCGGGCCCGTTGATCGACTATTTCACTCATGATCTGGCCACGAACCTGCCGTGCCCGTTGTTCCTGATCCCCGGCAACATGACCTATGAACAGATTGACGCGATGGCCTAGGGATGGCCTAGGTTTTTGAGCCGGTCTCAAAAGCGATAAGGTCGTCAAGCGCGCTGTCGAAGCTTGGGTACTTAAGCTTAAACGACAGGTCTGTTTTCACGCGGTCGTTCCTTACCCGCTTGCTTTCCTCATAAAAGCTGCGCGCCATGGGGCTCAGGTCCGCGTCCTCAAACGGGATCAGGGGTGGTACTGGCTTGCCAACGGCGAGGGCTGCTTTTTCAATAATATCCTGTGGCGGGGCAGGTGCGTCATCCGCCAGGTTGAATATGCGGCTTGGGAGGCTAGAGTTCATCGCCCGCCACACGCTTTCTTCAATATCAGCCAGGTGAATGCGGCTGAACAGTTGCCCTTCCTTGAAGATGCGTTTTGCGCGGCCGTCCAGCACGGTTCTTACCGCATTGCGCCCCGGGCCGTAAATACCAGCCAGGCGGAAGATATGAAGCGCGCTTTTTGACTTATTGCTAAAGTCGTTCCAAGACAACTCTGCGTCAATGCGGCGTTTGCCGCGGTCAAGGCTCGGCGCGGCTGGTGTGTCTTCGTCAACCCAGCCGCCATCATGGTTGCCATATACATTGGTGGAGGAGAGATACCCCACCCAGCGCAAGCTATCGAGGGTATCGGCGAGTGTAGTGATGAGTGGCAGGATGGGGTCGCCACCCGGTCCCGGCGCCACGCTTGTCAGGATGTGTGTAGATGTTTTAAGCGCCGGTTGAAGGGCCGTGGGCTCAAGAGGCACCGGTGTAACTCCCATGCTTTGCAGGGCGTCCGCCTTCGAGGCGTCACGGTGGCTTGCACTCACTTTCCAGCCGTTTTTCATCGCGCGTGCCATGATGGGGGATGCGCTATAGCCCGGGCCAAAAACAAAAAGATGAGGATTGTGTGCTGACATGAAGGAAACTGCCTTGAAATTGCCACGGCTTTTGCGCACTTTGCGCGCATGAAACAAAGCACCACCATACTGATTTTGGCCGCGCTTTCTAGCGCTGCGTTCACGTCTGGAACCTTATACGCCCAAGCGGGCGATGAAGAGCGCTATGGTGCTTGCGTCACCTTGGCGGAACGCGTGCCCGATAAAGCCATCAACATCGCGCTGGCGTGGCAGGCAGAAGAAGGCGGTGTGCCAGCACGCCACTGTGAAGCGCTTGCGCTATTTCACCTGAAAGAATACGCCGAAGCCGCAGCGCGCATGATGAAGATCGCTGACGATATGCGGGTTGGTAAAGAAATGCCGGTGCGTGGTGGCAAGCGGCTTGTGGCAAACGCCGGTTTGCTGGCGGATATGTATGGGCAGGCGGCTAATGCCTGGCTGCTGGCTGATGAGATTGTGCGGGCTGAAGATGCCATTGAGGTGGCGCTTGCGCTTGTCCCGCATGGTAGCTCACAAGGCCGCGAGCTGATGGTAGACCGCGCGCGCATCGCAGCAGCAGATCAGGATTATGAACTTGCGCTGCAAGACCTTGAAGCGGTGTTGCAACTGGACACGAACCGCACGGACATTCTGGTGCTGATCGCGTCTGCGGCCCGCGGTGTGGGCAATTTTGGACGCGCCGATGAGGCTCTCAAGGCTTATTTCAAAAGCTATCCGGATAGTCCCGCTGGCCTTTTGGAGCTTGGCAACCTGCGCCACGCAGAAGGCAAGCCGGATGAAGCTCGTACTGCCTGGATAAAGCTTCTTGTTGCGTCTGAGCAAGGGCCCGAGGCTGAAGCCGCGCGGCTGAACCTGGAGAAGCTCGACCTTCAGGTCGAAGACGATGCCACCAAAGGCAACGAATAAGCGTTAGAAGCGAATAACTGCCTCGTAAAGATCCGGCAGGTTATTTTCAAAGAGGATCACGTCGCCAGTCTGCCAATGGGTGTTTACCCAAGCTTCGGCGTCCGCTTGTTTGGTGAATGTCATCACCGTTGTGGTGCCGTCATTTTGTGCGGAGATGCCTTCAAGGAAGGTTGGTATGCGCTCCGGTGTCACCACAAGGATGATATCGCAGTGCCGGGCGGCGAGGCGACCCAGTGACGCATGCTCTTCATCGTGCTTTTCCCCCAACTCTACCATGCCGGGCGTCACGAGGATGCGGCGGCCGCTTCCGGCCTTAAGAACATCCAGACATTCAAGGGCGGCCTCAAACCCCACCGGGTTTGAATTATAAGCATCGTTCACGATGGTTGCGCCGCCTGGTGTTTTGGTAACCTCAAGCCGGTGACGGATCTGCGGCATGGATGCGAGCGCGCCTTTGATGGCAGCCCACGGCAGGCCAAGTGCGTGGGCGCTTACGGCGGCGAGCGCAATGTTGCCTGCCTGATGGCGACCAAAAAGCGGGGACTTTAGCGTATGTTTCTCATCACCGTCCTGAACGCTGACTTCAATGCCGTTTGCTGTCAGCGTGTAGTCTGAAATGGCAACGTCCGCGCCCGTGCCGACAATGCGGTATGTGCCGGGTACAGTCGTTAAACGTTCGCTTAAAAGGTCTGCGGGTATGCCGTCTTTGTTCACAACAACCTCGCCCTGCTTTTCAAAGACAGCCTCGGCAAGTTCAAATTTCGCGCGCGCCACGGTTTCCAGCGTTTTGAAACGCTCATAGTGGGCGGCGCCGACAGCTGTGATCAAGCCAACGTCGGGTGGGGTCAGGCGACATAGACGTGCGATAGAACCCGGGCCATAAGCGCCCATCTCCACAATGAAAAACTGATGCTTTTCCTCAAGCTGCTCCCGGATCACGCGGGTGATGCCCATATCGGTGTTCACGCTGCCCGGCGTGGCAAGCGTGGGTGCGGCGGCTTCCAGAATATGGTTCAGGATATGTTTGGTGGAGGTTTTACCAAACGAGCCAGTGATGGCGATCACCTTGGGCTGAAGTTTGGCAAACTTCGCGATCGCTTCGGCTCGGAAGCCAGCTTTAACTCGTTCTTCTGCCGGTTCAAGAAGCTTGTTCGCAATGACCATGAGAGCTGGGGGCAGTTGCACAAACACAAGAAGCATTACCGCCGCAAAGACAAGCTGCCAGTTGTAGCGGATTGTTACGAACCCGATACCGTCCATATCAATTTGAACGGCGTAATGCGCGCCTTTTGGTGCAAGATAAGCGGCGAGAGCTATCAGCGCCAATATGCAAGTGGAAAGGGCAAGATAGACCAGATTTATGCGCTTTACCCGCGCTGTTGCCACAAGTGGCTTTTTGGAAGAAGCCCGGGCTGCACGCGACATCAGAGCACCATGCACAAAGGCTATCGCGATAAAAGGCCATATCAGGAAGGCTGCAAAAGCAAGTGCAGTGCCCACCTCGCCCGTCAGCGAAGTATGCGAAATGGCACCAACCAGAATAGCCGCCACAAGCCAAAGGCTCGCGCGCCGGTCGAAAGCCTTGTTGTCTTTGAACCAAGTGATGAAGCGCACGTCGTCATACTCTTCCTGCTGGAAGATCATCATCAGGGTTTTACCGCGCTCATGCGCAAACCACAGCGCAAGCGGCGCGAATATGATGACGGGCAGAAAGGTATAAAACAGTTCACTCATCCTTGAGGTCCTCAAAGAAGGTGCGGATCAGGGCTTCACATTGATAGGCGCCTCGGCTCAGGATATCCCAGTGGTCAAACCCTTGAACTTCCACAAAGCGCGCAATAGGCATCAGGTTTTCAAAGCGCCGACCAATTTCGGGCGGTGCCTCGGTATCATCCGAGCCATATATCAGAAGCGCCGGGCACCGCGATGCTTTGGCGGGGGCGGTGAGGTCTTCGTTCACAACCCGCACGAAGGTTGGCCGAAGTGCCCCAGCGTTTTTATAGTCGGCACTACCAAAACGTTCAACATAAGCGGCGCGGAGCGAGGTACCCAAAAAACTGTCAATAAGGTGTGCTGTACGGCCAATCATTTTCAGGCAAAAGGCTTTGACCTTGAAGAAAAGTGACCGGCGACGCCTGAGCCCTGCACCACCGATCAGCACAATAGCCTTCACCAAAGCAGGGTGGCGGGCCGCCATCTGCACGGCCACGCGACCGCCAAAGCTATGGCCTATGATGATGTGCGGCCCGCCGGGCATGGCTTCCAGCTGGGTCGCCAGCGTGTCGGCATAACATTCTGTGCCTGCACCATCTTCAAGCCTGGGTGTGTTGCCAAAACCCGGTTGGTCATAAAGCGTGTTGGTATGTGTGGCCTTGAAAAGGGACGCGAGGCGGGCGAGGGACGAGTGTTCCATGCCCCAGCCATGCAGCCAGATCAGCGAACCGCCGTCGGCACCTTCTTTCACACTATACCAAGGGCTTACGCCCATAACAGCTTGTCCTTCCGGCACATTTAACTCCGGGTGAAAATGGTGGCGCCGCCAGTTGCGGTATTGGTATCACCAAGCCGCGCGCCAGAGAGTCGGAAACCCTCTTCGATTATCTCGCTTGATAACGCGAGGAAACTCAAAGGCTCCGCAGCGGCTTCCCAAAGGAAGTAGGCAAAGGAGCCGGGAATGGTGTTCACCTCATTAAGCCAAAGCTCGCCTGTGTTACCGTCGCACAGGAAATCCACCCTCACGCTGCCCGCAAGTTGCAGCAGGTCAAATATCCCGGCAGCACTTCCATGAATAAACTCACTTTGTGCGCCAGATAACTCATCGGGGTTGAGGACCCTGTTCAGGGAGGCCATGCCTTCGCTCGGGCCAGTGTCCAACTTGGGGCCGCCTGGCGTGCCGCCAGCCAGATATTTGTTTTTGAAATCCAGAAGTTCGGCGTCCCGCAGCGGGCGTTCAATCGCCGACGTTTGGGTTTTCCCGTCCGCACTGCGTCTTACGGCAATATTATACTCCACTAAATTGGACACAAAAGGCTCAACGATGACCTCGGCGTCCATACGGAAGGCGGTCATCAGCGCGGCAATCAGGCTGTCCATATCGTTGGCTTTGCCAACACCGACGCTTGATCCCAGATTGCAGGGTTTGACGATATAGGGGAAGGTGATCTCGCCGAAGGTTTCCCTGAGCTGGGTTTCGAGAACTGCCGGGTCAAGGAAGGTGCCTTTTTTCGGGCGTGCGAGCGAAAGCTCGCTCAAAACCTTGATGCCGCCGCTGGCGGCAATGCGCTTGGCGAAAACCTTGTTCATGGTGCCTGCGGCACCGAGCGTGCGGCAGCCTGCATAAGGGATATCTGCAAACTCGAGAAGGCCTTGCAGAGTGCCGTCTTCACCGTTTGAGCCGTGAATGGCCGGGACAATGAGGTCAAAGGGAATGGTTGTGCGCTTCTCGCCCATCAACCCTTTTGAAAATGCGATCAATTGCGGCCTGCCATTTGCGGGCGTGGCAAGATCAAGCATCACCTGGGTCAGCCCTTTGGGCTCGTCTGCAATGGGGTAGTTGCTGCGTTTAGTCAGGGCTTGGCCGGTCCACCACTGGCCCAGCGGGTCAACATAGATGGGCAGGCCTTCATATTTCCCCGGGTCCAGCGCTTCAAGGAACTGGAGGCCGGTGAGCACACTGACGTCGTGCTCGACACTTCTTCCTCCAAAAATGACAGCAATGACCTTCTTTTGGGCCACGGGCGTTCCCCTAAACCTTGTTGCAACGGTGTGTAATCATTCATGTAGCCAATTCAGGCGCAGACGGCAAAGGCAAATACGTCTTATGGTCTACTAAATGCGTTAAGCGTGGCGGTTTAGGGGCAGAAGGCGGGTTTTTTAAGTGCCGCCCGAAGAGACCACGAGGTTTGTGAGTTGACGACCTCTTGCGCTAGGCTAGAGTGGTTGCAGCACAAATGACAGGTCACGGGAGCCGAAAAATGACACTCAAGCATATTATAGTCGGGCTTTGCCTTGCGGGCTCGACGGCAGTTTCCGCCCAGAACAGTTGGGAAGAGGTGGAGATCAAGCCGGTCGCCCTGAACGGCAATGTTCATGTGATCTATGGTGCTGGTGGCAACATCGGCGTTTCTGCCGGGGGAGACGGTGTTTTCATCATTGATGATCAGTTTGCACCACTCACCGAGCGGCTCAAAACCGCCATCGCAGGTATTTCTGACAAGCCAATCCGTTTTGTGATCAACACACATTTTCACTTTGACCACACTGGCGGGAACGAGAATCTTGGTTCAGCAGGTGCGGTGATCGTGGCCCACGATAATGTGCGCCAGCGATTGACAGCAGGCAGTTTTATCAAGGCCTTTAACGTTACCACAGAACCTAAAGTTGGGCCGGCGCTACCAGTGGTGACTTTCAACGACCAGATGTCGCTGCACCTGAACGGTGAAGACGCGCGCATCATTCATCTGCCTAACGCGCACACCAACAGCGACAGCATCGTGCATTTCCGCACCTCGAACGTCATTCACATGGGGGATACCTTCTTTAACGGGCGGTTCCCGTTTATTGATGTACCAAACGGCGGCACTATTGGGGGTGTGATCAAAATGGCCGAACTTGCCATCAGCGCTGCCGATGAACAAACTGTTGTTATCCCCGGTCATGGCCAAGTCACAGATCTCGCTGGGCTGCAGGCCTATCATGATATGCTTGTTGCTGCGCGGGACGTAGTTGCGGCAAAAAAAGGTGAAGGATTGTCATTAGAAGAGCTTGTGGCCTTGAAGCCGCTTGCTGATGTGCACCCTGAATGGCAGCAGGCAAGCACTGATGGTGTGGACCTGTTTGTATCAACGATTTATGAGAGCCTATAAGCCAAGAAGCCCATAAAATATGTGGCGCCCGGAGTTTACTTCAGGGCGCCACTTGTTTCAATCGAGCGTGATGGTGATTTCTGTGCCCGCTTCCGGGAGTGTGAACACAGCGTCGCTAAATTGTGGCGGGCCAAAACTGCCTTTTGCATCGCGTGACATGCCAAGGGGCTCACGCGGGACGCCCATGAAGTTTTTCTTCAGCTTGCCATCATCGTCTTCATCATGGAAAACAGATATGGCGTAGTCGCCTTCAGGCAGGCCGTGGAATGTGTGGCTCACCCCATCCGTATTGGCGGTTAACTTCATTCGGGCCTTCATGCCTTTGGGGTCAAGAAAACCCTCTGCGCTATCATAAACACCAATAAGAATTGAGCCGGACGACTTTTCAATGTTTGCGATGTGCACTGTCAGGTCTGCAGCTGATGCTTTAAGGGTGCCAACAAGCAGCGCAGTCGTACTGATGCATAAGGCGGTTATGAGTTGTTTTGTCATTTTATCCTCGACTGTTGTGACCCTAAGGCCGGGTTTGATCTGTCGTTTTGATTAAGTGCCAAGCATTGCTGCGATACCTTCAACGTATGTCTTGAAGGCCGCATCGCCTGTTTTTGTTATTTCAATGGTGGTTTGTGGTTTTTTCCCCACAAACTCTTTTTCAAGCCTGATGTATTCATGGTCCTCAAGTTTCTTCAGGTGGGTGCTGAGGTTGCCGTCCGAGACCTGAAGCACCTTCTTGAGCGCGGTAAACTCTGATGACCGGGCAGAGGCTAGGTAAGACATGATGGCCAGCCTGACCCGCGAGTGGATCACATCGTCTATCGCTCTATAGTCGAAGTCCGACATGGTCTTATTCCTCGCTATCGTCAAGGCGCCTCATCACAAAGCCAGGAAGGGTGAGAAGCAGCCCGCTGGACGCTGCCATTACCAGCAACATCTCGCCGTCATATACCTGAAGGGTAGTGGCGTAGGCGAGCACAAGCCACCAGCCGAGCGCAATAAACTTGAGCCAGCGCACGCCTGTAACTGCAGAGGTTACCCAATAGGCGCCACCCATAAGACCAGCGGACAGGATTGTAATGGTTTTGGGATCGAACGTGTCGGTCACGACCGAAAGCCAAAAATAGATCAGCGTTGTCACACCAACCACTGTCCAGCTTGAAGAATGAGCAACAACGGCCGGGTTGCTGGTGCGCGTTACCGGCGCACGGTGCCGCGCGATCCAGAACTCTATGGCCCAGCCGATCGCCATCATCGGCGCCCAGATCTCAACCATCATTTCCGGTAAATAACGGTGTACGCTGAGATACTGCAAAAAGAAGGCGACCGTAAGCAGCACACCCCACAGGATGAAATGTATGCCGCTCACCGCGACCTTGTCCCGCGCGGCTTCCATCATTTGCCGGATCAGGGCTAAATCTTCCGCCGGATTTCTGGGTGCTGAATTGTCGATGTCGTTTGTCATAATCTGTATCCTGATTGCGTTATGCAAAGTACTTTGTATTTCAAAGTATGCATTTATGACAGGAAGTCAAGCGAGAATATGTAGCGTGATTTTGAGCACATGGGGGGATTGGGCAGAGGAACCTATTCAAGCCCTGAATAGCTTATTGGCAGTTTGGGGGCCAGGATTCGTGCGACGAGGGGTTGAGCACGCTGAGAAATATCTCGCCTGATTGATCTGCGTTGGCCTGAGAAAATAGAAGTTTATCACCGAGCGGCGAAAA
Organism: Kordiimonas sp.; assembly: GCF_965216265.1. Taxonomy (GTDB): domain Bacteria; phylum Pseudomonadota; class Alphaproteobacteria; order Sphingomonadales; family Kordiimonadaceae; genus Kordiimonas. The sequence continues at coordinate 2,226,745 of NZ_OZ244153.1, forward strand.
TAAGGGGCCAACCTGGAAGACATCTTCACGAGCCGGCACCAAGCCGTCGGCTAGCCATACTTGATCCTCCAGATGAAAAAGATGCAGGTGGGACCGCCCGCCGCGATCACTCACCACGACCATATGGTCACCGTCTGATGTCATATCGGCTTCATAGTCGTTGGCTGCGCTGTTGATTGGGGTGCCTAAATTGCGAATGGTCCAGCGATTGTCTACGCTCTTGTGAGCCATATAGATGTCTTGTCCGCCAAGGCCGCCAGGTCGGTCTGAGCCGAAGATCAGTTCGCCGTTCGACCCGAGACGAGGTAACAACTCCGATCCGGTTGAATTGACAGGCCAGGGAAGACGTGTGGGCGTACCCCAGACGCCCTCGGCGTCGCGCTCAACGTACCAGATATCAAAATCTTCTTTAACGTCACCGTCCAGCGTGCGCGTGGAAATATAATAGAGCCCCCTACCGTCAGGTGTCATGAGCGGATCCGACTCGTCAACCGGGGCAGCCAAACTGAAAGGAAGCGCAGGTTGTTCAACCCAGGTGCCTGTTTCGCACCGTGCCCAAGCCAGTTGATATGCGCTGAAGCTCGGATTCGCCCGAAAGAAATACATCTCCTGACCATCTGGAGAAAAGACAGGCGACGCTTCGTAATCAGATGTTGAGAGCGTCTCGGGTGTCCAAAGCGTGGGTGGGTTATTCGCCACTGCGAAGCTGATTATTATGAGCCAAAGGAACACATTGCCACCTCGTGCATGACTTATTATGTGTGAGATTGTGTATAGGGTGATGAGTGTTTTGCCATCTAACAATCGTGTTATTATTTCCACATAGCTCTCGAGACGCACCAACAGCGCTATGATTACTGAAGGACAGTCTGTGTCGCTACCGTCATCCCGCACCAAAACAGAAGCTTCTGTGTTCGATACCCTTATCGCAGGCCACCCGGTGCTGGATTTTGCGAATACGATCACCGGCTGGGGCAGCAACAGCCTTGAAGATCATATCCAGAGCTACCTTGACCTCGTGGTCTGGTCAGTTGCTGCAGATGTAATGGAGCCGGAACTTGCTGACATTCTGGCCATGAAAGGCAGTCTTGAGGCTGAAGAGGCCGCTGCCGCGCTTGAGAATGCAAGAGCGTTACGCACAGTATTGCATTATATTTTTGCCGCCCATGCCCAAGGTGCTGAGCCGAGTGCCGATGACATGGAAGTTTTTGAAGCGTTCTGGCAGCAATCAATGTCGGCCCACCGGCTGGCTTTTGTGGACGATCACATCGAGATAAGGCCCGCAGCTTTCACCAACCTTACGATTATCGCCGATCTTGTCACCCGGGACGCTGTGCTTCTGATGAAGGATTTACCGAAAAAACGACTCAGGCTTTGCGCGAATGATGCTTGCGGGTGGCTCTATCTGGTGCGCGAAGCTCGGCACAAGGGGCGGTACTGCGGAGGCCGGAAATGCCTGAACGGCGTGACACACAAATAAAAGCCCCCGCCAATACGGCAGGGGCAATTTCAAGGACCGGGGCTGCCTCTTAAAGGCCAGCATTTTTCCTAACGGCCGCTATTCTCTAAGTCGATGCGAACATGCCGGGTAACACCACTTTCGCCGGGAAAGTTTTCAAACAGCGCTTCCGCCAAGAGCGGCACAACCTCAGGCACCGCTTTGGTGCGCGTTTCAGTTTCTGCGCGGCCTTCAAAAAGAAGCTCGCCCTCTGGTGTACGGACTTCCATGATCAATGTCGCGGTGTAGACCGTGCGTGTGATCAATTCGTCATTATACATGTGGTCGAACGGCGAAACGGGTGCCCAGTAGCGGCCCCAATGCCAGTAGCTGCGCCAATAATATGGACGGCTATGTCCTGGTATGGACCGGATTTTCTCGCGCCCATCGTTGACGGTAACGTCAAAGCCGATAATCAGCTCCGGGTCTTTTTCGCCCGTGGCCTGATAGCCTTCATTGCGCAAATGATTGGCAAGCACAGCCGCGTATTGTTGGAACTCGAGGCTGTCTTTCCTTGATGTATCCATCGGCACGATCATCAACCGTTCGCCCTTAGGCTCCGGCAGCGTGTGAAATGTCGCTACATCACTACGGAAAGTGCTGGTGCAAGCGCTGAGGGTTACCAGCGCTGCGACAAGCATGATTTGTTTTAAACTGTTCTTGGCCATCTGCGTGTCTCTTGCTTTCTTTGTTCGCAGTCTAACAAGCCGTGCGTGATCGGCAAGGCGGAAGATGCGGTCACTTTATTGGTAAAGCATAGTATGCCGCGCCTGAACACAGACTGAACAAGAACCGCCTCACTTTTGTGTGTTGCCTGTCCTAGAACAGAAAGCCGACCGCACGCTTCACTTCCTTAAGGATCGGGTCAGCGATGGCGCTTGCGCGTTCGCCGCCTTCCGCCAGGACGCTGTCGATATAGGCGGTGTCTTTTTGCAGCCGGGCCATTTCCTCGGTGATGGGCGCGAGCTTCGCAACCGCCACATCGGTCAGGGCTTTCTTGAAGTCACCAAAACCCTTGCCTTCATATTCCGCACAAACCTGATCACGTGTCATGTCGGTCAGCGCGGCATAGATACCAACAAGGTTCTGTGCTTCGGCGCGACCTTCAAGGAGGTCAGCTTTCACCGGCAGCAGTTCTGCGTCGGTTTTTGCCTTGCGGATTTTCTGCGCGATGGTGTCAGCGTCATCATTGAGGTTGATACGGCTATATTCAGACGGATCGGATTTTGACATCTTCTTGGTGCCGTCCCGCAAGCTCATCACACGGGTGCCTTCCCCCTGAATGACGGGCTCCACAAGTGGGAACAGCTCAAGGCCATAGTCGTTATTGAACTTCTGTGCGATGTCGCGTGTTAGCTCAAGGTGCTGTTTCTGGTCTTCCCCCACCGGCACATGCGTTGCTTTATAAAGCAGGATATCCGCGGCCATCAGGTTTGGGTAAACATAAAGCCCGGCAGATGCTTTTTCGCGGTTCTTGCCTGCTTTATCCTTGAACTGGGTCATGCGGTTGAGCCAGCCAATACGCGCCACACAGTTGAAAATCCACGCAAGCTCTGCATGACCGGAAACACGAGACTGGTTAAAGAGGATGGATTTGGTGGGGTCAACACCTGCCGCAATATAGGCAGCGGCCGCTTCGCGCACTTGTGCTTTCAGGTCTGCCGGGTCTTGCCAGACGGTGATGGCATGCATGTCCACGACGCAATAAATGCACTCAAAATCGTCTTGCAGTTTTACCCAGTTACGGAAGGCACCAAGATAGTTGCCAAGATGCATGTTACCGCTGGGTTGGGCGCCGGAAAAAACACGATTGCTCACCAAAAGTCTCCATCATATAGGGGCGGCACCTTTGGACCGGGCCGCCTATGTGTGCAGCGTTATGGCAAGCACTCGCGAGCCGGTCAAGCAGGGATCAGCGCTTGCTCCGCAGAATTGTGCGTATCTCATGCACGTCAATGGCGTGTGTGAGGGCTGCGACGATCAGATAGGTAACGCCACCAGCGGCAATCATCAGCAGGAGGTGGAGGATGCGTGCGCTGCCACCTGCATCGAACATGGAGCCATAGAAATGGGTGTAAGCCAAAAGGCTTGCCGCCATGACGGCGCACGCGAGCAGGCACTTGAGCGCGCTCATGACTGTGCGACGCGCCAGCCTGAAGCCGTATCGCCCACGCAGGCCAAAATACAGCATGATAACATTCACCCAGGCCGCAATCGCTGTTGCGAGCGCAAGGCCCACATGGGCAAAGTCCCAAATCAGCAGGAGGTTCAGGCCAGTGTTGATGATGAGGGAAATTGTGGCGAACCGCACCGGCGTTTTCGTGTCCTGCCGCGCAAAATACCCGGGCGTCAGGGCTTTCGCGATCACATAAGCAGGCAGTCCGAGCGCATAAACCACAAGGGCTGCCGCTGTCGCTGCCGTATCCGCTTCTGTGAAGGCGTTGCGCTCAAAAAGGGTTGCAATGATGGGCGACGCGATAAGCGCAAGCGCCACGGCTGACGGCAGCGTGAGAAAAAGCGAGATCTCAATCGCCCTGTTTTGCTGGCGCATGGCACCGGCCTCATCACCACCGGCCAGAAGGCGGGAAATACCCGGTAACAAAACAGTGCCCACGGCAACGCCAATAACACCAAGGGGTAACTGGTTGAGCCGGTCAGCGTAGAAGAGCCAGGACACAGACCCTTCAGGCAGGAAACGTGCGGCCAGCAGCACATCAACAAGCAGGTTAATCTGCACAATACCGGCACCAAGGGCGGCCGGGCCAATCACCCGGAACAGTTCTCGCACTTCAGGGTTTAGTTTGGGCCGGGGCAGGGAGATCTTAAGCCCTGCGCGCTTGGCGGCGCTAAACACCCACAAAAGCTGCGCAAGGCCTGAAAACGAGACAGCTCCGGCCAGGTAACGGGCTTTTTCTACTTCTGTTTCGCCAAAACCGATAAGGGCGCCAATCATGAAGAGGTTCAGGATCACAGGCGCAAAAGCTGCAGCAGAGAACCGGTCCACGGCATTAAGCATGCCGGTGAAAAACGTCATCAGCGAAATGAGCACAAGGTAGGGGAAGGTGTAACGTCCAAGCTCAACGGTGAGGTTCAGCTTCTCCGTGTCTCCTTCAAAGCCGCCGGAAAGCCCTAGCATCACCGGCACCATCGCGGCTTCCATCACCAACAGAAATACAAGGAGGATGGGCAACAACCATGAGAGAACCTGCCCCGCAAAAGCATCTGCCGCCGCTTTGCTCTCAGCGGTTAGTTCTTTGCCAAGCAGCTTTGAGTAAAGCGGCACAAAACCAACGGAGAAAGCACCTTCCGCAAAAAGTCGTCTGAAAAAGTTGGGTAATTTGAAAGCGATAAAAAAGGCGTCAGACGCCATTCCAGCACCCAGATACCGCGCCATCAGCATGTCACGAATAAAGCCAAAAACCCGGCTCAGCAGAGTGAATCCGCCAACGGTGGAAATCCGCTTCCCGAGGCTCAAATCACCGTCTCCGTATGTTTGTTCTTCTGGGTGAATATGGGCTCACCTCTTGCGGCTTTGAGGAGTTTTTCCTCAATATTTCGAAGCCTGATTTTGTTGCTGATTTTTTGCCCCACAAGGTCACGCACGTAAAAAACGTCAATCGCACGCTCACCGTAGGTGGCAACATGCGCGGAATAAAGCGACAGCTTCAGGCGGTACAGCGCATAGGCGAGGTCATAAAGCAGGCCGGGCCTGTCTTTAGCGTTTACCTCGATCACCGTTGACCAGTTTGAGGCCCTGTTGTCGATTAGCACAACGGGCTCAATCTCAAAGGCTGCGTCTTTCTTGCCAAAGATGCGGCGCTCTTTCAGCTGCTCCTTGGGGCGCACATTCCCGCGCAGGGTTTCAAGAATGGTGTCTTCGAGCTTGTCGAGCTGGCGGCGGCTATCAAACGCGTGGCCATCCATGTCCTGCACGGCAAAGTTATCCATCGCCATGCCGTCCTTGGAGGTGTGGATTTTTGCCCCCATGATGGTTGCACCCGCCACACCCAGCGCACCAACAATGCGGGCAAAAAGGCCGGGGTGGTCAGCGGTGTAAACCGATACTTTGGTCATGTCCTGGAACGGCTCAATCCGTGCCGTGACACCAAACGCCCCGCCACGATCATCGGTTTCTCTGATCAAAAAGGCGTTTTGCTCAAGCGTGTTCGGGCCTTCCGCAATCCAGTAAGCGTCTGGCATTTTATCTGTGTGCGCGTCGAAATCCTTGTCGGACCAGTCTTTCAGCGTCTCGCGAAGTTCAACCTGTTTGGCTTTCACCCGCTCACCGCGCCCAACATTGACGTGGCCTGCTACCAGCACTTCTTCCGCTGCGTAATAAAGCTCACGCAAAAGCTGGCCTTTCCAGCCGTTCCAGATGCCGGGGCCAACTGCGCGGATATCCACCACTGTCAGCACGAGCAGAAGGCGAAGCCGCTCAGGGCTTTTCACCAGCTCACAGAAATCCTGAATGGTTTTGTGGTCAGACAGGTCGCGCTTGAACGCTGTGTTGCTCATCAGCAGGTGCCAGCGCACAAGCCAGGCCACAGTTTCAGTTTCTGCCGGTTTAAGGCCGAAGCGTGGGCACAGGTATTCCGCGACTTCCGCACCAATCACCGAATGGTCACCGCCCCGCCCCTTGGCGATATCATGCAAAAGTACCGCCACATAAAGCACGCGGCGCGAAATAACCTTCTGGATCACATCGGTGGAAAGCGGGTGTTCGTCCGCCAACTCGCCCGCCTCAATACGGGCGACAAGACCAATGGCGCGGATGGTGTGCTCATCCACCGTATAATGGTGGTACATGTCATACTGCATCTGCGCCACAACCCGGCCAAAATCAGGCACAAAACGGCCAAATACACCCGCTTCGTTCATGCGGCGAAGGTTGATCTCGCCCTCTTTCTGGCTCGTGAGTACCGCAAGGAAATCTGCATTGGCCTGCTCATTATGGCGGATCTTGTCGGTGACACGGTGCAGGTTCAGCTTGATCAGCCTGAGGGCGTCAGGGTGGATATCAAAACCTTTGTCGTCAGCGACCGCAAAGATGCGGATGATCAGCGTCGGGTCGTTCTTTAAGTCGTCTGGCGTAACAAATGTCAGGCGGCCCGCTTCAACCGCAAATTCCTGCAGCTTTTTGGTGCGGCGGAACCGCGCGAGGAAGGTTGATTTCTGCTGCCTGGCCTCAAGCACCGCACAGAAGATACGAGTCAGGTCTCCCACCTGTTTCGCCACAAGGAAATAGTGCTTCATGAAGCGCTCAACCCCGCTTGCGCCAGGGTGGTCTTTATACTTCAGTTGTTCCGCAAGCATGCGCTGGGTGTCAAACGTCAAACGTTCCTCCGCGCGCCCCGCCAGGAAATGCAGCGCGACCCGCACGGTCCACAAAAAGGAATTGGCTTTCCGGAACTGACGGTTCTCGGTAGCCGTGAGCATGTCTTCCGCCTGCATTTTCTCCCGCGATAGCCCGCCATAGAGATAAAGCGCGATCCACCACATGGTTTGCAGGTCCCTGAGGCCGCCTTTGCCGTCCTTGATGTTGGGCTCCACCACATAGCGGCTGTCTCCCATCTTTTTGTGGCGGTTGTCGCGCTCAGCCAGCTTCAGTTCAACAAACTCAGGGCCGCTGGTGGCCACAATACGCCGCACAAAGCGTTTTGCCGCCGCTAAAAACAGCTTTTCCTCGCCCCACAAATAGCGGGCTTCAAGGAGTGCCGTGCGGATTGTCAGGTCTTCTTTCGCGAGCCGGGTACATTCCTCCGGTGTGCGGGTGGCATGCCCCACCTTCAGACCCAAATCCCAAAGGGTATAGAGCATATATTCAACCACATTCTCCGCCCACGGTGTGGACTTGTAGGGAATGAGGAACAGAAGATCGATATCCGAGAAGGGGGCCAATTCGCCGCGCCCGTACCCGCCGGTTGCCACGAGGCAGAGCTGCTCAGACGCTGTCGGGTTTGAAAGCGGGTAAACGTGGGTGGTGACAAAGTCATAAAGTGTGCGCAAAAGCTGATCCATGAGAAACGAGATGGATTCTGCTGCCGTGCGGCCGTTTTCCGCTTCATCATAAAAGCGGCGCTTCACCTCGTTCCAGCCGCGCTGATGCGCATCCTTCAGGATCGCCGTAACGCCCGCATGCCAATCGCTCTGGCTCTTTTCCGCAACCATGGCGTCAAGCGCAATGACAAGGTCTTTGCGGTTGATGATCGCGCGGCGGTTACGGATTTTGCTCATGAATTTCTATCCAGATGCGCAGTGTTACCCTAATGGGTTATCGTCGCTGCTCAGTGATGATCAAGTTCGTCTTTCAGGGCATAAAGGATCTCAAGGGCTTCGCGCGGCGTCAACTGATCCGGGTTGATTTCGGACAGCTTCTCTTCAACGGCGCTCGTCTTTGGCTCACTATGCATGGGTGAGACTGGAGTATTTTGAAAGAGCGGCAAGTCATGAATAAGGCCGGTGACCTTATCGCCCTTGTCGCTGTTTTCCAGATGGTCAAGCACTTGCCGCGCGCGGTTCACCACGCGGGGCGGCAGGCCAGCAAGTTTGGCTACCTGAATACCGTAGGAACGGTCCGCCGCGCCTTGCGCAACTTCATGCAGGAAAACAACGTCGCCTTTCCATTCCCGCACTTTCATCGACCGTAGGCTCACAGCATCCAGCGTTTCCTTGAGCGCAGTAAGCTCATGATAGTGGGTGGCGAAAAGCGCACGTGACTGGTTGATATTGTGCAGGTTCTCGACCGCTGCCCATGCGATGGAAAGCCCGTCATAGGTTGCGGTGCCGCGGCCGATCTCGTCAAGGATCACCAGCGAGCGTGGCCCGGCCTGGTTCAGGATCGCCGCCGTTTCCACCATCTCCACCATGAAGGTCGACCGCCCGTGCGCCAGGTCGTCTGATGCGCCCACGCGGCTGAACAGCCGGTCAACCACGCCAATCTGGGCGCTGTCAGCGGGCACATAACTGCCAATCTGCGCCAGCACGGCAATCAGGGCGTTTTGCCTCAGAAAGGTACTTTTACCGGCCATGTTGGGGCCGGTGATAAGCCAAAGCCTGTCATCGGGGCCGAGGTCACAGTCGTTGGCGACAAAAGATTTGTCGCTCATGGCCTTCAGCGCCTTTTCCACCACCGGGTGGCGACCGCCCTTGATGTCAAAGGCGAGGCTGTCATCCACATCAGGGCGGGTGTAACGCTCGTTTTCGGCCAAGGTGGCGAGGGCGGAGGCTACATCAAGGCTCGCGAGCGCTTCGGCGGCTGTTGAGATCGCTTCCGCATGGTCAATTGCGCGCGCCACAAGGCCTGCGAACAGCTCCTGCTCAAGCGCCAGCGAGCGGTCGCCTGCTTCTGATATTTTACCGGCAAGCTTGGAAAGCTCGCTGGTGGAAAAACGAATGGAGTTCGCGAGCGTCTGGCGGTGAATGAAGGTTTCATTCAAAGGCGCAGACATCAGCTTTTCCGCGTGTTTGGCGGTAACATCCACATGGTAGCCGATGACGTTGTTGTGCTTGACCTTCAGGGAACCAATGCCGGTCAGGCGCTGGTAATCGCCTTCAAGACCCGCGATCAGACGCCGGCTTTCGTCCCGCAACATGCGAAACTCGTCCAGTGCTTCATGGTATCCCTTTGCAATAAAACCGCCGTCGCGGGTCAGAAGCGGCGGCTCCTCCACCAGCGCTCTTGTCAGCTCAGCAACAAGTTCGCCGTGTTCGCCAAGGTCACTGGCGGCATCCGCGATCAGGTCGGCCATGTCTTCAAGCGCATTTTTAGGCGCCAGCAGATATGTTTGCACCGCCTTGGCAGCCTCAAGCCCAATGCGCAGCGAGGCCAGGTCCCGTGGCCCGCCACGCCCCAGCGAGAGCCGCGCCAGCGCTCGCTCCATATCCGGGGCTGACTTGAGGGCCGCGCGAATGTCAGTGCGCAGGTGGGGCCGCTCGATCATATATTGCACGCCGTCCAGCCGTTCGTTCACCCGCACCGGGTCGGTCAGCGGGGCGGACAGGCGTTTTGCCAGAAGCCGCGCACCTGCGCCGGTGACGGTACAGTCAATCACAGAGAGAAGGCTGCCGGAGGTTTCGCCGGTTTGCGTGCGGGTAAGCTCAAGGCTGCGGCGCGTGGCGGCGTCGATCATCATGGTGCCATCGGCAGATAAGCGGCGCGGCGGGTAAAGCCGGGGCATTTTGCCTTTTTGCGTGTCCTCAAGATAGTCCACGAGCGCACCGGCAGCGGCCAGGTCTGCGCGGCTCAGGTTCGCAAACCCGTCAAGCGTCGCTACGTCAAACAGTTCCTTGAGGCGGCGGGCGCCAAAGGTGCTGTCAAAACGGTGGGGTTCAATAGGGCTGATAATCGTGCGCCAGTCAAAAAGCGCTGCCGCCAGCTTGTCATCGTCGCTTGTATCTGCTGCTGCAATCAATTCACCGGGGTTGAGACGTGCGAGGTCAGCGTCCAGCCGTCCGATTTTTGTTGGCAGGATGAAAAACTCACCTGTTGATATCTCAACAACTGCAAGGGAAAAGTCATTTTGCGCGCGCCCAAGCGCCACCAGATAGTTGGCTGCGCGGGCATCCAGCAGGTTTTCTTCCGTGATCGTGCCGGGGGTTACAAGGCGGATGACTTCGCGCCGTACCACAGATTTGGAGCCGCGTTTTTTCGCCTCAGCCGGGTCTTCGGTCTGCTCACAAACCGCAACCTTGAAACCCTTGCGGATCAGGCGCGAAAGGTACATCTCGCTCGCATGCACCGGCACACCCGCCATGGGGATATCTTCGCCGTCATGTTTGCCGCGTTTGGTGAGGGTGATATCAAGCGCGGCAGATGCCTGCTCGGCGTCCTCGAAAAACAGCTCGTAAAAATCGCCCATGCGGTAAAACAGCATGCAATCCGGATAGTTTGCTTTGATCTCCAGAAACTGTGCCATCATGGGTGTCGCGCCGGGTGCGGATGCGGCGCGAGACCATTTGTTTTCAGGCGTCGTTGGGCTATCGGTTTGCCCCCGCGTGTTATTATCCGCGTTCTGCCCCAAGTGCGCGCTACCTTCCATTTTTTTAACTTACCCCCGGTTTACTGCCCGATTTCAATTGTCAGCCGCTTTGTGCCATAGTATGCCGCATACATACCCCGCTTTTAGAGCATTCTTTAGTCTGTCGCCACCCAAAGAACACCAAAGAACAGAGGAATCCCCATGGCTAGCAAATCTTCCAAATTTACGGATGCGGAAGCGCTCAGGTTCCATTCTTCCGGTCGTCCCGGAAAGATTGAAATAACCCCCACAAAACCAATGGCAACCCAGCGAGATCTATCGCTGGCATACAGCCCCGGCGTAGCCGTACCGGTGAGGGAGATCGCACGGGACCCTGACACCGCTTATGATTACACCACAAAAGGCAACCTTGTGGCTGTTATCTCAAACGGGACAGCGATCCTGGGCCTTGGTAACCTTGGTGCTGCGGCGTCCAAACCGGTGATGGAAGGCAAGGCTGTGCTTTTCAAGCGGTTCGCGGATGTAGATTCTATCGATTTGGAAGTTGATAGTGAAGACATTGACGAGTTTGTGAACTGCGTGAAGCTCCTCGGCCCTTCGTTTGGCGGCATCAACCTCGAAGACATCGCGGCGCCAGAGTGTTTTATTATTGAGCAGCGCCTGCGTGAGTTGATGGACATTCCTGTCTTCCATGATGACCAGCACGGCACGGCGATCATCACCGCAGCTGGTTTCATTAACGCGCTGGACCTTACCGGGCGTGAACTTAAAGACACCAAAGTTGTCGCCCTTGGCGCAGGTGCCGCCTGTATCGCCTGTATCGAGCTGATCAAGGCCATGGGCCTGCCGCATGAAAATGTCACCATGGTAGACCGTACCGGTGTGATTTATGCGGGCCGCACAGAAGGCATGAACCAGTGGAAGTCTGCGCATGCAATCAAAACCGATGCGCGCACTTTGGAAGAAGCCATGGTGGGGGCTGACGTTGTGATCGGCCTTGCCGCCGCCGGTGCCATCACCAAGGAGATGGTTAAATCCATGGGCGAGAAGCCGATCATTTTCGCCATGGCAAACCCTGACCCCGAGATCACACCGGAAGACGCCAAGGAAGCGCGTCCGGATGCGATCGTGGCCACAGGCCGGTCTGATTATCCAAACCAGGTGAATAACGTGCTTGGTTTCCCTTATATTTTCCGCGGTGCGTTGGATGTCCGGGCCCGGACTATTAATGAAGAAATGAAGATCGCGGCAGCGCAGGCGATTGCCGAGCTTGCGCGTGAAGATGTGCCTGATGAAGTGGCGGCGGCTTACGGCGGCCAGCAACCTCATTATGGCCCTGAATATATTATCCCGGCACCCTTTGACCCGCGCCTCATTCGCCGCATCCCGGTGAAAGTGGCGCAGGCCGCGATGGACAGCGGTGTTGCGCGCAAGCCGATTGAGGATATGGAAGCTTACGAGCAGGAGCTTTCAGCGCGCCTTGACCCAACGGCAGACACACTTTCCACCATGTTTGAAGACCTGAAGCGCCGCACGCCGCAGCGTGTTGTGTTCGCGGAAGCGGAGGAAGAAAAAGTCCTCCGTGCGGCAATCGGCTTCAAAAACGCCGGTTACGGTGTGCCGATCCTTGTGGGTTATGAAGCACCAATCCGCGAAAAATTGCGTGAAATGGGTGTGGATGACGCAGCGTTCGAGATCTGGAATGCGGCCAACACCAAACGCACCAGCGATTATGTGGACTATATTTACGAACGGCTGAACCGTCGCGGCTTCCTGCTGCGTGACGTGCAGCGCCTTGTCAAACGCGACCGGAACGTTTTCTCCGCCTGTATGGTGGCAACGGGCGACGCAGACGCTATGGTGACCGGTGTAACCCGGCATTATTGGCGTGCGCTCAAGAACGTACGACGGGTGATCGACCCACTGCCGGGCATGCGGCCGTTTGGTATGTCGATCGTGGTCACCAAACAGCGCACGGTGTTTATTGCAGACACCACGGTGAACGAGCGCCCCGGCGCGGAAGACCTGGCGGACATTGCGCAAAACGCGGCCTATTTCGTGAAGCGCCTGGGCCATGATCCGCGCATTGCGTTCCTGTCATTCTCCAACTTCGGTAACCCGCCATCGGACAAAACCAAACACATTCAGGAAGCTGTTTCGCTTCTCAACAAGCGCAATGTGGACTTTGAGTTTGACGGTGAAATGCAGGCCGATGTGGCGTTGAACCGCACGCTTATGGAACAGTATCCGTTCATGAACCTCTCCGGCCCGGCAAACGTGCTGGTGATGCCTGCGCTTCACAGCGCTAACATCGGCTATAAGCTGTTGGCAGAGCTAGGCGGCGGCCGCGTGGTTGGCCCGATGCTTCTGGGCATGAGCCACTCGATCCAGATTTCACGCATGACAGCCACGGCGTCAGACCTTGTGAACATGGCCGGGTTGGCGGCAAGTGCCGCGCACGCGCTCGCACAAGCCCGCAAGGAACTGGACGCAGAATAAACACCAAGATTTTTGCGGTTACCAGAAAATGGCCAGAGGGTGAGAACCTTCTGGCCATTTTCTTTTAGCTTCACAGACAAACCCTGCATCCGTCCCTCAAGTACTGACCACGCAAAGTTTGAGGGCTCATATCCATGGCTATCGGAGTGGAATTCGAAACCGACGTAAAAGTGACGGGTGACGTTGAGTATCAGAAGGTTATCTATCAGGCGGCTGATATGGGCTGGAAAATCCTTCTCGATGGCGTGGAGGGTGATAACGCTGTTCTTGAATTTGTAACTGTCCCCTTCTCTGAGGCCGAAGAAATAACCGCGGCAACGGACCAGATGTTGGAGTTTATTACTCTTATCCTGGATGATTTTGACGGTCAGGACAGGGTCTTTAGTGACATTATAGCTGCTCTTGCAGCGCGCGACGGCAAGTGGGCATCAACTCTTGATGCTTATGGCGGGATTGTGCAGGTTCGAAAACGTGACTTTGCAGGTGCACCCCAAGTTACACTTGATATCCCGCTGGAGCAGGTCAACGGTTTTCTGGGTTTTGCTCAAGGGTTACCGGTGGCCACTATTCGGCAGGCGCTTGACAGGAAAATCACCAAAGAACTTAAAGCCAAATATGGCGCGCAGGCTCAACCCTATAAATCAGCGTGGGACACAGCGAAGCAAAATTTGGCGGACCTTGACGAGCGTTCGCCAGACTATCAGGCAAAACGAGCCATATATAGGGACACCATTCGTACTGCCAGGGAGGCGGTGGCGGCAATTCAAGGTGAGTATGAGACAGAGTATCTGGAAATACGGACGCTTGTGAATCAGTCCGGTACCAGGGTCGAGGGGTTAAAGCGTGTATATTATGGTGACAAGCTGTTTGTTGACCCCACCGTTTTATTCCCTGGTGCAGATATCCTGAACACCGTTGGCAAAGCGGAGGACTGGGTCGCTGCCAAAAGAACTGACCACGGTACAACGATAAGCGATGAGGGTTACAATAAAGCCTGTGGGTTGATGACTCTTCTACTGCTGTATCTGAACTGTGGCTTTGCGGTGAGTGCCGCGCAAGATTATTCCAAAGAATACTTTACCGTGATGTCGCGCACCTGTTTCAGCGCAATGTATGCAGCGCTAGATGACAATGTGCAGGCGCTTTTTTCTACAGACGAAGTCATTATTACGGCGTGGGGCGGGGAAGAAAGCCAAAAGAACAACAGGGTACTCTTGAAAGGCTTTGCCGAAACCGAGATCAAAATTGGCACCAGCACCTATCCGGTGGCAGACGGTGACGGTGGAGCAAAACTTGCGTTTGGCCCCAAGCGGGGAGAGTGGGTCGACAGCGTGCTTGCCCCTCCCAGCAATAGCGCGGCGGCGGGCATATCCTCCGGGCTCAACTATATTCGGGGTAGCGGTACATATGTAGCAACTGTTGCGCAGTGTGATGCAGCAAATGCAAATACCAATCCGACCCGAAATTTTCATTTTCCATCAAAAGACCTGATGTCCCGCGGCGATGCCGCATATAACTCCATCTCTCTTGGCTACAACCACAACCTTGGGGATGGGGGCTCGGTTGCCCTTGAGTTTCGCCAATGGCCAAAAGTGAGTTTACCCCCGGCTGCCTGGTGGGGTTTTACCAATTCAATATATGAAAGCACGCTTAGCTATCTGGCTGGCGATTGATTGTGCTGCTGCAGCGCGAGGAGGATATGGTGATAGATACGTTTGACAATCTGATTGGGCTTTATGATGCGGCGCTCAAGGATTTTGTGGCAGCAGGTAGTGCGCTGAAACGTTCTTATCCGGATAGTATAACTCTGGAGGAGTTTTCGGACGTACTGACGGATTATTCGGCCGCGGCGAGCAGCTTGAATAGCAGTACCAAGGGTACCGACCCCTATAAAAACGCCCTTCTGGGGTTGAAGAACACCGTGCTGCTTCTGCAGGCATTGTCGCAGGAAACAACGTCGGCTATGCGGGTCTATGTGAAAACGATACAAAGCTGGCTGGCAAACCCGCCACAGCTCCAGATGCCCAATAAGAAGGCCTATAACGCTTATCTTCAGCAGGCTGAAAAACTTCGCACGATGATGGTTACTTTGTCGGCGAAAACCTCTGCTGCGGTGGCGTCCCTGGCTTAAGGGGTGCGCCTCTAGTCTTCCCATTCCTTGATCTTGCGGTAAAGCGTGGAAGGGTTGACCTCCAGCTTTTTGGCGGCCGCGCGTACCTTGCCGCCAGAAAGTTCAATCGCACGTTCGATCAACTTTCGCTCGCTTACCGCGAGCGGTTCAATCTCGTTTGAAACAGGTGATGGGATCGGGGTTTGATTGGCTGCAACACCCTCAGAATTTTGAGGTCTGGCCGCGGATAACCGTCGCGAGGGGCCCATCAGGCGCTCAAGCATTGGGGCGGTGAGCGCAGGGCCTTCGTTAAGTACCACGGCGCTATGGATCACATTACCCAGCTCCCGTACGTTGCCGGGCCAGCTGTGCGCCATCAGCCGGGCTTCCGCGTCAGGCTCTATGCGGTCGAAATCCTTGTCTTCTTCTTCGGCATATTGGGCCAGCAGATGCCTTGCGATCAGCAGAACATCCTGCCCGCGTTCCGCCAAGGGCGGTAGGTGGATAGGCACCACGTGAAGTCGGTAATAAAGATCCTCCCGGAACCGTCCGGCCTCAACCTCCTCCCACGGTGTGCGGTTGGTGGCGCAGACAAAACGCACATTCACGTCGCGGGGCGTGTTGCTGCCAACGGGCACAACCTGGCCAGTTTGGATAAACCGTAATAATTTAGCCTGCAGGTCGAGAGGCATCTCGCAAATTTCATCAAGGAAGAGCGTGCCACCGTCGGCGGTGACCGCCGCCCCATCCCTGTCTGTTGAGGCACCTGTAAATGCTCCCTTTTTGTGGCCGAAAATCTCGCTTTCGATCAGGTTGGCGGGGATGGCAGCGCAGTTCAGGGCAACAAAACGTTTGTCCTTGCGCGGGCTTTGGTTGTGTACCGATTCCGCGCACAGTTCCTTACCTGTGCCTGACGCACCCATGATGAATACGGATGCCTTTGATGCAGCGCAATCCTCAATCATGCGGTAAACCGCCAGCATAGGTGCGCTATTGCCGATAAAGCGGTCAAACTGCTTGGCGCGGCCACCGGCAAACTGTTCCACAAGCCCGGCAAGGCGGTGAATTTCAAGCGCGTTTTTAACCGTTGTTACCAGTCGTTCAGCAGCAAAGGGTTTGAGCAGAAAGTCGGTCGCGCCTTCTTGAATTGCCTCAACGGCGACCTTCACCGAACCATGGGCGGTGATCACAATCACCCTTGCTTCGTTTTTCTCGGCTTTGACGCGTTTGAGGATATCAAGCCCGTCCATATCCGGCAGCATGAGGTCCAGCAGGATGACGGTTGGGTTTGCGGCCTCGATATGGGCGAGCGCATCGGTGCCGGTTTCAGCAATTTCTATCGGCAGCCCAAGGGAGCGCAGATATTCGCGGTACGTGAGCGCGAGTGTCGGGCTGTCCTCAATGATAAGAATACTGGCTTCTTCTGCCACGCGGTGCTTTCCCCAAAATAATCCCTTCGCCTTTGGTAGCGAATGTTAAGCTTGCATACAAGCGACAGCAAAGGCTTACGCCATGAAGGTTAATATGGAGTTTGTTGAAAATTCTAACTTGTTGGTGACGTTTGATTTACCCAACTGAGCTAGACTTTCTGTATCTCTCAGGCAAAAATGCCGTTTCAACGCTGAAAAGGGCGCAGAATATGGCGCAGGAAAAATCAGATCCAGAGCAAGGCCGGGACAACCGTGCGCATCGGCGGCGGTCTGTTTTGTGGCCGGCAAAACTTGTGGTGGGCAAACACAGGGTTGCCTGCCAGATATGGAATCTGTCGCTTGGCGGCGCCCGTGTGCGGGTTGACCTGCCGCTCAAGGAAGGCACAAAAATCACCCTCGCGGTGGCAGAGCGCGGTGATATCCCTGCGCGCGTAGCCTGGACAAAGGGCGAGTCGCTCGGTGTTACCTTTGAGGTGGATGAGGAACACATTCGTACAATGTTCCGCGACAGGCTACATATTCTCGGGCTTGATGACGAGCCTCAGGAATAATTCGGCTTGACCAATTTCCTGCTCGCACGCCATATCCCCTTATGACTGAAAACAGATTAACCTCTCGCCTTTGGGTGGATGCGCATGTGCGCACCTGCCATATCAACCACATGCCTGCTTTTGTGGTGGCGAAAGGTGATGAGGCGCGCGGGGGTATCCTTCTAAAGATAAACCGTTTTGGCGCAGGCGTGCTGACGTTTGAGCAGTCCCGCAACTTTGATGGCGAGAAAATCTGGCGTCGTCTTGGCCCCGAAGGTGGCGAGGCGGAAGTGGATGCAGACGCCCGTATAGCCAAAAAGCGATCATTCGATAATGACCTGTGGGTTGTTGAGATCGAGGATATGGCGGGTGAATACAGCCCGGATGCGCCAATTTCAGACTTCTGATGCCGCTTTCGGCTTGACGGATGCAGGCACCAACCATAGGTAATGCGGGACAAACGCCGATTATTTGGAACCAAGAATGACCAAGCTTGATATTATCAACGTACCTGACCCGCTTCTCAAAACCTTGTCCGACCCTGTTGGGCAGGTTGATGATGACCTGCGCCGGTTGATGGATAATATGCTTGAAACCATGTATGACGCGCCCGGTATTGGCCTGGCCGCGATCCAGGTTGCGGTGCCAAAGCGTGTGATTGTGCTTGATACGGAAGGCGATGAAGAGGAAGGCCGCCAGCCTATATTCCTCGTTAACCCTGAGGTCACTTGGGAATCTGAGGAGTTTAGCGTTTATAATGAGGGCTGCCTCTCGGTGCCGGAGCACTATGCCGAGGTTGAGCGTCCTGCCAGCGTGAAGGTGCGGTATTTCGACTATCACGGAAAAGAGCAGGAAGAATTGATGGAAGGCCTTAAGGCCACGTGCGTACAGCATGAGATCGACCACCTGAACGGTGTGGTTTTTATTGATTATCTCTCAAAGCTGAAACGCAATATGATCATCAAGAAGGTCCGCAAGGCGACGAAAGACGCCACTATTCTTTAATTTCCCAACGTTTTGGAGGGCATAATGCGCGTTGCTTTTATGGGCACACCAGAATTTGCCCTCCCAACCCTGAAGGCGCTCATTGCCGCAGGCCATGACGTTATCGGGGTTTATAGCCAGCCGCCAGCGCCTGCGGGCCGCGGCAAAAAACTCAAACCATCGCCCGTGCATGCCTTTGCCGAAGCCGAAGGGCTGAAGGTTTTCACACCAAAATCAATGCGCGACTCTGATGCGCAAGCCGAATTTGCGAGCCTCAACGCAGATGTTGCAGTAGTGGTGGCGTTCGGCCAGATCCTGCCGCAAGTCGTTCTGGATACCCCAAAATATGGTTGTGTGAATGTACACGCGAGCCTGCTGCCTCGCTGGCGTGGGGCAGCGCCCATTCACCGGGCGATCATGGCGGGCGACGAGAAGACGGGTGTTTGCATCATGCAGATGGAAGCTGGGCTTGATACAGGCCCTGTGCTTGCGTTTGCGGAGACAGACATCGGCCCCCGCGACACTACACTTGACCTGCACGACCGGCTGGCGGAGTTGGGCGCAAGCCTCATTGGTGAGGCGGTTATGGGGCTAAAGCGGGGCACGGCTGTGGCGGTGCCACAAGCGGCTGAAGGCGTTACATATGCTCATAAAATCGAGAAATCGGAGGCCAGAATAGTGTGGCATAGAAGTGCGGCGGAAATTGACCGCCATGTACGTGGCCTTTGCCCCTTCCCCGGTGCCTGGACAGAGATGAACGGGGAGCGCTTCAAAGTCCTTGCTGGCACGGTCGTAGAGGATAGGTCGGGCGAGCCGGGGGTGTGCCTTGATGATGAGATGCTGATAGCCTGCGGCGAGGGTGCTTATCGCATTGACCGTGCACAGCGTGCGGGCAAGGGACCTATGGCGCGCGAAGATATCCTGCGTGGCTTCACGTTGCCTTCGGGCAAAAAAGTTGGCCAAGGCGACTAACTATGCAACGCTTTAAGCTTACCATTGAATATGACGGCCGCCCCTTTGTAGGCTGGCAGCGCCAGGACAACGGGCCGTCGGTACAGGCGGCGCTTGAGGATGCCTTCAAGGTTTTTGCGCCACACGAGGCGATCCGGGTTACCGGATCAGGGCGGACGGACGCGGGCGTGCACGCGCTTGGGCAGGTCGCCCATGTTGACCTCGAGCGCGTGATGAGTTCAGACCAGCTTCAGGGCGCGCTTAATTTTCACCTGAAACCCAACACGGTGGCGGTTGTGAAGGTTGAAGAAGTTCATGAAAGCTTCAATGCGCGTTTTGATGCGCTGAAGCGCCACTATACCTACCGTATTGCAAACCGCCGCGCGCCGCTCACATTTGATCGGGGCCTCAAGTGGCATGTGAAAACCCCACTGGACGCGGACGCGATGCATGACGCGGCCCAGGTATTAGTTGGTCAGCACGACTTCACAACTTTCCGACATGTACAGTGTCAGGCGAAAAGCCCGGTCAAGACCATGGATTACCTGAAGGTTGAGCGCGAAGGTGATGAAGTGCGTGTGCACGCTGGCGCGCGCTCGTTCCTGCATCACCAGATCAGGTCCATCACCGGTACGCTCAAGCTTGTGGGCGAAGGCAAATGGAGCAAGGCAGATGTGAAAGCGGCGCTGGACGCACGCGATCGTCAGGCGCTTGGCTTCAACGCGCCGCCTGATGGGCTCTATTTTGTGCGGGTCGAGTTTTCTGACTAGTTCAGAAACGTCATTTGTTGGCGTTGGGGAAATAAAACGAGACGATCAAGGTTATCAGCGGTAAAGCACCGATTTTAATGAGCTCGAAGATCGCCTTGAGGGCAGCATTATCTGGAGCAAACGCCCAACCAATAAAAACTCCCGCGATTATTATTGCCATGACAATCAAAACTTGGCGGGCAAGCTTGAGCCGTTCGGTTTCGTCTACAGATGTGACTGAACCCTCGGGCGCATATTGGTCTATGTCAAAGCTTGCGCCAGCACTGGTTTGATTACCGCTCATCAGATTCCGACAACCCGGCCAAGGACATCAAACTTTGAAGGATCGTCCTGGGTTTCCCTGACAATGCCCAGTGAATTACCCTTGCTTTTCTCTGTATCCGCCATGGCAAGAAGCGCGAATGCCCGGCGCATGGCTTCTGCTTTGCTGATGCCTTCGCGTTTCGCAATCTCGGTCAGGCGATTGTCGACATCTTTGGACAGATCAAGCGTTAATCGGGACATAACTTCACTCCTATATACACAGTGATTTTCAACTCACTACATACTGCATATATACTGCAAAATTACGGAATATTCAAGGCGACGCCGTTAAGCCGCGTTGGACGCTGGTTGCGCCAGCATGGCGTAGAGAGCGCTGGCGTCTGCGGTCACGCGCAGTTTGGACAATGTTTTTTCGTCCCGGAGCAGGCGCGAGATGCGCGCAAGCGCTTTCAGGTGATCAGCACCTGCGTCTGTGGGCGCGAGCAGCATGAACACGATATCCACGGGTACATCATCCACGCTGTCAAAATCGATCGGGTTGGCGAGTCGGGCAAAAAGGCCGGTGATGCGCTCAAGACCATCAATGCGGGCGTGCGGAATAGCAACGCCCTTGCCAACACCTGTGCTGCCAAGTCGTTCACGTTCCAGGAGCTTGTCGAATACCATACGGCTATCAAGCTCTAACGTGTCCGCAAGTTTGCGGGACAGTGCCTGAATAGTCTGTTTTTTACTCGATGCTCTAAAATCGGCGAGTACATGCTCAGCCGACAACAAATCTTCGATCTCCATGATCTCTCTTTCGTCCGGACCCAACCATGGTTGGGTCCGGTGGACCTCTCTGGCTTATTCCTATTCGCTTACCGCGGGCCTGTTTAGGCGGCTGTGCCCGGGCTTATCCACCCGATATTGCCGTCCTGGCGGCGGTAAACCACCTCTAGCGTCTCACTTTTCCGGTTGCGGAAGACAAAAGCATTGGCATCTGCCAAGTCCATCAGCATCACGGCATCACCCACAGATACGAGCGGAATTTCTTTTTTGCTCTCTGCGATGATGATCGGCTGATCATCTGCCCCATTGAGGGCTTCAGTGTCATCTTCCGTCTCCGGCGCGATAACTGTATCGCGGGCCAACTCAAGGGCCACATCGCGCTGCGGAGCGTGGTGGTGGTTCTTAAGGCGTCGTTTGTATCGACGCAACTGTTTTTCTATTTTCTCTGTCGCGTTCTCAAATGCGACGTAGGGCTCGTCCGCCTCTCCTCTAGCCTGAAGGCTGATTCCTTGATTGGCGTGAAGCGATATGTCTACTCGGTAGAGGTGCCCTTCTTTCACGAATGTGGTTGTTGAATCAATGGTGCGGCTGAAATATTTTTCTGCGACTGCTTCGAGGCGTTCTTCAACATGGCTGGTGAGTGCTGCGCCTACATTCATTTTCCGTCCGGTAACATTGATATCCATAGGTGCCAATCATCCTTTCTACAGCTGCCGGGGAGGCAGCTTTATTGACAATACGAGCCGTGGTAGCCCGCGTTGCGACACGGTATTTCCGGTGCCTGTCCCCGTTTGACACCGGGGTCGCTGACGACCATTGCGGCCGACTAAATCAGCCTACCACAAAAGATGGTTTAAGTGTGGTTAATGGGAAATGATTTATGTCAAATTTTTGAAACTAAACGGGATTTGGTGAGCGCTTTTTTGGTGGCTTTTTGGAAAGCTATGAGCGACTCACGAGCCCATGTTCTTGAGGCGCCTGCGTTGTACCGATGACGGGATGCGTAACGCCTCACGATATTTGGCCACCGTACGGCGTGCGATATCGATGCCTTCGGCCTGCATCATCACAACCAATTTATCGTCAGAGAGGATTTTTTTCGGGCTTTCAGCGTCGATAAGCTCTTTCAGGCGGAATTTTACCGACTCGGACGAGTGCGCGTCCCCACCGTCGCCTGACGAGATGGACGAGGTGAAAAAATACTTCAGCTCAAACATACCGCGTGGGCACGACATGAATTTGTTGTTGGTCACGCGGGAGACCGTGCTTTCATGCATGTTGATCTCGTCCGCGATATCCTTGAGCGTAAGGGGCTTGAGGAATCGCACGCCATGCTCGAAAAAATGGCTCTGTGTTTTCACCAGCGCCGTTGAAACCTTGAGAATGGTGCGCGCGCGCTGGTCAAGTGCCTTCACCAGCCAGTTCGCGGAAGATACACAGTCGGAGACGAAGGTTTTGGCTTCTTTGCTGCCGCCCACATCGGAAAGCTCTGTCAGGTACTGCTGGTTTACAAGCACCTTGGGCAGGGTGTCGGTGTTCAGTTCCACAATCCAGCTGCCGGCGCGGTTCTTTTGCACAAAGATATCCGGCACCACAGGCTGCACGGACGTGCCACCGTACGCCAGCCCCGGTTTGGGGTTCAGCGCGCGGATTTCCTTGACCATATCGGCGATATCGTCCTGGTCCACGCCGCAGATGCGCTTGAGCGCCACCATGTCGCGCTTGGCCAACAGCTCAAGGTTATCAATCAGCGCTTCCATGGCCGGGTCAAAGCGGTCCAGCTCCTGCAGTTGAATGGCAAGGCATTCGCCGAGGCTGCGGGCAAACACACCTGAAGGTTCAAGCGTCTGCATCACAGTGAGTACGCGGTCCACATCTACATCTTCACAGCCCAACCGCTCGGCAATCTCGCCAAGGTCAGCGGCATTCAGATAGCCTGCTTCGTCCACAAGGTCGATCATATGGGTGGCAATCAGACGGTCAGCGGGGTTCTGTACCGCCACGGCCATCTGGCGCAAGAGGAAATCATGCAGGTTTTCTTCGCCCTCGAGCGTTTGATCAAGCCCACGGTCGTCAAACCCGCCGCCGCTGCCTTTAATCGCACCGCCGCCATCATAAGAAAGGCTGCCGGAGCTGGTTTCCGTGCTCACGCGGTCTGGCGCTGCATCACTGTTGTAAAGATTGGTTTCATAATCAGTATCAAGGGCGGAATCCGCGCTGGATGAGGTGTCTGTCGCGCTATCAAGGCCCCGGTCAGCGGCGACAATGCCGTCAGAGCCGTCCCCGCCACCATCACCACCTTCGCGCAGGTATTCATCATTTGCGGTGCCGCCGTGCTCACCGCCATCGTCGCCGGGAACACCGCCGTCACCCGGTTCGCCTACCTCAAGAAGCGGGTTGCGCTCAACCTCTTGCGCGACATAGTCGGCAAGTTCCAGATTATTGAGCTGCAATAGCTTGATCGCCTGCTGCAGCTGGGGTGTCATCACCAGCTGCTGGCTCTGTCTAAGATCAAGCCTTGGCGTTAAGGCCACAGTTGGTCCTCCTTAAAGGCTAAAGCTTTCACCCAAATAAACCCGTCTGACATCCGGGTCCTTGAGCACGGCCTCTGCGTTGCCTTCAAACAGCACATGGCCGTCGTAAATAATATAAGCGCGGTCAATGATATCGAGCGTCTCGCGCACGTTGTGATCGGTGATCAACACACCGATGCCCCGGTCTTTAAGGTGCGCGGTCAGGTCACGAATGTCGGCGATGGCGATCGGGTCGATGCCTGCAAAGGGTTCGTCAAGCAACACAAAGCTTGGGCGTGCCGCCAGCGCGCGCGCGATTTCGCAGCGCCGACGCTCCCCGCCTGAAAGCGCAAGTGCGGGTGTGTTGCGAAGGTGCGCGATGGAGAATTCTTCCAGAAGTTCGTTGAGCATCGCGTCTCTGAGCGCGCGGTCTTTCTCAACCACTTCCAGGATAGCGCGGATGTTTTCTTCTACTGTCATGCCGCGGAAGATTGATGTTTCCTGCGGCAGGTATCCGATGCCAAGCCGTGCCCTGCGGTACATGGGCAGATGGGTGATTTCAACACCGTCAAGCTCAACCCGGCCCCGGTCAGGGGCGATCAGCCCGGTGATGGAATAAAAGCATGTGGTTTTACCGGCGCCATTTGGCCCCAGAAGCCCGACAACCTCGCCCCGGTGCACGGAAAGGGATACGTCCCTTAAGACCGGCCGTCCACTATAGGCTTTGCCGATACCGCAAACATGCAACCCTTCGCCAGCATTGGCGTCTGGCCCTTTTGTTTGTTGACTGCTTTCGCTGCCATCCATACTCGCTAACCATCCCTTTTGCGGGGCCTTCCCAGCCCGGCACTTAAAAGCGCCGGAAGACCTGCTTTCCCGTTTGGCTCATTTTATGCATAAGCCACCCTCAATAAACCATGAACATGGGCATCACGCCAGTGAAAAGCAATGGTTTCAGCTGGTATTATCTTAATCAATAAGGCTTGTGGCCAGCCGCATTGCCGCGCTCAGTTTGCATTAGCGCAGTGAAGCTGGTTTTGCGATGGCAGGCTGAATTTTATTGCTTTTCGTCCGGCTTCTTGGCGGAAGGCACGCTAAACTGGCCACGCACACGGCCGTCTTCGCTGGCGTTGCCATCCAGCTTCGCGAGGCCTGAGACGAGGTCGAACTCAAGCCGGTTGCCCCTGAGTGTAGAATCGCCCTGTGTGAACACAACATCACCGCCCAGCGTGATCAACCGCCGGTCCACATCATAAACGCCCCATTCACCGCTCAGTGTTTCACTGGCGGAGGTGAGTGTGACCGACCCTTCAGCATCGAGCCGGGAGATTGACGGGTTTTCCACGCCGTTTTCAGCCTGGTAAAACACAGTCAGCGTATCCGCGTTCAGGGTCATTTTGCCTTGCTTGACAGTCACAGCACCCTTGAAAATAGCCCGGCCTTCTTTTTGTTTCATCTCCAGCCGTTCGGCAGAGATATCAATGGCCTGATAGGTGTCATGGCTTTTGAGAACCGATTGCGCCAGCAAAGGTGATGCCATTGCACACAGGGTAGCAGTCAGGATTGCAGTGGCTAGGCTGACTTTTTGGAAAAGCTTTTTCATATCTGTTCTCATGTGCCTGCGAACTCGGTTTCGCTGTTGGGTGTATTGCTTGGCTGGCTGGTAAGCCGTGGCGCTTTGGGGCCGTCCTGCGCCGGACGTTGGGGCACAAGGTGCAGCCTGACGCCGCCCTCAAAAACACCTTCGTGGGTATCGATCAGCACTTCCATGCTGCCAGCTTCAAGCTGTCCCAACTCAGACGCGCCTTTGATTTTGCCGGTGCCTTTGGCTGTGTGGGCCTTGAGGTCCACTTCCGCGCCGTCCATCTCCAGTTGATAACCTGCCGCAGACCGCACAGAAACGCCGCCGATAAGTTCAAGCGTGCTTTCTTTCATGCGGTATATGCCGGTGCGGGCATGCACAAAGGCGGGCAGGTCGGGCTGCAACTCCATTCGCGCACGGATATCGCTTAGCCGAATTATGGGCGCGTTTGCATCTTCCTGCTGGCCAGCGCTGGCTTCAATGCGGAACAGGCGGTTGCCCGTATCTGTGCCCACATAGCGCAAGTTGGTCATATGCACGACGCTTGAGGTTTTGGCCACTTCCTCGCGTGAGAGAGTGAAGCTGACCTCGGTTTCATTGATGAAGGGCCATAGAATGGTAACACTGCCCAGCACCAGCGCGCAGATGGGTAGCACAAGCCGCATGACAATAATGAAGCTGTCCCAGTGGCGCCCGACGGGCACGATCTTCATCGGCCCCAAGGCCGCACGCGCGCGTTCCCGTGCCGTGGTAGCGCTGCCAAAATGTTCAGACTTCATCTGCGACATCAACTCATTTGCCTTAGTGCGAGAAAATATCCATCGGCTCAAACCCCTTGAGGTCGAGCGCGGCGCGGGTCGGCAGAAAAGCGAAAGCGGCTTCGGCCAGAGCTGTACGCCCCTCGCGTGCCAGCATCATATCAAGCTTTTCCTTGCAGGCATGCAGGTAAAGCACATCAGAGGCCGCATAGTCTTTTTGCGCGTCTGATATCTCGTCCGCACCCCAGTCGCTTGATTGCTGCTGTTTATCAAGGTCCACACCGGCAAGCTCGCGGCACAGGTCCTTGAGGCCGTGACGGTCCGTATAGGTGCGCACAAGTTTGCTGGCGATCTTGGTGCAGTATATCGGCGCCGTGTCCACACCCAGATAAGCTTTCATCACAGCCACATCAAAACGCGCGAAATGGAAGATCTTGAGCACATCCGGATTGGTCAGCAGCGCCTTCAGGTTCGGGGCATCATACATGCCCTTTTTGAAGCGCACGAGGTGAGCATTGCCGTCCCCGCTTGAAAGCTGCACCACACAGAGCCTGTCCCGGTGAGGCAGAAGGCCCATGGTTTCGCTGTCAATCGCGACGGACGCGCCA
This sequence comes from Kordiimonas sp., assembly GCF_965216265.1. Lineage (GTDB taxonomy): Bacteria > Pseudomonadota > Alphaproteobacteria > Sphingomonadales > Kordiimonadaceae > Kordiimonas. The sequence goes on from NZ_OZ244153.1 coordinate 2,252,988, forward strand.
AAGTCCAGCCCGCTTGGCAGGTCGCCCTCGTAGAAGTGGATGGCCATGATGTCTCCCAATCTTTTTGCTTGCCTGCTCTCCTGACAGGATATGTCAGGCAATGTCCATATTATAGAGACCCTTATGGCAGAAAAAAGGACTATATGCACCCGTGACTTATTTGCGCATGTGAGGGCGGGTATACGGGAATGAAATCTTGCCACAGCTAAAGAATACGCTACCTCTAAGGCGCACATGAAGTTCAGATTATCAGGAAGGTTTGATCATGCAGGAACGGCTTTTTGGCGACATTCTCGGCGATGTGGACAGCGCGGATGCTGTTGCAACGCTGACACCAGGCTGGATGCAGGGTCGCGCAGCATATGGCGGGCTTGTGGGCGGCCTGCTGGTGGCTGGCATGAACAGGGCGCTGAGCACACCAAAGCCTATGCGTTCGCTGATGGTATCCTTTGTGGGGCCCGCGCCTGCGGGTGAAGTACAGGTGGTCTCAAGCGTGCTGCGTGAAGGGCGTAATGTCACCCAAGCCACATCGCAGGTGCGTGCGGGTGATGCGGTGTGCGCGCAAGCCATGGCGTCTTTTGGGGATGCGCGGGACACCAAAGCCGCAGCCCCCAACGTGGCGTTCAACCCGGAACCGCGTGACAGCGTGCCACCTCTTCAGGGGGCCGGGCGCCTTCTGCCGCCCTTCCTGCAGTATTTTGATGGTCACTGGACCGGGGGCGGCGTGCCCATGTCGAACACAGGCGACCGCCGCCTTGGCATGTGGGTGAAACACAAAAGCGACATGAGCGCTTACCCTGCAGAAGCGCTTGTGGGCCTTGCGGACATCCCGCCACCGGTGATGATGTCGCACTACAACAAACCGGTGATGGCAAGCTCGCTCAGCTGGTCGCTTGAGTTTCTCATGCCGCCGGCGGACGTGAAAGCCGACTGGTTCTACCTTGATTATACGCTTGAAGCAGCGAAGGACGGCTACAGCCAGCAATCAGGCATGCTGTTTACCGAAGCTGGTGAACTGGTGGCCCTTTCCCGCCAGTGCATGGTCTATTTCGAATAGGGCTCTTGCGCGGGTTAAGGCATCACCGGCACATCAAGGCCAACCTTGGTGCGGCTCATGACAACAGAGGTGCGAAAGCGCCGCACATTGCCATTTTCAAAAAACAGGCGGTGGGTAAGTGCCTCGAACGCCTGCATGTCTGCGGCCGTGCACACAAGCACAAAATCCGCCTCCCCGGTCACATAATAACACTGCTGAACCGCGCTTTCCCTCGCTGCCATGCGGCGGAAAGCATCAAGCTGGTCGATACGTTCACGTTCCAGCTCCACCAGCACGATGAAGGTCATATCCTGCCCAAGTGCTTTTTGGTTCAGCACCGCAATCTCGCGCTCAATCACGCCGGATGCCCTGAGTTTCTTGAGCCTGCGCTGCACGGAAGGGGTTGAAAGGCCGCAAGCATCCGCCAGGTCGTTGATCGAGGTGGTGCTGTCCCGCTGCAATTCAGCAAGCAGGATACGGTCCGCATGGTCAAGGTCGGTCATCATAATATCTATCGATCACTTTTTGCCATTGTATGATCAAAAATAGTCACACAAATAGCAATGCGCGCGCAATATATATCGCCATAGCGCGGTATATTCATGCCCGACAAACAACAGGGCGCGCTTATGCAGGTTTCACCTTCAATCCATCAAACTGTGTTCAAACCGGATGTTGCACGGGCGCGTGCGACTATGGCGCAGTGTGCGCTTTATGCGCCAACACCGCTCATCACCGTGAAGGCGCCAAATGGCAGCGGCATATATATCAAGGACGAAACCGGCAGGCTGGGCCTTGGTGCTTTCAAGGGCCTTGGTGCCATCTATGCAGTGGCGCAGCTTCTTGCTGGCCTTCTCGGCCAACAGCGCCGGGTGCTGTGGCCCGCAATGGAGCGGCTTGGCGATGCAGAGAACGCCGCGCTCAGCGGTGTGACCCTCGTGTGCGCAAGCGCGGGCAACCACGGTATGGCGGTGGCAAAAGCCGCGCAGATATTTGGCGTGCGCGCAAAGGTGTTCCTGCCGGAAAGTGCGCCTGAAAGCTTCGCCCGTCGCCTCGCAGGTCTGGGCGCAGAGGCTGTGATCGCGGGCACCACCTATGAAGACGCCTGTGCCGCCGCTGCGAATGCCGCAAAGGCCGCAAAGGGTAACAAGGTTTTCCTCGTGGCGGATTTTTCTATCGCAAACGACGAAACTACCCCCGCGCTTGTGATGGAAGGATACCAGATACTGGCGAGCGAGCTGGAGCAGGTGTTTGCGGGCACTGGCATCTGGCCCACCCATGTTTATTTGCAGGCGGGTGTGGGCAGTTTTGCGGCCGCTACCGCGCGTTACATTCGCCTGCACTGGCCCATGCAGCCCACCATCATCATCGTTGAGCCTGACGTTGCGCCGTGCCTGAGGGCAAGCGCAAGTGCTGGCAGACTGACGGTGGTTGCAGACCCGCGGGCCTCGCTCATGCACCGACTGGACTGCAAGGTTCCCTCAAGCCTTGCGGTGGATGTGCTGGCTCATGCTGATGTGCACTACCATACGGTGAGCGATGAGGCCGCGGTCCGCGCCGTGCAGGCGCTTCATGGCTCTGGTATGGTCACAACCCCCTCGGGTGCGGCGGGTTATGCAGCCATCCTTTCCGATGTTGAAACAGGCAGGCTTGGCGGCAATGACCGGCCCCTGTGTGTTGTAACCGAAGGGGCTGAAAGCGCCCCATGCTCGTAAACCCCAACCCCAAATAAGCTCATCTCTATATATAAGAAAGACAGCAAGAATGATCGATCATCTGGAAATCAAAACAAGCGACCTCACAGCCACAGTGGCGTTTTATAAAACCACGCTTGCGCCGCTGGGCTACAGCCAAACGGTGGACGGCCCGGCAAAGGGATTTGGGGACGGCATATCGCTTGATTTTTTTGTGCTTGAAGGCACACCGTCCACAGACGTGCACTATGCCTTTCGCGCGCCCGACCGCGCCACAGTAGACCTGATCTATGAAGGCGCTTCAAAAACCGGGTTGACGCTTGACCGCGCGCCTGCGCTCGCGGCTCATATTCACCCGAATTATTACGCGGGCTATCTTCGTGACCCGGATGGCCGGTTGGTTGAATTTGTGTGCCACGAAGCAGAGTAGGGGCTGCGGCCTCTAGCTAAAGGGTAACGGCTGCGTTTTATATAGCTTTACCGGAATGCCACCGTGTGAAAACGCGGTGGTATTTTTGCCAAACCGCAGGCCGGTTGCTTTCGCAAGCTCACGCGAGTTGGTCACAAGCCCCACGCGCCAACCGCCAAAGCGGGCCGCAAGCGTTGCCCCTAATGAGCTGTATAGCGAGGTAAGTTTTTTCACATCGCCAATACGCGCACCATAGGGTGGGTTGATGATCACGAGGCCTGCCTCGCCTTCAGGGCAGGCAAGCTCGCTGATGCTCTGGCGGGAGAAGGCTGTCATGCCCATAACACCCGCGCGCTCCGCATTCGCGGTGCTCATCTTGATGGCGCCTGAATCCCGGTCAAAACCAAAGAAGCGCACATCACTTGTGGCATCATCCAAGATGCTGTTGGCTTTCATGGTTTGCCACGCCTTGGCATCAAAGGTTTTCAGTTGTTCAAAAGCAAAATCTCGGCTGCGGCCGGGCGTGAGGCCCAGCGCCATTTCCGCCGCTTCAATCACAAAGGTGCCAGAGCCACACATGGGGTCTACCACTGGCTCACCACCTGTGAAACCGCATTCCATCAACAGAAGCGCGGCCAGATTTTCGCGCATCGGCGCTTTGTTCACCGCTTCCTTGTGGCCGCGTTTGTGCAACAACTCGCCAGACGTATCCACGCTGATGGTGCACATATCGTCAAATATGCGCGCCTTGATACATACGTTGGCTTCAGTTGAGATTTCCACCCCCAGTGACGCACGGATCGCTTTTTCAATGCGTTCTGCGGCAGCCTTGTCATGATAGATGCGGGATTTTTTGCACGTTACATCCACCCGCACCGGCACATCTGCGCTGAGCGTCTCGCCCCACGGGAAAGCGCGCGCGCGTTTATCAAGCTTGGCCAAATGCTGCACCCGAAAGCTGCCGAGCCGCACCAGCACTTTGCTGGTGCCCCTCAGTTCAAGGTTTGCGCGCCATACCTCAGGCCACCCGCCGGTGACGGTTACACCGCCCGGCGTGGATTTGGCGTTTTTGAAGCCTTTGCTGTGCGCCTCGCGCTGCAGGGCAGTTTCAAGCCCCGGCACGGTGGCGAGGAATATCTCAAGCGGCTCACTCTTTGTGGGTGTGTCTGTTGTCATGGCGCATAGGTACTCGCTTTCCGCAGCCCCGTCGATAGTTTGATGCGGGGGCCCTCATCTATTCTGTATCAAGCAGTTTCAGATATATATTCCTGAATTCAACCGGGTGGCTCTCCGCCTGAAACGCGATGTAACCTTGGCTTAGGTCCGCTAAAGCGGGCTTGAGGTTCCGGGTATCCGGCTCAAGCAGGTCATATTGCGGGTGGCTGTATTCCATTACCAGCTCCCCGTTGATAAGGTGCTGGATAAGCGCGCCACCCCTCACCACCACTTCTGCATGCACCCAATCATCGCCTGTGTGGGTGCCCGCGCGGGAGGTGATGCAATGGTCTTTCACCAGCTTCCCATCAATGTGGATATGGGTGCCGGGCGTGCACACATTGCCCGTTGGCCGTGCGTCACTGCCTTGCTGCCCCAACAGCTGCACCTCGATCGAGACAGGAAAGTCCTGATCGGTCGTCATGCTTTCGGGCGCTTGTGCGTGCACCATGACACCGCTGTTGCGAAACGCCCACCCTGGCGCGCCCGCTGTCTGGTGTCCCGTAAACCGGTATTCGAAACGCAGGCGATAGTTTGAATAGGGCGTTTGCCAGAAAAGGTGGCCAAAGCGTCCTTCAAAGGCCTGATAGTCATCATAGTTTGCGCGGATAACACCGTCTTCAACTCGGAAGGTATTTTTATAGTTCTCGCCAAGCGGACGCCCCGCAAACTTCATTTGCCAGCCAGACAGGTCTTTCCCGTTAAAGAGCGCCTGCCAGCCAGCGTCGTCTGCGTGAGCAGCGGTATTTTGTGCGGCCAGAAGCGAGCCCAGAACCGAGCCCAGAACCAGCGCCAACCCGAGCGGCGCATGTGCCCAGACAGTGCGTGAAAATGCGAGCAATTTTCCGGTGTTAGCCATGGTATTTCCTCCCCACATCTATGATGCAATACCACAAGTATCAGGCCTTGCCATCATACCTGTCCTCATTCGCGGCTGATGGCTTGGTGCACGGCAGGTCGCGCTGGTTTCAACAGTGCGTGATCGCTCTGGTGGCATGGTGCAGCCGGTGGTATGAAAATTTCAGGCTAGGCAGATCACTTATTGGAGCTTTTGATGACCGTTACGCTTAATCACACCATCATTCATGCCAGCGATAAAACAGCATCCGCCAAATTTTATACAAGCCTGCTAGGTCTTGCCTCCCATAAAAACCTTGGCCCTTTTGCCGTGGTGCAAGTGGGGGATACATCGCTCGACTTCATTGAAACCGATGAGGAAATTACCTCCCGGCATTTTGCCTTTCAGGTCAGTGAGGCGGAGTTTGACGATATTTTCGGCCGCATTCAGGCGCTCGAGTTGCCCATATGGGCTGACCCGTTCAAAAAACACCCGGGGGAGATCAATCACTGGGATGATGGCCGCGGTGTTTATTTCCCTGACCCGGACGGTCATTTGCTTGAGATTCTCACCCGCCCTTACGGCAGTGGTGGCCTTGAGGCTGAGCACGTAAACCCCCTACTGCGGTGATGGGGTAAAAGGGCGTACACATGAAAACTTTACCCCTCCGACAGCCGGAAACGGCAGATATAGACGCGCTGGCCCAGATTTGGTTCAGCGGATGGCAGGATGCACACTTGGGTATCCTGCCGCCTGAGCTGGCGCGGCACAGAACGCTTGAAAGTTTTCGCACGCGCCTTGCCCCTATGCTTTCAGAAACACGGGTTTCTGGGCCCATTGGTGCGCCGCTCGGTTTTGCCACGATCAGCGGGGATGAATTACACCAGCTGTATGTTTCCCGCGATGCGCGGGGCACAGGTCTTGCCGCCAAACTGACGCAGGACGCGGAAGCGCGTATCGCAGCCCAAGGCCATAAAACGGCCTGGCTCGCCTGCGGGATCGGGAACGAGCAGGCATCTCGGTTTTATGAGAAAGCTGGCTGGGTGCGCGTGGGTGTCGAGACCATTGAGCTCAATGTGCCAGAGGTATCCGGTGGTATCTTTCCGCTTGATATCTGGCGCTTTGAAAAACAGCTTTAGGGTCTGGTGATCTGCCCTGCGGCTCTCTTGTGGTTCCACATGTCCAAAGCTCACAGTAACTTTCCAAGCATACTTCGGTCTTTATCGAACCATTGATAAGGCGGCCGGTGATACCTGTGGTGCACCGTCAACCCTGTCCATCGTTCAACACGCCGGAGGCCACATGCTTAAAAGAATGAGCACCGTTTTATTTTCAGTCATGACAGTATTTTGGGGAGGATCAGCTGCCGTGGCAGAGACAGAACTTCAATCATTCAACCTGCGGGGTGCACCAGCCACAGCTGGCCAGCCTGGCCAACCCGGGCTTGCGCTCATGGTGCAAAGCGCGGGCGAGGTGCGGGGCACACCGGTGCTTTATATCCACGGGGCGACATTTCCGGCTGAGAATTCGATTTTTTTCCGCTTTGACGGCCGCTCATGGGCGGACGCGCTGAATGGTGCAGGCTTCTCAGTCTGGGCGCTTGATTTTGCAGGCTATGGCCGCTCGGAACGCTATAGCGAGATGATGCATGACACGCCGCCCGAAGGGGCGCCGCTTGGCCGTGCGCCGGAGGCTGCGCACCAGATTGAGCGCGCGGTGCGGGCGATCATGGACAACACAGGGGCCGCCAAGGTGTCGATCATTGCGCATTCATGGGGCACGATAGCGGCAGGAAAGTTTGCAGGCGACTACCCTGAGCTGGTGGACCGGCTTGTGCTTTTTGGCCCTGTCGCGCAGCGCAAGACCTTGGACGGTGTTCCGCCGCTTGGGCCCTGGCGCTTCATTACAGTGGAGGAGCAGAAGACACGTTTTATGGAAGACGTGCCAGAGGGTGAAGCGCAGGTACTGATAGAGGATGATTTCCCGGTATGGGCGGCGCTCTACCTGAAGGCAGATAAAACGAGCGCTTTGCGCACGCCCGCATCCGTCAAAACGCCAAATGGCCCGGTTGCAGACCTGATGAGCGCATGGTCGGGTAATATGCCTTATGACCCCGCTCGCATAACCGCGACCACACTGATTGTGCGCGGCGCGTGGGATAGCGTGTGCAACGACGGTGACGTGGCATGGCTCAAGCGTGCGCTTCAAAACTCACCCGAGGTCAGGGACGTTAAAATCCCTAAAGCAACCCACCTGATGCATCTGGAGACCGGCCGCGACGCGCTTTATAAAGCAGCGACGCGTTTCCTGCTGAAGACCTGAAGCGCCAGGCGGTTAGGGAGTTGGCGGCATGCTCGAGAAGGACCGCCATTTCTCACCTTGCCCCGCTTAGAATATTGAGTTGCCGTGAACGGAGCTTTCCGGTACCGGTTGCCCGACGCCCCAGTGCTCGACAAATTTCCCGCCTTCCATCCTGAAAATATGGATAACCGCATTGCCGCGAACGTCGGGCGTGCGCTGAAAATGCAGGTGAATCCAAACCAGATCACCGTCCGCAGATGCGCGCTTGATGTCCATTTTGGCGTTGGGGAATTTTTCAAACCGTTTTGCAAAATAGCCCAGAACGCCTTCCTTGCCGTCCGGCACGTGGGGGGAATGCTGGATATAGGTATTGCCAAAACATTCGCGCCCTGCGGTCTCGAGGTCAAATTCAACCTCCAACACTTCCATGCAATAAACAGCTTTTTCCAGATTGGCTTGTTCACGGGCTTCCTGGGTTTGTTCGTCTGACTGGCTGGCAGTTGTGAATACCGCGGCAAGGGCTGAGGCCGCGAGGGGTAAAAAGCGTCGTTTCATGGGTCTAGGGCTCCTGACGTGTTGAACTGTTGAGAAGCCAGCACTCTGGCTCCCGGAAAACGCCTGACCCTGTATAGCAGTGACTAAGGAGCCACCTTCCCCGGTGGCTAAAAGGGCACATAGCTTCCGGAGAGCACAATGGAACCTTAGTTTATTAACCGGTGATCCCTGCTCTCGTAATTTGGTGCATGAGCTTCACTCAGGCGGGACAAGGGGAGGCCAAAAACACAAAACCCGCCAGTTAAGGCGGGTTTTTGATTGGTGCCCAGAAGAGGACTCGAACCTCCACGTCCATACGGACACTAGCACCTGAAGCTTGTTAAGCGCTTAGATATTAAATGACGCTAATGCACAAAAAACAGCTTGTCGCTTCATAAGTGGCTGAAATATTTTAATTATATGGAGTGCAATTAATCAAATTAACATCAACTGATTTGGTGTGGGTTTACTCATTTGGATGAGTTGTGGTGCATTTTTGGTCTCAAAAAGATGCAGAAATTTCCCGATATTTCTTTGAATAATTAGTTCGACAAAAATTTGAATTTTTTCAATTAACTCTGCGACAGTATTGTGCTGATTTTAGATAAGTGCGGTGACATTCAATTTTACCTCTTCTCATGAAGAGTCTGGTCACCAGCGTCTCCAGGCTGTTGTGGATGGTTCGACCTGGTGTTTACCCCTTTTTTGGGGAACGACCTTCACCTACTTAGCAGAAATCTTCTTTTGGGCGTAGGGTGCTGTGCGGTGGCGAGGTAAAATGAGTTCCTCTTAAGGCAAGAGAGAGAATATAGAAGAACCAAATTTTTACTATATTCTAATTTGTAATGCATTTTAGTACATGTTATATTTTTTAAAATGCAAAATAATGAATTTATAATATGAACAAGAAAACACGAAAGTTTCCCATTTCTGTCCAACGCACACTGGCGAAACTTGGCGAAAACATCAGGGTTGCCCGCATCCAGCGCAAAATGACCGTCGCCGACCTAGCTGAACGCATGCAGGTGTCCGAAAGGACTGTGCTTGCCATTGAAGCCGGCAAACCCGGTGTGGCCGTTGGTAACGTCGCGGGCGCCTTGCTTGTCCTACAGGAGTTAAGCCAATTAGGCAGCATTCTCGACATGTCATCCAAGGACCCGATTGGTGATACAATTCGCAAGGAGCAATTACCGAAACGTGTTCGCAAGAAAAAGTCGATTGTTCAGAAGGACGATCCTGGAGCCGAACTGGACGAAGACGGTTATCTGACATTATGAGCAGCACCCAAAAACTGGGCGTCTATGTAGCGACCGATCCTACAAGGGTTGGCGATCTTCACTATACGACGGACGGTCCGCGGGAATTCAGCAAGTTCGTCTATAACCCCGCCTGGATGGCTAGTCCGACGGGGTTTCCTATCGCACCTCACATGCCCTTCTCTATTGCAGAGTACTACAATAGCAAAAACCGGGACGGTGGCATTTGCTTTCCCTCGCCCGTGCAAGATGCTTGTCCAGACAGCTGGGGCCGCGATCTGATTCGAAAGAGCCTGGGGCGCTATTGTACGGAGTTCGACTATCTGACAGAGATCAACGATCTCACCCGCCAGGGTGCTCTGCGTTTCAAACTCGAAGGTGATAGTCGCTATGTATCCTTCAAGGATCATGAAATTCCCCGCATCAATCGGGTCACGGACATCAGGGCTGTCATTGAGGAAATTGAGCGCAACCCCGATGTGGGCAGCGAAAAGCTGCGTGGTGTCGCTGGTAGCGGCCTTGGCGGGGCCAGGCCGAAGTCCGATGTGATTGACGACGATGGGAGTCTGTGGCTCGCAAAGTACACTTCTGTGCTGGATACAAAGCCGGTGGAAAGGGCGGAGGCTGGTACACTGCTTTTGGGCAAGAAGGTTGGCATTAACACAGCACATTTCCAACTGGAGGGAAAGCACGGGCCGTTACCGGTAACACTTCTTCGCCGCTTCGATCGTGATGCCCGAGGTGGACGGCGTCATTATATCTCCGGCCAGACCATGCTGGGCAGTGACATGGCCGTGGGCCATTCCTATCTCGATCTCCTGGAGGCGATGGGTACATTCAGTATGGACTTTCGCCGTGATGCTCGTGAGCTTTTCCGCAGGGTCGCCTATACGATACTGCTGTCTAACCACGATGATCATATGAAAAATCATGGATTTCTTATGCAGGACCGAGACAATCACTGGCGTCTGTCGCCAATGTTTGATGTGAACCCTCAACCTGAGAGAGCTGCGCATCTGGAAACAGCCATCGCACCAGGATCGAGCAATGAAGCATCGTTGGAACTTCTGTTTGACAATGCTGCCTTTTTCGCGTGGGAGGTCGACGAGGCAGTAACCATGGTCCACCACATGGCTCAGATCATCCGGGATCAGTGGCGCCCTATTATGGAAATGATGGGAATGAGTGGATCCGAGTGTCGCTATTATGCCCGTGCCATTGAGCATGACCAGATGGATTATGCACTGAAAGAACGCTATGCCGTTGTAGGTTTCTCACCGGAACCATAGTCAACCTGCGGCATCTATGACCTGCCCCTTTTGAAGTGATCCATTTTGTGGGAGAGGGCTTCACCTTATTCAGACCTTGAATAGGATGAAATCGCATGGATCGAAAAAGACCATATACACCTGAACCGATCATCACATGGTTGAGTGAAGCCGAGGCCGCCGCGCTTATCAATGCAGGCAATTTTGCGTTTTCTTGGCGGATTTCTATTTCCATCACCAACACTCTGTATATGGTCCTTTGTCTAATTTTTCTTCACTGTTTTTGGCAGCCTTGAGTCGGTGCATAGAAATCCAACCACTCATCTGTGGCCGCTCTGACACCTAACGAGATGACAGCACAGAAAGCAGTAAAGATCCCGGCGGCGTTTACTGACTGAAACCGGATTCCGATCGTGATGAGAACGTGGCTTATCAGCGTGTATTGCTGCTCTAGCAGTCGCTGGACACCGCATGTATTTGCGCAGCGATCCGTTCAACGTCGGGATGACGATCTTGCAGTCCAAGCTTTTTGAGGTCGTCACGCTTTTTCTCCAAACTCTCAATTTTCTCCATGCAGGTACCTTGTCCTGATGTTGCGGTGATAGCGAGTGGAAGGAGCCTTTCGGTGACGAGTTCTTGCAACTCAGAAAGCCGATCCGATAACGCGGTGTTCTCTTTCTTGAGCTGCGATACTTCGGCCTCTAGGCGCTGAATGCGGGTATTTATCTGTTCGGTAGTGCTAGTAACACTGAAACAAGGTGTTGAAATCGAAAGCAGCAAAGCAGTTGTGGCGATGATGGTGCGCATGGCTAGTTCCCCCCCCTTGGGCCATGAGCGCCCTTACGCCTCTGCTATGACCCATAAATGTTGCAAGGGAAAGCATATGGTGGGAAACTACAATTGTCTTGGCTTTTTGGCGCTGACTAGCTTGCGGCGCTTCTGCAGTAGTTCAACTTGGCAGATAAACCTGCGGTCAATACATTTTGATTGTATTGTATTTGCTTGCGAAAACGGTTCTCAACAATGACTTTTTTGCCAGTAGAACTAATGTAAGTAATTGCTTCCGGGCTTTTTTTTAGTCGGTTCTCAAGATGTGAAATGGCGCCTCTGTAGGCGAGAATATGCTGTACACATTGGGCCTTCGAGAAGCCAAAAGCAAGAGATGTGTTGCTTATTGATTTTTCTGCGTGTCCGCTTGCGGTCGCGGGGCAACCTGCCTGAAACAGGCCAGCAATACATACGAAGGTAACTAGGGTGTATTTCATTTCGCACCTCCTCAGCGAACTACAGATGGTACCATTTCTAAACATTGGATACCAGCGGACCAGACTATAAGCACAGTCATGACGATTTTTGATAGAATAGACTTGGTTGGCTGCCCCGCAAGGCGCTCGACAAAAGCGTTGGGGGACGCAAAAAGGCTGTAACCTCCATTGGACTTAAAATGCCGACAGATCTTTTAGCTGAAAAATGCGTCGCCGGATCCACCCGTGAGACAACTCGTCCGTTCGTATGGTCAGCCAACCAATCTTTTACGTGAGGAGAAATCAATGACCATTATTGGTGTAGACCTGCATAAACGTGATTTCACAGTGTGTTACAGGCGAAGTGAAGATGACCAGGTCACAAGAAAGTTTGACAACTCGGCTGATGGCATGGACGCGTTTCTAGGCACACTCTCCTGTGTCGACCGTGTGGCAGTTGAAGCCGTGGGTATTTCTCGTCGGTTTGTAAAGGCGGTTGGTCCAAGGGTCAGAGAAATCGTGTCGGTAGATGCCGCTCGAAATAATTTGGTTTCCCAATCCATCAAAAAGACCGATGCAAATGATGCCGCTCTACTCGCGTATGGGCTTGAAAAGGGAATTCTTCCGCTTTCCCGATTCCGATCAGAAGCGTCCCAGCAGCTTCGGTCCATTCTCGCCGCGCGTGACCTTCTGGTGATGACCCGCGTTAGAACAATGAACCTCCTAAACGTAGTTGCGGCTCGTAATGGATTTAATTTTCCACCATCCAAAGTCCGCCACCTTAACTGGCGCGGGTTAGTGGACCCTGAGAAGCTGGAGTTCGGCGATGCTGCGGCTTGGCGAGCCCTTAACCGGCATATGGAAACCCTGCGAGCGGATATCAATGAACTGGACAAACAAGCGATAGCAGCAAGTGAGCTGTTTGAGGGGAATTCGGCACTGTCAGCTTTGCCAGGCTTTGGCCCGGTTACAGTCGCAACGCTTTTGGCATACATCGACAATATTGACGACTTCCCCAGCGCCAAATCATTGGTCGCTTATTTTGGTATTGCACCTCGTACGCGGATATCAGCCGGCGAACCCATCCCGAACAGGAAGTTTGGTAAGTTCCGGGCCGGCGCAATAACCAGAACGGGTGACAGCCGGGCTCGCTCTGCAATCATCATGGCCGTTAACCGGGTGTTTTGCCAAAACGAGAGCCTGAGGGAGTTCTACGAGCGCATCAAGGGTCGCAAGGGTTACCGCAAGGCACGCACGGCGGCCGCCCGAAAGCTGCTGTGCCTTGTGTATTTCATGCTTAAAAACCGCAAAAGTGTACAGGATTTTGCCTCAGTGAATTTCTCCAGGCCATTTGAACACCAGAAATGCTTCTTGTACTGAAAAGATAGGCAATCGTTGATAATAATGCTCAGATCGCCAATATTGCAGTTAGGTTTACCAACCGAGCCATAACCTCCACACCGTCATGGATGTTGACGGGCTTGACCTCGACAAGGGTGCACATTGTATAGTGCCGCTTGAATGTTCATGTCAGCGCTAACATTCCGGGACCGTCGACTAAAATTGCATCACATGCGAGATGGAAACGAGAATAGAAGTTAGCTGTTTTGGTCACCATTGATTAGCTGCGTTATCAAATCCAACAGCTTACGCAGGAAGTCCGTATGCTGCCTTCCTCATAATATCTTCTGCTGGGTGAGCGCCGATATCTGTTCGTGCCTTTTTGAAACGACTGGCGCTGGCAAGTTCCGGGTGGAGCGGACGAGGAAATCATACCACTCGGACACTACCCATGATCTGTTCGGCGGTAGCCCGGAGCATGAACAATCGAACAAGCCACTCCGTATCGGTTTGGCTGATGACTTTGCTAACGTGATATCTGGCGTCTGGAACGATCGTGTTCCTCACCGTGGTTTGCGTTAGGCGCCTGTACCGGGTGAGTTTATTTCGGCTACTAAACTATCGAGCGCGCGTTTGGGGGGGGGCTGTACGCATCATCTCAACCTTGGTTCAGGTTCATGTTACTGTCAAATTTACACTTACAGGCTAAATTCTGCCAATGCAGTTGATGTCGCCAGAGTGAGGACAATAGAAGGAGGGTACTTTTCCGCCACACCATTGGAAAAGCCCTCAATATCTAGGGAAGAATTTTTGCTACGCGGCTGTGTCTGGATTTCAACATTGATCGCGCGCAAGCTAGACCATTGTGCTGAACTTTACCGTCTCGAGCTCACCTTTGACCCGTAAGAGTGGAGCGCGGTGTGCCGAGCGAGTTCCGTTGGCATGAGGATATAAAGCCCCGAGTTGCAGCACACACTCTCGTATCGAAGCGACCCAGTTAGTGGTGAAACATTTATTGCTATTGCCGTTGTTCTGTTCTGGCGCACTTGGAAAGGCAAAGTCTTCCTGACGCTTCTAGGCTAGAACACATTGCGTCATAAATGCAGCATATACCAATGCTCGTATACCACATGTCCGAGCAGCTTCGGCCTCCGCACTATGTGAGACCGTTAGAAACATGACCCCTTCAGGATTCGCAGCGGCTTTCTTAATTTTCTGTATCGTCGGGGGGGCAATGTTATCAAAATCTTTGACGTTTTCAATCCAACGATTTTGACATGTGTGGGCGCGAAGCCTTTCGTCCAAGCATGGTCCTTCACTGACTATTATAGTACCCGACCAGCGGTGATTTGGAAGCAACTCTGCTACTAGGCTAGTGATAAGTTTGAAGCTCTCGATGGATTTCACTCTGAGGTCGGAGCGCGAGTAAATGAAGCCTTTAAGTACAGCGTGACACCACTCTAAAACTTGCGTGTTGTCGCCACATTCAAATTTCGTCTGGAGTATGTCACATATGTAATGCGACAGAGCCTGCGCCTTTGGGCTTCTTGGTGTAGGTGGGTTAAAACAGGACAAAGCCTTACCTTCATCCCATTCCTGATTATGAAATTTGTATCCGTGACCAGTTTTTTCTGAAAGCAGGCGTTTAGCGTTTCTTGCTATCCTCTCAAGGTCTGGAAGAGGGATGCCAAATTCCGTCGACACCAGAGAAAGTGGGCTGTTGTTTGCAATATGCCTCAAGGCACATTCGTACACCGCAAAAGGAACCTCGAAGTCGCAGCTGAGATTGGGCTTGCTTCTCCATTCCGTGTTGGCTTCAGCCGGAACTATAGCATTATAAAGGTGTGAATGCCGCGTAGCTAGCCGGCGCTGAATGTCTGCGTGGGACAGGTCTCTTAGTTGGTTGGTTCGGAATTGAAAGCACTTTTTTAGAAGAGTATGAACAAGAGGCTGTCTCCAAACCGCTCTGTTGAGCTTCTCGTATATTATATCGCTTGTGCTGTGGTTGTAGGTGAGATGAGTTTGATTGGGCGCCGTGTGTCCCATTGCACGTGCTAAATGTTTGTAACTATCCCGGCGTTGCCCCGCATGTGCTGAAAAAAAACGGGCAATATTCTGGATTCTGCCCTGTGTGTGTCCAGTAAACTGTCGTGCTAGCCCATGTTCTCCCTCAAGGATGAATGCTATGGCAGTGGCAAAGCTATGACGCAGCGAATAGAAAACAGCCTCAGAGTTTCGCGTGGTTTGCTTCAACCCAGTTCCGATAATTTTGCTCACCGCGGAGCTACTTATCTTAAGGTCAGCGCCCCTGAAGCCAAATAATAGGCCTTTGGGGGGCGTATATACGGCTGTGCGGCGATAGTATTGG
Organism: Kordiimonas sp.; assembly: GCF_965216265.1. Lineage (GTDB taxonomy): Bacteria > Pseudomonadota > Alphaproteobacteria > Sphingomonadales > Kordiimonadaceae > Kordiimonas. Next base: position 2,268,492 of record NZ_OZ244153.1, read on the forward strand.
CGAAACAGTGCAAATTCTTCTTCTGAGAGCATATTCTGCGGATAAAACCAGCGAAGTGAGTAGGGTGTTTTATTTTTACCGAACCTGTTGGCACGCGTGTGACCAGCCCACTCAGACAATGGATCGATATTGCAAATCTGTAGCTTTAGAATCTCTCCCAGTCGAAGCCCACATCTATATGCTATAATGGTTATCAGTTTGAGTTGGGTTATAAATAACTTGTCGTAGGGTAGAGTATCGAGAGTACACAATAGTAACTGGAAGTACCGATAATCCAGCGTAGAGGTACGTACAAAACCCGCCTGAATCTGCGACTTTAGGAAGGGAAGCAACTCTTCGCTTGTCGCAAGGTCATGATGAGTAAAGCCATAGGTGTAGATATTGCGGAGGTGGTCCCGGAGTGTTTCACAGTGCTCATCAGTTTTAGCTAAAGACAATGTTTGATGGAGTTTGGTGTGCAACTCGCTTGCGTCCATCTCAAATATGTCATCGTATCCGAATGACTTGGACCATGGTGACCATATTGTAGACAAATAACTGTAGGCTGAGGCGACATTAATCGAGCTTTGAAGTTTGACGCACAACCATCTAATCAGAAGGTCTGTTGACGTGGGCCAAATTTTTTCAGGGTCATCCAGTAAAGCTAGTAGATGCCCAACCGCTACCCGCGGACTTTCTGCCGCGTTCAAGGTGCTTAACAGCTTTTTGTATAGTTGTTCCAGGTCTGCCGATTTGAGAGGTTTCTTGCTATCGACAACTGGCTCGGTGAGTTCATAGGCCGACAATCGAGAGGATTGCGAAAAATCGATCGCCGCTGGATATAGATCTAGGTTAACAAAAGATTGTCGATCCGCGCAAAAGCTGGGTACTAGTCCACGGGTAGTGTCGCTCAGGGTGTGGCTCAAGGAACGGTCAACGTAGGTGTAGGTCAACCAGCGCGCTGTCTCACAGAAATCATTGAAGTGTGGAAATAGAAAATATTGGTTCTCATCCTGCAATAGATACTGTCTAAAAGAAAAGTAGAGAGAATTTGGGGTGCGTTCTTGAAGCCTATTTTTCTTTCGGGAAAAGATATAGACGAGTTGCAGCGTCAAGACATCTAGTGAGACCCGCTGATAAATATAGGGCTCACCATTGATCCGGAGATTATGGAATCCGTTACGGGTTCGCGTTTTTAGTTCAAGATAGGATCTATCTCCAAGTAACTCTAAAAAGGGTCTTTCCGAGAGCAGCAAGGTATATAGTGCCATGAGGTTTGCCGGGGCGTACACCGCGCTACGCGTCGCGGCCGAGTATATGATTAGGTATACAAGCTTTTCGGAATCCAGCTCCTGACCATTTGAGATGAGTTCTAGGTTAGCCTGAAAAATACTTTCCCAAGAATGAACCGCGGCACATTGTTGAGCCCATCGCTCATCATTGAATCGCCCATGATTATTGTTCTTGGCGCACATTTAAGCGGCTTTCCTTCTGGGCTTAAGCGAAACTGAGAAAGGATCAAAGACCTTGATGTTGAGGTCTCTGAGTAAATGATCGATCGAAGCCCTCACGGCGTCGAGCTGCTGAAAGGATTGGCAGCTAAAAAGGTCGGTTGATCCGTCGAATTCGCGAACGTGGCCTAACATCGCCTTTAGGTCTTCCTCAATCAGTTTTTTGACCAATTGGGTGTATCCGAAGTGGCGAGCAAAGTTCCGTTTCAGGCCAAAAATATTTTGTATGAAGAGATCGTCGGAAAAGGCGCATTCGAAGCCGCCCTCGTTCGAGATCGTGAATAAGAAAGGTGCATTTGTGTCGGGGTTGAGCACCTGTTCCAGGCGCTCAAATAAGTCTCGATCACGTGCTCGGCTGCGCTTCTTTATATGTTCAAGATAGCGACGATAATAGCGAAGCTGCTTCATAACGCTATGGGGTAGGGGAACAATACGGCTACCCCCTTTCTCTCTTAAGATCAACAAGCCATCATTAAAATTAAAATCCTTAAATCGTATTGGCTGTCGTCTTTCTCCCCGGCTAGCTGTGGCAAACATCAGGACTATTGATACGTAGGATACAAACCAATTATGGTGCGCAAAAAATCCATTAATTGACCTGATTTCGACGCTGCGTAAATCAGCATAGAATTCAGATAGTATGACTGTGACAGCCTGTTTTTTGAGGACATGAGCTGAGCCTATTAGCTTATCTGGGAGATTTATTTTTGGCACGAATAATCCGAGATTCTGTACAAAATGAATGTATGGTGCCAATAAGTCGCCAGTGCGGGCTTGCAGGTAATGAAGGCCAACTTCCTCAGAGATTATACTGCCCGTGAGGTATAGGAAGTGTGAGGGCTTGCGACTATTTTGGCGAAAGTGATGCTTGGCGAACGCGCTGATCTTGGAAAGGTTAACTGGGCGATTCAGGTCGACAGTAAGACACTTGAGGACTGCACTAACGTTAGCACAGCTATTTGCGCTAGAGGGAATAAGCAAGTGCTCACTTAAAACCGGGGGCACCGGGTAAACTAGATCCTCGGTGGCCGTGGTCTCAACCATCATTGGGGAGGCGGTATAAGAAGTTTGTCCAGAGAGATCGTCGCGAGGTACGCCCGGATGATAAGCAAGACATAGCACCCCGTCTATTTTCCTCCAGTATAATACAGGGCCTGGGCAGTTTCGGGATCGATGACGTTTAATTTTAGAGATACGCTCAATCGAAATTCCAGAGATGAGACTGAGGACAATTTGGGCGGCTATTTTTTTGTCAATCGATGACCTTCGCCTATCATTTAGAAACGATCGTGCTTGGTTTACAACCCTCTTGGCTTCAGAGTTTTGGAGATACTCATAGCCAAAAGGCGACAGCAACTTTTGGCGGGAGATTCTGTTTTTTTGTGCAGTTTTTGAGCATTTTCTTGGCAGAGACGTAGGCATCTTTCTATTCCCCGATGTCAAAAAGTTGCGGCATGCGATCTTGTTGGATCACCGATTTCCGGTATTGGGGTATCGGAATTGCCTTGGGGGGCGTGAGTTTTTCGTTAGCGGCGGGGTTTTTAGTTATGGTTGTTGGTGCGCTTAAAGCATCAAGCAAATAGTGGACTCTGCTTTTTTGATCTTTGAGGAGTTGGTAATGCTGCATTGCATCAATGAGGTAAGTTTCAACGGTACCAGTCAAATCCTCACGGCTGGGCTTTGCACATACCAGGCATTTAACAGCCAGGCCGTTCAATGCTTTTTTGGGATAGTTATCAATGATATCTAACACTGAAAAATCTCTTATTAGGAAGAATCGAGATCTATCCTTTTCGCATTGAACAGCAGTGATCAGGAGACTTTGAAGGTAATAAAGAGCGTTTTTTTTACGAGGTAAAAGGGCTCGATAAACGTAGTCATCATTACGATAATACTGGCAAATTGTGGACTTTAGTTCAGGAAGAACGGCAAGTTCAATTGAGTCCAGCTCAAGTCGCACAATTTGGCCTACGGGGAGTTTTTTCTCAATCATCAGTTCCTCCGAAAAGTTACAAAACCATAATAGCTGGGGGCTAAGTAAGTTCCGGAAAAAAAGTGATGGCTGTCCTCAGGAATATGCTGTTGGCAACAATAGTCCACGGATAACGTGGCGACGCGGACTGTAACTCGGATTGTGTACCACACGCTATGTCAATAGATATCCCGAACCCGAAGGCTTATGAAGGAAGTATCTGCGGAGTATTCCATGGGAGGTCTGGTCACTGAGAACGATGGACAGCCTCGCAAATGTATCGTCTAGTGTCCGTTAGGGGGGGTGAATTCCTGAAAGTGGTGAAACTTGACTTTGTGCAGGTAAAAGAGGCCGTAAGTATTACGGTGTCATCCCTGCTCACAGCCTATTCGCAGACTCCAGTTGGTTGAAACAGGGTACAACGGACAGGTCTACAGATGTGTTACTGAGGCGTGGGCAAGATCCTACGCATGTCCATGAGGCTCTGTAGCAGTATGTGCTGGACAACAAATGTTGATTATGAAGGGGTTTTCCAAATGTCAGAATATACATTCGTAGCCAAGTCGAGTCCCATGGATCCGCAATCTACCGGCGAGAAGGATTCGGGGAACGAGTTTCAGCCCGATAAGGATAAAACTAGAGCAAACTTGGACCTCGTTTTGCGTCAGCTGGTAAGGGCGTTGGCTCGGCAAGCAGCTAGGGAGCATTTTGAAGCCGCCAAGGGTACCGTGCATATGGGGAACGACTGACCATCCCCCTTGAATTATAGCCGAGCAAACAGGGTGATATATATCGGTGGCTTCCTGCGTTCGGCAATATCTACATGCGAACCGTAGTCAGTCCATACGAGCGGGTTTCTCAGCTCCTAGGAGGATGATTCCGAACTATAATGCATTAAAAATGAAGCCGGATAGCGAGCTATCTGTTCAGCAGGTGGACGAGCTTTAGCAGCAGCCTATGAACGTCGTACTCTAGCAAAAAAAATGCTTGATCGGATGGCAATGTTGACAGGAACAAGTTATGAGTAGACCCCACCTAGCCAAGCTTACTTTGGTCCGTTGATTTTTTTATACGAATTAGGCACCTGCTATGAAAATTCTGCAAATTTTTGGTACGCGACCGGAAGCGATCAAGATGGCGCCAGTGGTGCATGTGCTGGAAGCTGCAGAGGGTATCGACAACAGAGTCTGCATCACGGCGCAGCACCGCGACATGCTTGATCAAGTACTTGGTTTTTTCGACATTCGGGTTGATCATGACCTTGACGTGATGCGCGAGGCGCAGGGGCTGGCGGATGTAACATGCCGTGTGCTTCAGGGTGTTAGCGCAGTGCTAAAGGCAGAGAAGCCCGATCTTGTGCTTGTGCACGGTGATACCAATACCACCATGTCCTCCACACTCGCAGCGTATTACCAGCAAATACCGGTTGGCCATGTGGAGGCGGGGCTTCGCACGCATAACCTGTATTCGCCCTGGCCTGAGGAAGCCAATCGCCTCATCACGGATGGGTTATCCGCGCTTTGTTTTGCGCCAACTGAAGGCTCCCGCCAGAACCTGCTCAAGGAAAACATTTCGGTGGAAAAGATTTTTGTCACTGGCAACACAGTTGTGGACGCCCTTTTCGTGGCCCGGAACAAAATCACTTCCGACGCAAAGCTAAGCGCAGAATTTGAGCAGCGGTTCTCGTTTCTGGACAGCAGTAAAAAGCTCATCCTCGTCACCGGCCATCGCCGTGAAAGTTTTGGCCAAGGTTTTGATAATATCTGCGATGCTTTGCTAGAGCTCTCAAAGCGGGACGATGTGGAAATACTCTATCCCGTACATTTGAACCCAAACGTCAAAGGGCCAGTGCACGCCAAACTTTCCGAGCTTGCCAACCTGCACTTGATCGAGCCACAAGATTATCCAAACTTTGTCTACTTGATGGATAGATCATATCTGATCCTGACAGATTCTGGTGGAGTGCAAGAGGAAGCCCCGTCGCTCGGCAAGCCTGTATTGGTGATGCGGGAAACGACCGAGCGGCCAGAGGCTGTGGCCGCTGGCACCGTCAAGCTTGTCGGTACCGATAAAGATAAAATCGTAGGTGAAGCAACAGAGCTTCTAGACAATCCTGCACACTACAGCAAAATGGCAGCAGCCCATAACCCTTATGGTGACGGCACTGCGGCGGCACAGATTCTGGGAGCCATCAAACATGCATTCTTATAAGTCTCTTTGTGTCGTAGGGCTCGGCTATATCGGCTTGCCCACGGCTGCTGTTTTTGCCAAAGGCGGGCTTCAGGTAACGGGCGTGGATGTTAATAAACGCGCTGTTGATACCATCAACACAGGGCAGGCGCATATCGTTGAGGTTGATCTGGATGGCCTTCTGCAAGGGGTGGTATCAAACGGCAGTCTGAAGGCGCAAACCACACCTGAAAAGGCAGATGCTTTTATCATTGCCGTGCCCACCCCATTTATGGCGGACCATAAGCCGGACCTCACCTATGTTGAAGCGGCCATCAAGTCGGTGGCGCCTTTTGTTGAAGCAGGTAACCTGATCGTACTCGAATCCACTGTGCCCCCGGGTGCTACCGACAAGATGGTCGCTTGGCTTGAAGAAGTCCGACCGGACCTTAAGGATGGGTGCGGTAGCAAATATTTCGCGGCTCACTGCCCTGAGCGTGTATTGCCCGGTCGTGTGCTTATTGAGCTGGTACAGAACGATCGCATTATCGGTGGTGTAACGGACGAGTGCGCCTTGCGTGCTGAGGCGCTTTATGACGTGTTCCTCAAGGGAGAGTGTTTCCTCACCAACGCCCGTACTGCTGAACTGGCGAAGCTTTCCGAAAACGCGTTCCGCGATGTGAACATCGCGTTTGCAAACGAGCTTTCCCTTATCGCAGACAAGCTCGATATCGACGTGTGGGAGTTGATCCGGCTGGCCAACCGCCACCCCCGGGTCAACATCCTTCAGCCGGGCCCCGGTGTTGGTGGCCACTGTATCGCAGTTGATCCTTACTTCATTGTTGATAGCGCGCCTGATGAAGCCAGACTTATTGCGACCGCGCGGCAAGTGAATGAGAGTAAGCCTGAGCTTGTGATCAGCAAAATCAGACGTGCCGCCCAAAAGCTCAAGGCACCAACGGTGGCCTGTTTCGGCTTGGCCTTCAAGGCGGATATTGATGATTTGAGAACAAGCCCGGCACTGATGATCACTGAGCGTGTCGCCCGCGACCTTGATTGCAAGGTTCTGGCGGTCGAACCCAACGTCGACGAGCTACCAGATAACCTGAAAGAGCTTGGTGTCGAGTTTTCCAGTTTAGCAAACGCGCTGGAGCAGGCGGATATTCTGGTACTGCTCGTTGACCACAAACCGTTCAAGCGCGTGCCTGCTGGCAAACTTGCCGAGAAGATCGTCATCGACACCCGGGGAATTTGGGCGTAGGAACATCACCTATTGAGCCTAATGTAAACGATATCCAAACTCTCCTTCTGTAGCAGGTAGTCTGACTGATTTTGAATAGCCCTAAGATTTCTCGACACTTGCTTTGTTAAAAATGAAGCAAGGAGTTCATGTATACCATCAGGTGTTCGTTATATGGAAGAGTTCAAGCGTGACCCAGCCGCGCAGGTTGTCGATCCAGGTTATTCGGTGTTCAGAAGTCGATGAAGAATTTGCATAACTTCCACTGGGATGAATTGGAATTGACTTGGTCATGGCCCGTTTGGCCAAACAAGTCTGTAGGCATGCCGGTGAAGAACGAATTCCTACGAACCAAGGGAGGCGCCGCAGGACGAAAATGACCTTCGACCTGCCTGCGACCTTTCTTTTTTGGCTAGCGTCTTTGAAAAGATGGAAAGTCGTCAAGCTGTGTCCAGAGTGGCCGAACGGTAACCCGATTCGGAACAATATCTGCAGAAAATAGTCACCAGGTGTCGCAAATTTTCTGTCCTGACAACAGGGACAGGCGCAGCCAAGCATGTCGATCAGGAAGTTGAGGACGAAGATCGGTCGGGTGCTAGCTATAGGCGTGTCTTGCATCCAGTGCTTTATGATTGTCCAGCCGTACGCCGACTCGCCATGGTGGCGATGGTGTTGGCCAGCGAGAGCGATGATGTCAGCCCGGGGGATTCGATACCGAACAGGTTGTAGAGGCCTTGGACGCCGTGGTCCGCGGGCCCGGAAATGACGAAATCGCCAGCCGGGTCGCCCGGCGCGGTGATCTTTGGACGGATGCCAGCGAACGAGGGGGTCAGGCGATCCTTTTCGGCGTCGGGCCAATAGTGGCAAATGGCTTCGTGGAAGGCGGTCTGTCTGCTGGCGTTCACCTCGAAATCCGGTTCTTCCATCCATTCCACATCGGGGCCAAAACGCGCCTGGTTCGCCAGGTCGAGCGTCAGGTGAATGCCCAGCCCGCCGGGTTCGGGGACCGGATATATTAGATGACTGAAGGGCACCTTGCCCTGGTAGGTGAAATAGTTGCCCTTGGCATAGTAGAGCGTTGGCACCAAATGCGCCGGCAGGCCTCGGATGGTGGCGGCAAGGTGGGTGGCACCTAGCCCGCAACAGATGACCACGGTTTTTGCCGCGATCGAAAAGGCGTCCGGCCCGCCGGTGTTGAGTGTAATCAACCCGTCTGCCGCGTGGCCGCTAAGGACAGGAGTTTGGTAGGCGACGGTTCCGCCAAGCGACTCGAACTCCCCGATCATGGTCAGCATGAAGCTATGGCTGTCGATAATGCCGGTTGAGGGGCTCAGGATTCCTGCGATAGCGTTGGCAGCGGGCTCCAGGTCGTGAACATCGGCTGCGGATAGAAGCGCCAGGTCATGAACACCGACGGCCTTGGCATGCGCGATCAACTGCTCTAGCACTGGACGCTGGACTTCGCTTGTTGCGACAATCAGTTTGCCGCATTGCCGGAAGGGTACGCCGCGGTCTTTACAGTATTGGTAAAGGGCATCCCGCCCCCTGACGCAGTGATAAGCCTTGAGCGAGTTTTCAGGGTAGTAGATGCCGGCATGAATCACTTCGCTGTTGCGGGATGACGTCTGGGTGCCAAAACTGGATTCACCGTCAAGCAGCAGTACTTCCCGGCCCTGTTCCGCCAGCTGTCGAGCCACCGCGATGCCGACGACCCCGGCGCCAATGACGATGCATTCGACTTGTTCCACTAGCCATCCAATGTGTTGCGGAAGCCTTTTGGGTTCCTGTTAATGATGAGGCGGTTTTATATGGCTTGAAGCTGGTCGCGGCCTACGATCACCCGTGACTGCTGGCCCAGAATGTCCATCAGCACCCAGGCGCGTTGGTCGGGTGCGATCTTTTCGATCTCCGCAACGAAGTTGGCAAAGGGGCCGGTATTCAACCGAACCTTGTCGCCTGGGTTGAGGTCGCTCGGCGGCAAAAACCGGTTCGATGCGTCGCAGCGCAGCATCAGCTGTGTTACCAGGTCGGTGGGAACCTGCGCCGGTTCCTTGCCAAAGCTTACCAGCTTGGTGATGCCGTGCGTGGAATTGACAGAATGCCAAAGCCCGCAGGCGACGTCGAAGGCGACAAAGATATAGCCCGGGAACAGGGGTCGCAGCCGGATGGTGAACCTGCCCTTGCTGCACTTTGTTTCTTCCTGCATAGGCAGGAAGGTCTTGAAGCCCTGTCGTTTAAGGTTCCGGTTCGCGATTTGCGCACTATTTGGTTTCAGCTGGACCAAAAACCACATTGTTCCCTGTTCCTGAAGCATCTCTAGCCGCCTGATTTTCCCCTGCAGGATATGTACCATTCAAAATTGAACAATAGCAAGAAACATGTGATAGTGTGCGAACCAAACTGAAAGTCGGACGCGTTTGTTTATGATGGCACACCGGGCAGAAAATGAAACATTGCCGCAGTATCGTCTGGCACGGCATCATTCGGTGCCAGACCCCTCTCCAAAGTTGATTTTGGGCTTTCCGCCAACCGCCCGATGTGATAATGCTCAAATCTGAACAATGTTGCTTATTGTCTCTTGGTTTTCCATCCTTTCGCATCCAAGGCGCCTTGTGGGCAGTCCTTGTGCGGTAGCCTTTGTTGGGGCGTCTTTCTGATGGCGGGCAAGCGTAGCAAGATGGCTGAGGATGTCCGCTTCCGCATCATGCGACTACTGCATGACAATCCCGAAATGACCCAACGTGACCTTGCCGAGCATGTCGGCATCAGTGTGGGCGGCACGCACTATGTGCTCAAGGCGCTTATTGAAAAGGGCCTGGTCAAACTCGGGAATTTTTCGGCGGCGGAAGACAAGAGGCGATACGTCTATATCTTGACACCCAAGGGGATAGCGGAAAAGGCCGCCATCACCAAACGGTTCCTTGCGCGCAAGATTGAAGAATATGAAGCGCTCAGGGCGGAAATCGACTCGCTCAAAGACGAGCTGGCCCACAGGAAGACTAACTATGACGTTAGGCTCGGCAAATAGCCGCTATCTCTAGTTCGCAATTAAGAGGCTCTTTTAAGATATGAGGAATGCATGTTTGATCTGGAGCTTGTAAGCGCTCGCGTCGCTGTAATCGGCCTCGGTTACGTGGGGCTTCCTTTGGCTGTCGAGTTCGGCAAGGCCCGCAGCGTTGTAGGGTTCGATATCAATGAGAAGCGGATCGGCGCCCTCAGGGTCGGTCACGACGCGACGCTTGAAGTTGACGCTGACGAGTTCAAACAAAGCAAGCATCTGACTTTCTCACACGATCTTTCGGACTTGGCATCCTGCAACACGTATATCGTGACGGTGCCCACGCCCATCGATGCGCACAAAAGACCTGACCTGACGGCTCTTATCCGGGCATCGGAAACCATCGGCAAGGTCTTGAAGGACGGAGATGTGGTCATTTTCGAATCTACCGTTTATCCGGGGGCGACAGAGGAAGACTGTGTTCCCGTGCTGACGCAGACATCCGGACTGACCTTCAACGAAGACTTTTTCGTCGGCTACAGCCCTGAGCGGATCAACCCGGGCGACAAACAGCATCGCCTGACCACCATCATGAAGGTGACATCGGGTTCCACGCCGGCGGCGGCCGATTTTGTTGATGCGCTTTATGCCTCAATCGTGACCGCCGGTACCCACAAGGCGCCGTCAATTCGGGTGGCGGAAGCCGCAAAGGTGATCGAGAACACCCAGCGGGACCTCAATATTGCTCTGGTGAACGAGCTTGCGGTGATCTTCAACCGTATGGGCATCGATACAGAGGCTGTTCTTGAAGCTGCGGGCACCAAATGGAACTTCCTGCCATTCCGGCCGGGACTTGTGGGCGGGCACTGCATTGGTGTTGATCCTTACTACCTGACCCACAAGGCGGAGGCGATCGGCTACCATCCACAGATTATCCTGGCGGGTCGCCGCCTGAATGACGGCATGGGCGCTTATGTCGCGGGTCAATTGGTCAGGGAAATGCTCAAGCGCCGCATTCACGTGAATGGCGCGCGTGTTCTGGTCCTTGGACTGACCTTCAAGGAGAATTGCCCGGACCTGCGCAACACTCGTGTTATTGATGTGATTGGCGAGCTTGAAGACTTCGGTGTCCAAGTCGACGTGCATGACCCTTGGGTGGACGCTTCGGAAGCGCAGCATGAATATGGCATTTTACCGGTGAGCGAGCCGGAGGCTGGCGCCTATGACGGCATTGTGCTGGCGGTTGCCCACAGTGAGTTCCGTGACATGGGCGCCGAGGTGTTGCGCACTTTCGGCAAGGAAAAGCACGTACTCTATGACTTGAAATGCCTGCTTCCCATTGGGCGAAGCGACATGCGGCTTTAAGGGAGGGCGCGGCATGAAACACTTCGCATTGATCGGCGCTGCAGGCTATATAGCCCCGCGCCATATGGCTGCAATCCGTGCCACCGGTAACGAGCTTGTGGCCGCGCTGGATCCGAACGATTCCGTCGGCATTATCGACAGCCACTTCCCTGAGGCGCATTTTTTCACCGAGTTTGAGCGCTTCGACCGGCATGTGGACAAGCTGCGCCGCGCCAATTCCGGCGGGGCTATTGATTATATGTCGATCTGTTCGCCGAATTACCTGCATGATTCACACATGCGGTTTGGCTTGCGCTCTGGCTGTGACGTGATTTGTGAAAAGCCGTTGGTGCTCAACCCCTGGAACATCGATGGCCTGGCGGCAATCGAAAAGGATACCGGCCACAAGGTGAACACCATCCTGCAGCTCCGCGTCCATCCGTCGATCATTGCGCTCAGAGAGAAGGTCCAGGCGGTGCCGACTGACGCCAAGTTCGATGTCGACCTGACCTACATCACTTCGCGCGGACGCTGGTATCTGCAAAGCTGGAAAGGCGATGTCCGCAAATCCGGCGGTATTGCAACCAATATCGGCGTGCATTTCTTCGACATGCTTCACTATCTGTTCGGCGACCTGCAGGCCAATACCGTGTATGTCTCGGGTGATGCCAAGGCGGCGGGCTATCTTGAATATAACCGCGCCCGGGTGCGCTGGTTCATGTCGCTGGACATTGGTGATGTCCCGGCTGAGCTGAGAGACGCCGGTCAGCGAACCTTCCGGTCGATCACGGTGAACGGCGAAGAGGTCGAATTCTCCGGCGGTTTCACCGACCTGCACAACCGCAGCTACGAGGAAATTCTGGCTGGTCGCGGATTCGGCCTGGAGGCCAATCGCGTGGCTATCACCACGGTGTCTGATATCCGCAACGCCACCCCGGCGTCGCTTGTGGGTGACTATCACCCCTTCATCAAAGGTACTGCGGCATGAGTTTTTACCAGCACCCCAGTGCCATCGTGGACGACGGCGCCACCATCGGCGACGGATCGCGTGTCTGGCATTTTGTCCATGTGTGTGGCGGGGCACGCATAGGCAAGGGGGTTTCACTCGGGCAGAATGTCTTCGTTGGCAACCGCGTGGTGATCGGCGACGACTGCAAAATCCAGAACAATGTTTCTGTTTACGATAATGTCACGCTTGAGGGTGGTGTTTTCTGCGGCCCCAGCATGGTATTCACCAATGTTCATAATCCGCGCGCCTATGTGGAACGCAAAGACGAATACCGCAACACGCTGGTGCGTCGGGGTGCCACACTGGGCGCCAACTGCACGATTGTCTGTGGGGCCACCATCGGGGACTTCGCCTTTGTGGGTGCTGGCGCTGTGGTAACCGGTGACGTGCCCGATTTTGCCCTGATGATGGGGGTACCTGCCCGTCACGTCGGATGGATGAGCGCTTACGGCGAGCGGCTTGAACTGCCACTTAAAGGTGACGGTGAGACCGCCTGTCAGTACACGGGTGATGTATACCGGCTGACGGATGGAGTGGTTACGCGAACCGTAAAGGATGCGTTGTGATGCAATTCGTTGATCTTGCAGCGCAGCAGGCGCGTATCAAGGAGCAGATCGACGCCGGGATCGCCCGCGTTCTGGCGCACGGTCGCTATATCCTGGGACCCGAAGTAGCGGAGCTCGAAGAAAAGCTGGCGGCCTTTTCTGGTGCCCGCCACTGCATCAGCTGCGCCAACGGCACGGACGCGCTTCAGGTTGCCCTGATGGCCCTTGGTGTTGGCCAGGATGACGAGGTCATCATGCCAGGCTTCAGCTATATCGCGACAGCGGAAGTGGTGGCGCTTCTAGGCGCCACGCCGGTTTATGTCGACATCGATCCAGTAACCTACAATTTAGACCCGGCTGGCCTTGAAGCCGCGATCACCGAGCGCACTAAGGCGATCATGCCCGTCTCGCTCTATGGGCTTTGTGCAGACTTCGACGCAATTGGGACCATTGCTGCCCAGCACGGTATCCCGGTGGTGGAAGACGGCGCTCAAAGCTTCGGTGCGGGTTATAGGGGTAAACGGTCCGGCAACCTGTCGACTATTGGCTGCACCAGCTTCTTCCCGTCAAAACCCCTTGGCTGCTACGGCGACGGCGGTGCCATTTTCACTAATGACGATGACCTTGCGACGGTGCTCAGGCAGATTGCTCGGCACGGCCAGGACCGGCGCTATCACCACATCCGGGTCGGTGTGAACAGCCGACTTGACACGTTGCAGGCTGCCATCCTGTTGCCGAAGCTGGAGATCCTCCAGGACGAGATCACGCGACGCAACCAGGTGGCTGACCGCTACAACAGCCTGCTGGCGGGGATCGGCTTCAACGGCACACCGGCGGCGGTGCCGGGGTCGGTCAGTGCATGGGCGCAGTATACAGTGCGCGTTACCGACCGAGACGCGGTGCAGGAGCAGATGAAACAGGACGACGGTATCCCGACTATGGTGCATTATCCGCTGCCACTCAATCGGCAGCCGGCGGTTGCGGATGTGGGGGCCTCGTTGCCTCACACCGATGAAGCAGCTGCCATGGTCATGAGTCTACCGATGCATCCCTATCTTATTGAGGATGACCAGGACAAAGTGGTGGACGCGCTGGCACGCGCCATAAAGAGTTCGGCGGCCCGAGGCCCATTTGAGCTTATTGATACTCGGTTTAACGGAGTTGTTTGATGGATTTGAAAGGTAAGAAGTTTCTGGTGATCGGTGGCGGCGGCCTGATTGGGTCCCATACTGTGGACACACTGCTACGCCAAGATATTGGGGAAGTGATCATCTATGACAACTTCGCCCGGGGCCGGCATGAGAACCTGGCTGATGCGCTGAAGGATCCACGTGCCCGCATCTACGATGTCGGTGGCGATATCCTGCAGGCCGACATTCTCGATTCCGCCATGAAAGGCATCGACGGTGTGTTCCATTTCGCCGCCCTGTGGTTGCTGCAGTGTCATGAATACCCACGATCGGCTTTCGAGGTGAACGTCAAGGGCACCTTCAATGTAATGGATGCTTGTGTCGCCAACGACGTGAAGCGCCTGATCTATTCATCTTCCGCGTCAGTGTACGGCGACGCGGTGACTGACCCGATGGACGAAGACCATCCGTTCGACAACAAGAATTTCTACGGTGCCACGAAGATATGCGGCGAAGCCATGCTGCGGGCATACCACCACCGGTACGGCCTCGATTATGCGGGCCTGCGCTACATGAATGTCTACGGCCCGCGCCAAGATTACCACGGTGCCTATATCGCCGTGATCATGAAAATGCTGGATGCCATCGACAAGACCGATGCACCAACGATTTTGGGTGACGGTTCCGAAGCCTTCGATTTCGTCGCGGTTGAAGATTGCGCTCGGGCCAACGTTTGCGCCATGGGCTGCAATGCCACGGACGATTTCTATAATGTGGGTACCGGCAAGCGCACATCCCTGAAGGAACTGGCCGAAAAAATCTTGGAGCTGACAGGATGTGACCGGGACATCCAGTACGCACCGCGTAGCCAGGCTACCTTTGTACGCAACCGCATCGGTTGCCCGAAGAAGGCTACGGCGGAAATCGGTTATACCGCGCAAATTGACCTCGAAGACGGTCTGCGCCGTCTGATTGACTGGCGCGCGGCCCACAAGGAAGAGGTTGAGGCGCGCCGCAACGCGATGAGGGCCGGTTCATGAGCGGCCCTCGTGGTATGAATATTCCGATCGCCCGCACGTCGCTGACGGAGATGGAAATCAACAGCGTGCTTGAGCCGCTCAGAAGCGGTTGGCTTGTGCAGGGCACCCAGGTTGCCGCGTTCGAGAAAGCCTGGAACGAGTTTACTGGCTCGAAACACTCTATCGCGGTGACATCATGCACCACGGCACTACATCTTTCCGTGGCAGCGCTGGGCCTTGGCCCCGGCGACGAGGTTATCGTGCCGGCCTTCACCTGGATTGCCACCGCCAATGTGGTGGAACATCAGGGCGCGACGGTTGTTTTCTGCGATATCGACCTTAATACCTTCAACTTGGATACTGAGGCGCTCGAGGCGGCGATCACGCCGCGCACGAAGGGCGTTATTCCTGTGCACCTGTTTGGCCTGGCGGCCGAGATGGATGCCATCAACAAGATTGCCGCCAATGCCGGGCTCTGGGTTGTCGAAGACGCCGCCTGCGGCTTTGGTGGTACGTATAAGGGCAGGCATCTAGGCACGCTTGGCGACGCCGGGGCATTCAGCTTCCACCCGCGCAAGTCCATCACCACCGGCGAAGGCGGCATGATTACGGTGCAGGATGACGAGCTGGCGACCCGACTTCGCAGGCTTCGGGACCACGGGGCCGCCCTATCTGACCTTCAGCGGCATCTGGGTCCGAAGCCTTATCTGCTAGCGGATCACCCGGACGCCGGCTACAACCAGCGCATGACCGATATTCAGGGCGCGCTTGGCCGTTCCCAGATGGAACGGGCGGACGACATCCTGTCGGAAAGGCGGCGCCTGAGCAAGGTCTATGACCAGGCTTTTGCTGAGCTCGACTGGCTGCAGACGCCGACAGTGCCCGAGGGATGCGAGCACGGCTACCAGAGCTATCCCTGCCTGTTCAAGCCCGAGGCCATCACACTAGATTCCATTGAACGCATCCATGAAATGCGCAATGCTTGGATGGAAAAGCTTCAGCAGAACGGCGTCTCCACGCGGCCTGCGACGCACGCCGTTCACATGCTCAGCTTCTACGCGAACAAGTATGGCCTGAAAGTAGAGGATTTTCCCAATGCCTATGCGGCGGCCCAGTGCAGCATTTCACTGCCGCTGTTCCATGGCCTGACTGATGAAGAACAGGCTTATGTGATCGCGCAGGTCAAGGAAGGCTGTCGTTAATGTGTGGTATCGCGGGCATTATCAGGCTTGATGGCGCACCGGTTTCTCCGGTTGTCCTGCAGCAAATGACCGATTCCATTGCCCACCGTGGGCCCGATGGGCAGGGGCACTGGATCGAAGGCAATGTGGCGCTTGGGCATCGTCGCCTTGCGATCATTGACCTGACGCCCGCAGGTCACCAGCCGATGATCAGCGCCGACCACCGGTTTGTGCTGAGCTATAATGGCGAGATCTATAATTTCCGCGAGCTCAGGGCCGAGCTTGAGGCCCAGGGATACTGGTTTCGGTCACAGACCGACAGCGAAGTGGTCTTGAATGCACTGGCGCATTGGGGTGCGAGGGCGCTCGACCGCTTCAACGGCATGTTCGCTTTTGCCCTGTGGGACCGCCGCAAACAGACGCTCTTGCTCGCGCGGGACCGTTACGGCATCAAGCCGCTGTATGTCGCTCAGCAGGGCAAGGTATTGTCTTTCGGCTCAGAACAGAAAGCCATTCTGGCTCAGCCGGAATTTGAGCGGAAGCTCGATAAGCCCGCCCTGCTCGAATATCTGACGTTCCAGAATATCTTTACCGACAAGACGCTCCTCGATGATATTCACCTGCTGCCGCCCGGTCACTATGCCACCATCGACCTGCGCGAAGACACGCCGAAGCTGACGCGCACGCGTTATTGGGACTACCATTTTCGCGAACCTGACGCCCCAGTCGACCGTCAAGAATATATCGAGGAACTGGACCGGCTGTTTACCCAGGCTGTGCAGCGGCAGCTGGTGTCGGACGTTGAGCTGGGCAGCTACCTGAGCGGTGGCATGGACTCAGGGTCCATCACCGCGATCGCGGCGCAAAGCTTCCCATACTTGAAGTCCTTCACCTGCGGATTTGACCTCAGTTCGGCCTCGGGGATCGAATTGGCGTTTGATGAGCGGGCAAAGGCTGAGGCCATGTCGGCCCGCTTCAAGACCGAACATTATGAGATGGTGCTCAAGGCTGGTGATATGGAACGATGCCTGCCAACCCTGGCCTACCACCTTGAAGAACCGCGCGTGGGCCAAAGCTACCCCAACTTCTATGCCGCCAAGTTGGCTAGCAAGTTTGTCAAGGTGGTGCTGTCGGGCACCGGCGGCGACGAAATGTTCGGTGGCTATCCCTGGCGTTATTATCGCGGGGCCAACAGCCGCAACTTCGAAGAGTATATCGACGAATACTACCTTTATTGGCAGCGCCTAGTAGACAACAGACATCTGAAGAAGATGTTCGCGCCGGTGATGTCCGAGGTGGACCATGTTTGGACCCGGGACATTTTCCGCGACGTGTTCGCTACGCATGAGAATTCGCTTGATCGCCCCGAAGATTACATCAATCATTCGCTCTACTTTGAGGCGCGTACCTTTCTGCACGGCTTGTTTGTGGTTGAAGACAAACTTTCTATGGCGCATAGCCTTGAGAATAGAGTGCCCTTCATGGACAATGACTTGGTGGACTTCGCCATGCAGTGCCCCGTCAGCCTGAAATTGAACAATTTGAGTGATGTAGTCCGAATAAATGAGAATGAAGCGGGCAACAAACAGGCTAAGTTTTTCCAGAAAAGCAATGATGGTAAGCAAATCCTGCGAGACATGATGGTCCGCTACATACCAACTGAAATTACAAGTGCTGAGAAGCAAGGGTTCTCATCACCAGATGCTAGTTGGTTCAAGGGCGAGAGCATGGAATTTGTCAGACGCAAGTTGATGGATAAGCATTCGTGTTTGTACCATGTCCTTGACAAGAGTGTGGTTACTTCTCTGGTTTCTGAGCACCTTCGAGGTGAACGGAATAGGCGACTACTGATATGGTCGCTATTAAATGTCGAAGAATATTTGCGTAAGACAGTTTTGCTATGAAAAATACCCCACAAGTTGGTTGGTAACTGAACTGCCTTGGGATCGCCAGCGACCCCCACCTCTGAGTCAAGATTGCCGCTCGTGAATGTGTTAGGTAGTAGGTGGAATCCTGTATAGAGAGGTCTGCTGAATAATGTCGGATATATTGATTTTAGCAGGGCTTTTTCTTTTGTGCTTCATACAGCGTTTTATGATAGCTTGGAAAAATCCAACAGCCTTTGATTCCTATGGCCACCTGTATTTTGCTGTATGTGTTAATGAACAAAAGGTAGGTCCCTTCGGGTCTATTCATCCGGCGGTAGTTGGCGGAGACACTTTCAACCACCCCTTTCTGTTTCATTGGTTTGTCGGACTGTTGGGAAGGGAATGGTTACTAGCTTCTCAGAAGATAATAAACCCTGTACTCGATTCGATTTTTCTGGTTTTTGCTGCCTTTGTGCTTCTTAGAAATGGCGTTGTGCAAAGCGATGTCATAAACTGCGGATTGTTATATGTGTTCACTCCGTTGTGGTTTTCGAAGATTTCGGTTGGGCCAAGAATTGGAGGGTTTACTCCTCGACTTTTATCAGAAGTATGCATAAGTCTCCTCATACTAATTTGGTTTTATCCTGCATTTGACTCTGGCGCTGCCAACATCTTGTTACAGATATTTCTTGTCGTTATAACACTTTTGTCCTCTAAGTTTGGCGTGCAGGTTGTTGTGATATTGGTGTTTGGAGGCCTACTCTTAATCGGGCCGGTGAGCAGTATTCCCATATTAGTATTGAGCTTTCTTGTTTCTGCAATAGTGTCAAAGGGTCAGCTCTTAGAAAATCTGCGATCTCAATTTGATCATCTAAAGTGGTATTTCAGAGCAACAAACCGGGGCCAAATTTTTGCGGCAAACAGAAACCAATTTTCACGGCTTTTTGTTTGGGAGCTAAAGGGCTCCTTTAGGCAAAATATTGGGAGATTGATTCTAAACTGGCTGGCAAGAAATTCGTATACATCAACAGTCATCAAGGCCCCCATCCTATTGATCTTCTTATACATTGCACTCACTGAGCATCGTTCTAGTTTGGTGGATGCCCAAACCCATTGGCCAGCATGGGCAATAGTGATATTCGTATTAATAAATCGACCTCTTTTTTTGTTCTTAGGGGAGGCTGAACGTTATATTAATCATTGTGCCTACCTTCTGGTACTCTGCGTGGCGTTACGTTTTCCGGAGGTGGAAGGTACTACCTATCTGAAGGTACTAGTCATTTATGGCGCCTTGTTTTGGTTGGCCGAAATATACTTCATTAATTTTAAAGGTTTACATCGCTTAGAAGATGAAACGGCGTCTGACCGATGTATAAGCATCCTCAAAGCTGAAGATGAAGACAAAGTTGTGGCGAGCTTTCCTTACCACTTCGTTGCACCTTATAGAGTAATGCTGGAGACGAACCATGAGGTGTTTTTCCCAATCATTTCCGGTCAACAGGCGCAAAAGAATCAAGATCGCTATGAGAGTGTATATCCGTACCTTGATCTCGAACGTTTGAATGAGTTGTATAGTGACTGTGGTGTAAACACCGTCGTCATATCACTTAAGGAGTTAAGGCTCCGGTATCCTGATTGGCGAATACCCAGTGGATGGGGTGTTCAATTGTTTGAAGTTGAGGATATGGTCATTTTGCAGCGTCCATCCGAATGAATACTGTCAAAAACTTAAAAAAGCTAAGCTCTGACTCGGTCATTTATGGTTTGGCATCTGCACTTAATGGCATAGCGGCTCTGTTGCTGTTTCCTGTTTTAAGTAGGGGATTCGGAACCGATCTATACGGAGTGGTTGACCTCTGCATATCGTTGATTGCGTTACTTTCCGCAATATACGTGTTTGGTGGGGAATCGGCACTTTTGAGGCTCTATTTCCATTATTCAGAGTCCAAGGAGCGCAATATAGCCGTCTCTCAGGTTAACTTTCTTGTTTTAGTTTGGGGAAGTATCTGGCTTTTAGTATCACTTTTTTTTTCAACGCCCGTTTTCAGAATGATCGGGCTTAGTGATTATTTGGAGCTTGTACCGTTTGTCGCTGCCTCCGCGATGGCTATGATGTTGACAAATCTTAATACTGTATATTTCAGATGCGCCAGGATGCGAGGACCCTTCCTAATAGTCTCCTGTTGTAGCTTCTTGTCGAAAGTCATTGTAGCTTTCATAGCTATCAAACTCTTGAACACATCTCCAAAGGCTTTTTTTCAGTGTTATTTTCTATCGTGCATTATACCACTCGTCCTGAGCTTCTTATTTCGGCCTCCTGTATTTAGTTTTTCATTCTGGACCAAAGAAAATTTTTTCATGGCAGCGCGTTTGGCGCTTCCATTGGGCATGGTTACTATTGTTGGCTTAGCTATGCCTTTTTTTGAAAAGGCTTTTGTAGCAAAGTATCTGGCATTTCAAGACTTGAGTTTGTTGGCTGCCGCTTCGAAGGTAGGAATGATTTTCGCCTTGCCCCTTCAGGCATTCCAGATGGCATGGGGTCCCCTGTCATTGGCTACATCAAAAGACAAAAATCCTCAGAGCTTCTATGATTTAGTTGTGAAGCTATATCTGGGGCTGGGGTCAATTCTTTTGTTCTCTTTGGTGGTATCTGGTGGCTATGCATTGAGTATCCTTGCGTCAACCGAATACGAACGTGCATGGAGCATGATACCACTTTCCATAGCAGTAGTATATTTGCGGGGATTGGTGAATTTTTTGGGTTTGGGTAGTATCATTTCTTTCAAGACTAGCATAAAATTGTGGTCTAGTTTGGTTTCCATATTAGTGTTTTTTGCGACCGTAAATATTTGGCTTTCTTGTTTGGGGGTTTTTGGGATTTTACTTGCAACAATATCGGCGGTCCTTTCTAGCCTTTTAGTAGAAGCCTACATGAGTCACAAAGCTTCCGCAGTAAGTTGGCCGTACAAAATCATAATATTATCGTCATTTAGCGTCATTTTATTTGTGTTATTGTCTACTTACTTAATTCATAACAACATGCTAGATACGCTGTATTTGATTTCATTGGTAGCTGTGTTGATTACATCAGTTGTAGTTTGTCGTGTTATACAGTCGAGCCGAAAAAATATTGCAGCATGATTTTGGGAACACTTCATGCTCTGGGGCGGTGAATGGATAGTGAACTAAATTTTCCAGTTCTTGTTTTTTTCTTTCTTTCCTTGTTTCCTATTACATTTGTGATTCTCATTGGACGGGATGCTCTAACGCCGGCAAGATTGTTTTTTTACAAGTTTTTTCTAACTTCATTAGGGGCTCTTCTTCTGGACCTCACCAACCCTGTGTTTTGGGTCTTTCTATTGATTCTGGTTTTGGCACTAGTCATTATTCATGTTGAAAATACGTTTTGCGTCAAAGTGATAAACGTCCGCACAAGGGAAAGGCCTGGAGAATGGAATAACATTCGAATCTTGATCTGGCTTCATGCTGGGCTTTGTCTGGCAACCCAACAGGCACTCATCTTTTCCTTTGGCGGGCTTGAGGCATACTTCAGACTTTTGGAGCTCAGGGTTGTAGAATTTGCTGGGATGGGACCTTATCTTGTTTTCATTAATAGCTTGGGGTGGATTAACGGAATCTTTCTTATCATAATTCTGGCCAGAAACGTGCTTCCCACACGAAGGTTCTGGCTGGAGTACTCTCTTCATACATTACTGTCTCTTTCAGTGGTATCGCTCTCTGGATCTAGAGGAGCCACGCTGCATATATTACTTAATGCTCTAATTATATTTAATGTAATGGCTCGGCCTGTATCGAGGCGACTTTTATACGGTTTTGGTGTTTTTGGTATACTTGCAGCCCTGACAATGGGGGCTATTAGGTCGGACTTAGAAAACATAGCTGTCTCCCCTCAGGCTTTGCTCGCGCAAGCAAATATTCTTGGGTACTCCACGAGGCCGTTGGAGGTATTTTTTGAGGCAGATGTGGAAGAGCTAGAGTACGGAATGACTCTTCTAACTAGCTTTACCAACTTGGTGCCCAGGGCCATCTGGCCCGATAAGCCAGATATAGCAGGGGTTATCTTCACACGCGACTATGCTTTTGATGCCTGGGAGGGGTACTCAAATTTGGCTCCCGGCATCATCGTGGAGATGATGATGAATTTCGGGTTTTTCTGTGGGCTGTTGATGGCCTTGGTTACAATATCAGCATTTTGGTTTGCGGCCTCAGCGTTACTAAGAAGGGGCTTGCAGTGTAAAGCTCTTGGAAAAAAGGCACTTTTACTAGCGGCCTATCTGATGACACTAAATGTATTTTCTGGGCTTACGATTATTGACTTAGGATACACAATCTCAAGCCTAGTCCCGCAGTTTGTTTTTATATTTTTATTGATTTTTCTCGCAAAGATAGTTGGGTTGTTTCAGAGGCGAGTAGGGAGCAGTAGTTGGAAAAACGTATCCTTATAGAAGCGCTTTCAGCTCGAAGGGGCGGGGGGCAAACTTACATATATAATCTACTTAGACATTACCACCAAATGAAGGGGGAGAGAGTTATAGTCTATTTGCCCTCTGATATTCCGCTTCCCAAGAATTTGGGTCATAGCATCGAGTTGAGGCATACCCGTCTCGGTGAATCCAACCTAATTGGTAGGGCGCTTTGGTATTGGTTAGTGCTTTCGCGAGTAATAAAGAGGGAAGCAATTGATGTTTTGTTCTGTCCCGGGGGCATGTTGCCTAAAATTGCAAAAAGTCGATGCAAAACTATTGTTGCGTTCCGGAACATGCTGCCGTTTGCTCCACAGGAGCGGAAGAGATATCCTCTGGGCTATGTTCGGGCAAGGTTGTTATTGTTGAAGTTTTTGCAATCTCGTTCGTTCAAGAAGGCAGACCACGTGATATTTATTTCACGATTTGCTAAGTCAGTTATTGATCAGTTCTTGGGAGGTAAACAAGAGGGTGGAGCTTCGGTGATACCCCACGGTATAAACGAAGCCTTCCGCAGCAATAATGTGGCATCACCTGACAAGAAGTCTGGTGATAGATACGTGCTCTATGTTTCGATTCTTGATGTCTACAAGTCTCAGCTTCAGGTTGTTGAGGCATGGTCTTTGCTTAGGAAAATGAAGCCGGATATTGAAGAGAAGCTTTACTTGGTCGGACCTGAGTACCCGGCTTATGGTGCAAAAGTTAGACTGAGAATTGAACAGCTAGGACTTCAGGAAGAGGTAAAATATCTAGGGGCTGCAAGCTACAGTCAACTGCCAAAGCTATACCGTGAAGCTACGATCAATCTCTTTGCGTCTTCTTGTGAAAACTGTCCAAACATCCTTCTTGAGGCGTTGGCTTCTGGAACTCCTATACTTTGTTCCAATTACCCCCCTATGCCGGAGTTTGCAGGTGAAGCAGTGCTGTATTTTGATCCATATAGTCCACACGATGCTGCGCAAAAGCTGTTCAAGCTGTTAGTTGATGAAGACCTTAGGGGCGCCATGGCCAAGAAAGCTCTTTATCAATCTAGGGGGTATGACTGGCGCCAGACTGCGAACCAAACATGGCGCTTGTTGCGATTTTATACACGAGGTCAGTGCTAATGTGTGGCATAGTAGGTTTTGCTGGTCTAGGCGACAATAGACATTTTCGTGCGTCGGTCGCTCGGATACAGCATCGTGGCCCAGATGACAAGGGCATCTTTGAAGACGAAACTAAGCGAATATTCCTTGGCCATACCCGATTGTCAATCTTGGATATCTCGGATGGGGGGCACCAGCCAATCATCGACAATGAAACTGGCGTGGTATTAGTTTACAATGGAGAATTGTATAACTATAGGCAGTTGCGCGCAACTCTCATAACAGAGGGTGCTTGTTTTCAGACAGAATCTGACACTGAAGTAGTATTGAAACTATTCCTCAGCATGGGCATGGAAATGCTTTCCAGTATGGATGGCATCTTTGCCTTTGCGATTTGGGACTCGCGCACCGAGCGGCTTTTTCTGGCTAGGGATGGTTTTGGTGTTAAGCCTCTCTATTTTTCATATTCTAATTCTACTCTGGCATTTTGTAGTGAGGTGAAGGGACTTTTGCCGCTGTTGCAAAGCAAGCCCGAACTCGATGTAGCCAGCGTTCACAATTATCATCGTTTTCTGTGGTCCCCAAGCAGCGATCTACCACTTAAAGGTGTCAAGAAGCTTAATCCCGGATCGGCGCTAGTTTTTGAGAAGGGGCAGATATCAAAATACTGGAATTGGTATCAGCCTGAGACTGCAAGAGTTCCGAAGGTGCAACTTTCAAACAAAACCTGTAGGTTGCAGATTAAGGCGCTGTTGGAAAAGGCTGTCTTGAAGCAACTAGTTTCCGATGTCCCTGTGGGCGCCTTTCTTTCTGGTGGGTTGGACTCCAGTTCTATTGTGGCTTTAGCAAGGAAGCATACAAATTCTATACCGTGTTTCACAATAGCCCCGATGGGAGGGGGGGAAGAGGGTGACGAGGACGATCTACCTTTTGCAAAAGAAGTAGCAGCGCATTTAGGCGTTCCCTTAAACATTGTGCCAGTAGACTCAACAAATTTGGCTTCAGACATAGAGAAAATGATATATATGCTTGACGAGCCAATTGCTGACCCAGCAGCCTTGAATGTATTATATATCTGTCGAATAGCTGCGAAACAGGGAGTAAAAGTACTTCTTTCCGGCGCTGGCGGTGATGACATATTTACTGGCTATCGTCGCCATACTGCTCTCAGAATAGAACGTCTATGGCAGCAGCTTCCTGAATTCCTTAGAACGGGTATGTACAATGGCTGGAAATACTTGCCCCACAAGGACGGCTTTGTTCGCAGAGTTTCTAAGTTCCTTGAAATAGCTCGTAGCAACGAAGCCGATGGTAGACTCAGTAACTATTTTAAGTGGTCGAGTGAGAATACTATCAGACAACTGTATACAAAGGAATACAACGAGTTATGTTGGCAGCATGAAAATGAAGGCTTAGGGCAGGAGATCGATGATTATGCAGCGGGCTTGAGCCCCAGCGCTAGTAGGCTATCCAAAATGTTGGCTCTTGAGCAACGGTATTTTCTTGGTGATCACAATTTACTCTATACTGACAAAATGTCTATGGCGGCAGGTGTTGAGGTCCGAGTACCCTTCTTGGACCCGGAACTTGTCTCGTTTGCGGCCCGCATTCCTGATCATCTTCTCTTGAGGGGGCTTCAGGGGAAATGGATTCTCAAGAAAGCAATGGAGGGCGAACTTCCAAAGAGCGTCATCTATCGGAAAAAGACTGGTTTCGGCGCTCCAATTAGGCGGTGGGTGCGTCACGAGCTGCGCGAATTGGTTGGCGACTATCTTAACTCAAATGATTTTCGAAAAAGAGGAATCTACTGCCCCAATGCAGTCAGTGCTCTTGTGGACCAAAATCAGAAAGGCAAGATAGACGGATCGTACCTAATATTTAGCATATTGGCGGTAGAAATTTGGTGTAGGCAATTTATTGATCAAAACACCGACTCTTCTTTATATTATAGATGGTGATCGCAGTTGCCATTTGAACTACGCTGAACCGCCCCGGGATTGCCGGAGGTTCCAACTTCTGAGTGGAAGGAACCATTATGAGCAAGACTTTGAGCAAATTTTCACCTGAGGTTCGCGAACGGGTGATCCTGATGGTATTGGATCATGAAGGCGAGCATACCTCCTGTAGTGCCTCGATTTCATCGCTAGCCACCAACGGCTATGCTCGCAGATGCTTCATGAATAGGTTTAGAGGGCCGGGTGGACAGCGGCAAGCGTACCTTTGTGCCGACTGAGAAGGCCGAGAAGTTGAAGGCGCTTGAGCGCGAGAACCGTACACTGAGGCAAGCCAACAATATTGAATAGCCCCCAGATTTCTAGACACCTTGCTTGGTAAAAAATGAAGCAAGGAGTTTAAGTAAGTCGACAGGTGTTCGTTATACGGTGGAGTTCGAACGAGACGCGGCCCTGGTGGTCTTCTAAAGCTGTCGAGTTCGCTATACTGGAGTGTATTGACTGGTTCAATAATCGCCGTTTGAGAGGCAATGTCCGCCTGCCGAGGCCGAAAAAAAAATTCTATACCATGCTGAACGAACCTGCCATGGCCGCTTATCTTCAACTAACT
This sequence comes from Kordiimonas sp., assembly GCF_965216265.1. Classification (GTDB taxonomy): domain Bacteria; phylum Pseudomonadota; class Alphaproteobacteria; order Sphingomonadales; family Kordiimonadaceae; genus Kordiimonas. The sequence goes on from NZ_OZ244153.1 coordinate 2,294,588, forward strand.
CGCCTCCGGCAATCCCTGGGGCAGTTCAATTTATAGTTTGGGACTGAGTCGACTAATGATCAAACCGAAAGTGTCTGTATTAATTTCTAAGGTTTTTGGCCTCTCTTGCCTAGAAGTGTTATCCCAAGCTGGTATTAACATCAGATATGTTGTCACAATTGATGATCGGCTAGATACTAGGTCTGCCTACAATGAAATTCAGGCACACTGCCGCCGCCAATCTTTGAATTTGAAAGTGTCAGGTTCTCCATCCGATACGGAGGGCTATTTCAATGAAGACCCTTGTGACATAGTATTTGTATTCTGCTGGTATCAAATCATTAAATCGTCGATTATTGCGGGGGCTCAGGGTGGGGTTTTTGGTATACATCACTCCTTGCTTCCATCTTATAGGGGACAAGCGCCCCTAATTTGGTCTCTACTAGCTGGCGATAAAGTTATTGGATCGACGTTATTTCGAATTGATGGTGGGATCGATACCGGGCCGATTGCTCATCAATGGAGTCTGGAGGTCAATCAAAAGTGGTATCTAAGAGATATTATTGCTGCTCTGGAGGGTCAAATTTTGCTCGATCTGGGTAAATGTGCCGTTGAACTTATTGAGGGCCGTAAATCGCTCAAGCCCCAACCTACAGATCAAGCATCTTATTCTTCAACGCGCATTCCAGAGGATAGTAGAATTAGTTGGCAGGATCCTGCGCACCAAGTATTAAGGCATATTCGAACTCTTAACAGTCCCTACCCAGAGTCGTTTACCTTTTTTGGCGAAGATCGATTAAGTGTTGGAAGGGCGGAAGCTTTCCCCTACAGAGTACATGGAGTCCCTGGCAGTATATTCAAAGTAGATGGTCGCAGCGTTGTTTGTTGTGGAGATGGCTACGGCGTTGTTATCAGTGAGGTTAAAAATACAAAAGGCGACCACGTGAAATCATTTCCGATAGGCACTCGATTTAAATAAGCGTTAGGAATACAGCTTATATGGACCGTTTTCCGAATATGGCCAACTTCTATGCGATAATGGTAAGGGCGAGTAGAGTAGAATGAATCTTGCGAGAATGTTGGTTTTAGTTACTGTATTTCTCTCTCCTCTCCCCTTTGGCAGTGCGCGTCCGGTCTGGATGTGGATGATAGGAATCATGGTAGGGGTGTATGGTCTTTCGACTGTTTGTTATCAGTATCATAAAAAAAAGAACTTCAATAATTTAGACTTTTCCATTCTGCTGCCTGCATGTCTACTTTGTGTCTTGATATTTTTTCGCACATTGGTCGAGCTCTCGCCTGATCTTCTAGAGGTGGATTATTTCGCTTTGAAGCATACAAATTTTGATCTGATCTATCCGTTGATAGTCTACCATGTGCTGTTTATTGCAATACTAATTGATGAGTGGTTTGCAATACATTCGGAAGAGATCTTAAAAGCAATAGTTGTTTGTGTCTTTCTATATAGTGCATATGGGTTGTGGGAGTTCTTTCGTGGCGAGGAAATGATACTTTGGTTCAGGAAGTGGCACGGTATTGGCGCGCTTTCTTCTACATTTGTGAATCGCAACAGTTTTGCAGCTTATGCATCCTTGGGTGTCATATTGAACTTGAGCATTCTCTTTCGACAGGACTCTGATGTTGCTAGATCACACCAAAAGGGTGGTTGGTTGCCAGGGCTTATACAGAACCCTAAATCATTGTTTTGGAGTATGACGTTAGTCGTAATTTCAACGGCCATTATTTTGTCTGGGTCTAGGGCGGCCTTTTTATCATTGACTGCATCTGCGTTATTCTTGTCAGCTGTTAGTTTTTCGCGGAGAAGCAGCCTCAAGATATTTTTAAGCTTTCTGATTTTTATTGGATTCCTGACCTTGGTTTCGGGAGAATTCCTTCTAGGCCGGTTTATGGAGTTGGGCTGGGAGGAAAACCGTCTGGTTTTATATGAAAACCTAATGCAGCAACTCAAGAAGCGTCCGTGGCTTGGTTTTTATCCTTGGTCGTTTGCAGAGACGTTTTCGAGTTTTAGATTGGAGAACATTCGTTGGTACTATGTTAGGGCACATAACGATTATATACAATTTTGGTTAGAGTTCGGGATCGCATTCGGCACAATGATCATGTTATTGTGGGCCCATATTTTGGTATTGTTGTGGAAACGCTCAAAATCGTCTTCTCTAGGTTCTTCATCTCATTGGGCAAGGTCAGCCTTGGCGGTGGTCGTCTATCTAAGCATGCATTCGTTTGTCGATTTCTCGCTGCAGATACCGGCGGTAGCAATCAACTTTACGTTCATTTTGGCGATAGGATTCTGCGCTAGACGCCGGAAAATGTTATCGACCAGTCAAGTTGGGAGTTTGCCGCCATAATCATTGCGTGTCGCATGTGAGTATAGAACGCCTATTCAGCTTTAGGTTCTGAGCATGGCACTAAACCCTTAGTCAATCAGGATAGCTTTATATGCAGATGGAGAGAATTCGTGAAGCAGAAATTGTCCATCATTCAACGGATGGTCTATTGATTTTTAGCCGTTCAGGCTTGGTGACCGTGAATATTGACAGCGAGAGCTTTCAAATTCGTTTACCAACGCCTCGGGTTTTCAGAATTCTGAGTGTGAGTCGTATCTTCCGGCGGCTATTTAGGCTGGACAAATGCAATGTTGTGGTAACGGACGATAGAAAGAATTTAGTAATAATATATTTGAGCAATGTCTTTAATTACTCTCTCACGGAGAGAAAACTCAGAAAAACATTAAGGCTAAAGAACTGTCGCAATGTGCTGCATATGGGAATTGCAGTTGGTGCTGATGGACATATAGTTTTTGGTGAATACGGAACAAATAGGTCTAGGCGGCCAGTGCCAATATGGGGCTCATCCAATGGCGGAAAAAGCTGGAAGATGGTTCATGAGTTTTTGGAAAATGAAATCCGACATGTCCACGGAGTATATTTTGATAAGTATACAGATACGTATTGGGTCCCAACTGGGGATGGGGACAAGGAATGCTACTTGTATCAATTTCGAAGAGATTTTACTGCTTGTCTGAAGAGGTTCGGGGACGGTAGTCAAGTGTGGAGGACTGTGTCTTTATTCTTCACCCCAGATGAGTTGGTTTGGATTATGGACTCGCCAGATAATGCGCCGCGTCTAGTAAAAATGGATCGAACTACGGGCGAAATTTCCTGTGGGAGGGCATTTCCTGGGCCGGTCTGGTACGCCAAGGAATTGGTTGATGGTGTGTTTTTGGTGCAGACAACCAAAGAAAAGGGATCCGCATCCATAACTAAATCTGCGCACCTCTATCTTTCTAGAGACTTGGAGAAATGGGTTGAAGTTGCACATTTTCCTCACGACGGACTTCCCTTAGGAATTTTAAAGAATGCTGTGATTGCATTCTCGACGGGACAGCAAAACTCTAAGAAGGTCGCAATTTCGTTTGAAGCGGTAAAGGCATATGATGGTAAGGCCTATTTTCTTTCTATCGACGATGGGGAGGGGGTAAATCTTATACAGCGTGTCCAGAAATACTCAAATCCTGGTACCGAGGTAATACCGAAACCGCCAAAGAAGATAAATGAATTTTCCGATGCGCTCTTCCGTAGCCTTGTACATCAGATGGTGAACATGATGAATCAGGAAAACTGTGAAAAAGAGGTTTTTCAGGCGTGGATGGAGAAAACTCGACGCTTTGTGGAGGTATATAGGCATCGGTTGTTGAGTGAGGCAATTTTAAGATTCGGTAGCCGGGTTACAGCAAGTTATGCTTTACAACGCATGGCTTTTCTTTTGGTATATGAGAGCCTGCGCACTCAAAAGAGAATTTATCTAAACGCAGCACTTTTTTTGCAGACTACGTTGAAAAACTTGCAGGGTGACGATTTGGCTAACAGTTCAATTTATCTCGATTTTGAAGATGCAATCAGTTTATCATTAATGAAAACAAGGCATGGACGTGAAAGTAGCTATTATTAGCCCCAATGTATTTAGCTTGTACTCATCTAGTGTTTTGAGTCTGTTTTTGCGTCGAGAAATCTCTATAACAGGGGTCGTCGTTAAAAGGTTATTTAATCCAAAGCGCTTCAGGAATGAGCTGCACAGGAACGGAAAACGTTTCGTTAGAAAAATCTACCGAAAGCTAATATTGAGATCTGCGGAAAACTCTATTGGCGTTGGCCCAAACATTCTCGCTTTCATGCAGGAGAATGATATTCCACGGGTGTCATTGAGGAAAATTTGTAAAGATCGACGAATACCACTGTTGTTCGTAGATGATCTAGATAATGTTTCGGTGACGGCGTTTTTCCAAGGAGACATTCCAGACTGTATTGCCTTCACTGGCGGAGGTATAATAGGGCCTGGACTTATCCAAGCCTCCAGGTTTGGCGTCGTAAATTGCCATATGGGACTATTGCCAGAGTATAGGGGCATGGACGTGGTCCAATGGGCGATATTGAATAGGGATTTCAGTAGTGTCGGACTAACTACACACCTTATGGATGACGGAATTGACACGGGGCCAATTATTGACAGTTCTCACTTGTTGATTGATGACTTCTATTCCTTGGCTCAGGTCAGAAATGCAATTGAGGCGAAAATGCCAGAATTCCTAGTAGACTCCTGTATACAGCTGGTGAGAACGAACGGGGCAGTGGCGCATCAGAAAATCGAGGATGGCATCCAATATTTTCGGATGCATGAACGACTACATCAAGAAGTTGATACGCTTCTGAGAAATAACTTCTTAGAGAAAATAGATTAAAGACATCAAAAATGAACAAGCAAATTTTGTGCGATTTGTCTAACGGCAAGGTTGAAGCGGTTACTGTTCCTGTGCCCTCATGCAAGCCAGGACACCTTCTGATTAAAACTAATTGTACTATGATTTCTACGGGTACGGAGCGATCACTACTAAACTTTGGACAGTCCGGCTTTATTGAAAAGGCGCGTCAGCAACCTGATAAAGTTAAACAAGTGATTCAAAAAGCCCGTACCGATGGGTTGATATCTACATTTGATGCGGTTAGGTCAAAGCTACAGCAGCCTGTGGCGATGGGCTATTCAAATGTGGGCATAGTCGTGGAAGTTGGCAAGGGTGTTGAAGGATACACAGTGGGCGATAGGGTTGTCTCCAACGGCCCCCATGCTGGCTTTGTGTGTGTACCCAAAATGCTTTGTGCGCCGGTTCCGGATAAAGTGGAGGACCAAGAAGCTGTGTTCAGTGTCTTGGGGGCGATAAGCCTGCACGGGTTCAGACTGTCAGGGGCCCACATCGGCGATGCTGTAGCAGTCGTTGGCTTAGGCCTGATAGGCCTGATTGTGATGAAGATTGCAAAGGCCAGTGGTTGTCGTGTTGTTGGTTTTGATGTTGATTCAGATAAAGTAAGATTTGCACGCAGCTTGGGATTCGACGCTGAAGAAAACGGATCGAACTCTTCTATCGAGACAATATTATCCAGATATACAGCGGGGCATGGATTTGATCAGGTTTTGGTTGCAGCTGCTAGCAAGAAGAGTACACCAATGGAATTTGGTGCGTCGTTATGTAGAAAAAAAGCTGCGTTGGTGCAAGTTGGGGTCACTAAGGTCTCGATTCCACGCGATGTTCTTTTCGAGAAAGAATTGTCGTTGCAAGTTTCATGCTCCTATGGGCCTGGCAGGTATGACAAGTCATATGAGTCCGCAGGTATAGACTATCCTATTGCCTATGTTCGGTGGACAGAACAGAGAAATTTTTGCGCGATTCTTGAGCTTCTTAAGACAAAGAAAATTTGCTTTCAGGACTTAATTGGGAGTCGGTACGATATCACAGATGCAAACTTAGCATACAAAGATATGCTAGATAACGGCCACGCTTTAGCAACTATTATTGAATACAACAAGGTTGATGATACTCCTCCTGTGCGAAGTATAATTATAGGGGAAACAAAACCAAAAAAGTCTTTAACCAAAAGGAGTGGTCAAGTTGTTTTAAATGCTATTGGTGCTGGAAATTACGCAGGTCGCATTTTGTTGCCCCAATTTGCCAAAGCAGGGGCTGAGCTAAACATCGTTGCTTCTGAAGGAGGCGTGTCAGGTAGCTATGTTGGCAGAAAATTGGGATTCCAAATATCAACAACAGAAACCGAAAAAGTGTTCTCAGATGAGAAATCTAATGCTGTAGTGGTCGCGACACAGCACTATAGTCACGCTGATTTTGTTGTTCAGGCGCTACAGGCGGGTAAGAGCGTGTTCGTGGAGAAGCCGCTAGCGTTACAGGAAGCAGATCTTGATCGTATTGAAGCCGCCTATACCGCCGCGTCGCGGGTTGATGTTCCCCCAATTGTGATGGTGGGTTTTAATCGTCGGTTCTCGTCATTACTGCAAGCTCTGAAAAAAACTACTGCTGCTGTGGGACAACCCATGAGTATCATTTATAGTTGTAATGTTGGCTATTTGCCTGCCGATAATTGGCTCCATGACACTTTGCTTGGTGGCGGTAGAATTGTGGGGGAAGCCTGCCACTTTATTGATGCAGCTAAATATCTCGCGGGCGCTTCAATTGTCTCAGTTCAAGCTAAGGGTATGACTCATTGTGAGCCTAACTTTTATGATACTGCGACGATAACGATCGGTTTTGACAACGGCAGTATAGCCACTGTGAACTATTTTGCGAACGGTAATAAGTCGTACCCCAAAGAGCGGATAGAAGTATTTCAGAACGGTAAAGTACACCTGCTAGAAAATTATCGAAAGTTAAAATCATTTGGAGGGGTTGGTTTGAATACTTGGTTACTAAAGCAAGACAAAGGACAAGAGCAATGCTGTGCAGCTTTTGTGAAGGCTGTCAAAGAGCAGCAATTGTCCCCTATACCTTTTGACGACTTAATGCAGGTATCACGAGCGAGTCTTAAGGCTAAGGCTCTCATTGAAAATGCCTGATTGTGTATGTCCTGATCTCTCGGGGAAGTTCATTGTTGCGTTATGTCGGAATTTATTGGCGAACATTAAGGTTCATAAAGTTATCCCAGATTATTAACAGGATTATTCGAAGATTCGTCTATTGTAAACCGCTCGATTTTCAACGGACTGGGACTTGTGCGGCAAATAAAAAGTTCGTTCAGCCGATTCTAACACCAGAAACAATTTTTCCAGACGCTCGGGTTGTTTTTCTGAACCAAGAAAGAAGGATCAAGCGCCCTGAAATATGGAACAACTCTCAGCTGCCAAAATTGTGGCTATATAATCTCCATTATCATGACGGACTTTGCGCTGAGGCAACCCCTAATGCCTTGAAAGCCACTTTTGTGAGTCATTGGATGGAGGATAACCCATTCCGTTTGGGTAATGGCTGGGAGCCCTATACACTATCTCTTCGAATAGTAAATTTGGTTAAATGGCAGTTAGAGACTAACACCTTCGTTCCGGGGCTTTGGGATAGTATCTGCCAACAGTCACATGTTCTATCTAGGACCGTTGAGTATCATTTGCGCGGCAATCACCTCTTTGCAAATGCAAAGGCGCTGGTTTTTGCTGGGCTCTTCCTCCAAGGCCCCCTACCTAACGCATGGTACCAGAAGGGGATGGCGATAATTAAAGAACAACTTGTTGAACAGTTTCTTTCAGATGGTGCCCATTTTGAACTGAGCACCACCTACCATGCCACTCTAACCGAAGATCTTCTGGATATTATAAACATTCTTAAGACCTATGAACAGGAAGTCCCGCGTTTGTTGGTCGAAACTGCGAAACGCGCTATGGCTTGGCTTAAGATCATGACGAGGCCAGATGGATTGCCGCCTCTTTTCAATGACGCAGCTTACGGTCTATGTCCGACATTCGAGAAACTGAAGAATTATACTTTGCGTCTCGGTGTAAAATGGGAACAAAAGCAGGAGGTTGCTTTTACGGATCTGCCAGCCAGTGGTTATTTTAGGTATGATGGCGAAAATTATAGCTTTTGGGGTGACGCCGGGCAGATCGGACCGGACTACATTCCAGGCCATGCCCATTGTGATATGTTCAATTTCGAAATGTTTGCCTACGGCCAGCCGGTGGTCGTTGATACCGGTACGTCAACGTATGAGGTCGGGACTCGCCGAACGGTCGAGCGATCAACAGCAGCCCATAATACCGTGCAACTTGGCGAACATGAGCAGAGCGAAGTCTGGGGTACATTTCGTGTCGGCCGTAGGGCTCGGATTTTGGAGCGCAAGGTAACCAAGAACAACGTGACCGCTTCCCATAACGGGTTTAGTTCGAATGGGATTATTCATCACAGATCCTTCCAGTTTGACAGCAAAAGGTTGCATCTTGAGGATGTGCTGGAAGGTAGACCAAAATGTCTGGCTGTGGCACGGTTTCATCTTCATCCTGATATTAAACCAGCAGTGTCAGATGGAAAAGTTCAAGCTGGTGGCGTGACTTTTGTGTTTTCGGGTGAGGGCCGGGTCGAGATTACTCTCTATGAATATGCACCGGAATTTAATACAAGGATTGAGGCACATTGTATTGATGTCTATTTTGATCAGCACCTTTCAACCGACATTTTTCTATGAGAATTCTTTTTATCACTGACAATTTTCCGCCAGAGGTGAATGCTCCAGCGTCTCGTACTTTTGAGCACTGCAAAGAATGGGTCAGATTGGGTGCCGATGTAACAGTGATCACATGCGTGCCGAATTTTCCACAAGGCAAGGTGTTTCCAGGATATCGGAACAAACTGATCCAGAAAGAAGAGATGGACGGGATTCATGTTGTTCGAGTTTGGAGCTTTATTGCTGCGAATGCCGGGTTCACCAAACGAATTCTCGATTATGTCAGTTTTGCTATGATGGCGTTTTGGGCGGGGCTGTTCCGTGAAGTCGATGTCATAGTGGCGACATCGCCTCAGTTTTTTACGACTTGCACCGGTTACGTTTTGTCAATGCTGAAACGGCGACCCTGGGTTTTTGAACTCAGGGATTTGTGGCCGGAATCGATTGTAACCGTCGGAGCAATGGAAAAGGGGCCCAGTGTTCGCTTCCTTGAGTGGATGGAGCAGTTTATGTATCGCAACGCAGATCTGATCGTTCCTGTAACCGACGCCTTTCAGCAACGGCTGGAAGATTATGGTATTGATCCCGAGAAACTGCATGTGGTTACTAACGGGGTTGACACGACCCTTTTTCCTGCCTGTGAGCGTAATGACGAATTACGAAAAGAGTTGGGGCTGCAGGACAAGTTTCTGGTCGGCTATATTGGCACCCATGGTATGGCCCATAATCTGGAATTCGTTGTAGATGCTATGGCAAAGGTTGATGATCCGGAGATTCATATATTCTGCTTGGGAGGCGGGGCAAGAAAGTCAGCTGTAGTGGAGAAAGTTCAGGCTCTGGGCCTCTCCAATGTGACGTTTCACGATCCGGTTGCAAAGGAGCAGGTGCATTACTATCTGGCCGCTCTTGACGCTGTTCTTGTGCCATTGCGGAAGTCCGAGACATTTAAGACCGTGATTCCTTCGAAGATTTTCGAGGCTGCAGCGATGCAGAAGCCAATCTTACTTGGAGTGGATGGACTCGCGCGTAAGATTGTAGAAGGCTATAAAGCCGGGATATATTTCGAGCCCGAAAATGAAGTGTCATTTCTGAAGACCTTGAAGCGGCTAAAAAATAATATTGAACTGCAGGAAGATTTATCGGCGGGTGGGGAAAAACTGGCGTCAGAATATGACCGAAAAAAATTGGCCAAGAAGATGATTGACCGGATAGAATTGCTGGCGAGAACTGGATATTGAACCGCCCCGGGATTGCCGGAGGTTCCAACTTCTGAGTGGAAGGAACCATTATGAGCAAGACTTTGAGCAAATTTTCACCTGAGGTTCGCGAACGGGTGATCCTGATGGTATTGGATCATGAAGGCGAGCATACCTCCTGTAGTGCCTCGATTTCATCGCTAGCCGCCAACGGCTATGCTCGCAGATGCTTCATGAATAGGTTTAGAGGGCCGGGTGGACAGCGGCAAGCGTACCTTTGTGCCGCTGAGAAGGCCGAGAAGTTGAAGGCGCTTGAGCGCGAGAACCGTACATTGAGGCAAGCCAACAATATCCTGCGCAAGGCATTGCCTTATTCTACCCAGACAGAGCGCGTCCGCCCGTTCAAACGCTGATCAGCTTTATCGATGAGCACAGGGATATGTATGGGGTCGAGCCGATCTGCCGTGTGGTGCAGGTTGCCCCATCCACATACCACCACCATCAGGCCTGTCGCCGTGATCCGTCACGACTGTCAGCAAGGGCACAGCGTGACATGGCGCTGAAGCCCGAGATTGCCCGTGTCTTTGAGGAGAACTTTCTGGTCTACGGTGTCCGCAAAATATGGCGTCAACTCGGCCGTGAGGGCTTTCATGTGGCTCGCTGCACAGTCGAGCGTCTGATGCGCGAGATGGGTCTGCAAGGTGTCATTCGTGGCAAGCCCGCTCGCACTACCTTCAGCGACAAGTCAGCCCCTTGTCCGCTTGATCAGGTAAACCGCGAGTTCCACGCCCCGGCACCCAACATGTTGTGGGTGTCGGACTTCACTTATGTCGCCACATGGCAGGGCTTTGTCTATGTAGCTTTTGTCATTGATGTGTTTGCCAGGCGCATCGTTGGCTGGCGGGTCAGCAGGACGGCACATACGGGCTTTGTGCTGGACGCACTTGAACAGGCTCTGCATGACCGCAGACCAGCATGAAAAGGCGGCCTTATCCACCACAGTGACCGGGGCAGCCAGTATGTCTCGATCCGATACACCGAACGCCTGGCAGAAGCAGGTATTGAGCCATCGGTTGGCAGCGTCGGTGACAGTTACGACAACGCACTCGCCGAGACGATCAACGGCCTCTACAAGGCGGAAGTCATTCACAGGCGAGGGCCGTGGCGGTCATTTGAGATGGTTGAACTTGCGATGCTTGAATGGGTCGACTGGTTCAATCACCGACGCCTGCTGGAGCCAATCGGCAACATTCCACCTGCGGAGGCTGAGAGAAACTACTACGCCATACTGGACGAACGCCCCATGGCCGCTTAACTTAAACCAAACTGCCTCCGGCAACCCCGGGGCGGTTCAGGCCATCAAATACGCAAGCATTGTAGAACAAGCTATAAATTAATTTTCGTCAACAATTCCCATATCGGCACGCCATTGAGATACATTTATCTGTCACATTTTTACTAGAAGTGTATACCAGGATCAGATTCAAAAGAATAATGGGTACAAATGAGAGTATATCATTAACGAATTGGGATTAAGCAGGTATGAAAATTCTTGTTACCGGTGCCGCAGGCTTTATTGGAAGCCATGTCTGTCTTTATTTAATAGCACGTGGCAATGACGTCGTGGGGCTGGATAACCTAAATAATTACTATGATGTATCGCTCAAAAAGGCACGACTTGAGCGTATTCAGAAATTTGCTAGGGGTGCCCTCAAAGAGAATATTTATGAGGGTGCTCAGACTTCCGCTATAGGTATGGGGTCATTTTCATTCGTCAAAATGAATCTTGAAGATAAGTCTGGTGTGGAAAATTTATTTGCACTAGAGAAATTCGACGGGGTCATAAATCTGGCGGCACAAGCTGGTGTGCGTCACTCGTTGAAAGAGCCCTTTGACTACATTGATAGCAATATCTCTGGCTTCCTGACCATTCTAGAAGGTTGCCGCCACAATAAAGTGAAGCATCTTGTTTACGCCTCCACCAGTTCAGTTTATGGCACAAACACAAATATGCCCTTCTCTGTGGAAAATCCCGCTGATCATCAAGTCTCGCTCTATGGCGTCACGAAGCGTGCCAACGAGTTGATGGCCCATAGCTATAGTCACCTTTTCGGCATTCCTACCACTGGTCTGCGGTTCTTCACGGTTTATGGCCCCTGGGGTCGGCCTGACATGGCACTGTTCTTGTTTACCAAGGCAATTCTCGACGGCAGACCAATTGACGTATTCAATAGTGGCAACCACAAGCGCGATTTCACGTTTATTGACGATATTGTTTGCGGCGTTGTGTGTGCTTTTGACAATCCAGCCACGCCAGATCCCGCTTGGAATGGAAACTGCCCCTCTTCTTGCTCTTCTACTGCGCCATGGCGTATCCACAACATTGGTAATGGCAACCCCGTAGAGTTGATGGACTATATCGCAATTTTAGAAGACTGCCTGGGCCGGAAAGCTAAGAAAAACTTCCACCCTATGCAGCCGGGAGATGTGGTGGAAACCAGTGCATCGGTAGAAACCTTGCATGCGCAGGTCGGCTATAAGCCATCTACTCCGGTCGAATTAGGTATTAGGAAATTTATCGACTGGTATAAGGAATACTATGGCCTTTGACCGAATATGTACCGTCGATGCAAAGATGTGGCCGGTCATCAACATGAGTAGCCCCCAGATTTCTAGACACCTTGGGCTTTCCAATTTCGCTGCCGTTCGAACTCGACGGGTGACAGCATCCCCTTGTCACCACGCTCGTGTTTTGGGTTATAGAAAAACTCGATGTAATCAAAGACATTCTGGCGAGCCTCTGTGCCGTCCCGGTACGTCCGACGCCGGATCCGTTACCGCTTGAGGAGCTGGAAGAAGCTTTCAGTAACCGGATTATCGTGACAGTTCCAACATCGGCTCCAGATAGTGGGTTCCCAGGAACTTTTGCCAATCATGGCTGGTAAACTGGCTACCTTGGTCTGAATGGATGACCTCCTTCGGACCTTGGCTCGTTCACTCAATGGCGAACGCCGCTAGGCGTAGAAGCGGTAACACACGGCACATCACGCGCACCCGGAACAGGCCCCGGTGCGCTTTGATGAAGGTGTACTTTACTTGGCTTTTCTTGCGAAGTACGCCGTGGCCTTTTTTTGGATGTCCCATTCCTCGGTAACCGGGCCAGTTCCGCCTTCAGGCGCCGTATCTCCACCGCGTCCACCGCCTCCTGCCTGATCTGACGCCCCGGCTTGTGACACCGCTTCTTCCAACCGTAAAGCGACTTGGTGCTGATCCCCAGCCGGGCGGCAACCCTCAAGAACCGAATAACCTCAATCAGCAACCACCAGGGCCGCGTCTCGTTCGAACTCTACCGTATAACGAACACCTGTCGACTTACTTAAACTCCTTGCTTCATTTTTTACCAAGCAAGGTGTCTAGAAATCTGGGGGCTACTCAAATCGAGACCTGTCTAATCGAGGTAGCGATAACGCGGGTATCTATCAAGTTAACCTGAAAGCTGAGGGCTCGCTGTATTATTGGCACGTGGAGGTCTCAGTGTTGCGTGACCATAGAATGACGCGACGTGGATCAGGAATCTTTGCGCACATACAGTGCTGGGTGGATTGGTGTTTCATGTTGGTGAAACTGGTGGAAAAGCCTCGCCACATTTTTGGCATCGTCGATTGCCGAATGATGCCGACCTTCAAACTCTAATCCGGTCAATTCCAACGCTTTCAAAAGGCCCACCTCTCTGCTCTTTTTGAGGTTCCGGCGCTGGAATAGCCGCTTGGCATTGCGGTGCTCTGGAAGTGGGAGTGCGAGCTTCCACCTTTCCGGGCCTGCATCAAGCGTAAGCTGCTTAAGGTCATATTTGCCCCATGAGTACCAGCAGTCAGGTTGAGCCGGGAGGGTTGCAAGCCACTCAGCCAACCGTGCGATTACATCCGGGAAGTTGGGGGCGCCTACAAGCATGTCAGCGGTGATGCCAATGACAGACGTGCAATAGGGTGATAGCTCCGTATATGTCGGTTTCACATAGGACTGGAAGGTGTCAATGATTGTGCCCTGATTGTTCAGCGCGACTACTCCAATCTCAATGGTTTCCATGTCCCGGTGAGTTTGTTCACGACCAAGAATATCCCTGTCAAAGCAGGTAGCCTCAAGGTCGATGCATAGGAATAGCTTCACGCGTTATCTCCCATCGGATATTCGCCAAGGGGATCAAACAGGATGTCCGGGCGTTTAACCATGCTGTCAGCTTGCTGTTGAAGGGCGATATTCCCCTGAAGCTCCTTAAGTGAGTTTCCAAGCTCAATGGCTTCACGCCAGTTGTTGGGCGTGTCGGCATGGATGAGCCCGACCTGCGCGCCGTCCGGCAGGATCAGTGTCATGCTGAGCGGTAGATGTTCGACATATTGCTCGCAGATGAATTGAACTTCTTCTTGCTCAGCAAAACTCAACTGATCAAACCAGCCGCCGCCATTTGCTCGCCAGAAGGATTTGTCCGACCGTGCGTTGACTGCGTTCAGCATCATCTCATCGTGGTTGCCAAGAATACTTGTGAACCACGGCTCCGAGAGCAGTTTGATGCATTCGTAACATCTGGTGCCGCGGTCGGTTAGATCCCCGAGACCAATCAGGGTGTCCTTGTTATGGTCGAATGCTACAGCACTCAGTTCACACATCAACTCATCGTAACAGCCATGCAGACCTCCACAGACGAACGTGCGGCCGTGACCAGTACGCCTCAGCACCTTATGGCTCGGATGAATGTAGGTGGGGAGTTTACGCATTCCGGGAAATATCCTGTGTCTATCAGTTTTTCGGTTGTCAGTTCCAGTGAGCGTATTCTGAGAGCAAGCCCATCAAAACCACCAACAGATGATAGCTTCCTTTTGCAGCCTGCTCATAGAGCCAGGCGATGAACTCCTTGTGGCATGTGCTCAGATAGTTCGAGGCAAACTTCCTTGGCGCACAGGGCTTGGCTGGTCTTACAGCAGGTGTGACGTCAGTGGGTGTCATGATCTGTTCCCTGGGTATGAATGCTAATGGAGGAAGGTGGTGTGCAGATACTTCTGCTCATCCGAATAGAGAGCCTTACAGACATCCTGTATGCCTTTGAGGCCGTGTGACAGCATATAGGCTAGGGGACTTTCAAGATCGAAAACCGGGTTCGGTGTGTTTAGCCAAATAGAAGTTTGTTCAGGGGAAGAGCTGGCCCCTTTCAACAGTCGGTTCAGCTCAACAAGGGCGGTCAACCTCACATATACATCGGGGGTCAATACCGTGAAGGCTTTTTGCTTCCACATTTGGAACTCAAACCGGTTCTGTAGTCCCGTCAGTTTAAACTGGTCATAGTCTTTCAACTGCCACTTGGTCATGATCGTGCAGGCCAGTTCGATCACGATCTTCTGACGAAATGGATCCGGCGGCAGAAGGCTTGCATGCGTCGAGGTTTGTTTGGTTGAGTTGTTCATGACTGCACTTCCTTGTCTGTCGTGGATGAGTTGGAGCCAAATTCGGCCTTCAGTAGCTGCTCGAATGCGGAGCCATCTCTGCGGGTAAGGTTTGGGACGTATCGGCTGTAGACTTCGAACAGCATTTTGGTGTTGCTGTGTCCCATCTGCCGAGCAATCCATTCGGGGTTCTCGCCGGCTGCCAGCCATAACGTTGCAGCCGTGTGGCGCGTTTGGTAGGGGCGTCTCTTTGCAAGGCCTAGAAGGTTTAGAATAGGGTACCAGACTTTTTTGGTGACATCATTGTGCCGTAGTGGTTGTCCGGCTGCGTTGCAGAACACATAGGTTTGTCCTCTTGTGGCCTTCTGCTGCTTAAGCATGGCTTGGTAGACCGGTTCGGACATATCAACAGTACGGTATGAACCGTCTGTTTTGGTTGGCACGATCTCTCGGTTCACGATGGCTTGCCGCACGAGGATCTGGCGTCTGTTCAGGTCAACAGCGTCCCAGGGTAGTCCATCGATCTCAGCGGTTCGCAGGCCAGCAAAAAAACGTACTGTGTAATAGGACTTAAAGTCCTTACGGATATGATCCAAAATTAGCCGCACCTGCTCCAAGGTGAAAGGTTCGACATCTGATCGGGGTACCTTGATGGGTTTGATGTTCCTATACGGGGTTTGAAAATTATAGCGGTCTGATGCCTCCGTCAGAATCTGCCGAACGGGCGTTAGGATATGGTTGATGCGTGACGGTGATAGTTTTCTGCCTTTTAATCCATTCTGCAGAACGAGGTCGCTCCGGAACGCTAAAATGTCTGCCTTGGTAATCGTATTCAACGGCTTACCTCCAAACGCGGGCAGCAAATATTTGTCCATCGTTTGCCGAATATTGGAGATGTAGCTGTTCCGCCATTCAGGCTGCTTCTCTAAAAACCATACTTCCGCAAATTCCTTGAAGGTGGGCATGCCGGATCGTGCACAGGCAGATCGACTTTCGCTGAGCTTGATCTTTTCTACCTGATTTGAGTTGGGAAAGTACCTGGCATATTCAAACGTGCCTAAAGTAATTTCTGCCTCAATTCGCCTCGCGATCTCTACTAGTTTCTTGCGATACTGGGGTTTGTCTGGCAATCGCGTATATTCTTTGCATCTGATCCCTTTGTATCGGAAGTCAATGAAAAGCTTCCCATTTTTTTCGTTTACAGTAGCCATGCCCAGTTCCTTACTGAATATTTGCAAGTAACGAGCTAACGGATGGCGACATTGCCATGTCTTTTTCAATTTTCTCCCAGATGTAGAGAATTTTGCGCCCTCCAAATGGACGGATGTAGTGAATACCTTCGAGCAGGACGCTATCTTTCAAGCAATTTCGGATGGTGCGGGGGTCGTATTTAATGCGTTCTGAAAGCTCAAATGTTGTTAGGTAGGTCATTTTCAAGTCCCTTTGCTGATCCACACTTTGTTATATATAAGTATAATTAAACATATTTAACTGTGATTTGGCAACAAGAAAAATTAAGCACGCTTAAGTTTATTTCCGTAGGCTTTGAAAAGTTGCCGTGTTACTTAATCAGTTAGAGATAGATGCGAGGCGGATATGATTCGGATATTGCTTAGGGAGCTGGTGGCGAAAAAGGAAATCGCTGAAAAGCGGAGGATTAGGCTGGATGAAATCGCCGAAGCAACGGGGATCAGTAAGACAACATTGTCTAAGATGCAGTCTGTGCACGACTACAATGCCAAAACCGAAAACCTAAATCGACTGTGTGCCTACTTCGATTGCAAGATCCAGGATTTGCTGGAATATATGCCTGATTCCTGAGGTGGTGGGCATACTTTCTTTTCGGAAGATTTCGGGTGGGTATTTAACGACGGTAAGCGCGTTGACATCTGAGAACAACCAGATCCCAGTGGTATCTTGTTTGTCCAATGCAGACTGCTTTTATTGAAAAATGTTGTGGCAATCTGGATAGCGATAAACGCATCCATGCGATGGCTATTATAGTTACTGAAGACTATTTTGCGTAGTAGGAGATTATACACAGCAATAGGGTAGGTCAGAACGGGTTAGAGTCGTGTAAACAGCTAGTGCTGTATATGCCTTGGTACCCATTTGGTCTCTTTGTGGTCCCTGAGGGGAAATTCCACGCTTGAAACTGTGAATAATAAAGCAGAAACCCTTTGTATCCATTTGGAAACAAAGGGTTTCTGAATGGTGCCCAGAAGAGGACTCGAACCTCCACGTCCATACGGACACTAGCACCTGAAGCTAGCGCGTCTACCAATTCCGCCATCTGGGCACGCTCGATTGGTCGGCGGGATTTACCGCGCGGCGGGGGCGGCTGTCAAGCACTCACACTCAAAAAATGCACGGGGCTTGTATTTATTTTTGCGCAGTCGTGCGTGGGGCCACGTAAAAAGCCCGGCCCGGGCGGCTGACGTTGCGGTACGCTCCGTCTCGGTTTACACTATAGCCTTGGCTGAATGTTTCTTTGCACACAGGAGGTTACCCCATGAAAACGCGTGTTGTTACGGTCTTTGGCGGTTCAGGTTTTATCGGGCGTTATGTGGTGGAAAAGCTGGCGGCGCGCGGCGATCTGGTGCGGGTCGCGGTGAGGCGACCGGGGGAGGCTTTTTTTCTCAAGCCGCTCGGGGACGTTGGGCAGGTGCAGCCCATTGCGGCGAATCTGAAAAACGAGGCTTCTGTGCGCCGTGCGGTTGCAGGTGCGGACTGTGTCATCAACCTTGTGGGCGTGCTTTATAACTCGGGTGGCCAGACCTTTGAGGCCTTGCAACACAAGGGTGCCGGGCTTGTGGCGCACGCGGCAGCGGACGCAGGCGTTCAAGGCCTTGTGCATATGTCAGCCCTTGGGGCCGAGCGCGCGTCAGCCAGCGACTATGCCCGCACCAAGGCATTGGGCGAAGAGGCGGTGCTTGAAGCTTTCCCGACGGCCACGATCTTTCGCCCCAGTGTGGTATTCGGGCCTGAAGACGGCTTTTTCAACCGTTTTGCGTCGCTTGCGGCCATGCTGCCGGTGCTGCCTGTGCCGGGGGCGGAGACCAAATTCCAGCCGGTTTATGTGCATGATGTGGCAGCAGCAATCGTGAAAGCCAGCCTTGGCGGAGAAGCGTTTGCGGGCAAAACCTTCTCCCTTGGTGGCCCGGAAGTGTTGAGCCTTCGCGCCTGCCTTGAGGCCATGATGCGCTACACGGGGGTGAAGCGGCCTATTGTGGGCGTGCCGTGGTGGATCGCAGATATGCAGGCGCTGTTTTTGGGTATGCTGCCAAACCCGCCGCTCACGCGGGATCAGGTCAAACTGTTGCGGGTGGATAATGTGGTGCCAGAAGGCGCGCCGGGCTTTGCCGCGTTTGGGATTACGCCATCACGAATTGAGGCCATACTGCCCAGCTATATGGTGCATCACAAACGCCACGGCCAGTTCAAGGCTTCCTGATCGCAGGATTAAATTAAGCCCATGCCGATAAGGGCAAAAAGCCCGAGGCCCAGAAGCACGCGGTAAGCCACAAAGATGGTCATGCTTGCGTGCTCCAGCCATTTCATCAGGAAATGAATAGCCGCGAGCGCCGCAAGGCACGAAAGGCTGGCGGCGAAACCGGCATGCACCCACAAGACCGGATCGTGGCTTTCGCTCATGTCTTTCATCAGAAACACCCCGGCGCCCAATATGGTGGGGATGGAAAGCAGCATGGAAAAACGCGCCGCATCTGTGCGGTTGAACCCGAGATAACGCGCGGCTGTCATGGTGATGCCCGCGCGGCTGGTGCCGGGAATGAGGGCCAGCACTTGCGCGAGCCCGATGATAAGGGCGGGCTTGACGGCCATGCGCTCAAGCGCCTTCTCCGTGCTGCCGCGACGGTCCGCTATATAAAGAAGAAGACCAAATACGATGGAGGTGGTGGCGATTATAGCTGCACCGCGCGTCAGGTCCGCCAGCCCGGAGACTTTAAACAGCACTCCGGCAGCAACGGTCGGCAGGGTGGCGATCACCAGCGCCCAGAAAAGCTTGCCATATATGGTGCCTTCCACGGCACGGCGGGCGGGCCCAACGCCCACGGCGCCCAGCCCCGCAAGAAACAGACCCTTGGTATCGTCCCGAAAGTATAACAGCACGGCTACGAGCGTGCCCACATGCACGGACACATCCATCAGAAGCCCCTGGTCCGGCCAGCCGGTGAGCACGGGCACCAATACAAGGTGGCCAGATGAGCTAATCGGCAGAAATTCAGTGATGCCCTGAACGATCGCCAGGACAAACAGATGCAAGGCTGTCACGTGTGGTTCTCCCCTTCACTCCCTGTGTTTGTCTTATATCAAGACTATTTTCTGCTGGCGAGGAAACATATAGTACCAATATTGTACTAATTTAGGCTTTTCAGACCCAAAAAGAATCGTTAGATTCAAGCAGCTTAGAAATAATAGGACAGCTTTATTGACTTATAGTATATTTTTTGCGTGAAATTCACGAAACTTGAACATATAATGCGCAACATCGGAATCGCGGACAGTAAAATTACTTGCAATCCTGGAGACCAACCGACGACCCCGACAAAGATTAAGAAGCCGCCCAAGGTTTCCTTTGTCATTCAGGGTCCGCCGCTATCTCTCTAGTGCTGACCACCGGCGATTTCGCACAATAAACTGTCAGACCAAGAAGGGTGCCCTATGGCCGACGATCTGTTGAAATTTGTTTCGATCGACCAAAAAATGCCGGACAAGCGTTCCGCCAAGGAACGCGCAGGTGATTTTGCGGAAGTTTACGCGCGCTACAATGTGGCTGGCGCGAAAGAGCAATCCAGCCGGTGTTCCCAGTGCGGGGTGCCGTTTTGCCAAATTCACTGTCCGCTTGGGAACAACATCCCCGATTGGTTGCGCCTCACCGCCGAAGGCCGCCTTCAGGAAGCGTATGAAATCTCATCCGCCACCAACAATATGCCCGAGATTTGTGGCCGCATCTGCCCGCAGGACCGCCTGTGCGAAGGCAATTGTGTGATCGAGAAGGATTTCAATTCCGTCACCATCGGCAGTGTGGAGAAATTCATCACAGACAATGCGTGGGATCAGGGCTGGATTGGCCCGATCAAACCAAGGCGTGAACTGAAAGAGAGTGTGGGTATTATTGGCGCGGGCCCTGCGGGGCTCGCGGCGGCTGAAGAGCTCCGCAAAGCGGGTTTTCAGGTGCATATTTATGACCGGCACGACCGCGCCGGCGGCCTCCTTATATATGGCATCCCCGGCTTCAAGCTGGAGAAAGACATTGTTGGCCGCCGCACAGGCAGGCTCGAACAATCCGGGATCACCTTCCATCTGGATTTTGAGGTGGGTAACAAGGAAGGGCTGAACGAGCTTCGCGAGAAACATGATGCGCTTCTGATTGCTACCGGCGTGTACCGCGCGCGGGGCCTTAAGGTGCCAGGCGTTGGCCTTGGAAATATCCGTGAGGCGCTTGATTATCTGATCGCGTCCAACAAAACAGGCCTTGGTGACAAGGTGCCTGAGTTTGAAAGCGGCGCACTTGACGCCAAAGGCAAGGACGTTGTGGTTATTGGTGGTGGTGACACCGCGATGGACTGCGTGCGCACTGCCGTGCGCCAGGGGGCAAAATCGGTGAAATGCCTTTATCGCCGTGACCGGGGCAATATGCCGGGTTCCGTCCGTGAAGTGCAAAACGCGGAAGAAGAGGGTGTTGAATTTGTCTGGCTCTCAGGGCCGGAGGCCTTTCTTGGCGATGAGAATGTGGAAGCTGTACGCGCTTATAAAATGCGCCTTGGCGCCCCGGATGCCACTGGCCGTCAGGCGCCTGAGCCTGTACCCGAATCAAGTTTTACGCTTGATTGTGATTTGGCTGTGCTGGCGCTTGGTTTTGAGCCCGAAGACTTGCCCGCCCTTTTTGGCGCGCCGGAGCTGCGCGTAACCCGCTGGGGCACCGTGACGGTGGATCATTCCACGATGATGAGCAATCTGGACGGTGTGTTCGCCGCAGGCGATATCGTGCGTGGTGCCTCACTTGTTGTGTGGGCCATTCGTGATGGCCGCGACGCTGCCACCCAAATCAAACAATATCTGCGCGAAAAAGCGCAAGTCGCCGCATAAAGAAGGGAACCCAAGGAAATGCAACAGTTCAGCGAGCATGTACCGGGCCCTGTAGGCCTTTATGATCCAGCGGAAGAGCGATCTTCCTGTGGTGTAGGCCTTGTGGCCGCCATGAACGGCAAACCGTCACGCCGCGTGGTGCTGATGGGGATTGAAGCGCTTAAGGCCATCTGGCACCGGGGTGCCGTGGATGCAGACGGTAAAACCGGTGACGGTGCGGGCATTCATGTGGAAATCCCGCAGGAGTTTTTCAAAGGGCACGTCCGCGCGACAGGCCATGAACCCGCGGAGGGCCGGCTGGCTGTTGGCATGGTGTTCCTGCCGCGTGTTGACCTGCCCGCACAGGAAACCTGTCGCACGATTGTGGAAAAAGAGATCCTCGCGTTTGGTTATACCATTTACGGCTGGCGCCAGGTGCCGGTTGATATCGATGTGATTGGTGAAAAAGCCGAGGCCACACGGCCTGAGATTGAGCAGATCATGATCGCCAACTCAAAGGGCGTGGACGAAGAAACGTTCGAGCGTGAACTGTACGTGGTTCGCCGCCGCATTGAGGCCGCCGTGATCAAGGCGCAAGTGGGTGATTTTTACATCTGCTCGCTGTCCTGCCGCTCGGTTATCTATAAGGGCCTCTTCCTCGCGGAGCAGCTCTCAACCTTTTATCCTGACCTGGAAGACGAGCGTTTCGTCTCTTCCTTCGCGGTGTATCACCAGCGGTATTCAACCAACACCTTCCCGCAGTGGTGGCTGGCTCAGCCTTTCCGTATGCTCGCCCATAACGGTGAGATCAATACGATCCGTGGGAACGTGAACTGGATGCGCAGCCACCAGATCCGCATGGCCTCTATTGCCTTTGGTGAAAATTCGGAAGACATCAAACCGGTGGTGCCCAAAGGCGCGTCAGACAGCGCCGCCCTTGACGCCGTGTTTGAGGTGATGGTGCGCGCGGGCCGGTCTGCGCCCATGGTGAAAACCATGCTGGTGCCGGAAGCATGGTCCAACAAGGACAGCATGCCCGAAGCACACCGCGCCATGTATGCCTATACCAACTCTGTGATGGAGCCGTGGGATGGCCCGGCCGCACTCGCGGCCACGGATGGCCGCTGGGTTGTGGCGGGGCTTGACCGGAACGGTCTACGCCCCATGCGTTTCACCGTTACGAACGACGGTTTCCTTGTTGTTGGCTCAGAGACAGGCATGGTTGTTGTGGATGAAGAAGACGTGCGTGAAAAAGGCAGGCTTGGGCCTGGCCAGATGATCGCGCTCGACCTTCAGGACGGACAGTTTTATCATGACCGGGAAATCAAGGATAAGCTCGCTGCATCGCAACCATTTGAAGAATGGGCGATGGATATTGGTGGTATCGATTCGCTGCCAGACTATCGTGGGCCTGAGATGCCAAGCTTTGCGGGTGATGACCTCAAGCGCCGCCAGATCGTGGCGGGTCTGAGCCATGAGGACCTGGAGCTTATCCTGCACCCGCAGGTAACAACGGGCAAGGAAGCCATTGGCTCCATGGGCGATGATACGCCGCTTGCGGTGCTCTCAAGCCAATACCGTAACCTGTCGCATTTCTTCCGGCAGAATTTCAGCCAGGTCACCAACCCGCCGATTGACAGCCTGCGCGAACACCGGGTGATGAGCCTGAAGACCCGTTTTGGCAACTTTGCCAACGTGCTTGATGAAGGCCACACCCAAGCTGGTTCTATCGTGCTCGACAGCCCGATCATCACCAACCGGGAATGGAACACACTGATCAAGCATTTTGGCGAATCGGCGCAGGTGATTGACTGTACCTTTGATGCAAAAGCAGGCAAAGGCGCGCTGCGCGTTGCCATCGACCGTATCCGCCGCGAAGCCGAAGACGCGGTGCGTGAGGGCCGGGGGCACCTGTTCCTGACGGATGAAAACATCAATGAAGACCGTGCGCCAGTGCCAATGATTTTGGCGGCGGGCGGCTTGCATACGCACCTTCTGAACGAAGGCCTGCGCACTTTCACAAGCCTGAACGTGCGTGCGAGCGAATGCCTTGACCCGCATTATTTTGCGGTGCTGATTGGCGCGGGCGCCACAACAGTGAACGCCTATCTGGCGCAGGACGCCATCTCGGACCGACATGCCAAAGGTCTTTTTGGTGACATGAGCCTTGATGAAGCCGTTGTTCGCGCGGCGGACGCCATTGATCAGGGTCTTCTCAAGATACTGTCCAAGATGGGGATCTCGATCATCTCCAGCTATCGGGGCGGTAACAACTTCGAGGCGCTCGGGCTCTCCCGTTCGTTGGTTGCTGAGTTTTTCCCCGGTATGCCGACCAAAATCTCCGGTATCGGCCTTTCCGGTATCCAGAAAAAGGTGCTTGAGCAGCATGCCAAGGCGTTTGAGGAAGACGCGCTTACACTGCCGATTGGGGGGCTGTACCGCTATCGCCGTGGCGGCGAAGTGCATGCTCACGATGGCCAGCTCATCCACCTGCTTCAAACCGCAGTTGGGCAAGACAACTATGCCAAATATCTCACCTACTCGCGCGGGCTTCATAACCTGCCGCCGGTGAACCTGAGGGACCTTCTTGACTTCCGTCGGCCAGAGAAAGCCATGCCGATTGACGAGGTGGAATCGATCACCCAGATACGTAAGCGTTTCATCACGCCCGGCATGTCGCTTGGTGCGCTCTCAAAAGAAGCGCACGAAACGCTTGCCATTGCCATGAACCGCATTGGCGCCAAGTCGGTCTCCGGCGAAGGCGGTGAGGACAAATCTCGCTACAAGCCTTATGAGAATGGTGATAATGCCAACAGCCCGATCAAGCAGGTCGCCTCCGGTCGTTTTGGGGTAACGGCAGAATATCTGAACGCGTGTGAAGAGCTTGAGATCAAGGTCGCGCAAGGCGCCAAACCGGGCGAAGGTGGCCAGCTACCGGGCTTCAAGGTCACGGAAATGATCGCGAAGCTCAGGCATTCCACGCCGGGTGTGACGCTGATCTCCCCGCCGCCGCACCATGATATCTATTCAATCGAAGACCTCGCCCAGCTGATTTATGACCTGAAGCAGATCAACCCGCGCGCCAAAGTATGCGTGAAGTTGGTGTCTTCAGCGGGCATTGGCACAATCGCCGCAGGTGTCGCGAAGGCGCACGCGGATGTCATTCTGGTGTCCGGCCATTCAGGCGGCACGGGTGCCAGCCCGCAAACCAGCATCAAATACGCTGGTACGCCATGGGAAATTGGCCTCGCGGAAGTTAATCAGGTGCTGATGCTCAACGGCCTTCGTCACCGCGTGACGCTGCGCACAGACGGCGGCATTCGCACCGGCCGTGATGTTGTTATCGCCGCTATGCTGGGGGCGGAAGAATACGGTGTTGGTACGGCATCCCTTGTGGCCATGGGCTGCATCATGGTGCGTCAGTGTCACTCTAATACCTGCCCGGTTGGAATTTGCACACAGGATGAAGACTTGCGTAAAAAATTCGACGGTTCGGCGGAGAAGGTGGTCAATCTGTTCAGCTTTATCGCTGAGGAAACCCGTGAGATTCTCGCGGAACTGGGTGTGGAACGGCTCGACGATATCATCGGCCGCACAGATCTGTTGCATCAGGTCAGCCGCGGTGCGGAACACCTTGATGACCTCGACCTCAACCCGCTTCTGGTACAGGTGGGCGGCCGCAATAGACGTTCTGTGTGTACGCTTGAAGGCCGCAACGAAGTGCCGGACAGTCTGGACGCACAGATGCTTGAAGATGCCAAGGCTGTTTTCTCCAAAGGTGAGAAAATGCAGCTGACATACTCGGTGCAGAACACGCTCCGTGCTATCGGCACGCGCTTCTCAAGCGAGATCACACGCACCTTTGGCATGAGCGGGTTGAAGCCAGACCATGTGACAGTGCGGCTTCGGGGCTCTGCCGGGCAATCGCTCGGGGCCTTTGCGGTGCAGGGGCTGAAGCTTGAGGTGGCTGGTGACGCGAACGACTATGTTGGCAAAGGCCTCTCGGGCGGCACGATTGTGGTGCGGCCATCAAACCGGGCGTCTTTCAACTCCAAGGACAATACCATCATCGGCAACACGGTGCTTTATGGTGCCACGGCGGGCAAGCTTTATGCTGCAGGCCAGGCGGGTGAGCGCTTTGCGGTCAGAAACTCAGGCGCCAATGTGGTGGTTGAAGGCTGCGGCGCAAATGGTTGCGAATATATGACCGGCGGCACAGCCGTGATCCTCGGCGCTGTTGGGGACAACTTTGGCGCGGGCATGACCGGCGGCATGGCCTTTGTACTGGATGAACAAGGCACGTTTGAAGAGCATGTGAATGACGATTCGGTGCTTTATAACCGGCTCTCAAGCGCGCATTGGGAAGGTGTGCTGAAGGCTCTTATTGAAGAACATGTTGAAGAAACGCACTCCCGCTGGGGCGCGACAGTGCTCTCGAACTGGGAGGCCAAGCGCGGCAGTTTCTGGCAGGTTGTGCCGAAGGAAATGATCGACAGGCTCGCTCATCCTGTAAGCGACGAACAGGCAGGCGAAAAACTCACAGCGTAATTGTTGGCAGAAAGTATTTTTCCCATTTGGCGGCCCCCGCATTCTCGGTTAAGAAGGGGGCTGTCATGCCTACGCTTTATCATCATTGGCTCAGTCCCGCCGCTCGTTTCATACGCGTGCTTCTTGCCGAGAAGCGCGTCGATTTTGATATGCGACTGGAGAAAGAGTGGGAACGCAGACCCGCATTCCTTGCCCTTAATCCGGCAGGCGAAGTGCCTGTGCTGGTGATGGATGATGGCCATGCTTACTCTGGCACCATGGCAATCGCGGAGTATCTGGAAGAAGTGATCCCTGAGCCGCCGCTTCTGATTGGCGATGCTGACACACGGTACGAAATTCGCCGCCTTGCGGGCTGGTTTCATTCAAAGCTGGGCACGGAAGTAACCCGCCACACGGTGTCGGAAAAGCTGCTCAAACGTTTCCTTGGCATGGGGGAGCCTGATTCTGAAGCTATCCGGTGCGCGTCCCATAACCTCAAGGTTCACCTTAAATACATCACCTATCTGGCCGAACGCCGCCACTATCTGGCGGGCAACCAGTTTACCATGGCTGATGCCGCTGCCGCCGCGCATATCTCGGTGGTGGATTATTTTGGCGATATCGCGTGGGAACAGTGGCCGATGGTCAAGGACTGGTACGTGCGGGTGAAGTCGCGCCGGTCGATCCGGGCGCTGCTGGCTGACCGCATCACCGGCCTTACCCCGCCAAAACACTATCAGGAACTGGATTTCTGAATGGGCACGCCCGGCGATATCCGCGCCGAGCTTGAAGCCAAAGCATCTGAGCTCGGGTTCGATACTTTCGGGGTTACCACGGCGGTAACATCATCTGAAGTAGCGGCTCGCCTGCGTGAGTTTGTGTCACTGGACCGGCACGGCACCATGGCGTGGATGGCGGAGCGCCTTCATCACCGGGAAGGCCCGCAAAACCTATGGCCGGAGGCGCGCTCCGCGATCATGCTGGGTGTAAACTACGGCCCCAGGGAAGACCCGCGTGCGCTGCTTGATGCACCGTCATTTGGCAATATTTCTGTTTACGCGCGGGGCAAGGACTATCACGACCTGATAAAAAAACGCCTGAAGGCTTTTGCCCGCTGGATTGTGGAAAGCTATGGCTGCGAACTGAAGGTTTTTGTGGACACGGCACCTGTGCCTGAAAAACCGCTGTCTGCCGCGGCGGGGCTTGGCTGGCAGGGCAAACATACCAACATGGTCAGCCCCGCATTTGGTAGCTGGCTGTTCCTCGGTGCTATCTACACAAACATGGCCCTGGCGGAAGACCAGCCGCACAGGGACCAGTGTGGCTCATGCCGGGCGTGCCTTGATGCCTGCCCGACGGATGCTTTCCCCGCCCCTTACCAGCTGGATGCGCGGCGCTGCATTTCTTACCTCACCATTGAGCACAAAGGCCCCATCGATGATGAATTTCGCCGGGCGATGGGCAACCGCATCTATGGTTGCGATGACTGTCTGGCCGCCTGCCCCTGGAATAAATTCGCCAAAGCAAGCCATGAGGCCGCCTTTCATGCACGGGCAGAACTGGGGGCGCCTGCGCTTGCAGACCTTGTCTCCCTTGATGATGCGTCGTTTCGGGAGGTGTTCTCCGGCAGCCCGATAAAACGCATTGGCCGCGACCGGTTTGTGCGCAATGTGCTCTACGCCATCGGTAACTCGGGCGACAATAGCCACTTGCCAGCGGTGAAAAAACTCTGCCAAGATGAAAGCGATGTGGTCAGGGATGCCGCATCTTGGGCGCTTCGTGAACTTGGGGAAGGGTGATGCGAATGCTGAATTGGCGAACAGGATTTCTGGCCGTGCTGTTGATCGCGGCGGCGTGGTTCTCGATCAAAATACCGGATGTGCCAGCCCGTGTGGTGACGGCAGAGGTGGTCTCGCTAGAGGACGGTGAAGGCGGCTGGCGAACGATTACCGTGCGTTTTGATGATGGCCGAATACAGGCGATCGAGACACTCGCGCCATTTTTCTATCGGCCCGGGTACAAGGTGAAGGTTGCGGTGTATGATCGCCTTTTGTTGCCGGACCATTATGATCTGGTCAGCGATAGCAAGGCTCAGTCCTTGTCTTGAAGGAACATGATCGGGGTGGGGGCAGGCTCTGCGTGCCCTTCCCGGATCGCACCCCATTTGCCGTACTTGGGCCACTGACTGGCCGCGACATACAGGATACCGCGCGGTGTGCTGACACCAAGTGTAGGCTCAAACCAGCCTTCCAGCTCTTGTGCGATGACCGTGACACCAGAGATGGCTTTCCCGTCAAAGCTAACCTCAACAATGCGCTGCGGGTTCACGCCGTTCTGAATGGCAACCAGTTTGCCCTTGTGGGCGATCAGCCCATCAATGCCCAGAAGCGTGGTGTTTGCAGGTACGTCCATCAAAGTAATGCCGCCGGTTTCCTCATCCAACAACCATAACCCGCGTCCGTAATCTGCCAGCACGAGACCTATACCGGGAAGCTTGGCAATACCCTGTGGGCTCATGAAGCCGTCATGGCTAAAGGCGAGATCAAGGCCTTCGCCCACAACCCGCCAGACCTTTTTGCCCCCGGCGTCGCTCAGGTAGATGGTGCCATCATCAGTGACAGTAAGGTCAGCGATTTGTTGGTTCGAGGTGCCACCGGGCAGCACCCAGGTAAACAGTACATCACCGGTTTTTGGGTCAATTTTTGCAAGGCCGGTTTGGCCTTCGTCCCCTTCATGCCCCGGCGTTTGTTCAATACGGGCGAAGGTCGCATAAAGCGCACCCTCATGCATCATTATGGCGAAAAAGCTGCCAAACTCATGTTGTTTGGCATCCACCAGAAGTGTCGCTTTGCCCCGCTCCACCCGGTAGATGCCGCCAGAGACAACAGTGGCCGCATATAGTGTATCGTCTTCACCAAGCGCGATGCCTTCTACAAGCTCAAGGTCAGCGGGCAGTGCCGCTTCAATCCATGGAAAGCTCACTGGCGTAGTGTTTTTTTCAAAGGCCGCTTCAAGGGTACGCCAGGCATTCGGTGTGATCGCCTGTTTGATTTTGTCACGAATTGCCGCGCCCGGCACAAGGCCAAGGGCCGCATATTCTTTGGCTGCTTCAACCGCGCGGCTACCATCGCCTGTTGCTGCGGCCAGATAGGCCACATTCGCTAGCAGAAGAGCGTGGCCGGGCCGATGGCGCAAGGCCTCTTCCATTGCCAGAAGGGCCGCAGGCAGATCATTTGCCTGGAACGCCTCCGTCGCTTTGGTTCGTGCCGCCTGGCTGGCTTCAAAAGCCTCTTCGTCTTCCGCAAAGGCAAAAGTTGGTAGGGCTGTCCCCATGGTGAGGGAAAGCAAGGTGGATGCGAGCGCTGCGCGGATAAACCTTTTGTTCATGCCCTCATATTATAATCAGTTTCCATCCGCGCAATTAAAATTGGATGATTGAACCCGTGCTAAACGTATTGAGTAGTACTAAGGCATCGAAAGAGACCAGGTCGATGGACGCATCAGACTATCTTGCCAAGACGTATGAGCTCAAGAGCCTGACGTCAAACGGGGCGACAGATAAAGCGCTCGCGCAGTTTTCGCAAATCACCGGGCTTTGGGAACCATCCCTTGAGAAAGGCAATATCCCCCGTCGGGTGGACCTGTTATTTCAGGGATTTGTTGGTTGGCACGCCCGTATGATTATGTCGCGCCTTCCGGTTTGTGGGGATCTGGAGTTTCGTATTATCGGCAATGATATCGCGGATATGTTTGGCCATACCCTGCAAACGGGAGACCGTTTCTCAAGTTTGCCTCACGTCGCGTTTGAAGATTATGCGGAGTATTTTAAGGCAATCAAGTCGGGGGGAACTTACGGTCGGTATTCCGGCATCATCCCGTTCGAGGGGCGTGCGCACCGCACATTTGATGTGCTTGACCTGCCTGCGGCAGATGAGGAAGGCAATCTCGCCTTCCTCTATAGTTTTTTCCTGATGGGTCCGCGTCGTCGGCGAGCTTAAGCTGACTTACGACGTGGTGGCTGCGAACCAGCCGTTTTTGCGCGCATTGGCTTACCACCAGTTTTAGCGACAAATTTGCCAGCGCCGAACTTTTTACCAGCAGGCTTTTTGCCTTCAGTGCGTTTTGCAAACGGCTTGCCGCCTTCAGCACGCTTGCCAGCAGGCTTGCGGTCGTCAGCACGGTCTGAACGTGGGCCAGAGAATTTTTTGCCCTCAAACTTCTTGCCTTCGAACTTTTTACCCTCTGGCTTGCGGCCCTCGGTACGTGGGCCATCGTTCTTGCGGAAATCGCCACGTTTACCTTCGCTACGGTTTTCACTGCGGCCTTCGGAACGATTCTCGGAACGGCCTTCAAAGCGACCTTCCTTGCGACCCTCAAAACGGTCATCCTTGCGGCCTTCGAAGCGTACATTATCGCGGCCATCACGGCGCTTGCCGCCGGTACGGCCTTTGCCCTCTGTGTCTTCACGCTCTGGGCGCCAGCCACCATCAGCCGATTTTGCACGGAAAGGTTTTTTCGCACCAAACGGCTTTTTGGCGCCGTAAGGTTTCTTGTCACCGAACGGGCGCTTACCGCCTTTGTGTGCAAACGGACGCCCGCCAACACTACCTTTGTTGTTATAGGCTGCTTTAAGCGGGAACGGGTGACCCTCTTCCACTTCAATATCAAGCTTGATCAGGCGCTCAATGGCACGAAGCAAGTTGAACTCGCTTTTGCTGCAAAGAGTATAAGCCTCGCCGGAAGCACCACCGCGAGCCGTACGGCCGATACGGTGTACATAGCTTTCAGCTTCCACAGGCACGTCGATATTGAAGACATGGCCGATGTCTTTCACGTCGATGCCGCGTGCCGCAACATCTGTGGCAACAAGGAAGTCTGTACGGCCGGTCTTGAAGCCACGGATGATGCGTTCACGCATGCGCTGTTGTTTGTCACCGTGGATCGAATCGGTGTTGAAACCTGTGTCCGCCAGAAAGTCGCTCAGCTCATCGGCTTCACGCTTGGTGCGTACAAAGATCAGCGACTTGGTTACATTCTTGGTTTTGATGAGGTGCAGCAGCAGGTCATATTTCTTGTCGTAAGGAACAAACAGAACCTTATGCGCAAGATTGTCTGCAACAGTTGATTCGCGCGAGACTTCAATGTGCTCAGGCTCATTGAGGAGCGTGCCCGCGAGGCTGCGAATACCATGGTTCATGGTAGCAGAGAACATCACCGACTGGTGGCTGTTCATCATCTTGCCAGCAATCTGGCGCACATCGTCCACAAACCCCATGTCGAGCATGCGGTCAGCTTCATCAAGCACAAAATACTCGGCTTCATCGAGGTAGATGTTGCCTTGTTTCATGTGGTCCATCAGGCGGCCGGGGGTTGCCACAAGGATATCCACGCCGCGGCGCAGGATATGAATTTGTGTGCGGTATGGCGCGCCACCGAAGATGGTGCAATTTTTAAGCGGGGTGTGGCGGGAAAGCTCGCGCACGGTTTCAGAGATCTGCAGGGCCAGCTCACGGGTTGGCGCGAGAATAAGGGCGCGCGGCATGCCGGGCTTTGGCTTGTCACCAAAGGTCATGAGCTTTTCAATCATCGGCAATACAAAGGCTGCGGTTTTACCGCCGCCTGTTTGCGCGATGCCGATCACATCCTTGCCGTTCAAAAGGGCTGGAATTGTTGCAGCTTGAATTTCGGTCGTCGTGGTAAAACCCTGTTCTTCGACAGCGCGAAGCACAGGTGCGCTCAAAGCGAGCGTACTGAAGTCGGTCATTTCTATCCTAGCGTCGGTTAAGGCCCTGGTACAAAGTTTGTGCAGACCGGGGCGTTTCTCAATACTGGCGGGAACGCCTTTTCCTTAACCGGTAGCTTTGCCATCTGAGTGGCAGCGGTGGGTTTTGTGCGACTTCGCACGGGAAACTTCGTTCTAATGGGGCCATGGCATTTTACCCGAAACATCCGGGCGGCTCGCCTGCCCATGCCGCAATTTTACATGCGGCGGTCATATTCGCCGCGCGCTCTATGACGCGTGTGAACCGGAATGTCAAGGAATCAGTTTAGCGGCTTGCGGAAGAAGTTGCGGTGTTTTCGCCAAGGCTGAGGCTTGCGGCACCAATGATCGGGCCGTGACCATAGTCTGCCTGAATAAGGATCGCCACATGGTCTGCGCCTGCTTCGGTGCCGTCTGTGCTGTTGAGTTTGAGCGTGCGTGCGGCACCGTTCCATTCCATCTCAACAAGGTCGGTTGCGCGCACAACATTAGTATAGTGCAGGCGCCTGCCTTGGTTTTCCCCGTCCCCGATCTCAACTTCCGCGTCCGCCAGGAACCACACAACACGAACGGCGGCTGTGCCCTGTAGGTTGGTGGCGGGCAGGTCGACAGATACAGTGTCACCAGCGAGCTTTAGGCTGGGGCTTAGTGACATACGCTCGATATCACGTGCTTTTTGAATTGAACCCCGAACCTTTTCAGGTTTGGAACCCACACACTGGATGCGCCCGTCCACAATCATTTGCGGGGTGAAAACGCCGCCGCGGCCAAGGCGCTTGTTATAGGCGGCCTGACGCATGGCATTGTGGGGGAGAGCGAAGGTATCTTCCCAGCCAAGCCTGTCCCAATAATCAACGGGCCAGGAGAGGGTGAGGATGCCGGGCCGGTCTCTCATGGACTTGAGCGCCGCATCGGCGGGAGGACAGCTTGAGCAGCCCTGGCTGGTGAAAAGTTCCACCACTGTCAGGCGCGCGTCATCGGCTGATGCAAGCGATGTAGGCACCGCCAGGCTCATGATAAAAAATGCTGTTGTTAACCACTTTCTCATGTTTCTAACTTACGTAGAGTATAGGTCACTTGCCAATCACCTGTGTGTGAGCCGGGCACCAGTTCAAGAGTATGAGGCGCTATATGCCATGGATGGTTTTGATTTAACAAATAAAACAGAAAATACCGGCCCAGATGCCGGTTCGACAGTTGAGACAGCACCACGCAAGATAGTAGAGCGAGAGCAGGGAAAACTTTTTTTCTACCCGCTGGACGGCGAGTTGCCGGTTATTCCGGGTTTCGAGACTGTTGTTGAGATTTACCGCAAGAAACGTGAAGGGCATGCCATGCCCAGCCGAAAGGCCATTACCTTTCGGGACCTGCGCGGCTGGCATTCGAGCTTTTTTCTGATTGAGTTCGGAAAAGACCTGGCTGAAGGCCACATGCGTATCTTGGGGGAAACCTATAAAACGCTCTATGGCGGCGAGTTATGGCAGGGCATGAGTGTTTCGGAGGTCAAGAGCCCAAGCCTGCAGGATATTGACGTCTATTTCCGCGAGCTGCTGACCGGCCCGTTCATTGGCCGTTATAAGGGGTATTTGCCCCATGTTGGTCGTGAGCATGTGTTTGCAGATATCATTGATATGCCAGTGGTGGATGAGGAAGGCGCGCCCCGTTATCTGATGTCGTTCATCAGGGAAATACAGCGGAAGAAACCTACCCACCGGGTGGTTGCCAAGAAATAGCACACTACCGATTGGGCCAGCGAACTCTGACACAGGAAAGGGCGACCCGAAGGCCGCCCTTTTTGCATTTGGTTTAGCTGCTTGAGATTAGGCAGCGAGGCGGCGCAGCACATAGTGCAGGATGCCACCGTTTTTATAATAATCGACCTCGTTTTCCGTATCGATCCGGCAAAGAACCGTGATGGATTTGGAGGTGCCATCGACGTAATTGATGGTCACGCTCACATCCTGCCGTGGGCTGATGCTGCCCTCAATGCCGGTGATATCGAAGGTTTCTGTGCCCACAAGGCCAAGGCTTTCGCGGCTGTCGCCATCCTTGAACTGAAGGGGCAAAACGCCCATACCAACGAGGTTTGAGCGGTGAATACGTTCAAAGCTTTCAACTAACACGGCTTTCACGCCAAGTAGGTTGGTGCCTTTTGCGGCCCAGTCACGGCTTGAGCCTGTGCCGTATTCCTTGCCGCCCACCACAACAAGCGGGATGCCAGCTTCCTGATACTTCATGGAGGCATCATAAATGCTCATCACCTCGCCAGACGGTTGATGCGTGGTCCAGCCACCTTCGGTGCCCGGTGCCATTAGGTTGCGCAGGCGGATGTTCGCGAACGTGCCGCGCATCATCACTTCGTGGTTGCCGCGGCGGGAGCCGTAGCTGTTGAAGTCAGCAACCGCAACGCCTTTGGATTGCAGGTATTGACCGGCCGGGCTGTCTGGCTTGATCGCGCCTGCGGGGCTGATGTGGTCGGTGGTGATGCTGTCCCCCAGAAGGGCGAGCGGACGGGCGCCGGTGATATTGGCGGTGTCGGCCACGTCATGCCCCATGCCCTGGAAATAAGGCGGGTGCTGGATGTAGGTCGACTTGTCGTTCCACTCGTAGGTTTTGCCTTCGCTTACGGGCACCGCCTGCCACTCAGGGGTGCCAAGAAAGACATTGGCGTAACGCTCGATGAACATTTCGCGGGTCAGGGCCGATGCGATGGCAGCCTTGACCTCTGCATTTGTTGGCCACAGGTCCTTGAGGTAAACATCGTTGCCGTCTTTGTCGGTCGCAATTGGATCTTTTGTGACATTGATCTTCATCGAACCAGCGATGGCGTAAGCAACAACCAGCGGCGGTGAGGCAAGATAGTTAGCCTTGATGTCCTGGCTTACACGGCCCTCAAAGTTCCGGTTACCGGACAGCACGCTGGTGCACACCATGTCGTTTTCATTGATGGCTTTGGAGATCGGGCCATCCAGCGGGCCGGAGTTGCCGATACAGGTGGTGCAGCCATACCCAACGAGGTTGAAACCAAGAGCGTTGAGATGCTCGGTAAGCCCCGCGCGGTCAAGATAGTCGGTCACAACCTGGGAGCCGGGTGCAAGTGATGTTTTCACCCATGGTTTGCGCTTCAGGCCGAGCTCGTTGGCTTTCTTGGCAATAAGGCCCGCTGCAACAAGCACATCCGGGTTGGATGTGTTGGTGCAGCTGGTGATAGCCGCGATGCAGACATCGCCGTTTTTCAGTTTATAGTCTTCGCCAGCCACGGCAAATTCGCCGGTGCCGTCTTTACCAAAAGACGCCAGAACTTTGTCAAATTCTTCTGCGGCCACAGCAAGCTCAACACGGTCCTGCGGGCGTTTCGGGCCAGCAAGCGATGGCTTGACGGATGAGATATCAAGCTCAAGTGTATCTGTGAAGATAGGCTCAGGCGAGTTGCCGTCGCGCCACATGCCTTGCTCTTTTGCATAGGCTTCAACAAGGGCCAGGGTTTCCGCATCACGGCCCGTAAAGTTCATGTAATCAAGCGTTTGCTGGCTGATCGGGAAAAAGCCGCATGTGGCACCGTATTCCGGGCCCATGTTTGCGATGGTTGCCTGATCAGCAAGTGTCAGTTGGTCAAGGCCTGAGCCGTAGAACTCAACAAATTTACCCACCACGCCTTTTTCGCGCAGCATCTGCACAACGGTCAACACAAGGTCGGTTGCCGTGATGCCTTCTTGCAGCCTGCCTGTCAGCTTGAAGCCAACAACCTCAGGGATCAGCATGGAAACCGGCTGGCCAAGCATGGCGGCTTCCGCCTCGATACCGCCCACACCCCAGCCAAGAACCGCAAGGCCGTTCACCATAGTGGTGTGACTGTCGGTGCCGACGCATGTATCAGGGAAGGCAACGGTGCGGCCATTCTCTTCAGCCGTCCAAACCGCCTTGGCGATATACTCGAGGTTCACCTGATGGCAGATCCCGGTTCCCGGAGGTACAGCGTTGAAGTTATCAAGGCTTGACTGGCCCCACTTGAGGAATTCATACCGCTCCGCGTTACGCTCCATCTCAAGGTCAACGTTTTGCTTGAAGCTCTGCGGTGTGCCGAACTTGTCCACCATGACAGAATGGTCGATCACCAGATCACACTGCGCGAGTGGGTTGATCTTCTCAGGATCCCCACCCATCTCGGCCATTGCGGCGCGCATGGCAGCCAAATCAACAACCGCTGGTACGCCGGTAAAATCCTGCATCAAGACGCGGGCTGGGCGGTAAGCGATCTCATGGTCAGAACGCTTGTTCTTCTGCCAATCGGCGAGGGCCTGGATGTCAGCGGTGGTAACGCTGGTGCCGTCCTCAAAACGCAGGAGGTTCTCAAGCAGAACCTTGAGCGTATAGGGCAGGCGGGAAACGTCGCCAATCTTGGATGCGGCGGCTTTCAGGCTGTAATAATCATATTCTTTACTTCCAACCGTCAGCGTACGGCGGGTATTCAAGCTGTCTTGCGGTGCGGATGCCATAAGATCGTGCCCTCCAGTTCAAAGGGTTTAAGATAGGCCGAATTTGCGCAGGGGAAAGCGCAAAAATTGGCTGAATACTGACGTTATTCGGGCCGAACTACCTTGCATGCAAGAGCGGGTTGAAATAGTATTCGCGCCGGCCCGCTTTTCCCTTGCCCAACAGACTTCTCTGGGGCCCGGGTTTCAAGCTTCATCTAACACTTTTTGTCAGGATAGTCATGGGTTTGTACACCGAATATTTAAATGAGATCGAAACTCGCAAAACACAGGGATTAAATCCCAAGCCCATCGAAGACGGGGCCCTTGTAAAAGAGATTATTTCCCAGATTACAGATCTGGAAAACGAGCACAGAAAACAATCACTTCAATTTTTCATCTACAACACCTTGCCGGGCACCACGAGTGCAGCCGGTGAAAAAGCCATGTTCCTGAAGGATATTATCCTCGGCGATGCTGTTGTTGAAGAAATCTCGACAGACTTTGCGTTTGAGCTCCTCTCGCACATGAAAGGCGGCCCGTCGGTTGAGGTCCTGCTCGATCTGGCGCTTGAGGGTGACGCGGCGGTTGCCGGTAAGGCTGCGGAAGTGCTGAAAACACAGGTATTCCTCTATGAGGCGGATACGGACCGCCTTGCGAGCGCACACGCGGGCGGGCACGCGATTGCAAAGGACATTCTGGAGAGCTACGCCAAGGCTGAATTCTTTACCAAGCTCCCCGCCATCGACGAAGAGATCAAGGTCGTAACCTATATCGCTGCGGAAGGGGACGTTTCGACGGACCTGCTTTCGCCGGGTAACCAGGCGCACTCTCGTTCTGACCGGGAACTGCACGGCAAGTGCATGATCTCTGAAGAAGCCCAGGCTGAAATCCAGGCGCTTCAAAAACAGCACCCAGATGCGCGCGTTATGCTGGTTGCTGAAAAGGGCACTATGGGTGTGGGGTCCTCCCGCATGTCGGGCGTGAACAACGTTGCCTTGTGGATGGGTAAGCAGGCCAGCCCGTATGTGCCCTTCGTGAATATCGCCCCGATTGTTGGCGGCACAAACGGTATCTCTCCAATCTTCCTCACCACTGTTGGTGTAACCGGCGGTATTGGTCTTGACCTCAAGAATTGGGTCAAGAAGCTGGATGCAGACGGCAACGCGGTTTTGGATGAAAACGGTGACCCGGTGCTGGAACAGACCTACTCTGTGGACAATGGCACTGTCTTCACCATCAACACCAAAACACAGAAACTTTATAGCGAAGCAGGCGAAGAAGTTGTTGATATCTCTTCTGCGCTGACGCCGCAAAAGGTTGAATTCATCAAGGCTGGCGGCTCATACGCGGTTGTCTTTGGTAAAAAACTCCAGACCTTTGCGGCTGAAACGCTGGGCACTGATATGCCAACGATTTTTGCGGCTTCGAAAGAGATCTCTCATGACGCTCAGGGCCTGACGGCTGTTGAGAAAATCTTCAACGAAAACGCTGTTGGCGTGGCCTCAAGCAAGGCCCTGCATGCCGGTTCAGACGTTCGCGTGAAAGTGAATATCGTTGGATCGCAGGATACGACAGGCCTGATGACATCACAGGAACTGGAGGCAATGGCTGCCACAGTTATTTCCCCGACCGTTGACGGTGCCTACCAGTCAGGCTGTCACACAGCATCTGTTTGGGACAAAAAAGCACAGGCGAATATCCCGAAGCTGATGAGCTTTATGAACAAGTTTGGCCTTATCACTGCGCGGGACCCAAAGGGTGTTTACCACCCCATGACCGACGTGATCCATAAGGTGCTCAATGACATCACGGTTGACGACTGGTCTGTGATCATTGGCGGCGATAGCCACACGCGGATGTCCAAGGGTGTTGCTTTTGGGGCCGACTCGGGCACCGTTGCACTTGCGCTGGCAACAGGCGAAGCAACCATGCCTATCCCTGAATCTGTGAAGGTTACCTTCAAGGGCAGCCTCAAGGACCATATGGACTTCCGCGATGTGGTGCATGCAACACAGGCGCAGATGCTGAAAGAATTTGGTGACAACGTCTTCCAGGGACGCGTGATTGAAGTGCACATCGGCACACTGCTTGCTGACCAAGCCTTCACCTTCACGGATTGGACCGCGGAAATGAAGGCAAAAGCATCAATCTGTATTTCTGAAGATGAAACGCTGATCCAGTCGCTGGAGATCGCCAAGAGCCGTATTCAGATCATGATTGGTAAAGGCATGGAGAATGAGACAAAAACGCTCCAAGGCCTGATCGATATTGCAGACAAACGCATTGCCGAGATCAAGTCTGGCGAACGCCCTGCTCTGGCACCGGATGATAACGCCAAATATTATGCCGAATTTGTCGTGGATCTGGACCAGATCGTTGAACCGATGATCGCCGATCCGGATGTGAACAACGCTGATGTATCGCGGCGCTATACGCACGACACGATCCGGCCGGTTTCCTTCTATGGCGGGGAGAAGAAAGTAGATCTGGGTTTTGTGGGGTCCTGCATGGTTCACAAAGGTGACATGAAAATTGTTGCTCAAATGCTCAAGAACCTGGAGAAGCAGAACGGCAAGGTGGAGTTTAGTGCTCCGCTCGTGATCGCGCCGCCAACCTACAACATTGTTGACGAGTTGAAGGAAGAGGGCGACTGGGCTGTGCTGCAGAAGTATGCAGGGTTCGAGTTCGATGACGACGCGCCAAAGAACGCGGCCCGCACCGAGTATGAAAATACCCTGTATCTCGAAAGGCCGGGCTGTAATCTTTGCATGGGCAACCAGGAGAAGGCCGCAAAAGGCGATACGGTAATGGCAACATCCACGCGCCTGTTTAAGGGCCGGGTTGTTGAAGACTCTGACGAGAAAAAGGGTGAGTCGCTACTGGCATCAACACCGGTTGTAGTGCTTTCCACCATTCTGGGCCGCACGCCAAACATTGACGAGTATAAAGCTGCGGTAGAGGGTATTAGCCTCACGAAATTTGCGCCGCCGCTTGGTAAACCGCCGGTAACAGCCAACCATCACTAGTTTTCCGGGGCGGCAATCAGCGATTGCCAAACGTCCCAGACACATAATCAGATACATAAGCAGCGCGTCTTTCGCGCTGCTTTTTTTCATTGTTTTCCAGGCACGCTGTTATCCGGCACATCCAACACTCCGCAACAAACTCACCGCAATTCCTTCACTTTCCCGCCTTAATGCGCAGGCACATTGGCCATAATGAGTTTGAAAAAGACCAATAATGGATCAGAGAGCGATGGAAATTTTTATTTACGCCCTTTTAGGCGCTGTAACATGTGCCGGGATTTGGCATTCCCGGAGCCAGGCCAACCGCCACTTCTAGGCTGGCCCTACTTACTGAAAATGCGCCCTCTTGTGTCTCGCGTAAATGTTATTCGCCGGACGCAAGGGGTAGGATAAAATGACCACCTTTCAGGAGGTGGCTCATGCACTTTATGGTGGTTGAAAAATTCAGGCACGGAAACCCTCAGCCCGTTTTTGACCGGTATGAAGAGCGCGGGCATATGCTGCCTGAGGGCTTGTTTCTTCGCAAAGGTTGGGTCACTGCCGATATGAGGTGCTGTTACCAGATCATGGAAACGGATGACCCCGCGCTGTTGAGAGAATGGACAAAGATTTGGGACGATCTCGCCGATTTTGAAATCGTGCGATTAAGCGGAACCATGGTTCCTTCTTTAAAGCCGTCCCCGTAAACACTATAAGCCGTGAATACGCGTTTTGTTACTTTAGGCTGCGTTTTTGTTCACCAAGTATTGAGTATTAGAGGGTCAGTTTCTCTTAAAGTGGCCGCTGTTTTCAGGAAAATTATTTGTTTGATACTCTGACGCGCACGCCGGATAACAGGGATGATCGCCTATTTTAAAAAATACCAATCGTTATAAGCTAATTCTTGTCTGCTTCTCCGCAGAGTGACCACACGAATATGTGGACAATGGCCACAGTTCCCGTACCGTTACCTATATAAAAATATAGACACAAAAATCGGGAGCGAGGAAATGCCCACAACACTGAAATCTGCTGCCTGTCTGGCGGCGGCCCTAACGGCAGGTGCGCTATATGCGAACCCTGCCTCAGCACAAGACTATGTTGACCCTTTGTCCCAGTCCCACATCGCGGCCATAGACGACACCCTTAAGGATGTAATCGCGAACCAAGGGGTGAACACCGCCGCTATCGCCGTTATCAAGGGCGGCACTTTGGCGTGGACGGGCTATTATGGCGAGCAGGCCCCGGGAGTTCTGGCATCTGCACGAACCCAGTTCAATGTTGCCTCAGTCACTAAAACTGTCTCGGCGGAGACAATCCTGCGCCTGGTGGATAAAGGCGCTCTGTCGCTTGACGAATCCATGGCGCCCTATTGGGTGGACCCTGACATAAGGGACGACCCGCGTCACACCCGCCTTACACCACGTATGGCTTTAACCCACACTACGGGGTTCCCCAATTGGCGCTTCTTCAGGGAAGATTACAAACTGGCGCTAGAGCATGACCCGGGCACCACCTACGGCTACTCAGGTGAGGGGCTGCAGTATGTGGCCAAATATGCGGAAATAAAGCTTGGTAAAAACTTTGAAGAGCTGGTCTTGGATAATGTCTTTGAACCGCTGGGTATCAAGCATGCGTCGTTCAGCGCTCGTGCCGCCAATTTCAAGAATATTGCAGTGGCTATCACCGAGGACGGTGAAACCCCAAAACCATATTGCATGCCTGGTAATAAATATTGCGTGGGTGAAGGAGAATATTCCGCAGCTGGCAACATGGTAATCAGCCTTGAAGAGTATGCCACTTTCCTGATTTCGGTGATGAACGGGGAGGGTTATTCCGCTGACCTTATCAAGGACCGTAACCGGGTGCAGGTTACGCGGCCTGTAAAGTACTGTGACGAGGA
Organism: Kordiimonas sp.; assembly: GCF_965216265.1. GTDB lineage: Bacteria > Pseudomonadota > Alphaproteobacteria > Sphingomonadales > Kordiimonadaceae > Kordiimonas. The sequence goes on from NZ_OZ244153.1 coordinate 2,335,472, forward strand.
GGCGCCCGGATGCCCAAAGGCTCAAGGTTATGGTCTTGGCTGGGTAGTGGTTGATGAAGCGAAGGATAAAATTCTGTGGCATGGCGGCAGCGACTGGTCGGCTGTTACTACCGCTTATTTTTATCAGGAATCGAAGGATGGCATCATCATCTTCCTGAACGCCCCCAACAAGTTTGGCATGGATGCCATGCCGGGTTTGATCAGGTTGCTTGATCCAACATCACCAATCATTGACCAGTATGAGCTGTGGGCTGCCCGCGAATAAGGCTCATGTGACAGACGGCGTTACGGTGCGCTGGGGTGGGTCAACTGCCTCAGCGTACCAGATTTTTCGAGCCCGTTGAGTGTTTCATTGGTGTGGCTGATGAACCGCTCAATCCCTTTGCCCGGCCAGCACATCATGCTTTCTTCCAGTTCGAGAACAACCAGATCAGGATCATATTCTATCTGAACCTTGGGTTGGGCGGCCCGGTAGAGCGCGATGTCATTGTCATACGCCAGCGCATAAGTCACACGCCGGGACTGCAGCAAGTCAAGCGCCCTGAAGGTTGTAGGGACTTTCACTGGATTGGCAATTCTGGTGGCAGTGGTGTGGATCAGAAGATCCAGAAACAATACTTCATCAACAGCAACCGCACGGTTTTCAATAATCTCTAATGATCTGGCTTTGGGTGTTTCGAGCATTGAAACAACATGTACACGCAGGATGTTGAAGGGCGTTGAAATTTTGAGCGTATCCCAATCTACCTGCGTGATTGTTGTATCTTTTGGCGGAAGTTTATGACCGGGAGAGCTGACCCCGCCAAAGATGCAGTCATAATCGTGGTCCAGCCAGTCCTGAACGCCGCGGTAGCCCGGCAGGATTGTCTGGCGCGTTTCCATTGGTGCGCCTTCAACCAGTGTGTTGAGCAGACGATTGTATGGCAGCTGTGCCCCGGGTTCGATCAGTCCGGGCATTTCCTGTACAACAATGGAAATGCTGGCATCTTCAGCCTTCCCGGCGAAGGTGAGGGCGGCGACAAAAACGGCCGCTGCGGTATATTTAACAATAGCGAACATTTAATCGGAACCGGGGGTGTCAGCCTGAATAGAGAGCGCGTGTACCGGGCCAGCCAGCTCGTCCTTGAGGGCACTCATCACCATGCGCTGCCGGGCAACACGGCTTTGCCCTTTAAAAGCCTTGGCGCGGATCACGACACGAAAGTGGCTTTCGCCGCCTTCCCTGTAGCCGGCGTGCCCACGATGCCCCTCGGATTCGTCAATCACCTCCAGGTGGTCTGGTGCAAGCGCCTCAAGCAGCTTTTTTTCGATGGTTTTGGTGACTTTACCCATATTCGACTTACTCTCTTTAACTTACGCGGGGGTTTGCAGAGGCTTATAAAGTACCATCTGTATAACAGCCATGTGAAATGTGCTGTTTCATATTGACCCAGCCGCTGGTAAACCCATGATGCATTCTTTAGAATGATTATCAAAGAATGGTTATCAAAAGATTTTAGACAAGAGGATTAGTCCATGAGTGCCGCAACGGCTGAAAAGCTCCCCAGCCTGACATTGCCCGAGAAAAAAGTGTCCGTGCGCGAAACCTTCGGCCTTGACCTTGATATGGAAGTGCCTGCGTTTGCGGAACATACGGAGCATGTGCCTGACATTGATGAGGCCTATGTTTTTGACCCTGATACCACGCTGGCCATTCTTGCGGGTTTTGCCCACAATCGGCGCGTGATGATCCAGGGGTATCACGGCACAGGTAAATCAACGCATATCGAGCAGGTTGCCGCGCGCCTCAACTGGCCCACAATCCGTGTGAACCTTGATAGCCATATCAGCCGGATCGACCTTGTTGGCAAGGACGCGATTGTGCTGAGAGACGGCAAGCAGGTTACCGAGTTTCAGGAAGGTATCCTGCCATGGGCGCTGCAAAGCCCCACAGCCATCGTGTTTGATGAATATGATGCGGGCCGCCCGGATGTGATGTTCGTGATCCAGCGTGTGTTGGAAGTAGAAGGCAAGCTTACGCTTCTTGACCAGAACCGCGTGATCCGTCCCCACCCGGCTTTCCGCATTTTTGCGACAGCTAACACGGTCGGCCTTGGGGATACCACCGGGCTTTACCACGGCACGCAGCAGATCAACCAGGGCCAGATGGACCGCTGGAACATCGTGGGCACGCTCAACTATCTGCCGCATTCAACGGAAACCAGCATCATTGTCGCGAAAGAGCCAAGCTACGACAATGAAGAGGGCCGTAAGACAATCGCCAATATGGTGCGGGTCGCAGACCTCACACGCACCGGCTTTATGGCGGGCGATATTTCTACAGTGATGAGCCCACGTACGGTGCTGACATGGGCGCAAAACGCACGCATTTTTGGTGATGTTTCCTTTGGTTTCCGGGTCAGCTTCCTCAACAAATGTGATGAGGCCGAGCGGTCAATCGTGGCGGAATATTACCAGCGCTCGTTCGGGGAAGACCTTAAGGAATCCGCGAGCAATCTGGTGATCGGCGCGTAACGCAAAAGCATCAAAAGAGTTTAGGGTACATCTGATGGCAGACGGCAGCCAAAAACCGAAAGAGACGTTCGAGCACGCACTTGCCGCCACCACCCGTGCGGTGGCGCAGGACAAGGCGCTCGATGTCAAATTCACGGCTGACGTGCCCGGCCTTGTGGCGGGCGAGATGCGCGTGCCACACCTACCACACAAGGTGCGAGCCCAGGATGTGGCTGAGGTGCGCGGCATTGCAGACAGCTTTGCCCTCAAGCATCGGCATCATGACCCGAAACTTCACAGCAAGCTTTCCCCATCCGGTGCGATTGGCCGTGCAATCTTTGATGCGGTTGAGCAGGCGCGTTTTGAGGCCATTGGCGCAAGGGCTATGTCTGGCGTTAAAGCAAACCTTGGGGCCTTGACGGAGAAACGGGCGCTTGAAGCAGGGCTTTCACGCCCGACGGATGATGAAGCTGGTCGCCTTGCTTCTGTGCTTGGCCTTCTGGTGCGCGAGCGGCTTACGGGCGCGCAGCCACCAGAGAGCGCAGTTGTTGCGGTTGAGAGCCAGCGCAAGTGGTTAGAGGAAAGTGTTGGCCACCTTCTTGATAGCCTTGAAGGTAAAGTTGAAGACCAGAAAGGCTTGTCGGTCATCAGCCGCAGCATCATTGCCGAGCTCATTGGCGATGGCGACGGCGAAAAACGGGATCGCGAGGAAGAAGACCAACCGGAAGAGGGCGACGGCAACGCGCCAGACAGCCCGGATGGTGACCCGGGCGATGATGGTGACGGCGAAGCCGACGGCGCTGAAAGCTCGGACGACAGTGAAGGCGAAACCGCTGATGATGACGCTTCTTCTGATGCTGCCATGGAAGAGATGGAAGACAGCGATGCCGACGCGGGCGAGGGTAAACATGAGGGTACTATTCCGTGGCGCCCCAACCGCCCGCTTGATCATCTGCCGGACACGCCCTTCTATCAGGTTTTCACTGAAGAATTTGACGAAGTCCTGAAAGCCGAGGAGCTTTGCGACCTTGAAGAGCTGGAGCGGCTGAGGAAATATCTCGATCAGCAGATGGCGCACCTCTCAGGCGCCGTTTCAAAACTTGCAAACCGGCTGCAGCGCCGGTTGCTGGCCCAGCAGCGTCGCCATTGGCAGTTTGATTTGGAAGAAGGCATATTGGACGCAGGGCGGCTCGCACGTGTGGTCTCTAGCCCTACCAAGCCGCTTTCTTACAAGCTTGAGAGCGAAACCGAGTTCAAGGATACGGTGGTAACACTGCTTCTGGATAACTCCGGCTCCATGCGGGGCAGGCCGATCTCGATTGCGGCTATTTCCGCCGACATTCTCGCCCGCACACTTGAGCGTTGCGGCGTGAAGGTCGAAATCCTTGGCTTCACGACCAAAGCCTGGAAGGGCGGACAATCGCGCGAGAAATGGCTGCAGGATGGACGACCAAAAGCGCCGGGCCGGCTCAATGACCTGAGGCATATCATCTATAAAACCGGCGATGCGCCATGGCGCCGGTCCCGCCGTAATCTGGGCCTGATGATGCGCGAAGGTTTGCTCAAGGAAAATATCGACGGTGAAGCCCTTCTCTGGGCCCATAACCGCTTGATGGCGCGCGCGGAAGAACGCCGTATCCTGATGGTGATATCGGATGGTGCACCGGTGGATGACAGCACTTTGAGTGTCAATTCAGGCGTTTATCTTGAAAACCATCTGCGTCAGGTCATCAAATGGATTGAAGAACGTTCGCCCGTGGAACTGATCGCCATCGGTATCGGGCATGATGTTACCCGCTACTACAAGCGAGCTGTCACCATCCTTGATGCAGAACAGCTTGGCGGTGCCATGACAGAGCAGCTGGCGTCTCTATTCGAGGAAGCCGTGCCAACACCAAGGCGACTTGGATAACATCTGATGATCATGCGGCATCCCCGGAAAATTTCGTTTGCGCTGGTGTCGGCAGTGGCGCTGGCAGCATTCGCAACCTACCAGAATTTGGCTGGCAACAAGCCGTCGCACCCGCTTGCGGGGCCAACGGAAATCACGGTCACAGCAAAAGCGGTTCCCCTTAACCCGGAGGACCTGAGCCTGAACCACGCGGGAAAACTGCGTTACCTGGCGGGGTGGTCTCTCACGGCTGATAATGAAAATTTTGGTGGTTTTTCAGGCCTCGTGGCGGATGACGCGAGCCTGATGGCCATCAGTGATCGCGGTGACTGGTTCTCAGCGGATATGGATTGGGGACGGAAAGCACCCTTTCTTTCTGCCGTCATGCGGCCTTTTGATAGCAAGGCCCAGGACCACAGCAAAAAAGGGCTTGATGCGGAAAGCCTGATCCGCTTCGAAGGCGGCTATTTGGTGGCTTTTGAAAGCTACCACAGGCTGCTGGCCGTGGCGGCGGACGGTGACATCACATTCCTGCTTCACAATAAGCATTTGGATTTCCGGGGCTTGGCCACAAATGGTGGAGTGGAGGCGATCACCTCGGTTGAGGGCGGCATTCTGACGTTAGTTGAAGGCGGCCTTGATACACGCGGCAGGTTGCGGGGCTGGATTGCCCGCGAAGACGGTGCCGACGATATCTACTTCAAACCGCCGCTAAATTTTTCCCCAACCGATGCGGCGACGCTGAAGAATGGCGATGTTCTATTGTTGCTCCGGCGGTTTTCCCTTCTCAGCGGGGTTGCGGCCAAACTTGTGCGCATCAAGGCGGAGGATATCAAACCGGGCGCTACCCTTGTTGGTGAAGAGCTGTTGCATCTTGAGCCACCCTATACGGTGGATAATATGGAAGGCTTGGACGTGATTGAGGCCGATGGCCAGCCAACACGGATCATCATGATCTCTGACGACAATTTTCGCGCCAGCCAGCGCACGCTTCTTCTTGTGTTTAGCCTAGATGTAGCCTAATCAAACGGCATGGATACTGCGAAAAATACAGAGATCAATCATTTGGTCCAGAAGGCTGAAGCTCTTCTGCAGGATGAGGCCGTCGATGAGGCTCATGCGCTGATTACAAGCGCGCTTGACGATTATGATCATGTGCGGCTTTGGCGGTTCCTCCGCCGTATTTTGCTGATGCAGGGTGACGAACAAGCTGCCCACGAGTTGATGGCGCGTATCATCGAGCATGTGAAAGGCCCAACACCGGGAGAGCTTGCGCTCGCCAAATCGAACCGGTCAGCCTTTACGAGCGTGAGTGATCACAAGATACTTTATCTCCATGTCCCGAAATGCGGCTCCACCACGATCAAGGATATGCTCTACCATATCCTGACAGGTGAGCGAGCTGAGGGGCATTCTCATACGCTGGTGTCAAAACACGCGCCTTACGCGTTTGAAGACCGTACGCGGTTGCATGAAACCCATGCAAACTGGTTCAAGTTTCTCGTGGTGCGGGACCCAATCTCACGGCTCCGGTCCTACTACCGCTTCAATCTCGTGTTCACCAATGACCTGTCAAAAGAAGTCATGGGGCGAGAGACCTACTTGGGGCTCAAGCTGCAACCCAGCTATGACGAGTTTCTCGCAAACCTTACCCGGTACCGCCAAGTGTTCCGCACGCTTCGTGCTCATACTAATGGCATCGCTGATATCGCAGGTGCAGACGCCAGCATTTTTGACTGGATCGGTCCGGTGAAGGAGATGGACAGTTTGCGGTTAAAACTGTCAGAAAAAGTGGGCGTGGATATTCCTGCTATTCATAACTTCCGCTCCAAAGACATGGCGAAGATCGAACCGAGTGATGCGCTGGAAGAAGAAGCTCGTGCGCGGTATGCGCGTGACTATGAGGCTTACGGCACCTATTTCTAGCGGGCGTGAATGGCCCAACTCTCGCCAATAAAAAACGCCGCAGCGATGTGCTGCGACGTTTTCCGAAACTTTTGCTTCCCGCACCTGAGGCGGGTTGCCCCGGGCTTTATGCCTTGGCAGCAGCCTGTTTCTTTTTGATTTCCCGCTTCAGCTTCTGAGCGTTAGCCGACAGATCGGTGTCGCGAGCTTTCAGGAGGAAATTATCGAGACCATCGTTGTGCTCAACAGAGCGCAGCGCGTGCGTAGAAATACGCAGGCTGACAGAACGACCGAGGGTATCGGAAATCAGGGTTGCTTTGGTCAGGTTTGGCAAGAAACGGCGACGGGTTTTGTTGTGTGCGTGAGACACGTTATTACCCGCCATTACCCGTTTGCCAGTCAGTTCACATACGCGCGACATGTTCGTTATCCTTGTTTTTCTGCCGAGGTCATCGCCCCGGGAATCTTTATGGTCCATGTTCGCTAAAGACCGGATTCGGCAATAGCTGGCGCGGTGAGTAGACGATTCGCCTCCCATGGTCAAGCTTTTTGACTCGTGCGACGCAGCATTTGTGCGGCTTTGCGCCGGTTTACTCTTCCCGGTTCAGGCTTTCAAGGAGGATGGGGCGGTGGGCGCCGAAGTTGGCGGCACGCTCCAGAAGCCGACCAACACCGACCAACTGGTCTTCCCGGAACATGTTACCCCACAGCGTAAAGCCGTATGGCACACGGCGTTCAAAGCCGAGCTTTTTATCCTCTGTGCCTGTCAGCGGAAAGGTCTGGCGTTTGATAAGTCCCAGCGGCAGCGAAAGGCTCGGATGCCCGGTATAATTGGTGATCACCAGCATATCGCCTGCGAAGTTGGGGCAGGCGAACATATCCACCTGCTCGAACATACCGTGCATCATCTCCATCACCTGACGGCGGAATCGGTCCAGCTGGACATATTCGATGGCGCTGTGGAAGCGCGCGGCGCGCAAGGTGTTGGGCCAGGCCTTGTCGCCTTGCCACATAAGTTTGTCGTCGTCGTCTGACAGGGTCAGCTCCTCAAACGTGGCGGCGGCCTCAACCTCTACTGTTGTGAGCAGGGTAGAGTAAGGCAGTTTTGGCAGCGAAATTTCCACCAGCGTGAAGCCCATGCCCTTGAGCTGGTCAAGGACCTGCCGGTCAAGGTCGGTGGCATCCTCGCCAGTGAACCATTTGGGGTCATACCCTATCTTTATATCTCCGGCGGTGGCGGAGTTGCCGTCATAAGCGAAGCCCCAGTCCAGCGAACCGGGATCACCGCCATCATGGCCGTTGATAGCGTCCAGCACCAACGCGGTGTCCTCGACACTCCGGCAGATCGGGCCGATTTTATCCAGGCTCCAGCACAGAGACATGGCGCCTGTGCGGGGCACGCGGCCAAACGTGGGCCTCAGCCCTACGGCGCCGCAGCGTGTTGAGGGTGAGATGATGGACCCCATGGTTTCGGTACCGATGGCGAAGCTGCATAGTCCGGCAACAGTGGCGGAGGCGGAGCCCGCGCTGGAGCCGGATGCACCCTCATTCATGTTCCAGGGGTTGCGCACAACGCCGCCAAACCACAGGTCGCCATAGGCAAGAGCGCCCAGAGCGACTTTACCGAGAAGCACGGCGCCAGCATCGCGTAGCCGCTTTGTTACAGCCGCATCATTTTCTGCCGTGCGGTCCTGATAGGGAGCGGCGCCCCAGGTTGTCTTGATGCCTTTGGTATCGATGATATCTTTCATCCCAAACGGGATACCGTGCAGTGGCCCCCGATAGCGGCCTGAGCGTATTTCTACATCGGCTTCCCACGCCTGCTCGCGCGCGACCGCCTCGGTGACGGTGATGAAGCACCTGAGCTTTGGGTCAAGCCGTTTGATACGCGACAGATAGATGTCCGTCAGGCGGCTTGAGGTCAGAAGCCCGTTTTTGATCCAGTATGCCTGAGCATGTACGGGGGCGAAGGCAATAGCTTCATCACTGGGCAGTGGCCCCGGTTCTCCTGACGCCAGTCGGACACCGCCTGATTGCACAACATAGGTTTTGCCGGGCAGACGCGGGTCAAACGCCATGGCGGGTGCGTCCGAGTTTTTTAGCTCCACGCCTGTACGTCGTCGGCGTAGGCGATCGAGCATGTCTTCAAGCTCGTCGAGGATCATGGCGCGCTCGTCAGGCGTATATTTCACGCCCGCGATACGCTCGGCAATGGCTAGGTCACCAGGTGTTTTGACAGGTGGGTTAGGCGTTTCGGGCGTGTAGGCATAGGCCGCTCTCGCCGCCGCAATACCACCTAATATGCCCGCACCTTTAAGGATCTGTCGCCTGTCCATTCCAAGTTTAGCCATACACGCTCCCGTTTAATTATGATTATAGGGTTTCACTTTTGAACGGGGAACCGTTATCTAAACCTTCACTATTAAGTTACTGTTAGGCGTTTTTATGGCTGGCATCATCAAGGCGGTTCTTGGCCCCACCAATACGGGTAAAACCCATTATGCGGTGGAGCGTATGATGGGCTATGCCTCTGGCGTTATGGGCTTTCCGCTTCGGCTGCTTGCACGGGAAGTGTACGACCGTGTTGTGGCTGTGAAGGGCAAGAACCAGGTGGCGCTTGTCACCGGCGAAGAACGTATAGTGCCGGAAGGCGCGCGCTATTTCCTTTGTACCGCCGAAGCGATGCCGCGCCATGCGGTCGCTGATTTTATCGCCATCGATGAAGTGCAGATGGCAGCAGACCCGCAACGCGGCCATATTTTCACCGAGCATCTGCTGCATAGCCGGGGGCGACACGAGACGCTGCTTCTGGGCGCAGAGACGATGCGCAGTGTGCTTATACGCCTGATCCCGGAAATTGAGATTGTCACCCGCCCTCGGTTTTCAGAGCTGAAGGCCGTGCGCGCGAACAAGCTGTCTCGCCTGCCGCGCCGTAGCGCGGTGGTCGGGTTTTCCTCAGCCGATGTTTACGGCATGGCGGAGCTTATCCGTCGCCAGAAGGGCGGCGCCGCGATTGTGATGGGGGCGCTTTCCCCGCGCACCCGCAATGCGCAGGTTGAGATGTATGCGAGCGGTGAGGTTGATCACCTTGTGGCAACAGACGCTATCGGCATGGGGCTTAACCTTGATATCGGCCATGTCTCCTTCGCGGGGCTCAGTAAATTTGACGGCCGGACCTATCGTGAGCTGACAGCCGCCGAGGCTGCGCAGATTGCAGGCCGTGCGGGCCGCTTTAAAAAAGACGGTACGTTTTCCACCCTTTCGGGTGGCGAGCCGATGGACCCGTTGATGGTCGCGCAGATCGAAGAGCACCAGTTTGAGCCGGTAAAACGGCTGTTCTGGCGGAATCACCGGCTCGATTTTTCCACAATTTCGCGGCTTGTTCGTTCTCTGGAGCAGCCAGCACGCACAGAAGGCCTTCACCGCACCCGTGATGCCATTGACCTCACGGCACTCAAGAAAATGAGTGCCGATGACGGTATCAGTTCCCTTGTCACACATGCGGAAGCCGTGGAAAGGCTTTGGAATGTCTGCCAAATTCCCGATTTCCGCAAATTGTCACATGATGATCACATTTCTCTTCTACGTCGCATCTTTGTTGATCTGATGGGCCCAAAAGGCACAATTCCGCACGATTGGATCGCAAGGCAGGTCAAGCGCCTTGACAATACAAGCGGCGATATAGATACCTTGGCCGGTCGAATTGCCAGTATCCGGATTTGGACTTACGTTTCGCACCGGAAAGGCTGGCTTCAGGATGCTGCCCATTGGGCGCATGTTACGCGCAGTGTTGAGGACAGGTTGTCCGACGCCCTGCATGAAAAATTAACCCAGCGCTTTGTGGACAGGCGAACGGCTGTTCTGATGCGCTCGCTCAGGCATAGGGGCGAACTTAGCGTGAGCATTGATGACGAGACAAACCAGGTTTCGGTCGAAGGACACGAAATCGGTGAACTGAATGGATTTTCCTTCCGCGTTGAGCCGGGCGCAGCCCGTGACGACCAGAAGATGCTCAAGGCAGCGGCAGAAGCAGCACTGCAGGTGGAACTGACCCGCCGTGCAAAGCTGTTTGCCAATGTGGGCTATAAGACGCTGGCGTTTGATTTCACAGAAGGTCTGGCATACCCGAAGCTTATGTGGGAAGGCGCGCCTATCGCGACCCTGCATGACAGCGGCGCTTTGTTTGCACCACGTGTGAAGCTGGTGGCTTCCACGCTGTTGCAGGGCGAGAACGCAGACCTCGTGCGCGATAAAGCACAAGAGTGGCTGGACACGCGTATCGCAGAGAAGCTCGAACCGCTCTTGAAACTTGCGGGTGAGCTGAACGGAGACACCGAAGCACCTGAAGGTGCGGCACCGCTTTCCGGTCTTGCGCGCGGTGTGGCGTATCGCTTGCTGGAGAATTACGGCGTAATCTCCAGAAGCCTTGTGGACGGTGACCTGCGTCAGCTCGACCAGGATGCCCGCAAAGGCCTGCGCCGCTTTGGCATTCGTATTGGTGCCTCCAGCCTTTATATCCCCGTTATCCTCAAGCCGCATGCCAATGAGCTCAGGCTGATGATGTGGGCGATGGCTGGCAAGCTGACCGCTCTTCCAAGCCTGCCAACACCGGGCATGGTGTGGGTGGAGACGGAAGAGACAGCACCGCGTGAGTTTTACGAGATGGCCGGTTTCCAGGTGTGCGGCAAAAAAGCGGTACGTATGGATATGCTTGAGCGCCTTGCTGATGCTGTACGCCCGATGGGCCAAGGCAGTGGCTGGTTTGAAGTAACACCTGAGATTATGGGCCTTGTTGGCCTTTCCGGTGAAGACTTTGCCGAGGTGATGCAGGCTGCGGGCTACAAACACGAAGTGCGCAAAGTACCAGCGGCACCGAAGGTGGAAGAAAAGCCTGAAGCGGAAGAAGCCAATGCAGACGATGCGGCGCAGGAGGCTACTCCAGCAGAGGCTGCGCCGGAAGCTACACCAGAAACTGCAGAGGAAACTGCTCCTGCCGCAGAGCCTGAGGTTGATGCTGAAGAAGCTGCACCTGCTGAAGCCGTGGTTGAGGCAGATGCACCTGAAGCACCTAAACCATCAGAAGCTGAAGCCCAAGAGAGCGACGCGACAGAGGGTGATTCTGCAGAGGAAGAGCTTGTAGAGCGTTACTTTTTCTCATGGGCGCCCAAGCGCAAAGCCCGCCCGCAAGGCGAAGGCCGCAAGGGTGGCAAGCCGCAAGGGAAAGCTTTTGCCCAAAATGGCGCCAAAGGCGGCGAACATGGGGACAAGTCAGATCGTCCGCGTGGTAAAGGTCCGGGTAAAGGCCCAAAAGGCAAGGGTGGCAAGCCGCAAGGCCAGCGTGTGCATACGGCGCGCCCACCTCGCCGCGAAAAACAGGCCGACCCAGACTCGCCTTTTGCAGCACTTGCAGGCCTTAAAGAGACCCTGCAAAAAAAGAAATAGCAGCCTCTGATGGCTGAAAATCTCGAGACCGGGCAGATCAGGCTGGATAAATGGCTCTGGCATGCCCGGTTTTTCAAGTCCCGCTCCATCGCCAGCACCGTTTGCAAGGCACGCAAGGTTCGCGTGGATGGCACCGTTGTTTCCAAGGCGTCCGCTACTGTGAAGGCGGGGCAGGTGCTGACCTTCCCGCAAGGCCCCCATATCCGCGTGGTGAAAATCCTCGCGCTTGGCACGCGCCGCGGCCCGGCCGCGGAGGCGCAAACACTTTATGACGACCTCTCCCCCATTGAGGATCAGAAGAAGGAGCTGGCGGAAGAGAAGAGGACAGCGCCCGCCCTCAGGGACGCAGGCGCAGGCCGCCCCACCAAAGCAGAGCGCCGCGCTATCGATAAGCTGATGGACCGTTAGCTTTAGTCTGAACGGTGTTTCATTAACTGAGGTCCATCGTATTTGGTCCAGCTGTTTGTCGGAACCTGATAGTCTTCCTCGCATATCTCCATTGCTGTTTTTAGATCATCTGCCAGATAATCTTTTTCAGGAAACAGAGAGTCTTTGAATTTATACAGGAAGATGTATGTACCCTCTGGTTGCGCTTCAACAACCAAGTGAGAGTAGTTCGAAGATGTGGTGTATGAAATAAGTTGTGTCACAATTTGTCCCGACTGAAATAACCAGCATTACGGAGCGACAGCTGAAATCCATGCATTCCAAGATATACAGCGGGGATGTCTGCGAACAATCCCGCGATATATACCCAGCCTAAGTCCGCTTCTATGTGGAAGTGGCTACCGGCAACCCAGACAGCCCCACCGGGCATTATCAAAAGGAATGCTGCAACAATGAGCCATAATGCCATAGCCATGGTGAGTCTTATCATCTTCAGTCCTATGATTTTTGTCCAAATCAAAGCGCGGGAGTAAAGCCGAGCCACCGCGTAGCAAACGAAGCATTGGAAAACGAACAAAAGGCATAAAACGAGTATCTCAAACAAGGCTCTGGTCTTCTAATTGGTAAAAAGAAAAGATTTACCCACCTTCAGTGTCATACAGTGATGGCTGATGAGCAAGCCAAACAATTTGTGCACATAAGAATCTCTTGCATATAAAGCCGTTGCCCAAGGCCGCGCTTTTCGGCATAAAGCCAATGAAAGAACCACGAGTTTACAGGTTTGCGGAATAAAGGAGACGCCCATGACCTATGTCGTCACTGAGGCATGCATCAAATGTAAATATATGGACTGTGTTGAGGTTTGTCCGGTTGACTGTTTTTACGAAGGTGAAAACATGCTGGTGATCAACCCGAACGAATGCATTGACTGCGGCGTGTGCGAACCTGAATGCCCGGCCGAAGCAATCCTGCCTGATACGGAAGACGGCATGGAAGAATGGCTCGAGCTGAACACCAAATATTCGGAAGAATGGCCAAACATCACCGCGAAGGGCGAGCAGCCCGCTGACGCGGATGACTGGAAAGGCAAAGAAGGCAAGATGGAGTACTTCTCTGACAAGCCAGGCGAAAGCAACTAAGCCGCGCAGTACACGGTTTCTGGGGCTTTTAGGGGCTTCCGCGCACAATATTATTGCTTTTGCATCAATTGCTTAATTTGAAAACCGGGCTGAATGGCCCGGTTTTTTTGTGCGCTCAAACGTCGCAGGATCAAGCAATAGAGCCAAAAAATGCGATTTGACTGTAAAAATTACTAATTTTGTGTTACAAGAAGGGATTGCGCGATCCAATTGCGGCAAGTGGGCTCGCGCGTGGTGGCTGGAACCGCCCAAATTTGAAGATGCTGAATTGAGGCTTGATTGTGCCGCCCTGAGCGGGGTGGTGCAACGGTTTTTTTGACGCAGTTTGACGGAAAAGCTTTTGATAGCGCTTTTCTCAAGGGTTTCCGCAGCCTTGCTGAGCTATTGAGCGCGCGAGGACCGTGCCCGTCGGGACCCGGATATTATGGCAGGTGCGCCTGCCTTAGATAAGAAGGACATAGAACCACTATGGCAAAATCCAGTAAACATCCCTTTGCAGTCGGTGATTACATTGTTTACCCCAAGCACGGCGTGGGCCGGATCACTGAGCTTGAGGTTCAGGAAATCTCTGGCCTGAAGCTTGAACTTTATGTGATTCGCTTTGAAAAAGAGCGCATGACGCTTCGGGTACCAACAGGCAAAGCGGAAGCCAGCGGCATGCGTCGTCTTTCCAATGATGCCACGCTCAAGGAAGCGTTCACCACGCTTAAGGGCAAAGCGCGCATCAAACGCACGATGTGGAGCCGTCGGGCACAGGAATATGAAGCAAAGATCAACTCTGGTGATCTTGTCTCCATCGCGGAGGTTGTTCGCGACCTTCACCGTGGCGCTGATCAGCCTGAGCAGTCTTACAGCGAACGCCAGATTTACGAATCTGCGCTTGGCCGTCTGGCTCGTGAACTTGCAGCCGTTGAGGATATCGACGAAGCGGCAGCGATGGTTAAGCTTGAGAAAGAGCTGGCCGCTTAAGCCTCTCTTCTCTATCTCAGTTATAGAAAAACCCGCCTCAAATGAGAGGCGGGTTTTTTTTGTTGGCTACTGGCTCGGCTTGGCCGTTGGGTTGGCCACGCTACTCTTCTTCTTCAACGGGCTCTGTAGCACCATGTTTGCGCAGGAGGGCAGCCATATCATCATGGCCGTACCGCAGCGCTTGGCCGAGGGGTGACCGGTGAATGGCTCTCCCCGCCACGCGGCCATTCCACACGTTGCCGGCTTTTACCCGAAGGTTAACATCGGCCCCTTTCCCGATCAGGAACTCAGCCACATCCACATGCCCGGCCCGTGCCGCACCAATGAGTGGTGTTTCGTCCCCAGGCACAAAGCCGTTCACATCCGCGCCAACGCTAACAAGCTGTTCCACCATGGGGAGATTCCCCACCACAGACGCCATGATAAGCGCATTGCCGTCACCGGGTGCTGCCTTATTCACGTCTGCACCCGCTTCAAGGAGAACGTCTACCATTTTCTGGTTACCGTCCCGCGCAGCGACGATCAGCGGTGTACCGTCGCCCGGTGCATAGCCGTCAACATCAGCGCCCAAATTCAAAAGCGACTTGACCATCACGTCGTCACCGCGTTGAGCCGCCACAATAAGCGGCGTGCCGTCGCCGGGTGCAACACCGTTTATATCAGCTCCCGCCTCAAGCAGCAGTTCGGTGGTGGCTGTTTCACCCGCCCTTACAGCGACAAGAAGAGGCGTGCCGTCACCAGGGGCCACCTGATTGATGTCAGCACCAGCTTCCAGAAGGGCCTCTACCATGGCTGTGTTCCCGCGCCGCGCCGCCACGAGAAGCGGGGTTCCATCACCGGGGGAGAAACCGTTCACGTCCGCCCCGGCTTCTAGCAGGACCTCAACCATGGATCTATCACCACGGCGTGCCGCAACAAGAAGCGGTGTACCGTCACCGGGTGCCGCTTTATTTATGTCTGCGCCGGCATCAAGCAGGGTTTTCACCATGCTTTCATCGCCACGTCGCGCGGCTACCAACAAAGGCGTACCACTGCCGGGGGAGAAACCGTTCACGTCCGCTCCAGCCTCAAGCAGGGTTTTCACCATGTCAAAATCGCCTTTGAGAGCGGCAACCAATAGCGGTGTGCCGTCGCCACGCGCATCATAATCTACATTCACGCCTGCGCTCAAAAGGGCCTCTGCGTGTCGGGTGCGGCCTTCGAGGATCGCATCCACAAGGGCAGCGCCTTGCGCATCCCTAAGCACATCGGCTGTTACCACTCGCTCAAGCGGGGCAACGGGCACGTCCTCACCTGTGAACGCACTATTGTCTGCGATATAGATAACCTGACTTGAAAGCGCGGCCCATGCTGCCACGCCGGAAAGGCTGGTGGCAGTTACGAGTGTCAGCGCACCAAGCGTCTGGCGAACCGGGCTAAGCTCGTGCCGGGCAAGGCGTTTTACCCGGTCGGTGAGCGGGTGACGGCCACTACCGAACCAGGCGCAGCCAAGCGGTGCCTGGTCGCCCATCAACTGGGATTTGAGCAGTGTTTCCGCATAAGCCCGGCGATGCTGGCCAAACTTGCGCATGACCCGTTCGTCGCACGCCAGTTCCTGATCGGTGCGGAACAAGCCGTAAGCCACATAGGCCAGCGGGTTGAACCAGTTCAGGCACCGTATGGCCACGGCCAGCGCATTCATCTGCATGTCGCCTGCGCGGATGTGGGCTTGTTCGTGCGCCAGTATCAGCCTGCGCTCAAGCGCGCTATAGGCGGCAGTGAAGTTGTCCGGCACCACAATGCGGGGCGTGACAAAACCAAAAACCGCAGGGCCGACTTTGGCATGTTTGGATACGCGTTTTTTAGGTGTGCGTACCAGACCGTGCTTCTGCAGGAAACGCTTCTGGCGATAGCCGAGAGCCGCAAGGCTGCCGAGTGTACCTGTCAGCCACAAACCAAAGAGCCACGGGCCAACATCAGTCGGTGTATTTGTAGCAAGCGGCTGAGCCGCCCGAACAATATGCTGTGCCGGGGCCGGTTGCGCGGTGGGCTGCCCCTTGGGCAGTGCCTGCAGGGTATCTGAGACGGCAGCTCGTTCCTGCACCGGGTTAGCGGTCTTTGCAGGTGTGGTGAAAATCAGTTCCGCTGGCAGCAGGCTCGCGACTAGCGCGATGGGCACGATGAGCCACAGCGCATAAGCCGTGCGGGCACCAAAAGCGGCGCGAGTGTGGCGCCTCAGCAGCAGCACTATCAGGATCCCGGCGCTTGTGCCGATCAGGGCTTGAATCAGGTGGGTAAAAATATCACTCGTCATCGTCCAGCTCCTTGATCAGTTTTTTAAGCTCTGCGATATCGTCGCCGCTCAGCTTTTCATGCTGGGAGAAGTGGGTCAGGAGCGCTGAAACCCGACCGTCAAAAAGACGGTCAAGCACACCCTGACCCTCATGGGTTATATAGTCGTCGTGGCTCAGGACCGGGCTGTAGAGATAGCGTCGGCCGTCTTTCTCGGCTGAGATGGCGCCTTTGGACAAAAGGCGGTTCAGCAGCGATTTGACGGTGCCGACGCTCCAGTTCTGGTCTGCGGCGACGCCATTGGTGACATCTTCCGCTGTTAAGGGATGGGCACGCCATAGCGTTTCCATCACCTTGCTCTCAGCTATGCTGATTTGTTTTTTTTCCTCGCTCATGAGATTACGATTACATATGTAATCAATAAAATCAAGAGTTATGTTTACAGGCGTAATCGATATGATTCGGTCGTGTTTTGCCGTCATGCGTGAATGTGTTTTCCGGTAAAGGCGCGGAATCCCGGCGCTCACGCCGATTTTATAAGCGAGATAAAAAAAGTTGCTGCAAAGCCAAAAAAAACTGGTCATAATGCATTGCATTAATCAAGGTCATTAAAAATTGGGAGGTGAGAGTGAGCCGAGGAAACTGGGCCACTGGGGAAGATCGCCGCTTAATTCGTTTCGCAATGCGTGCGCCAATGCTGGACAGGGAAGAAGAAGGCGAACTGGCGCTTGCGTGGCAAATGGAACGGGACGAGCGAGCCCTCAAAAAATTGACCGAAGCGCATTTGCGTCTCGCGATTGCGGCTGCAAGCCGCTACCGGCATTATGGCTTGCCGGTTGCTGATCTCATTCAGGAAGGCACCGTTGGCTTGATGGAGGCCGGATACCGGTTCGAGCCGGAACGGGACGTGCGTTTCTCAACCTATGCAAGCTGGTGGGTTCGTGCCGCCGTGCAGGACTATGTTCTGAGGAACTGGTCCATTGTACGTACAGGCACCACAAGTGCCCACAAGGCTTTGTTCTTTAACCTGAAGCGCCTCAAGGCCCGCATGGGGGTTGACCCCGACCGGCCCCTTTCCATGGGTGCGCGCAACCAGATCGCCGATGAAATGGGTGTGCGGCTTCGTGATGTTGAGGCCATGGAAGGCAGGCTTTCAGGTGTAGACCGGTCTTTGAATGCACCGGTTGCGGATGAAAGCGCGCAGGAATGGCAGGATCTTCTGGTGAGCGATTCGCCGCGACCTGACGACCTTTACATGGAAAACCATGACAGCAACAAAAAGGCTGCCTTGATCGAGCGGGCGATGAAGCATCTTACCGAACGGGAAAGCTTTATCATTCGTGAGCGGCAGCTTCGGGAAGACGGTGTGACCCTCGCGGTTCTCGGTACCCAGTTAGGTATTTCCAAGGAACGTGTGCGTCAGCTGGAAGCGCAGGCGCTTGGCAAACTGCGGCAGGCTTTGATGCAGGATGTGGGTGACCCGTTTCTTGCAGGTCTTGCGGGTAGCTAACAGGCCTAAATCAAATCAGTATTACCGGAAAGCCAGCTCGTATCAGGGTTGGCTTTCTTGTTTTATGATACGAATTTGCCCGGGACCTTGCAGCAACAGGCGCGGGCCTGATTTGAAGTCTATCCAGCCGCGCACTTCAATGTGCTGGCCTTCAAGGCTGAGCGGATCGAGCCCTATGCGTTCAAAATACCGCGCGGTTAGGGCCGGGACCTCAACGGTGAAATCCGTGCGCCAGTCATCACCGAAGTTGAGGAAGATGGTATCCCGCACTTTCGCGGCATCAACCACCACACCTTCCACGATCTGGAACCAGCCTGCTTTCACGCTGTTGCCTGTGGCGGCCACGGGTTGCAGGTTCTTGAATATCCATAGGCCTTTTTTATCCGCGCGTGCTTCAAGCTCGGCTTCATAGAGTGCGTCCAGCCCGCGCCGCCGCGTGGGGCCGGGGAAGACAAAAACATGCCCGTCGCGAACAAGCGTGTGTTGCAGCCAGCTGCCGTCGGGCATCACCACGTGCGCCACCAATTCGCCCAGCCGGTTGGTTTTCTGGCCTTCACAAAAAAGCGTAACCGTGTGGCCACGGAGTGTGTTCATCAGGTGTTTTTTGGCTTCAAGGGCGTGGGGCCAACTAGTGTATTCGCTGGATGGTTCCCAAAATTCCGGCGCTTTCACAAGTGCGAGTTTGACCGTCAGGCCTTCCGGTGTTTTGAAGCGAGCACCGCCCAGTGTCTCAGCGGCTGTGGTCGTGCCGCAATCGGCGAGGCCTTTGGTGTCGAATACATAGTCGTTCGCCAAAGCGGCGGGCGCGGTAAGAATAAGGATTGCAAGCGCTTTCAGCATGTTTCATCCTCTTGCTTGAGCACAGACAGTTGCACCAAACCTATGTTTTGACAAGAAAGAGAATCTCAGTGGCGCACGGCACCCATGACTATATCGACGACCCGAGAAACAAGGATATTTTGATCAATGTGAGTGGGGAACTTTTCCCGCGCGAAGAGGCCAAGGTTTCCGTTTTCGATAGTGGTTATATCCTCGGTGACGGGGTGTGGGAAGGCCTGCGGCTGCACCACGGTACGCTTGTGTTTCTTGGCCAACACCTGAAGCGGCTTTATGAAGGTGCCAAGGCGATTGATATGGATATTGGCCTCACCAAAGCAGAGCTCACCAAGCGGCTGTATGACACGATTGACGCCAACAACATGCATGACGGTGTGCATATCCGTCTGATGGTCACACGCGGTATCAAAGCCACACCGTATCAGGACCCTCGGGTCACGGTTGGCCCGGCGACGGTTGTGATCATCCCTGAATATAAGGCACCGCTCAAGGACACGCTGAACCGTGGTATCCGATTGTTCACGGCCCACGTGCGGCGTGGTTTCCCCGATGTGCAGGACCCAAAACTTAACAGCCACTCAAAACTGAACTGCATCACGGCTTGTATTCAGGCCGCCAAAGCCGGTGCCGACGAGGCTTTGATGCTCGACCCTCACGGTTTTGTCGCCACCTGCAACAGCACGCACTTTTTCATTGTGCGGGACGGTGAGCTGTGGACCTCAAGCGGGAAATACTGCCTTGGCGGCATCACACGCGGCACGGTCATCACCCTCGCAAAAGAGGCGGGCATCCCGGTGCATGAGAAAGATTTCAGCCTGACAGACGTTTACGGTGCAGACGAAGCTTTTGTTACCGGGACCTTTGCCGGCCTTGTGCCTGTGGGGGAAGTGGACGGCCGCACCATTGGTGACGGGAAAGCACCACCAATGCCGGGTGACATGGTGGCAAAACTGCGCAAGCTGTATATCAAGCGCATTGAAGATGAGGCAGGCAAAGGGCGCAACGCATGAGTGATACTGTGCGTATCGCCATGTGGTCCGGGCCCAGGAATGTCTCCACGGCCCTGATGCGATCCTTTGAAAACCGGCCTGATACCATGGTGGTGGATGAGCCGTTTTATGCCTGTTTTCTTGAGGAGACAGGGATAGATCATCCCGGTCGTGATCTGATTCTCAAGGCGCAGAGTACGGATTGGCAGCAGGTGGCAGATGAGCTGAACGGCCCGGTGCCTGCTGGCTACACAGTCTTTTACCAAAAACATATGTGCCACCATATGGTGGGAAGCCTTGATTGGAGCTGGGCGCGGTCCATGCGGCACGCGTTCCTGATCCGCAACCCCCGCGCTATGCTTGCAAGCTATGTAAAAAGCCGGGCTGAGGTCACACTTGATGATATTGGCCTTGTGAAGCAGGTGGAGATTTTTGAGCGCGAGGCAGACAGGCTCGGCCATGCGCCACCGGTGATAGACGGTAGCGATATCCTTCGTGACCCTGAACGCTATCTGGGCCAGTTATGCGAAGCACTGGGCATAGGGTTTGACAAGGCAATGCTCAAGTGGCCTGCGGGGCCACGCGATACAGATGGTGTGTGGGCACCGTGGTGGTACGAAAATGTGCAGAAATCCACAGGGTTCATGGCGCGTGAGAGCGGTGACACACCTGAACTGGCCCCGGCTCTCGAGCGTATTCTGGAACAAGCCATGCCGCTTTATGAGCAGATGGCAGCTTTCAAGATTGCTTAGTCTTCCTCACGATAGAGCGGGAACCGTGCGGTGACGGTTGTGCCTTCACCGGGGCTGGATGAGATATCGAACTGACCGTTCAGCAGTTCCATAAAGCGCGTGACAAGTGGCAGGCCAAGACCTGTGCCGGAGTGCCGACGGGAGAGCTCTCCTTCGACCTGACCAAACAGCGATAGCGCTGTTTCTATCTGGGCCTCGCTCATACCTATGCCGGTGTCAGTGATGGTAATGTCGTAAAAGCGGCCCCGGCTCAAGCCCTTGACCGTGACGCTGCCGCCTGGCTCGGTGAATTTGATGGCGTTGGACAGGAGGTTAATAAGCACCTGCCGCATGATGCGCTCATCCGACAGGATTTCGGCCGGCAAACAGTCTGTAGTGACCCTCACACCGCGTTCCATCGCCGATGCAGACACCAGCTTGTGGGCGGATGCAATCACCGTGCGGGGCTCCACCTTTTCGGCATATATCTCAAAGCGGTCTGCCTCCAGTTTGGAGATATCAAGGATATCATTGATGATAGAAAGCAGGTGTTCGCCACTTTGGCGGATCAGTTGCAAATACTCTTTGTTCTTTTCACCCTCAACCTTGCCGTATAGCTCAAGCGATATCAGCTCGGTAAAACCGATGATGGAATTGAGCGGTGTGCGGATCTCATGGCTTGTGGACGCGAGGAAAGCGGATTTGGCCTTGTTGGCGCGGGCCAGTTCTTCAAGCACACGGTTGGCTTGGCGTAAAAACCGTCCGAGCGCAATAATCACGATGACCAGAAGCATGCTGGCGGGCAGCACCATGTAACGCAGCATTTCGCTGCCAGGCTCAGAAGGCCGCCAGCACAAGTGACCAATAGAGTCACCTCCCAAGGAAAGCACCGGTATGGTGTTATCGCCCTCAATGGGGGTGGTCGCGAACCGAAGCCCTTTTATTGCATTGTCTTGCCCTATCCGCTCAATGTCTTCTGCGCTTACAAGCGAGACAAAGATGATCAGAGCACGCTTCTCATCGGGGATGGGTGGTAGCGACTTTACTTCACCCGCTTGCACCATGCTGGCGCCAAAGGCAATCAGGTCCCCACCTATTTCCAGGAAGCCAGATGCGCTGCTGGGTAGATGCTCCTTTGGGATTTCCATGCTTTTTGCGAGCTCCGCAAAACCTGCATCAAGGAAAGTGTGCGGGGCGGGCAGGGCGGCAACAAAGTTGCCGTATGCCATGGTGCCGTCTCGCCGAACGATAAAAACACCCTGGATCTGGCTGATGCCGATGACGGATTCGCCAAGTGTGCTGTCGATCCAGTCGATATTTTCCTCAAAGATAATATTTTCGACAGCAGCGTCCCACCAGGCGTTATCCTCCGCGAGTACCGCAAGCCCACCATGGATGGTGCGCATTTCCTGCTGTATCACCTGCTTTTCCGCTGCGAGCGCAGCCGCGTCCTGTTGGCGCGCTGCAAAGATGGCAAGCGCAACAAGTGCCGCGATGCTAACCGCGACAGCAACAAAAACCGGTGCAACAAGTCTACGAAAACTCAACGCAATTTCCTGATAGACCCCCAAAGATCTTCATACGACATCAAAGAGCAGAAACCTTAATTTTCGGTAATGCGCCTGACGAATAATGAAATTAGCCATTTGCTGCGTGTTTTGCCAACATGTCCTTAGCACAGTTGACGGGCGCGCCGGTTGGGGTTACAGGAAAAGCGCTGTTTATGGGGCCCCGTAGCTCAGCAGGATAGAGCGACAGATTCCTAATCTGTAGGCCACTGGTTCGAATCCAGTCGGGGTCACCATCTACTTATAGAGCGATATTCCTATACGCCCTATCCAGCTGGCAGATGCGCTCTTCTTATCGAAGAACCAAACCAAGATATTCCTTTCCTGTACCTTAGCCGCTGCACCACGGGTCTATTTTTGACGCGACAAATGCATGACAGTTGATAAATTGCCTACTCTCCGACCTTAACCAACAGCTTTTATGCCCGAGGAAACTGGAACGGTTGTATGCCAAAACGAAGCGCAGAATATATGGAGCAGCGTCGGAGACACATTCTTGACGCGACGTTACAATGCTACCTCGAACGCGGTTTTGATGGAATGTCTCTGGCAGATATATGCAAGGCAGCCGAGATCAGCATGGGCGCCTTTTACAAACACTTTAAGACCAAACGCGAAGCCATGATCGCGGTTGTGGACCGCACATTGTCGGATTCCATCGTTTCTGAAGTAAACAGCTTCAAGGCTTTCCGGCAATTTATGATCGATGCGGTGGTTGAGTTTGACGGCGAGCGCCGGTGCGAGCACGCACGAATTGACTATGAGCTTATCAATATTAGCCTCAGGGATGAGGAACTTCATAAACGCACCAAGCGGGCAGTGTTGGTGAGGGAAGAGCAGCTATTGGCAATCATGAAGACCTTGCAGGAGAGCGGTGAGATTGATCCTTCATACGATGTGAACACTGGCGCAAAGACGCTGAATATGCTGATGAGCGGCCTTTGGATCACCAATGTTATTGCCCCGGACACCTCGGCAAAGTCTTATCTACCCTGTGTGCTTGCCGAGCTTGGCAAGATGACTGGATAAAACCAGACACCCAAACATTTTAAAGGTTATGCCCGGTTAAAGATTATGCCCGGGGCCTCGCGCTTCGGAGCCTCCTCGTGCGCTTGCGCTTCATTGACTCTATAAAAGAAAGCATATACTTTCTTTTATAGAGTTGTGTAACCGAGAAGCGAGAAGTTCCATGTTTAACGCGATATTAAAAACCGTTTGTGCGCTGCTGTTGCTGCTTGTGAGTGCCAAATCCGATGCTGTTTCAGAAGCGGACGATGGCCAGACTGAAGCACCAGTGAAAATTCGACATATATTTGACCATCGCACATCAATGCGTGACGGCGTGGAACTATCGTCTGACGTATGGCTACCCGCTGAAGAAGGCCAGTTTCCGGTTATTCTTCTGCGCACGCCCTACATCAAATCAATGCCCATCATCAACTTCCCCGAATGGGCGCAATATTTCGTGCGCCACGGCTATGCCTTTGTTGTTCAGGACGTACGAGGCCGGGGGGATTCGGACGGTGAGTTTGATTTCTTCTTTCAGGAGGCCCACGACGGTTTTGACACCATAGAGGGCATTGCCGGGCAGCCTTGGTCCAACGGCAAAACATGCATGATGGGGGTTTCATATTGGGGTACGGTACAATGGCTTGCTGCCAAGGAGCGCCCGCCACACCTGACCTGTCTTGCGCCAACTTCCCCGGCTGGCCAGTATCTCAATGAGCTGCCTTTGCAGGGTGGTGCGTTCATGATGGCGTGGGCTCTTAACTGGTTCAACGACACCTCAGGCAAAATTAGCCAAGGCCCGAACGCTGCACTACTAGATTGGAACAGCATCTATAACCACCGTCCCCTTCTGACCATGGATGAGGCTCTTGGCCGGCGTATGCCGCTATACCGCCAGATGCTTCTCAACGATACGATGGACGAATACTGGCAGCGCATTCAACTGACCGAACGCGATTTCCGGCAGATTGACCTGCCGGTCCTCAATATCACTGGCTGGTTCGACGGCGACCAGACAGGTACGCTCCATTATTGGCAAGGCATGCGGAAATACTCAGACGCCGCAGACCGCCAGCATCTGGTCATAGGGCCGTGGACCCATATCCAGAGTTTCATGGGGGGCAGCACCTCGGTAGGAGAGGTGTCTTTTGCGGAAAACGCCGTAAAGGATATCAAAAAACTGCATCTCGACTTTTTTGACCGCTATTTGAAGGGTTCCAGTCCCGAATTTGATCAGCCGACGGTTCAGCTTTATGTGACGGGCCTCAATGAATGGAAAAGTTTCGAGGCGTATCCCCTTAAGGAGGCCGAATCCAAAAAGCTCTATTTCTCAAGTGGCGGCGCGGCCAATTCGGTAGGTGGTGACGGCGTGCTTAGCTGGGCGAAATCCTCAACGCAAGAAAATGACAATTACGTATATGATCCCAA
This sequence comes from Kordiimonas sp., assembly GCF_965216265.1. GTDB lineage: Bacteria > Pseudomonadota > Alphaproteobacteria > Sphingomonadales > Kordiimonadaceae > Kordiimonas. The sequence continues at coordinate 2,360,040 of NZ_OZ244153.1, forward strand.
AAAACCTGTAGCGCTCGATCTATCCGGTGGCATGTACGGCGTTGACCGTCAGGAAACGCAAAAGCGCGACGATATATTGGTTTACACGTCACAGGTTCTTGACGAGCCACTGGATGTGGTTGGGCCGGTGCTGGTGGATTTGTATGCATCCTCTGACGCACGGGACACAGATTTCACCGCAACACTCAGTGTCGTTTACCCGGATGGCAGGGCCGCCGTACTAGGGCCAAAAGCGACAGGGATCATTCGCGCGCGCTATCGGCACGGCTATGAGGAAACCACGCTTCTGGAGCCCGGCAAGATAGAGCGCTACACCATTGAGCTCGGTCATATCGCCCACCGTTTTCTGGCTGGGGAGAAAATCCGGATAGATATATCCAGTAGCGCCGCCCCCATGTTCAATCCGAACCAGAACACAGGTAACCCCATTGCGACAGATACAGAATGGAAGATCGCCCGGCAGACCGTATATCACGGCGATACGCACCCTTCCGCTCTCATCCTGCCTGTGGTTCCAGGTTTTGAAAGCGACAATTGATCATGTTTATGGTGTCACACATGCGGCGGGCAATCCTTGCGGTATTTCTGTCCCTCCCGCTATGCCTTGGTGTCTGGGCGTCTGAGGCTGACGTACAGACTGCGGACCCTATCGGCGGGTTCGAGAAACGAACCACAAAGATCACCATGAGGGACGGTATCCAGCTCCACACGGAGATATACAGGCCAAAGCATACAGCGGCGGCACTTCCCATCCTTCTGTGGCGAAGCCCTTATAATATCTCAAGTGTTGATGCCGTGCCGGGCCGCTCGATATTTACCGGGCCGCTGAAGGAACTGGCTGAAGACGGCTATATTTTTGTGTTTCAGGATATTCGGGGGCGACATAAATCGGAGGGCGAGTTCACAATGTTGCGCCCGCTCGCCGAGGCTGGTGGTGACACGGCAGTTGATGAAAGCACGGACGCCTACGATACCATCGATTGGCTCGTCAAAAATGTTGCTGGTAACAACGGTAATGTCGGCATGCTGGGGGTTTCATACCCGGCATGGCTCTCTGTAATGGCGGCAGTTAACCCGCATCCCGCGCTAAAAGCCATATCCCCGCAAGCCTCGCCTGCCGACGTTTATATCGGCGATGACTTCTTTCACAACGGTGCGTTTCATCTCAGTTACGGTTTTGAGTATGTCACCTTCATGGAACGCGGCTCCGGCGCTGACGTTTTCGACTTCGGTACGGATGATACATATGAGTGGTATCTCAATCTCGGGTCCCTCAAAAATGTGAAGACGAACTATCTGGCCAACTATGACACCAGTTGGGACCAGTTTGCTGCTCACCCCAACTATGATGCGTTTTGGCAAAAACGCGCTGTGCTAGGGCAACTGCCAAAAATCGACGTCGCGAACCTGAACGTTGGTGGTTGGTACGATGCAGAAGATGGCTATGGCCCCTTTGCCATGTATCACGCATGGCAGAAAGCCAGCCCTGCAGGAGCAAATTATCTGGTACTTGGCCCCTGGATACATGGCGGATGGTTGGGCGAGGGTTCGGCCGTTGGTTCGTTGGCTTTTGGTAGTGACACGTCAGCTTATTTCCGTGAACAGATCCTCAGCCCATGGTTTGCACAGCACCTGAAAGGTCAACAGGTCGACGTACCCGGCACCCATGTTTTTGAAACCGGCAGCAACCAGTGGCACACAACCAAAACCTGGCCCGCGGAAAATAGCCAAACCCGCAGGCTTTATTTTCACGATAATGGTGTGCTTTCCTTTGAACCACCGGTGGAAGAGACAGGCGCGGCAGACAAGTTTATCTCTGACCCTGCCTTGCCGGTACCTTACCGCCCGCGACCCATTGAAAATATGTTTTCTGGTCCGGGTTGGTCTACATGGCAAACTCTTGATCAACGCTTTGTTGATGGCCGCGAGGATGTTCTTAGCTGGGTAACCCCGGTTCTGGACGAAGACGTTGTGATATCAGGCCAGATATTGGCGCGGCTATATGCGGCAACGACGGGCAGTGATGCGGACTGGGTTGTCAAACTCATCGACGTTTATCCGGAAGACCATGCCGGAAGGCCGGAGATGGGCGGGTATCACCTTATGGTGTCGGGAGAGATCCTGCGGGGGCGCTTCAGGAACGGGTTGGAAACACCGGAAGCAATCACGCCAGACCGCGTCGAAGAATATGATATCGACCTTCATTTTCGGCAGCATCGCTTCAAGAAGGGTCACAGAATCATGGTGCAGGTGCAAAGCAGCTGGTTCCCGCTTTTTGACCGTAACCCGCAGAAGTTCATTGAGAATATCTTTGATGCTGAAGATGAAGATTTCAGGAAAGCAGAGCACACGATCCTGCGGTCAAAAAACTTTCCTTCTTATGTTCAGGTTAACGTGTCCGAATAGGTGGCGTTTGGCGGGATGTCTTGACCCCAGGCCATCTCGCCCCGCATCTTTTGCTATACAATTGAGTGTACATGTTCATCAATTCATAGCGGCAATTGCGCCACTAATTATTTCATGATCTCGAAACCCGGTTCGTAGCGGCGCTCATCCTTGCGGTCGAGAATGAGCGATGTCTCCCCCATGGGGCGGTTCGGGAAGGTGCCGCCGCCAAAGCGCCAACCTTCATCCGAGCGCGCCATGACAATATATTCAGGCTGGGGCGGTGATGCTTTTTCATATGTGCTGCTGATGAGGAAGAGGATGACATCAACATCCTTGCGGTAACAATGGCCCATTTCCGTGCAGGGCAGCTGTGTTGCATAAAGCGGCAGTGCCTTGTCGACCTTGAAGGATAACAGCTTGCCGTCCCGCTTGCGGGCGCGGCGCATCCATTTTTTAAATCGTTTCCTGTCGTGCCAGTGCCGGATGCGAAAATCTGTCAAACGCCACTGCTGGAGGTATTCCCCTTGTTGGTAAGACGTGGCCCAGTCCATCAGCATGCCATAGGCCTCATGCACATCTGCCTCTGTTGGCAAAGGCGGCTTCTCTTCATCAGCATGTGCAGTGGGTATCAAAGTGGCAAGGGAAAACAGCAGCGCCAAAAGCATCGCGGCAAACACGCTGTGCCACAAGGTAGGAAAGCTTCGGAAGTGCGAAGGATAGACCATAGGGTATAGGCTATGGAAAAATCCTGCTCCAGTCGACCAGGAACAGGTTTTCGAACTCTCTGAGTATGGCGAAAGGTGAACCACGGCCCTTTTGGGGAGCCGTGGTTTTATTTGGGTTCTGACCTAGATCAGAATCTGCGCGGTGTTGAGGTCCACTGTCGAAAGCCCGATGATGAAGATGCTTTCACCGTCACCGAGGTCCAGCAGTACGCCGGTCGAGCCGCTTTGAGTGACCTCTGTGGCAGCCGTCAGCACATCAGAAAGGGATGCAAAGCCGTGGCTCGTGATATCGAGGCTGTCTTCATCAAGGCTGAAATCTGTGATGGTGTCATTGCCTGAGGCCTCACCGAAGATGAACATATCTGCGCCGTTTCCGCCGGTGAGAATATCGTCTCCAGGCCCTGCCCAGAGGGTGTCATTTCCAGCTCCGGCGTTAACGCTATCGTCGCCTTCGCCGTTGAAGATCAGGTCATTACCATCGCCGCCAAGGAGAGTGTCGTCGCCGATGAAGCCATAAAGCGTATCGTCACCGTCTCCGCCCTCCATCACATCATTGCCGCGACCACCACCCATACGGTCGTTGCCACCACCACCTGCCAGGCTGTCGTTTGCAACTTCGGCCTTGCCGCCCCAAAGATGGTCATTGCCGTCATTGCCCTGAAGCGTGTCAGCACCGTCACCGCCTCTTAGTGTGTCATCACCGGTGCCGCCGTCGAGGGTATCATCACCGGCATCGCCTCTCAGGGAGTCGTCATCATCGCCGCCGTCCAGCACGTCATTACCGTCACCGCCGAACATGGTGTCGTTACCGCCGCCGCCGCCAAGCGTATCGTCACCACCTGCGCCGTCCAGCGTATCGCCACTGCCGCCGCCGGTAAGGGTATCAGATGTGTCGCCACCGTTCTGATTTGTCGGCTCGTCAGTGTCGATAACAGACAAGCGGACGATGCGTATGGTGGAGAGACCGGTCGAATCAGTCGCGCGCAAACTCACGTCCACCGTCGATTCTGTCTCGAAGTCCAGGCTGACACCAGCTTTCAGCTTCAGCGTGGTGCCAACAAATTCGAACCGGGTATCGTTGACTGTGAGCGTGATGCTGTCGCCGTTCGGGTCTGTGGTTGAAACGGTGCCTACCACAGCACCTGCAACGTTTTCTTTCACTGACCGGTTGCCGAGGATAGGGCTGCTTGGCGGTGCCGCATCGGCAACGTCAGCAACGTTAAAGGTGAGCGTTGAAGGGCTCACGGCAAACGTCGTGCCGTCATTAACCGAGAAGGTGAAGCTGGACCGGGCGGTACCAAAAGCATCAGCCGCGGGTGTGTAAACCAGATTGCCAGAGGTGATGTCTCCGACTGATATCACATCGTTGACGGAGACGTCGGTGCCTGAAAGCTTAAGCGTGTCTCCGCTTGCCAGAGTAAGGCTGTCGATGCGAACGCTTGTCAGGCTGTCGCCCGTGTCTACGTCGCTAAAGCCGAAGTTGGCACTGGTGAGCGCATGCGTTGTGTCTTCGCTTACCGCAACTGAGTTTGAGGCTGCTGTTGGCGCATCGTTCACGCCAGTGATGGTGATGGAGATGTCTTGTTCCGTGCCGTCGTCTGAGGTGACGGTCAGGGTATCACCAAGGGTATCACCTGCGCCCAGGCTCTGCACACCCGCGAGTGTTTCATTGAGGTTATAGGACCACTCACCGCCCGCATTGATGGTCAGGTCACCATAGGTGCCATTGGTCGTGCCCGCCGTGAACGTACCCTCACCATTGTCCACATCAGAGACCGTGGCATTGTCACCAATCGAATAGGTGGCGTTTTCATCGACGCTGACTGAAAGTGCGCCACCAAAGGTGGCAGCATCGTTCACGCCAGTGATGGTGATGGTGATGTCTTGTTCCGTGCCGTCGTCTGAGGTGACGGTCAGCGTATCCCCCAGCGTATCGCCTGCGCCCAGGCTCTGCACACCCGCGAGTGTTTCATTGAGGTCATATGACCAGTCACCGTTGGCGGCGATGATCAGGTCACCAGAGCTGCCGTTAACGGTGGCCGCTGTGAAGGTACCTTCACCATTGTCCACGTCGTTGACGGCTGCGGTGCCACTGATTGCAGTGTCTACGTCTTCGTTCAGGCTACCCGTGAGCGTGCCGCCAAAGGTGGCAGCATCGTTCACGCCGGTGATGGTGATGGCGATGTCTTGTTCCGTACCGTCGTCTGAGGTGACGGTCAGCGTATCACCAAGGGTATCACCTGCGCCCAGGCTCTGCACACCCGCGAGTGTTTCATTGAGGTTATAGGACCACTCACCGCCCGCATTGATGGTCAGGTCACCATAGGTGCCATTGGTCGTGCCCGCCGTGAACGTACCCTCACCATTGTCCACATCAGAGACCGTGGCATTGTCACCAATCGAATAGGTGGCGTTTTCATCGACGCTGACTGAAAGTGCGCCACCAAAGGTGGCAGCATCGTTCACGCCAGTGATGGTGATGGTGATGTCTTGTTCCGTGCCGTCGTCTGAGGTGACGGTCAGCGTATCCCCCAGCGTATCGCCTGCGCCCAGGCTCTGCACACCCGCGAGTGTTTCATTGAGGTCATATGACCAGTCACCGTTGGCGGCGATGATCAGGTCACCAGAGCTGCCGTTAACGGTGGCCGCTGTGAAGGTACCTTCACCATTGTCCACGTCGTTGACGGCTGCGGTGCCACTGATTGCAGTGTCTACGTCTTCGTTCAGGCTACCCGTGAGCGTGCCGCCAAAGGTGGCAGCATCGTTCACGCCGGTGATGGTGATGGCGATGTCTTGTTCCGTACCGTCGTCTGAGGTGACGGTCAGCGTATCACCAAGGGTATCACCTGCGCCCAGGCTCTGCACACCCGCGAGTGTTTCATTGAGGTTATAGGACCACTCACCGCCCGCATTGATGGTCAGGTCACCATAGGTGCCATTGGTCGTGCCCGCCGTGAACGTACCCTCACCATTGTCCACATCAGAGACCGTGGCATTGTCACCAATCGAATAGGTGGCGTTTTCATCGACGCTGACTGAAAGTGCGCCACCAAAGGTGGCAGCATCGTTCACGCCAGTGATGGTGATGGTGATGTCTTGTTCCGTGCCGTCAACCGAGTTGATGGTGAGGGTGTCCCCAAGCGTGTCGCCCGCGGCTAGTGCCTGAACATCGGCGTTGCTTTCATCAAGGTCATAGGTCCATGCACCGCTTTCGTCGATATCGAGGTTGCCGTAGGTGCCCACAACAGACATGCCGCTGATGGTATCGTCCCCAACGTGGGCCTCGCCTGTATCGGGGTCGGTGACATCAAGGTCACCGCCAAGCGTGTCGGTGTCTTCGTTCATCGTACCGATGAGGTCGCCGTCAAATGTGGCTGTGTCGTTCACCGGGTCCACATTCACGGTGATGTCAGCACTGTCGGTTGCCGCATTGGTGTCAGAGTCTGTCACCGTGACACGGATCACGCGGTTGCCGTCGGTTGGTGCATCATCAGACGCGTTGTCATACTGGATGGCACCAATCAGTTCCTGCACACGGGCGGGCGTCGCGTTCGAGTTGAGGGTGATGACAAGATCTTCGCTTGCGCCACCGGTGGAGCCTGCCTCGATCGTGCCGATAACGACGCTGTCGACGGTAACGGTTGAGCCCGCTGTCTGACCCGCAGACAGCGTTACCGTACCGGTATCAAGCACCAGCCGGTCATCGGCCGTTTGGCCAGACTGGAAATCAATCGTGATATTGCCGCCGTCGAAGTCGGTGGAATCGCCGTCCGTAAGCGTTACATCGCTGTCTACATCAAGGTCTGTGGCATCATCACCTTCTGTGAAGGTAAAGCTGTCACCGTCCAGGTTGCCAAGAACGGGCGGGTTTGGCGTTACGTTGATCGTGAAGTCCGCCGTGGTGTCCTGATCCCCGCTGTTTGCGGTGCCGTCGGCGTCGTTCAGCGTTAACGTGAAGGTGCGGGCGTCAATGCCTGAAGGGCCGCTGAAGTATAGGTTTTGCAGCAAGGTTTCGATGCGCGCTGAGGTCGCATTGGCGTTCAAGTTAATGGTAAAATCGTTCCCGCCCTGACCGTCGTCGGTCACATCAACCGTACCGACCGAAACGCTTGATACCTGAATAGTTTCGCCTGCGCTGACAGTGCTGTCGCCGCCAGACGTAATGGTCGTTCCGTCTACCGACCAACTGCCATTTGTGGTGCCCGTGTTCTGCGCAATGGTCAGGAAACCACCATTAAAGTCGGCAGAATCGACATTCGTGACGGTCGCATCGTCGAAGAGCGATACATTTTGTGCACTTGGGCCAACAATCACGTCCGAGCTGTCACTATCGACACCGGTGATAACCGGCGCATTGTTCACGGCCGTGAGCGAGACGGTCGATGTGATAGCTAATGCTGCGGTATCGTCGCCACCATTGTCGGTGCCGCCGCTGTCGGTCATTGAGGTGATGGTCACGACACGGTTAGCCCCGGTGGTGGGGTTGTCCGACGTATTCTCGTAACTGATGCCGTCAACAAGAACCTGTGTTGCAGCCGCTGACATCGTGCCGCCGCTTAGGGTAATGGTTGCGGTGCCTTCTGATACGCTGACCGAATAGGTCAGGCTGTTTGTGGCTGTCATGCCCTCTTGGCTATCATCCAGCGTAACTGCGGTACCATCAATATTCAGTATTTCATTCTCTGTGTCGGAAACATTGGTAACCGTCAGGGTCAGGCCGGTGATAGTTTGGCCAGCCTCAACGGTCGACGCTGCAACTGTATTGAACACATCCGAAGCAGAGCCGCCTTCCGTGAAGGTCGGATTACCGCCGGTGGCCGTGAGCGTTGGCTCATCATTCACACTGGTGATGGAAACTGTGGTTGAGCCCGTGTCCGTATCTGTGCCGTCGCTGAAGGACCAGTCAAGCTGCACACTGTCGCCCGGGTCATCGCTGGTGTTTTCATACTGAATATGCTGGAGCACGTCGTTGACAAGCGACGTGGTGGCTGCCGTGGCGGCTGATGTGAACGTAATCGTGAGCGTACCGCCCGATACCGTGTAGGTGGCGAAGGTGTCCTCGTCCCCAAAAGTGTTGAGTGCACCTGCGCTTGCCGTGCCGGAGGTGACAAACGTGTTGCCACTCGTGTCGAAGCTGAAGCTGTCGTTTGCATTGGCGCCACCGTTTCGTGCGATGGTAAGCGTTGCGCCGCTGTAATAGCCGTTGCCACCATTGAGGGCGTCAAGCTCCACGTCTGCCAAAGCGACATTGCCGTCAAGCACAACCGCCGCGCCGTCCTCGGTGAAGGATGGTGTGCCGTCAAGCCCGGTAAAGACAGGCTCGTCGTTCACGGCAGTGATGTCTAGGTTGATAGTGTCTAGTATGACATCGCCTGAACCATCATCGTCGTTGGCTGTCACGGTTATGGTCGCCGCGTCGTCTCCGTTGACGTTTTCCGCACCAGTGTATTGGATCGCGTCAGTGTCATCGAGATAGCTGCTTAAGTCAGCGGCTGTGCCAACCAGCGAAATTGTTGTGCTGTTGACCAGTGTTTCCGTAACACCCGAGCCAACGCTCGCGCCGTCTGCCGGTGTGCTGAAGGTACCGCCGCTTGCCGTCAGTGTAACCGTGATGATGTCGCTGTCCGGGTCGTCAAAGGTAACGCCTGAGAGATCAACGGCGCTTTCCGTGTCTTCAAGCACTGTCACGTCATCTGGTATGCCGGTGGCCTCTGGGTCATCATTAACGGCTGCCACTGTCACCGTTGAACTGAGGGAAAGTGTTGCCGTATCGTCCCCGCCGTTTGCTGTACCACCATTGTCGCTGAGACTTGTGATCGTTACAACGCGGTCGCCTTCGGTTGGGTTCTCGCTTGTGTTCTCGTAAGACAGGCCTTCCAGAATGTTCTGGCTTGCAGCCGGTGAACCGCTTGAATCAGTGAAGGTGATGGTGGCTGTGGTATCGCTGACCGCCACGTTCACAGTGATCAACCCACCGTTTATGGTATCTGACGTGCCGTTCGTCAGGGCGAAGGCTTTGCCATCCGCGTTGATAATCTCATTCGCACCGTCAGTCACGTTGGTCACGGTGATGGTGTAGCTTGCAACACCGTCACCATCGACGGTGGAAAGCGCCACACTGCTGAACAGGTCAACCGCCGCACCATCTTCGGTGAAGGTGGGGTCTTCCCCTGTGGCCGTGAGCGTTGGCTCGTCATTCACGGCGTTGATGGTAATCGTGGCTTGCTCAGTCGCGCTTGAGAAAGCGGTGGTGTCCCCGTTTGTTGAGGTATCCGCCGTATTGCCCGCAGTGTCAGTGCTTTTATCCCATGCGCGGTAGGTGATGGTGGCGGTGCCATTATAGTCGGCGTCCGGCACAAAGCGGATCAATTGTGTGCTGCCCCCGGACAGCGTACCATCCAGCAATCGAGCTGCGCTGGAGATATCGACCGAGCTGCCTGTCGTGCCTGAAAAACTGGTCCAGTTTGAGCCGTTGTCGGTTGAATATTCCCAAATACCATTGGTGTTATCCACGTTGGTAACCGCAATGGCTTCAACCGCGCTGCCGTCCACATCGGTGATTGAACCATCGGTCACGAGGTCGGCAATGCTGGTGCCCGTGTTGTTGGCGTTGTTGGTGGCGTCATCGTCGCCATCGGCACCTGAGCCGTCGTCATCGCCTGCGTCTTCATTGATGGCTGTCAGTGTTGGTGCGCCTGAATTATCAAGCACCGGCGCGTCGTTTACAGCAGTTACGCTGACGCTGGCTGGTGAGGTGCTCGGGTCGGTGCTGTTGTCGCTGGCCCCTGCGTCGGTGATGTTGGTGATATCAAAGCTGCGGGCTGCTTCTGTGGGGGCATCGCTGTTGTTCTGGTAGGACATGCTGCCGATCAAGGTCCCGAAGGCGCTGTCATCCAAGCTCAGGCTGCTGAACGTTACGGTCGAGGTGCCGCCGCTGAAACTGACCGAATAGCTGTAGCTGTTTGACGCTGTGGTGGCAGATCCGGTAGTGGTTGAAAGATCAATCGCCGTGCCGTCAATGTTCAAAATTTCGTTCGAGCCATCTGAAACGTTGGTGACCTCCAGCGTAAAGCCGGTGAAATCCTGGCTGGTGTCTTCCGTACTTGCCGTAACGCCACTAAAAAGCGTGATGGCTGAGCCTTCTTCGGTGAAGCTGGTGTTCGCCGGGGTGAGGGAAAGGGTTGGTGTCGTGTCGGTTGGAACAGAAAAAACAATATTATCTATAGCAGCGTCAAAGCCACTATCGCTCACCGTAATCGTAAACCCTGTTATATCAGTCCAGTCCGCTGGGTTGACGACATCGGTCACGGAATTATCAAAAGAGCCAAAGGGCACATTAATAACGGAGGCACCCGACCCTCCTACGGGGGTATAGGTAAATGTTCCAGAGGCACTAGCAGAGGCGTCGCCGAAAATAAATTCAGTTACGTTAACTGCTGTATCAAAGGTAACGGTGATTTGGCTGACTGGGTCACCACCGCCGCCACCGGGGGCATGGAGCGTTTGGCCCGTTAAACCTTGAACGTTATATATGGAGCTGGCAATATTTGCCCCGGTAAACTCTACTGTAACTGTGACGCCATCAACAGTTTCCTGTGCCTGATTATCAGCGATTGAATCTGAACCGTTTGCAGTTCCAAGCGTCAAATCTGTATCAAAATCGAAAGTGGGCAACGTGTGCGGGTAGGACGCCATCGCCACACCCGTGAACGGGGCTTTTGCACCAATATCCCACGAGCCGCCACGGACCCGGGACCCAATGGGCTGCAACGAGGCATAGACGGTTGTGCCGGTCAGCGCCTGAAGCGTATCGAGGAAGGCTGTTCCCACAGCGCCCTTGGCAACCGAACACGCCCAGAGCGCGATTTTTGCCCCAGCGCCGGTGATGTGTGTGAGGGTGGCGGAAAAGGCGTTGTCGGCACGAAGGTACGCGGTGTCGATGCGTTCACCGCCTAATGTGAAGGCACCGGGTTCACCGTGGGTCAGGATATGGAGCGTGCTGTTGGGCGTCAATGTCTCAAGGCTTTGGGCTACATCTGCTAGCCTACCGGCTTCCGCCCGTATCACGTGGGTGTCAGGGGCAAGACCTTCAAGCAGAATGTCCGCATCTTTAACCGATGCGTCTATAATCAAAAGGTTTCGCCCCGTCGTCAGGGCGTGGCGTGTGTCTAGGCTCATATCGGGGATAGCATCACTTGGGAGGTTGGAAGAGTGACCGCTGTTTGTGGCGTGGGTCGCCTTGGGTTCAACCTCTTGGCGTTGCATGCCTTTATTAACAAAATTGGAATCGAATTTCATTTGAATGGCCCTTACACATTAAAACACGCATTAGGTTTATTCGGTGGTTTCAAGTCAGATATTCCACCAATTAGCGATACTCACGCAACTATATCGCTAATCTTGAGCAACATATGAAACCAGAATGACGCTTGTCATGAGTATTGTGCAGGGAAATATTAAAAACAAGTAACTATGATAAAATTATAGCGTAATTTTATCCATTTAAAGAAAATTGGAAAACAAAAGCCCATTATTAAAATCAGCGCGACGCGGCATCTAAATAATTAACAAGAAATTAACTCGTATCGCGCTGTATTAACTTTTTGTTAACATCTTATGAAGGCGGCCCTGCATAGGAGGTCAGGGGTTTCACCCTAAGATATTGAGTTATTTGATCTAAATGAAAATCCTGCGATGACTAAAGACCCCTAAATACAATTTATGTATGTAATAATGCCCAAAATTCCCTGATAAATTACAAATATAAATTGACTCGTTTGGTCTCTTAACATTGAATATTGCTACTATCAGTTGCTATACCTTATTTTAATCTCGAGGGGGGGAATACCTATGGAAGGCTATTTAGGAGTCATCGAGGCACTTGGTTTCAGTTTCGTTCCACGTTACTTCGGTTCTTGTTCAGGCGGCTTGATTGCGATCAGCCAGAACAGTGCTCTTTTCTCACTTCTGGGCACGCAGTTCGGTGGCGATGGCCGCGTTACCTTCGGCCTGCCGGATATGCGTGGCCGTATCCCGATGGGATTTGGGTCGGGTCCGGGCCTGCCACCATACATCATGGGCCAAAGGCCGGGCGCTGAAGAAGTGGTGCTCAACACCACCCACCTGCCCTCACACACCCACGCGCACACCTATTCGGGTGGCGGCGGTGGCGGCATGGTGGTTGAGGTAGAGGTGGCCTCCAACAGTGGTGGCAAGAAACCGGTACCGGATGAAGGTGACTATATCGCGGGCCCGGGGAATGCCCTTGGTACAGTCCAGAACAACCTGTTCCTCGACCCAGCCGACGTGACAAGCACTGCGGCCATTGGCGGAGTTACTGTTGCGGGCGGCGGTGGCTTTGATCCGAACGCTTTCGCTATCCTGAGCAGTGGCCAGAACTATCCGTTTCCGATTGTTCAACCCAGCAACGTGGTCAACTTCTGTATCTGTATGCAGGGCCAGTTCCCGCAGCGCAGCTAACTTCTGGGACTGAGTTTTTCCAGCCCTTACAAAAAGGAGGAAGCCATGCTGGACAAGGTAACATCAAAGAATTTCAAGGATATCGTGGGGACAAATGCGGTGCTGACCATCATGGACGGCCCCGACGTGACCCTGAAGGTCGAGGAGGTTCTTGAAATCAAGGTCGGTAAGGATGATGACCGGCCCGGGGAGTGCCGCAAGAAGCCTTTCACTGTCATCCTGAGCGGCCCCAAAGGGCACCAGGCCAGGGATGGTTGTTACGCCGTGAGCTTCGAGAAGATCGGGCTTCTTGAGGGCGTTTTTGTGGACAACAGGTCCGACAATCCTGAAACGGAGGATTTCAACACCGAACAGGCCCAGAAGGCTGCAGCCGCCAAGAAGAAGGCGCCAGCGAAAGCCAAGAAAAAAACGGCCGAAAGCGCTGGTGATGATGTCGCACACGCAGCCCAGCCGGAAGCGGTTGTGCTTTATGAAATCAACTTCGGTTAACGGGCGGCAGGAGATTTATCATGTTTGATCAATATATAGGTGTCATCAAGGCGCTTGGTTTCAACTTCGTGCCAGAAAGCTGGGGCTATTGCGGCGGTGCTTTGCTAGCCATCAATCAATTTGACGCGCTCTTCTCGCTGATTGGCTGCCGTTTTGGCGGAGATTGCCGGAGCTCGTTTGGCTTGCCGGACCTTCGGGGCCGTGCGCCCATGGGGCAAGGCGCCGGACCGGGGCTCACGCCGCGGGAGATGGGGGACACCCCCGGCCAGTATAAGGAAGTCCTCGCTTCCCAATATATGCCCTCGCACAAGCATTCCATCACCTACACCGGCGGTGGCTCTTCGGATATTCACACAAGCGCCCCTGTTACGGTGCGCGTTGCTTCCAGCAGCGGTGGCCAGAAGCCAGTGCCGGATGACGGCGATTATATCGCAGGGCCCGGCAATGCCTTAGGCACTGTCCAGAACAACCTGTTTCTGGCGCCAGCTGATGTGACGTCCAAGGTAGCCATCAGTGGCGTTTTTGTGGCCGGGAGTGGCGGCTTTGACAACAACGGGCTGAGCATCGAGCCAACGCCCGTGCCGACGTCGGCGGTCATTTTGGTACAGCCGAGCCAGGCGGTGAACTATAACATCTGCATGGAAGGCCTCTATCCTTCACGCAGTTAGGCAAGGCGAAAAAAGACACCGGGTGCCGCGTGTGCGCGGCGCCCAACCCGCGCCGTCTGTTTTGCGGAGAGGCGGGCAGGAGTAGAAAATAGTGTGGGAGACAATCATGATCGATAACGCAGCAACCGCTCTTCCGGTCGGTGACCTGACATCGCAGCTTTTTAGCGGCGGTGTGGACACCGCCTTCAGTTTTGTTGCCGGTGACCTGGCGATGCCGGTACAGCTGATGGAATGCAAGGAAAAGCCAGATTCTGCAGGGCCAGACAGCACCCGCACACCGTTTTTGCTGGTGTTCCGGGCCGATGTGGACGAGGGCCACCTGATGCAGCAGGCGGTTGAGTTCCACGGTAGCATTCAGGGGCTTGAAGACGGCTCGGTAGACGGCTTGCTTATTCACCGCATGCTCAGGCCTATGAACATGCCGGAAGGGGCTTACTATCAGGTCATTTTTAACTAACCCCGCCAACAGATATACAGAGATTACGGAGGCAAAGCATGATTGAAGGAACGGTTAACCTGCCACACGGCATCACCGCCCGTCCGGCCGGTAAGGCTGACAAGGATTTCCTGGCAAAAATGTACCGGGACAACCGCGACGACCTGCGCATGGCCAATGCTGAAAAGGACTATATTGAGACCGTGATCGAGATGCAGCTTGAAGCCCAGCAGGGTGGCTATGGCGCACAGTTCCCCAACGCGATTTATCTGGTGCTGGAGAAGAACGGTTCACGCATCGGTCGGCTCACGCTCGATGTCCAGCCGGTGGAGATGCGGCTTGTCGATCTCGACTTTATCAAGAAGGCACAGGGTAAGGGGTTTGGTTCCTCGATCCTCTTGTGGCTGATGAAAGCGGCGGCAACCACAAAGAAGCCGCTGTTGGTGCCCAACCGCCGCGATGATTTCGCCATGGGTAAATTCCTAAAAAAATATGGCTTTGTTGAGGATCAGTCCATGTCGGATGAAGTTTTTGCCCGCATGAGCTGGTTCCCGACCGCAGACGAGATGCATGGCCTCAAGGATATCGCCCCCCGGTCTGCCGTGCAGGGAACGGTCTGACCCTCAGGCCAGCGCGCCCGCCCCGTTAATAGCTCCAAGGCTTTTCATCTTTGCGAATAGCAGATATAGCTGAGCCGTTATAAAAGCAGGCCGCACCATGAGTGCGGCCCGGCGGTAGGGGAACATGGTAGGGGAACATCACGATGGGGCATTCGGCTGAAACCGAGGTAGCTGCGGGCGCGGATAAAACACCGGACAGGTCGCTTTCTGCGATTTGCAGGTTTTTGATCCCCTCCCTTTTTGGCATGGCGCTGTTTCTGATGCCTGTCAGGGTAGACGGCAATGTCACCGTTATTTTTGGCCTTTATACCAGCTGGATGCAGTCTTTCTTCGGCGAAGCCCTGCTTGCGGGTGTGGTCGCGATTACGGTGATTTCCGCGCTTCTCGGCAGCTATTACATGCTCATGAAGCCTGACTGGAAAGAAAAGCGGCCCTATCTTTATGCGGCGGCCACCTGCACATGGGCGTGGCTTTTCCTTCGCCTCGTGGGCGCAGCCATCGGCATCATGGTGCTTTTTGAAGTGGGGCCAGAGATTGTCCGGCTCAGCGACACGGGCATCGCGCTTTTCAACGAAGTGGGCGTTGTGTTTGCGATTGTGATGCTGCCCGCGTGTTATGTCATGCCGCTGCTCACAGATTTTGGCGCGATGGAGTTTTTCGGCACCTTTGTGGCACCGGCCTTTCGCCGGTTTTTCCGCCTGCCGGGCCGGTCTGCGGTGGATGCGATGGCGTCTTTTGTCTCCGCCAACAATGTGGGTGTGCTGGTAACGGCCCAGCAGTATAGCCGTAATAAATACACCGCCCGCGAAGCGGTAACGATCGCGACCAATTTCTCGGTCGTTTCCTTGCCGTTCGCGCTGGTGATCGCAGAGGTTAGCGGCATTGGTGGCGAGTTTTTCGCCTGGTATCTCACGGCGATCGTGGCCTGCGTCGTATGCGCGGTTATCACAAGCCGTCTGCCACCGCTCAGCCGCCTGCCGGATGTGCATCTGGACGGCACCGCCCCCTTTAGGCGCCCGCAAAGCGACGTGCCGATTTTTCTGCGCAGCATTGATAACGCGCTGGAAGCCGCCGCAAACGTACCACCCGTTCGCACGCAGGCCGCTACGGCCACTCGTATGGTGGTGGAGCAGCTTTTTGGTGTGCTTGGCCCGGTGATGGGGCTCGCGACCCTTACGGCCATCATCGCCTTCCATTCACCCCTCGCTGACTGGATCAGCATGCCCATCGCCTTCGGGCTTGAAATGCTGGATATCGAGCAGCCGTCCCGCGTGGCGGCAGGCATCATCTTTGGCTATCTGGACCAGTTTATCCCTGCGATCATTGCGGGCGATATCACAAGCCAGCCGGTGAAGTTCCTGCTTGCCGGGCTGTCACTTTGCCAGCTTGTGTTCATGACCGAAACGGGCCTCGTGATCCTGCGTTCCGGCCTGCCGGTTACCGTGCTTCAGCTCACGCAGGTGTTTATCCTGCGCACCATTATCGTCGTTCCGGTGCTTACCATCGGGGCTATGCTGGTTTACGGATAGGGAATAAGGGCAGAACTAGCGTGTGATCAAGGCTTCAAGGGCTGGTATGTCCACATGCCAGCCGTCTGCCCGTTGTTCAGCCTGTATGAAGCCCACACGTTTGGCTGTAGCCTCCTGAATGGAGGGGTGCAGCATATTGAAGCGCTGTTCAGTCTGGATCACCACAAGGTTGCTGGGGGCCATCGCAAGGTTATGCAGGGCCGAGGAATCGAGCCCAATGGCAAGCTCGGTATGCCTCAGCCGCATCAACAGGGCGGATAGCGATATCTTGAGCGGGTTCACCACCTCCCCCCCAAGTTTTTGCACAAGGGTGCGGAGCGCGTCTGCATTCGCAAGCTCGCGGCCCGTGCGGGATGTCATGGCCGTATGCTCTATCAGCATGATGGGGACACGAGGCGCCACTTTCCCGCGGGGCGGGGTACGGCCCCATTCGCGGCTGATGCTGCTGAGGCGCCCGAAAATACGGCAGGCAAAACCCACCGGCACCACACCGCCCTCATGCTGGGAAAGCGTTGTGGGCAAAATCAGGTGGTTAACATCAAGCACCGTGGTTTTCTCAAGCGGGAGGATCTTTTCAATGGGCACCCCGTAAGCTGCAAGGAACGGGAGCATCCACGGCGCCGGTGTGGGCAATAAAAAGGCATCAATGGCGGCCATGTCTTCCGTGGCAACAAGCAGCTCCAGCCGTGCGGCCACATCCACGATCCAGTGGCCATAGGTATGCACACCGGGGAAGGCCAGAAGCGCCGCGCGGCCCTTGATGGTGCGTCGCTCCAGCCGGTCATCATCAAGCCGGTAAGCCCCGTCTTTCAGCGCTGCCAGATACCCGTTTTTCGCCATATAGCTGAGGTGGTTTTCCTCCCAGCCAAAACCGTGCAGGCTGGAAAGCGCGATCTGCTCCCCCGCCACCGTTTGGTTTGAAAGCACCAGCCCCCAGTCGTCATGCACAAGCGCGTCGCGCATTTCCAGCACACCAAGCCTTGTCGTGCCAGACGACTGAAAGCGAAAATACCGTTCAAGCCACTTTTGGGTTACGTCATTATGGAAAAGCGCAAGGCTGTCGCGGGTGCGCACGGCCACATCCTGCGGCGCCTCAAACCCGCGCTCATAGGGGCGATACCGCGCGCCAATGCCCGCGCACAGCACGTCGAATTCCGCGCTTGGTGCCGCTTTGATGGGGCGAAAGCGCAGCTCTGTCATGGCGTCAGGCCTTTATGAGCGAAAGAAAACATGGTCTTTCATAGCGCTGCGGGCATAAGGCCCGCAACAGAAAAGGCCATGGCAGGGCTGTGGCTTACTTGTGGCCTTACTTGAACGGGGGTTCTGCGTCCCAGTCAAAGCCTGGCACCGGGCCGTTTGAGACCAGATCCTTAAACGCGGGTGCGCGTTTTTCAAGGAAGCTTTGCACACCCTCCCGCCCGTCATGCATGGAGGTATGCAGCATGGTGCGGCTCTCTGCTCTGTGCGCTTCCATCGGGTGGCTCGCCCCCATCATGCGCCAGATAAGCTGCCGGTTAAGCGCCACCGACATGGGGCTGGTGTTTGCCGTGTAGCTTGCGGCAATTTCAAGCGCGCGGCTCATCAAATTGTCTGGCTCAACTATTTCGCTTATCAATCCGCCCTTCAGCGCCTCTTCCGCTTTGAACACCCGGCCCGAAAGGGACCAATCCAGCGCCTGCGCAACCCCCACAAGGCGCGGCAAAAACCAGCTGGCACAACTTTCAAGCGTGATGCCGCGCTCAGCGAACACAAAGCCAAATTTGGCGTAAGGGGAGGCAATGCGCACATCCATCGGCAGTTGCATGGTGGTGCCCACACCAACGCTGGCACCGTTAATGGCGCCAATCACCGGTTTCTTGAGCCGGAAAAGCCTCAGCACAACACGCCCACCGGTGTCGCGGTTGCGCTCCATCTCCGGTGAGGCCGGGTCAACGCTTTCATCAAGGCCAAATACGTTACCGCTGGCGGAGAGGTCCATGCCCGCACAAAACGCACGCCCGGCACCGGTGACAATAAGTGCGCGGATGCTGTCATCCGTATCCACCACATCGCACACCGCTTCCAGCTCCCGCGCCATGGTGGGGGTGAAAGCATTCATATTATCCGGCCGGTTCAGCGTCAGGATCGCGGCACTGCCTTCCCGTGTGAGTGTGATGGTCTCATAAACTGCCATGGTGGGTCTCCCTTGATGCCTTCCCGCGTTAGATAGGCCCAAACGCCATGCGGGAAAGCGCGGGCGCAGCTTTTCACGGCTTGATTTTAAAGACTCGTCAGTCCACTTTAATTCTCAGGGCACGTATCGGGAGGGAAAACCCATGAAAAACTGGTTTTATGAGCAGATGGCCATGTATTCGGCTTACCACAGGGATGGCCGCAATCAGGCAACGCACCATGTTGGCGTGCCGATGATTGTGTTTTCCGTGCTGATCATCGCCTCAACCGTGCCGGTGATCACACTGGAGGCGGGCACCTTCACGCTGGCCAATATCCTCATGGGTGTGCTGCTGCTGTTTTACATTATCGCCGCGCCGCTGGTGGGCACCATTGCGGTGCTTCTATACGGCGCGCTGATGTATGCCGCCGCCATGATTGCCGCGATGGGAGATGGTGTGCCGCTCAAGGCTTTCCTCGCCCTTTTCATCATCGGTTGGATCATCCAGTTCTGGGGCCACAAATATGAAGGCCGCAAACCGGCGCTGTTTGATAACCTCTTGCAGATTTTCATGGCCCCCTCCTTCCTCATCGCCGAGGTGCTTTTCATGCTGGGGCTGGAGGAAGGGCTCAAGGCCGAGATCAAGGACCGCATGCCCAAATACCTGCCGAAAGAGGGGTAGGTTTTTTGGATTTCTGCTTTTGCGGATGACCAATTCAATAGGCACTACCAGTAATGCACAGTAGGTCGTCACTCCCGCGAAGGCGGGAGTCCAGATCAGTGGTTACAGTGGGGCTGGCTATGAAGCGATTTTATCAAAGAGGTCGAACCAATCGGGGTTTTCTTCTTCAATAAGCCATAGTTTCCAGGCCCTGTTCCATTTCTTGAGCTGCTTTTCCCGCGTTATCGCGGCAGGCATGGCCTTAAACTGTTCGAAATGAACCAGCATTTTAACACCGTATCGTTTGGTGAAACCTGACGCGGCGTCTGTTCTGTGCTCATAGATGCGCCGGACAAGGTCGGACGTCACACCAATGTAGAGCGTACCGTTCTTTTCCGATGCCAGAATATAGACAAAACCTGACTTCTGCATGTGGTGAGCGTGAGTAAAACTTAGCTTGAAATCAACGAAATTCTGGATTCCCGCCTTCGCGGGAATGACTAACAGGGGCGGGAATGACTAACAGGGGCGGGAATGACGAACAGGGGCGGAAATGACGAAACTTAAAGGTGCGGTCTTGGGTGTGTGGGAATGATGGGTTCTCAGGCTTTTCAGCCATACATGTTAAGCCGCCCATCTGGTTGAAGCGTGGGGGCCGATTGAGAACATTGTCACTCCCGCGAAGGCGGGAGTCCAGTCACCGACATCAATTGGCTTGGCTATTTCACAAATAAGGGCTGGTGAGCCACAGCAGGCGGCCTATGGCGCGGTGCAGGCGCGGGCGGGTGCGGAAGTCCTCGCGCGTCATCTCTAACGCCGCGTCTGTGCGGTCCTTCACCCAATCGGTCATGGTGCGGGCGAAACCAGCGTCATAACACTCAAGGTTAAATTCAAAGTTCAGCTTCAGGGAGCGTGCGTCCCAGTTCGAGGAGCCGAAAAACACCCAGTCTTCATCCACAATCATCAGCTTGGTATGGTCAAACGGTGGTGGTGAAAGGTAGAGGTGACAGCCTGCTTCCACCAGTTGCCGCGCGCCCGACAGCGCCGTGAGCATGAAAAACGGCAGGTTGTTTTTTGCGGGCACAATGATATCCACCTGCACGCCCCTGAGGGCTGCTTGCTTGAGGCCCACAATCAGCGCCTGCTCCGGAATGAAATAGGGCGTGATGATACGCACGCGGTTCCGCGCGCTCGTGAGCGCCGATTCCATGATCATGGCGGAGCGCTGGCGCGGCTCATCCGGCCCGTCGGGTACGGCACGCGCGATCACGCCGGGGCCGGTGGCGCCCACGGTGGGCAGCCATGTGTCTTCGTCCAGCTCTTCCTTGGCAGAGAAGGCCCAGTCGTCAGTGAAGGCGTCCATCATCTGGGTCACAATCGGCCCCTCAAGCGCGAAATGGGTGTCGCGCACGCGAGGGGTGCCGTCCTCCCGCTCCAGGTGATGTTTGCGAATGTTCATGCCACCCGCAAAACCCTTGAAGCCGTCCACCACCAGAAGCTTGCGGTGGGTGCGCAGGTTGAAAAACGCCAGCCGCCATGAAAGCCGGGCCGGGTTGAAGGTGGCGACCTTGATGCCCTTGCGCCGGAGCAGGTTTGAAACCGGTTTGAGCCCATAAAGGTTGCCAACCGCATCCACCAGCACCCGCACCTTGACCCCGCGCTCATGCGCCCGCACAAGGGCTGCAATAAAGCGCCTGCCGGCCTGGTCGGCCTGAAAGATATAGGTGGTGAGTGCAACTGTATGCTCGGCCTTGTCGATGGCGTCCACCATGGCGTCATACGCCTTGCGGCCGCCTTCAAGCGGGGTGATGCGGTTACCCAGCGTGATGGGAAGGCCCGTTACCCGACCCGCGAGGCGCGCGTGCGCCTGCCAGCGGTGCGGTGTATCGGGGTTTGCATCCAGCATTGAAGGGCCGTCAGGATCGCTGATCATGTCCCGGCGAGCGGGCAGGCCGCGGCGGGCGCGGGCGCGTTTGGCTTGCCGCTCGATACGGTTCACGCCAAACAGCATATAGAAGATGAGGCCAAAAACGGGCGCGAGCCACAAAAGCCCGATCCAGGCGACGGCGGCGCGCACATCATCGCGGGTTCTGAGCACATGCACGCTGGCGTAGATTTGCGCCAGAAATACAAAGCCCGCGATCAAAAGGCCATCAGGCCATATGGTGCCGTTCAGGTCCATATTCCCCCAAGGGCCCATGCGGGCACCTGTGTGAACTCAATTTTGAATTCTAGTGTGAACTCAATCGTGCTGTTAACAACCTTAAGCATATATATAGGGCATGTATGTGGCATTGAGAAGCAGCGCACTGATCCTCGCGCCTGTTTTTACGCTGGTTCATAGTGTCGCGGCTTTGGCCAGCCCACCGGTTTTTCTTGAGCTATCTCAGGCGATTGGCTAGCGTTGCCGCCATGACTGATGCCCATAGCCCGGATTATGACAAGAAAGCCCTCATGGGGTTAAACCTCGCGTGTACGCGGGGTGGCAGGCGCGTGTTTGAAGGGCTTTCCTTCAGCCTAGAAAGTGGCGGGCTGCTTTACTTGCGCGGGCCGAACGGCACCGGGAAATCAACTCTGTTGCGGCTGATTGCCGGGCTGACGCCAGCATGCGCAGGCACCTTGAAGTTTGGTGAGAGTGTTTGGCGGCCGGGCAGCGCCGCCGCGGAAGAGGCGGTGATATACGCGGGCCATGAGAATGCACTCAAACCCGTGCTGACGCTTCGGGAACACGCAGAATACTATGTAAAGCTGATGACCGGCAGGAGCCTGAGCGATGATGCAGCCCATGAGGCTGCAGCAGTGTTTGACCTCACCCGGCTTCTGGACCAGCCCGCGCGGTTTTTCTCAAGCGGGCAAAAACACCGCGCCAGCCTGATGCGCTTTACGCTGGTGCACCGCCCGCTTTGGCTGATGGATGAGCCTACCGTTGGGCTTGATAGTGCAAACCGCGAGGCGCTTGAGCGCCTGATGGCGGGGCACCTTGGCCGTGGCGGCATGATTGTTGCCGCGACCCATGACCCGATTGCGGTTTTGGGGACAGAGCTGAACCTCAAAGACTATCAACCCAAAATCTCTGTGGATGAGGAGATGTGGGCATGAGCGGCGGCATGAGTGCGGGCCTGATGGGCATCTTCAAAAGTGTTTGCGCGCGGGATATCCGGCTCGCATGGTCGCAGGGCGGGACCGGCACCATGGCGCTCAGCTTTTTCCTCATCGCCGTGACGCTGTTCCCTTTCGGGGTGGGGCCGGAGCCGCAAGTGCTGGCGCGTATTGCCGCCGGGGTGATCTGGGTGGTGGCGCTGCTCGCGACCCTGTTGTCGCTCGATCGGCTGTATCAGGCTGATTTTGAAGACGGCAGCCTTGAAGACCTCGCGCTTTCGCCGCTCGGGCTTTTTGGGGTGGCGGCGGCAAAAATTCTCGCGCACTGGGTGGCCACCGTGCTGCCGCTGGTGCTGCTTTCCCCCGTTCTTGGCATGCTGATGAACTTATCTGTGGACGCGTTTGGCATGCTGGTGCTGTCGCTTCTTATCGGCACACCTGCGCTTAGCTTGATTGGCAGTGTTGGTGCGGCGCTGACGGTTTCCGTGCGCCGGGGCGGGGTGCTGATGTCGCTTCTCGTGCTGCCGCTTTATGTGCCGACGCTGATTTTTGGCGTTGGTGCGATTGATGCGGCGGCGGGCATGACAGACCCATATCCGCACCTTGCTTTTCTGGGGGCGGTGACGCTTGTTTCGCTCATTATCGGGCCGGTGGCGTCGGCTGCTGCGCTCCGGCTTTCGCTCGAGTAGAGGCGCGCCACACCCATGCCACAAAAACGCGCACACTCACGCCACACATACGCCGCAGAAACGCGCACACATTTTGCCAAAGTGTGGCGTAAATTCGGGGGTGATAGCGCCCATCTGAGGCATCACGTCGCACTTGCCGCCCGGCCCGGTTCGGGATAGGTAAGGGCCATGCATAGATTCGCCAATCCAGCCCAGTTTAACCGCCTGGCAGACAAGATCCTGCCCATCGCGAAAATCGTGATGGTGCTGGCGTTTGCTTACGGCCTTTATCTGGCGCTTTTTGCGAGCCCTGAAGACTATCAGCAAGGCCAGAGTGTACGCATCATGTATGTGCATGTTCCTGCCGCCTGGATGGCCATGTTCAGCTATATGGTGGTGGCAGCGGCGAGCTTCACAGCCCTTGTGTGGCGCCATCCGCTCGCGCTTTTGGCCGGTAAGGCCGCAGCGCCGATTGGTGCGACTTTCACAGCGCTTGCGCTTATCACCGGCATGCTGTGGGGCAAGCCTATGTGGGGCACTTACTGGGTGTGGGACGGGCGGTTAACCTCGGTTCTGGTGCTGTTTTTCCTCTATCTCGGTTATATGGCGATCTGGCGTTCGATGGATGAAGAAGACAAGGGGGGGCGGGCAGCGTCTATCCTCGCGCTCGTGGGTGTGGTGAATATCCCGATCATCAAGTTTTCGGTGGATTGGTGGAACACGCTGCATCAGCCCGCAAGTGTGATGCGCATGGGTGGCCCAACGATTGACGCCGCGATGCTGTGGCCTCTCTTCACCATCGCTCTTGCCTTCAAGGCGTATTTTATTGTGGTGTTTCTCTATCGGATGAAACTGGAAATTAACCGGCGCAAGCTATCAGTACTGCGCGCTGCAGTCGTGCAAGCGTAGGAAAAGGCAGGGTTTTTGGGTGGACACACTTGATATGGGCAAACATGCTATCTTCATATGGTCCGCTTACGGGGTCACCTTTCTGGCGTTGGCCGGGCTCGCCTTTTTAAGCCTGCGCGCCCACAAGGCGGCCCTGCGGGATGTTGAGCGCCAGCGCCCAAAGCGGCAAAAGAGCAAGTAAAATGGCAGGTTTGAAAACACGAAAAAAACAGCGGCTGGTGGTCGCGTCCCTCGCGGTTTCAGCCATCGCGGGTGCAATCCTGCTGGTGATATTCGCGCTTGGTGGTGACAGCCTCAGCCTGTTCCTTCAGCCTAGCGATGTGCAGCAAAAACAAATAGTTGCAGGCAAACGCTTCCGTCTTGGCGGGCTTGTGGCCATGGGGTCTTTCGGCCGTGAAAGTGATGATCTCACCTACCGGTTCACGGTGACGGATTGCGCCGCAGACATCCCTGTTCGTTTCAGGGGCCTGCTGCCAGACCTGTTCCGCGAAGGCCAAGGCGTGGTGACGGAAGGTGCGCTCACTGCAGACGGTGTGTTCATTGCCGATACGGTGCTTGCCAAACATGATGAAAACTACGCCCCGCCGGGCACCATGCCCAAAAACGCGGAGGCCTGCACGCACCCTGAAGGCTTGAGCGATTATGAGGCGGAAACCGGCCGATGATCGCAGAACTTGGCCATTTTGCGCTGATGATTGCGCTGGCGTTTGCGCTTCTTGGTGCCGTGGTGCCACACCTTGGCCTCGCCCGCGGCAATGCGCGTTTGATTGGCTTGGCAGATAACGCGGTTGTTGGTCAGTTCATAATGGCCGTGGTGGCTTATGCGGCGCTGACCTATAGTTTCCTGAACTCTGATTTCTCAGTCTACGCGGTTGCGGCCCACTCCCACAGCGCGAAGCCGCTGCTCTATAAAATCTCAGGCGTATGGGGCAACCACGAAGGCAGCCTCATGTTCTGGGTGCTGGTGCTCACGCTGTTCGGTACCGCCGTTTCGGTCAAGGGCAAGCGTTTGCCGTTTCGCTTTCGCTCCCGCGTTTTGGCGGTGCAAAGCGCGCTGGTGCTAGGCTTCCTGCTGTTTGTGATTTTCACCAGTAATCCTTTCACCCGGCTTGATCCGGCCCCGCTGGAAGGCAACGGCCTGAACCCGCTTTTGCAGGACCCCGGCCTCGCGTTCCACCCACCCATGCTATACCTCGGTTATGTGGGCCTCTCTGTGGTTTTCTCATTCGCGGTGGCCGCGCTTATTGAGGGCGAGGTAACGCCCCTGTGGGCGCGCTGGGTACGGCCGTGGACGCTGACGGCGTGGATGTTCCTCACCGGTGGCCTCGCGCTTGGGTCTTGGTGGGCCTATTATGAGCTTGGCTGGGGTGGCTGGTGGTTCTGGGATCCGGTTGAGAACGCTGCCTTTATGCCGTGGCTTGCGGCAACAGCGCTGCTGCATAGCGCGATTGTGGTGGAAAAACGCGACGCGCTGAAAAGCTGGACCATCTTGCTGGCGATTGTGGCATTTTCCTTCTCGCTTCTTGGCACCTTCCTTGTGCGCTCAGGCGTGATCACCAGCGTGCATGCGTTTGCGAGCGACCCGGCGCGCGGTGTGTTTATCCTCGCTTTCCTTGCTGTTGTGATCGGTGGCTCGATGACCCTTTATGCCTTGCGGGCGCCAAAGCTTACACCGGGCGGGCTTTTTGGCCTTGTCAGCCGGGAAAGCGCGCTGGTGCTCAATAATGTGCTCTTGTCCACTTTCGCCGCCGTTGTGCTTGTGGGCACGCTCTATCCGCTGTTTGTGGAAGCACTTGGCGCCGGGCAACTGAGTGTTGGCCCGCCGTTTTTTGAGTATGCCGCCGCAGTACTGATGAGCCCGCTTATTGTTGCTCTTGGCATTGGCCCTTTGCTTGCGTGGAAACGGGGCCGGCTTTCCCGTGCGGCACAGATTGCGTTGCCTGCGCTTATCGTGGCGCTGGTGGGTGCGCTTGTTATTCTATGGCAAGCTGCGGGCGGTGTTGTGATGACTGCCTTCGGCCTTGGGCTTGCCATCTGGCTGCTTGCCAGTGTGCTTTTGGAAATTGCGGAACGTATCCAGCTGTTTAAAAAGCCGGGCAACGCATGGGCGCGGCTTATTAAGCTGCCGCGCGCGTCCTGGGGCATGAGCCTGGCGCATGCGGGCCTTGCGGTGATTTTGTTTGGTATCACGATCTCAGAAGCATGGACTGAAGAACACCTGATCGTTATGGCACCGGGGGAAACCACGACGGTGGCTGGGTATGATTTCACCTTTGAGGGTGTTGCCCCTGTTGCTGGCCCCAACTTTACGGCTGTGCGTGGCTTTTTTGACGTGAGCAAAAACGGCGAAGCGCTGACGACCCTGATGCCGGAAGACCGCGTTTATACCAACCCCGTGATGAACACGACGGAGGCGTCGATCTACCCGCTCATTCGTGGTGACCTGTATGCCGTTATCGGTGAAGCGGCGGGCCGGGGGCGCTGGTCGGTCCGGCTGTATTTCAAACCCTTTATCTCTGGCCTTTGGCTGGGCGCTATCATGATGATGGTGGGCGGTATTCTGTCCTTGAGCGACAGGCGCCTCCGTATCGGTGCGCCCAAGGTCGTGAAAGCAGAGGGTTAGGATATGCAGCGCTTTTTACCTCTTATAATCGTGCTTGTGCTTGTTGGTGTGTTCCTTCGAATGATGACGCTTGAAGGCCGTAACCCGAACGAGATCAAGAGCGTGCTGATCGGCAAGCCTGTGCCGGAGTTTACTCTGCCGGGCCTGCTGGAAGAGGAAGCTGATCTGACGAACGCCTATTTCAATCGCGAGGAGCCTGTGCTGGTGAACTTTTTCGCCAGCTGGTGCGTGCCTTGCCGGGCAGAACATGAAAACCTGATGAAATTGGCGCAAGAGCACGGTGTGACCATTGTGGGTGTTGCCTATAAGGACAGACATGCGGATGCGCTGGAGTTTCTTGATGAATTGGGGAACCCGTTTTCGCGCACGGCGCTGGACCGCAACGGCAGGCTCGCCATTGATTTTGGTGTGACCGGCGTGCCGGAAACCTTTGTGGTGGATGCGGACGGCATCATTACCTACCGGCACTGGGGCCCTGTGGTTGGGGACGGGCTTGAAAAAGCCATCCTTCCCGCGCTGGAGGAGGCCAGATGACCCGCATTTTTGGTGCCATACTCGCATTTCTCCTGATGTCCTTCGCGGCGTTTGCCGTGGCGGTGGACGACAGCCCGCTTGAAGACCCGGCCAAGGAAGCGGTGGCGCGGGAACTGATGAAAGAGATCAGATGTCTCGTGTGCCAGAACCAGTCGATTGAGGATTCGAACGCTGACCTCGCGCGGGATCTCAGGCAGGTCGTGCGGGAACGCATCGCCCTTGGTGATACGCCTGATAATGTGCGTGCCTATCTGGTCGACCGGTACGGAGATTGGGTACTGTTGGAGCCACCGGTGAAGCCGGAAACCTATTTTCTTTGGGGTTCCCCGTTCTTTTTCCTCCTTATTGTGGCCTATCTGATTCTCCGCCGCCGTAGCCCCAAAGCAGGGCCTAAACCCTTGAGCGCTCAGGAGCAGGCTGAACTGCAGGCCGTGTTAGACGAGAAGGAGCGCGAGCAATGATCTGGCTTCTCCTTGGTGTGTTGCTCATAGGTGCCGTGGCGCTTCTGTTCCGCAAGCCACAATCAGGTGCGACGGGTATCGATTCGGTCGGGCATTTCAAAGCACAGCTTGGCGAGCTGGAGGCAGATCAGGCACGCGGTTTGATTGACGACAAGGATGCCGCTGCCGCGAAGGTGGAGATTGAGCGCCGTCTGTTGCGCCGGTCAAAAGAAGGCGGCCCGCAGGCGGTGACGGACGGTGGTATGCGAGCCGTTATACCATACGCGGCGTTTGTGTTTTTGATATCCGCCACGATCTATTTTGTCATGGGGCGGCCAGATTTGCCCGCGAAACCCGGGTTTATTGCCAATAATCGCCAGATGCTGGTCGAAGAAGGTGGGCCTACCTACGGTGAAGCCTTGCGCGCGATCGAGAGCCATCTGGAAGATGCGCCCGATGATGTGCGCGGTTGGGATGTGTTGGCAAAATCCGCTCGGGCCATTCGTGACTATTCCCTTGCTGCCAATGCGTTTGCAGAGCTTGCGCGGCTTGAACCCAAGGAGCCAAAATGGCGGGTGCAGCAGCTGGAGGCCATGATGGGCATGGCAGACGGGCAGATTACGCCAGCGGCCCGGCTTGTGCTCGCGCGGTTGATGAGCGATGAACCAAACCACCCGGCAGGACAATATTATATGGGCCTTGCTTACTTCCAGGCAGACGACGAGGACAAGGCGCGAGCAGTGTGGCTCGCACTTGCGGACCGCTCACCGGCTGACGCGCCGTGGATGGCACCGTTGCGCGAACGACTGACAGTACTTGGTGAAAAACTGCCGTCGATTAGTGACGAGGAAATGGCGGCAGTCGCGGCCATGAGCGATGAGGACCGGGAAGCCTTCATCAAACAAATGATTGAACGGCTGGCGGCGCGGCTTGAAGCAAACCCGGGCGATGTAGACGGCTGGATGATGCTGGCCCGCTCGCAGCTCTCAATGGGGGACCGGGAAAGCGCGATTGCGGCGCTTGAACGTGGTATTGCCCTGGTGGACGAGGCTGACAAGCCCACATTGAAAGCGTTTCTTGACAATGTGAGGGCTAACCCCGATCTTTAAGACTCTGGTGAGGATTGCATATTATTATGCCATACTGAACCCGATCAACAGGCCCGAAGAACTCGTCGGCCTCAACCCAGCGCTTAAAAAGCCAGAATGTATAGTTCAGTGATCCTTGGCGATGGTTGAAATCAACTCAAATGCTTCAGGTCTCCGTGCACAGTTGCAAGCGCAGCTACAGTCGGATACTGCCCGGCGCACAGCACGCGCAAGTGAAGATCAGGCGCAGCGTCCGCAGGATGTTGTCTCAAAGCGTGTCGATGAGCGCATTGGTGAGCGTAGTGAAGCAAACCGGCAGGCACCGGCGCAGCGGTCAAGCCGCAGCAATGATCTCTCAAATTCAAGAGAGCTTGTCGCAGCGGAAGAACGTGTCAATCAGCTGAATGCCAACAACCGTGAAGCTCCGATCGGGCGGACCTCTCAGCAAGCATCAAGCGGGCGTAATATCCCGCTTGGGCAAATTGTCGATATTCGGGTTTAGCCTATAAGGCCTTCGATGACAGTGCGTGCAGCCACTATTGGCTGGACGTTTTTAGCGCGTGCGCTAGGTTTAGCTCATGGCAAACGCACCCGGCATCCCCGATCATTTTCACCGCAAGGTTCCAGAAGGCGACGAGCGCGAGCGGCTTGTCTGCAAAAGCTGTGGCTTCATTCACTATGAAAACCCGCGCATTATAGCGGGCGCCGTTGTTGAGCACGACGGCAAGATCCTTTTGTGCAAACGCGCCATATACCCGCAGAAAGGCCGATGGACCATTCCGGCAGGTTTTATGGAGCTGGGCGAAACGCCGGAAGAAGGCGCCATACGCGAAACCTATGAGGAAGCAACGGCCCGCATTCGTATCACAGACCTGTTGGCGGTCTATTCCGTCACGCATATCAGCCAAGTGCATATGATGTACCGCGCAACGCTCGAGAGCCCGGAATTTTCACCGGGGTCGGAGAGCCTTGAGGTTGGCTTGTTCGCATGGGATGAAATACCGTGGGATGATCTTGCATTCCCAAGCGTGCACTGGGTGCTGGGGCACTACCGGCAGGTGGAAGGGCAAACCAATTTCGCGCCCTTCACCAACCCTAAGCCCTAAACGTCGCCGCCCTTCTCATCCTCGTCAGGCATATATTTCATCATCATCGGCATTTGCGCCATGATGAAGACAAAGGTCGCGCCCATATAGCCGAAGGTTTTGAAGTTCACCCAGAAGTCTGTGCTCTGCGTGCGCCAGATCAGCTCGTTCACCACGGCCATCACCACCAGAAACGCGACATAATTGCGGGTAAATTTACGCCAGCCTTCGTCGTCCATCTCGAACGCCAGTTCCATCACCATCTTGATATAAAGCCGCCCGGTCATGAGCCCGAACAGGAGCACGGCGGCGATCAGGCCGTTGACGACGGTAAGCTTCATTTTCACGAAGGTTTCGTCTTGCAGGTAAAGAGTTAAGCCGCCCATCACCATGACGATCACAAAAGTGACCTTGAGCATGGGCGCAACGCTGCCTGTGATCACGCGGGAGGCGATCATGGCGATAACACTGGCCACCATGAAGGTGCCGGTGGCGAGGTAGATATCCCCAAGTTTGAAGCTGGCGAAAAACACAATCAAGGGGCCAAAGTCGATGGCGAGTTTCACCAGAGGGGATGTTGCTTTTTTATCAGCCATTGTGGTCACAAAACCTTTACTGGTAGGGTTTCCGGCCTTTCCGCACTTGCTGCATAAGATATGCCGTGGCTAGATGGCGGCCCTACCGAAACTACATTATCGGAAACCTGTTATGCTGCACCTTCTCAAGGATCGCAACTTTCTCTTCTACTGGCTTGGCCAATTTGTCTCTGTGATCGGAGATCATGTGAGCATGCTGGCCTTCCCGTGGCTGGTGTTGCAACTTACCGGAAGTGAGCTTTTGATGGGGCTGGTATTTGCGGCGCAGGGCTTGCCGCGTGCGGCGCTGATGCTTTGGGGCGGTGCCCTTGTTGACCGCACGAATCCCCGTTCTGTGATGTTATGGACGAACCTTCTGCGGCTTATCCTTGTGATGGCGCTGTCATATCTCCTTTATATCGATTCCGTGACCATTGAAGTTGTGTTTGCCATGGCTATTGCCTTTGGTCTCGCGGACGCTTTCTTCTATCCGGCGACAACATCCATGGTGCCGAGCCTTGTGAAGGGCGAAGACCTGCAAACAGGTAACTCGCTTGTGCAAACCAGCATGTGGCTGGGGGTTATTATTGGCCCGGTGATTGCTGGCGTGGTTATCGCGGGCGAAGCCACGACGGTGAGCCACGCGCCACAGGAAGCGGGTGGCAGTTTTAATGAGGACCGCTTGGGCATCGCGCGGGCCTTCTTCCTCGACGGGCTGACCTTTGCGTTTTCATACCTCACGCTTCTGTTCGTTCGGGCCAGAACCTATGAGAAGGACGAAGGTGAGGCTGGTCAGTCCATGGCATCAGCCATTATGCAGGCCATAAAGTGGGTGTGGGCAAACCCGTCTGTTCGGCTGGGTTTTATTGGTATCGCCATTCTGGAGATGTTTTTTCAGGCACCCATCTTTATCGGGCTGCCCGCGCTTGCGGACCTGCGCTTTGAAGAAGGCGCTTATGTCTATGGGCTCGAAATCGCAGCTTATGGCAGTGGTGCACTTCTGGGTGCGATTGCAGGCGGTATGCTCAAGTGGCCCAGGCCAGAGAATGTCGTGCGGGTGATGTTCCTCATTTTTACTTTCTCAGGTGCCACCATCGGCCTCATCGTGCTGTACCCACCCTATTGGTGGGCGATGCTGGTGTTTTTCATTGCGGGCTGCGGCGATAGTTATATCTGGGTGCATTTCACCACTTTCTTGCAGAAAGCAACGCCCGAAAAGCTGCTCGGCCGGGTGATGAGCATCCTGATGTTCATGTCCGTGGGGTTGTTGCCAATCGCCAGCATCATCGCTGGTTTTGCCTTTGAATGGAATTTGGAACTGTCGCTGATGATTGCGTCCGGCGTCCTTGTGGTCTCCTGTCTTTTGGCAGCGGCGCATCCTTATGCTAAAGCAAAGGAAATTACAGGAAGCACTGAGCCAAAAGCGGCGGGAGAGTAGGGCGTATGCGTGGGTATTTTGGTGTTGGCATTGATGGAGCCTCCAAAGAAGGCAATATGGGGAACCTGATCCGCACAGCCCACGCCTTTGGTGCATCTTTTGCGTTTGCGGTTAACCCGCGTGTGGTGGCGCACTCAGGCGAGGTTGTCACGGCGGATTTTGCAGACACCAGTAAAACCCACACTCAGATCCCGTTTTATAATTATGAGAGTGCGGCAGAGGTGGACGTGCCGCAAGGCTGCCAACTGGTGGGTGTTGAGATCACGGATGACGCCGTGGACCTGCCAAGCTTTCGCCACCCAACCCGCGCGGTGTATGTGCTGGGGGCGGAACGGGTAAGCCTGAGCGACGAGATGATCGCCAGATGCGCCCATGTGATCAAAATCCCGACAAAGTTCAGTCTTAACGTGGCGACAGCCGGTGCTATAGTCATGTATGACAGGTTAAGGGTTTTGGGTGGATATGCGGAACGACCCGTTATGGCGGGGCAAGCGCCTATTGAGAAGGCGGCGCATGTACACGGTGGCCGCTTTAGCCGACTGGAGCGCCGTGCGCGGCGCGGCGAGACCGAGTAATCGCAAGGTAATGCGAAAAGGGGGCTTCTATAGCCCAAAGGGACAAAAACGAGGACCGTATGCGACTTTCTTTTTTGCTCATCAGTGTGTTGGCAGCATCCTGTGTTTTGAGTGCAAGCGCCGAAGCTCAGGGAAAACCGAGGCTGCTCGGCAGTTATAGGGATTGGGACGCCATGACCGGCACAGACGGTAGTGGCGGAAAAACCTGCTACATCATCTCCAGCCCGAAAAAGAGCGTGGCCAGCAAGCGCAATGCAACACGCGGCCAGATTTATATGACGGTCACCCACCGGCCTGCGTTTGGGGTCACGGGTGAGGTTAACGCTGTGGTGGGTTACCCGATCCGCCGGGGCAGCGAAGCCAATATCTCAATCGATGGCAGGCATCAGTTCCAGTTCTTCACCGAAGGGCCGGGCGCCTGGGCGTATGACCCGAAGGAAGATGCTGCGGCCGTAAGCGCCATGAAGGCGGGGGTAAACCTGATTGTGAAAGCCACCAGCCAGCGCGGCACCGACACAACTGATACCTATTCGCTCTCCGGCTTTACAGCGGCTTATAATGCCATTTCAAAAGCCTGCCGGTAACAGGGGATGGAAATGCTGAAGCGCGCCTTTGTTGCGGGTGTAATGGCTTTAAGTCCCGCGAGCGCGTCGGCTGAGGGGGTGAAGCTATGCCATATCGCGAACTCGGGCTTTCTGGCTGAAGGCCGCATGAGCGCTGTGCTTTTTGATGCGGCGCGGCTTGTTGATACCTATGACGGTGATTATGCGATGCCGAGCAGGGGACTGGTGGACGATATGATCCATGGCCGCGGTGCGTTTGAGCATGTGACGCTCGCGCTTGTCAGCCACAACCATAATGACCATTTTGACCCCGTTGGTACTTTGAAGCACCTCAGGGGCAACAAGCGTGTGCACTATGTTATGCCACCCGAAGCGTTTGAAATGCTCAACCACCTAACGGAAGACGAGGCCGCGAGGGTGCATGTTGTGCTGCCAGATTGGGACGCAGGGCCGGTTACCAACCAGTTTGGTGATGTGACGGTGGAGGCCTACCGAGTAAGCCACGGCGAGGGTGGCCCGCAAAATATCGGCTACCGGGTGTCGCTTGACGGTGTGCGCATTTTCCACACCGGCGATATCGCTGCTGACAAGGAAAGCCTTACCCGGGCAGGGCTCAGGCAAACCGAAGCCGATGTGATGCTTATGCCTTTCTGGTACGGCCTGAATAACGCTGAGCAGAACGAAGCGATCCTGAGCGCGTGGCAGGTTGGCACTATGGTGCCCATGCATTTTGCGCCCATGGAAGAGCGCTGGATGCAGGAATACGGCGGTTTTGACATGCTGATAAAGCACGTACACGACCAGTGGCCCAATTCCCGCAAGGTGCTGGGTGAGATGGCGTGTGAAAGCTTTAGTGCTAACTAGTTGTATGAATGCACGGTATGTGTTGTCCTGACACAACAAGAGGGGGGACACATGACACGATTGATTTCATTATTGACTGTTGGCTGCATGCTTATGGTTGTCGCGCCAGTTTGGGCAGAGGACGAGCATCCGTCATATGTTGGCGTTTATAAAAAAACGGCCGAGGACAAGGCCGCGATAGAGAAGGTGATCTCGGATTTCCAACGTGCGATCCGCGATAAAGACAAAGAGCTCCTTAAGTCGCTTTTCATGCACGAAGATATTCTCTTCATCTCCCCGCCCACGCAGGATGTGATCGATATGGTGCGAGAGCGTGACGCTGACTTCATGAGAAGTCATCCGTCCCAACAGGCGAACATCACGCTCGGTTTCATGATCACTGAAGATCAGGACAATGAAGAGCGCTTCTATAACGTGGAGATCAAGCAGGATGGCACCTTTGCCCTCGTGCATTTCGACTATGATTTTGTAACCGACGGCACGCCGACCAACTACGGCTTTGAAGTGTGGAATATGTTCAAGATTGATGGCGATTGGCGGATTGCCAGCGTGACCTGGTCTTATAATCCGCTAACGAAGTAACCTATAGAGTCAGTATTTTTCCGACCCAACCGGCTTCTGCGTTTGTTGCGTAAACAATGGCCTCTCGCGTGTCGTCGATTACCGCAACCTGCTTACCGCCCGGTGCCCAGATCGCACTGCCGCCCGGTGGGATGTAATCACCGCTTTTGGTGGCGTAGTTCGAGAGCATTACGGCCATCTTGTGGTCGCGCGCATACCCTTCCAGCATCTTGGCTTCGCGGTTATACCCTGTCTCGGTTATCAGCGCGCTGGCGGCATAGAGATCCGCCCCGCTTTCAGCGACGCGCGCTATGTGGCTCGGATGATTGAGATCGGCGCAGATGGCGAGGCCGAGCTTTACGTCTTTATGTTCAACTAGCCCCACCTTGTCGTCGGGCTGGAAGTAGGGTGCTTCGCTATCATGCACATGTACCTTGTGGTAGGCTTCAGGCTCAGCGCCACCAAGAATAACCGAGCCCAGATAGGGTTTCCCAGAGGACGCCTTGAGCGGCATGCCAACCATCACGCGCATATTATGCTGGGCAGCCAGGCTCTGGAGCGGGTGGAACATTGGGTCATCCGGCGTGGTTTGCAGCTCTTTCGCCAGATCCATCTCATAGCCGGTGACGGAAAGTTCCGGAAACACCAGAAAATCCACGCCCGCGCCTGCAGCAAGCTCTGTCATGCGCATATGGGTATTGAGGTTGGCGCTTATATCCCCGCGCTTTGCAGCATATTGTGCGGCGGCGATGGTGTATCCATAAGGTATGGGCATGGCTGAAAATCCTGAGCAAAAGCATCTGTGCAAACCATATGAAGGCGCACCTTTAGGGTCAATCACCCTTCTTTACAACTTGGCGTGAGGGGCGTATAAGCCGCGCCATATTAACCCGCACCGTGGTGGAACGCCGTGGTTGCCCGAAACGCCCTGGCGCCGAGCTGCAAACGGCAAAAGGCAGGAGTATAAAGATGCAGATTACCCCGAACGGCCACGAGCCGATCGTTTCCCCACGCGTTGACGCCCCCGCTGGCAAGCTGAATATCCTTGGTCTTGATCGGGCCGAGCTTAAAGCCGCTATTGCCGAGATTGGCGTGCCCGAAAAGCAGGTGAAAATGCGCTCGAGCCAGGTTTGGCACTGGGTCTACCACCGAGGTGTTACCTCGTTTGATGATATGAGCAATGTCTCAAAAGACGTGCGGGCAAAGCTCGCAGAGCATTTCATCATTGAGCGCCCCGAGATTGTGGAAGCACAATATTCAAACGACGGTACGCGCAAGTACCTCATCCGCTTTGCGGACGGTAACGAGGCTGAGACGGTTTATATCCCCGAGGAAGACCGCGGCACGCTTTGTATTTCAAGCCAGGTTGGCTGTACGCTTAACTGCAAGTTTTGCCATACGGGTACCATGCGCCTTGTGCGGAACCTGACGGCGGCAGAAATTGTGGCGCAGATGATGATCGCGCGCGACGACCTTGGCGAATGGGAGAACCCGACCGTCGGACGGCGCGTGACCAACATCGTGATGATGGGCATGGGTGAGCCGCTTTATAACTTCGACAATGTGAAAAAAGCGCTTGAGATCGTGATGGATGAAGAGGGTATCCAGCTTTCCCGTCGCCGTATCACGCTGTCCACCTCCGGTGTGGTGCCACACATGGAACGCTGTGGGCACGAAATTGGCGTGAACCTGGCGGTGAGCCTGCATGCGGTGCGCGATGAAGTGCGTAGCGAGATCATGCCGATCAACAAAAAATACGGCCTCGATGAAGTGCTAAAGGCGTGTGCGAACTATCCCGGTGCGCACAATGCGCGGCGTATCACTTTTGAGTATGCCATGCTGAAGGGCGTGAACGATAGCGACGCGGACGCCCGCGAGCTTGTGCGCCTTATCCGCAAATACAAGCTACCCGCAAAGGTAAACCTCATTCCGTTCAACCCATGGCCGGGTACAGCGTATGAGTGTTCCGAGTGGGACCAGATCCAGCGCTTTTCCGACCTCGTTTATGAAGGTGGTATCTCTGCGCCCATCCGCACCCCACGGGGGCGGGATATCATGGCGGCGTGCGGCCAGCTTAAATCAGCGTCTGAGAAAAAATCGAAAGCTCAGCTGGAGCGGGAAGCCGCTATGGCGGCAGACGCGATGGTCGTCACTAAACCACACCATACCTCTACAGGCCTTACTTGACGGGACCGAGTCGCTGCTTAACCGCGACCACCACCAAACAGTGCCAGCAGGGTCTGTGGTTCCCTGTTGGCGATGTTGAGGGCGAGGATGCCAAGCTGTTCCTTGATCTGGGCGGCTTGCAGGTCTGCGGCGGTGCGCGCAAGGTCCGCGTCCACCAAACGGCCGATGCCTTCCTCGATCACATTATGCAGCTTGTTGGTAAATTCCTTCTGGATCTCAAGCCTGCGAGATGCGGTGCCAAAGTGCGAAAGCGCGGTATTGACGTTCTTGATCGAGTTCTCAAGCTCCTCCATCGTGTAATCAGAATCGTCCGTAAGCGTGATAAGCGCGCCGCCAAAGGACAGGTTCTGGTGGTCAAAATCCAGCGTTTCTGAGCCGTCTGAATTCGCGAGCGCGCTGATGATGTCACTGCCCTGGTCGATCAGGTTGGTGCCATTGAAGTTTGCGCTTGAGATGATGGTTTTGATCTGCTCACGGTACGCATCAAGGTCGCGGGTGTATGCATTGGCTGCACTCTCGTCACCGTTTTTCTGCGCATTCAACAGCGAGGCCATCTTGCCTTTCATCTCGATCAGCAGGTCAGACACGCTTTCTGTTGCCACTACGGCGACGTCAACGGCTACCGTTGCGGTATCGATGCTTTTGATGGTTGCGCTCAGGCCAGCAAGATCGCCGCGCATACGCTGGGCGATCGAATATGTTGCTGCGTCATCTTTGATGGAGCCGACTTTATAGCCGGTAGCAATGCGTTCCTGCAGCGTCTGAAGCCATTTGTGGTTGGCTTCAAGATTGCGAAGGGCTGAAAGGGCACCCGCATTTGTGTTCACGCTCAGCATTGCCAGTTACTCTAGCTTTCCTAGTCCACGCATTTTGCGCGGTCACTCCTTTTGAGTGATGTATCCAAGCAATGTACCACTAACTGTTGAAATAAAGAATATGCACTTTTAGCCTATAGTCAGCGGTAGGTTGAGACTCCCTTGAGGACAGCACCAGACCGACAGGACCTGGTGCTGCGTGGGCCTCAGGCTTCCGATTTTTTAAGGGCAATCTCGGCCTTTTTTATGAAACGCCAGACCTCCGGCGAGAAAGGAGCTTCAGGGCCATCGGCTGGCCAGTCATCCAAATTATCGTATAACTTGGCGGCGCTGCCTGCAAGTTTGGGGTCAATGTCATAGATGGCCTGTGTCATCTTGTTCCATTCCTGCACTACGGTGAGGGCTTCTTCGCTTGCGGGGTCTGCGCCCCTCGCGACCAGCGCTTCGGTTCTGGCAATCAAGGCTGGCCACGCAGCTTCATGTGCTTTTACAATCTCATCGGGCACAGCGTCTTTTGCTGCGCGCCAACGTTTCTGTTCTTCCTCTGTGTAGAATTTGTTCCACACTTTTTTCCACTTTTCCTCGCTCACAGCATGTTCTCCCATTTTGATGATATGACAAAGTGTGGACAAGGAGACGTTGCTATCGTCTTGCAACCGCTCAAGGGCCGCGCTGACCGCTTCATGAGCGGTGCGGATGCGCTCGGCTTCCGTTCTCAGCATGGCCTCCTGAACCTGCAGGATCTGCGTGGCATTTAGCGTAGACCCTTTGGTCATGGCCTGAATATCCCGAAGTGTGAAACCCGCCTTCTTAAGCAGTTGGATCTGCTGCAGGCGTAGAATATCGCTGTAGCGATAGGCTCGCTGTCGTGCCTCGGTCCTCACGGGTTTCATCAGCCCCTTCGTTTCATAAAAGCGGAGGGCTCGTTCACTTACGCCTGAGCGTTTTGCCAATTCACCAATAGATAAGGTCTGCATACCATCTCCTTGTCCAACACCCTGTCTCTGGGGCCTGACGTAACGTCAGGGGCAAGGCCTTTTTCCAAATTATTTTCCGAGCAGTGCTTCAGCCAGTGTTTCAGGCATGGCTAAATTAGTTTTTCTGCGCTAAGCCCATAAAAAATAACAACGCCAAAGCGATTGACCGCACGCCTCGCCCTCTTATACTCGCCTGCGCTAACGCATTACCGGAGTTTCCTTATGTCGGATCAAGTTAAAAAAGTTGTGCTTGCCTATTCAGGCGGGCTTGATACCTCCATCATCCTCAAGTGGCTGCAGGTCACTTATGGTTGCGAAGTGGTGACTTTCACCGCAGACCTCGGCCAGGGCGAGGAGCTTGAACCGGCACGACGAAAAGCGGAAATGCTCGGTATCAAAGAGATTTACATTGAAGACCTGCGCGAAGACTTTGTTGAAAACTACGTCTTCCCCATGTTCCGTGCCAATACGGTTTATGAGGGCATGTACCTCCTGGGTACATCCATCGCGCGGCCATTGATTTCCAAGAGGCAGATTGAGATCGCCCGGGAAGTGGGTGCCGATGCGGTTTGCCATGGTGCCACCGGGAAGGGTAATGATCAGGTTCGGTTTGAGCTTGGCTATTATGCACTCAACCCTGACATCAAGGTGATTGCACCTTGGCGGGAGTGGGACCTGCATAGCCGCACGGATCTTCTGAACTTTGCAGAGCAACACCAAATTCCTGTGCCAAAAGACAAACGCGGCGAAGCCCCGTTCAGCGTGGACGCAAACCTGTTGCACACCTCAAGTGAAGGTAAAGCGCTGGAGGACCCATGGGTCGCGGCGGAAGAATATGTCTACGCCCGTACCGATGACCCGCTTACGGCGCCGGACACACCAGAATATATTGAGGTTGAGTTCAAGCGCGGGGACGCGGTTGGCATCAACGGCGTGGCAATGAGCCCCGCTACGCTGCTGACAGCCTTGAACGATTACGGTAAAAAGCATGGTATTGGCCGACTTGACCTTCTCGAGAACCGCTTTGTGGGCATGAAATCGCGCGGCATTTATGAAACGCCGGGCGGTACCATCCTGCTATCCGCACACCGGGGTATTGAGCAGATCACACTCGACCGCGGTGCCATGCACCTCAAGGACGAGATCATGCCCAAGTATGCGGAGCTGATTTATAACGGTTTCTGGTTCTCACCCGAGCGGGAAATGATGCAAGCCCTGATCGACAAGAGCCAGGAGCATGTGGAGGGCACCGTGCGCCTGATGCTTTATAAGGGCGGTGTTCATGTGGTTGGCCGCAAGAGCCCGAAAAGCCTTTATTCCATGGAGCATGTGACCTTTGAGGCGGATAGCGTTTATGACCAGCGCGACGCACAGGGCTTTATCAAGTTGAATGCGCTGAGGCTGCAACTGCTCAAGCGCCGCGGCAAGGTGCCGGAACCACCTGCCTACGAATAAGGCTTTCTGAGAGATGAGGGTTTGTGGCTGAGATACTGACCATTATCGCACCGGTCTTCCTGCTGATCATGCTTGGGTACGGTCTTGGCCGTACCCGGCTTTTCCCGGAAGGCTCCAGCGCAATCCTCATCGCTTTTGTCTGGTATATTGCTATCCCTGCACTTTTGTTTCGCTCTATTGCGGCGCGCGACCTGCCGCATGCAGACGAGCTTGTGCTTGTGGGGGCTTATTATAGCTCCCTCTATGTGCTCTATGCGCTTGCAGTACTGGTGGCGAAATATCTGTTCCGGCTGACGATGGCAGAACAGGGTATTTTTGCCCTTTCTGCCTGTTTCGCCAATGGCGGTTTTATTGGCATCCCCATTCTCGAAGGAGCTTACGGGGCCGAGGGTGTGCGGCTTCTCTTGCTGCTTCTTAGCTTTCATTCACTCACGCTGTTGCCGGTCACCACCATCATTGTCGAGCGCGCGAAAAACAACACAGAAGGCCCTGGCATTCTGGCGCGCACCTTCATGAGTATTCGCCAGAACCCGATCATAATTGCCCTGATCACAGGCCTTACCTGGTCGGCGCTTGGCTTGCCATTTCCCATGTGGCTCGACCGCCTGACGGCGCTACCGGCCGGGGCTGCTGCTCCTGTTGGATTGTTTGCTGCCGGGCTTGCGCTCTCTCGCGTTGAGATCGCGGGCGATATTGTGCAGGCTGCGATGGCAACCGTGCTCAAGCTGTTGCTGCTGCCTGCGCTGGTGTTTGTTGTTTGCCATTTTGCTATTGGGCTGCCGCCAGTGTGGGTTGGCAGTGCCACCCTGATGGCGGCGCTGCCCTCTGGTATGGTGGCTTATAGTTTTGCCACTCAACACGGCGTGGGGTCGCGGCGGGCGGCAACGACCGTGCTGATATCAACGGCGGGGTCTGCGCTCACACTATCGCTGACGCTTGTGGCGCTACACGCTTTTGGCTTTTAGTTAGGCTGGTTTGCGGCCAGTAAAAAATGTAAGGGCCTTCCAACCACATCGATACGTACAATACGGCGAGGCTTTGTTTTGGTGACATAAACGATGTTTTCTGGCGTCCCGCCGCTAATCTCCACCACATAGGTGTCAAAATTCCCGGCAGGGGTTTCCACTTCCTGTGTCCCGGTAACGCTAATTTTGACTGTCTCGGTCCTGTTCGCCAGGGTGTTGAACCAATCAAAGCTATTCTCAAACCCTACATCAAGCGGCATCGCAGCGACAAAACCAACAACGGCAAGTCGGAGCGGCGCGGGGTTGTCCTCAATCAGATCAACCTCACGCACGGTTTCTTCACTGCCAGCGCGTTTGCTGGTAAATTTGCCTTGGCGGTTCAGGTCGTTCCAGCCTAAGTCCACATTCATAAAGCTTTCGCCCATGACTAAACTGATAGCCACGCTGCGGGGTAGGAGAGTGGTGCCGTCCACCACGGCTTTGGCGGTCTCCACAATGTTGGGCTCCATGGTGGTACGATCTTCGATTACATACTGCTCGCCCATCTTGTGCCAGCCATAGGTCATGTCCCCTGCTTCTGCACCCTCATTCATCAGGACGAGGCGGAACGTGCTGAGGTCTGCATTATCTAGGTCCAGCCCCTTGTTCCAGCCGTGGTCGGTTGCGCTGGTTGGCGTAAAGCCAGCTGCGAGCAGCATGGCGGCGGCAGCAAAAGCATGGCGTTTCATTGTGTGTCCCTTCCTATATACCCTCGGTCGAGCATAGGCGTGTGAACAAGGTATCGAAACTCGTCTTTTCGTTTATGAAAAAAAGGACGGCCAATGACCGTCCTTCTCGTTCTTTCCAATGGTGCAGGCGACGTGTGTTATTGGCCGCTGCGCTGCTCATCACGAAGGGCTTTAAATTCGCTGCCTTCACGCCAGTTAGGCCATACATCGCTATCGATAATCAGGCGGCCGGTCGCATAATAAAGCTCGAGGTCCTTGATGGCGCCGTTCAAGTCCCAGCTATCCTGATATTCGTCAGCCGGTTGGTGGTAGCGGTTCGCGAGGTACTCGGCGACCAAACCTTCCACATAAGCCCGACCCTTCTCGATATGATCATAGCCTGAATTTGGGTAGAGCATTGGCACACCACGTTTGGAGAGCTCAAAATGGTCTGAGCGGTAGAAGTAGCCTTTCTCCGGCTCCTGATCTGCCACCAGCACACGGCTGCGGTTGTTCGCGGCTGTTTTGAGGTAATCGTCCAGTTCCGAGTTTCCGAGGCCGACAACGGTCACGTCATGGGTTGGGCCATAATAGTTTAAGCCGTCCATGTTGATGCCGCCGACAGTCCTTTCAAGCGGTACCAGCGGGTTGGCTGCATAATAGGCTGAGCCCAGCAAGCCTTGCTCTTCAGCGGTGACAGCGAGGAACAACACGGAACGTTTTGGTGGGTTCTCTGCGCTTGTGTAAGCGCGGGCAAGTTCAACAAGACCACCTGTGCCGGTTGCGTTATCAAGCGCGCCATTATAGATGCCGTCACCCTCAACGGTCGGGTCGGTGCCGATATGGTCCCAGTGCGCCATATAGATGAAATACTCATCCGGGCGTTCGCTGCCCTCCAGAACACCTGCCACGTTACGAGACTGTACGTGGTTGATTTCACTGCGGAACCCGCCAGAGAACTTGAGGTCCATGGGTACAGCTTTAAAGCCCGGCGCGGTGGCAGCGCTGCTGAGTGCCGCGCGGTCAAGGCCGGCTTTTGCGAACAGCCTGTCCGCGCTTTCCGTGGTGATCCAGCCTTCAAGTTCAGAAAGCGAGGCGCCTTTGTCATCGCGGACCATGCCGAACTGAGGGCCTGTCCAGCTGCTGTCTACTGTGCCCCAGCCGTAGGCCGCAGGTTTGGTATCATGAATAATCAGCGCGGCGGCAGCACCTTGGCGCGCTGCTTCATCAAACTTATAATCCCAGCGACCATAGTAGGTCATGGTGTTGCCTTCAAAAAGCGCGGGGTCCTGGGTGGAAAAGCCCGGGTCGTTTACAAGGATAACAACCGTTTTCCCTTTAACGTCAACGCCTTCATAGTCGTTCCAGCCGCGCTCAGGCGCGTTGATGCCGTAGCCTACAAACACCACGTCGCTTTCATGGACTTCGGTGTCATTTTGCTCGCGCCGGGTCCAGGTTACCTGATCGGCACGGTAGGCAAGGTCAAGGTTTTCCCCGACGCCACCAGTGATCTGCATGGCGGGTGTGCCCTGTGTCTCAATGGACACTAGTGGCACTTCCTGGATGAAGCTGCCGCCATTGGCACCTTTAAGCCCAGCCTCTTTGAAGGCGGCTTCCAGATAGCGCACGGTCAATTCTTCCCCCGGCGAGCCCGGAGCACGACCGCCAAACTCGTCAGAGGCGAGTGTTTTGACATGATCCGCGAGCGCATCAGCGTTCATTTCATATGGCGCAGAAGCGGTGCTTTCTGCGGTTCCGGCGGTTTCAGTGGTGGTGGTTGCCTTGTCTTCACAGGCGCCTAGCGCAAGCATCAGACCGGCGACGGTTACCAGTTTTTTCATTGATTTTTCCTAACCCTGATTGGTTTTGTCCCCAAGTTGATTGCCGCGACAGTGCAGGCTTGGGAGGCCGCTGTCAACGCTTGCCCAAAGGCTTTGCGACTAGTCGTTTTGCCCGAGCGGTTGGGTGCGCAGGGTGTGGCGTATATGCGGCGCAGTGTGGCGGAAAGTGTGCTGGTTTTTGCGGCGTATGTGCGGCGCAAGTGTGGCACTTACCCGAGGAAAGTATTCTTCAGACCATCAAGCACATATTGTGCCGCGAGTGCCGCGAGGATCACGCCTAGAAGCCGGGTCAAAACCGCATTCACGGTTGGGCCCAGAAGGTCCATCACCTTACCGGCAGTGAAGAAGACCACCAGCGTGATGATCATCACCAGCACAAGCGCGGCGAGCACCGCCATCTGCGCCATGAAGTCATGCTCATAAGAGGTCATGGTGAGCATGATGGTTGCAATAGCACCAGGCCCGGCCAGAAGCGGTAGCGCGATCGGAAACACCGAAACATCTTCGAAATATTCATCCATTTTTTCGGCGGATTCCTGCTTGCGTTCGGTGCGTTTCTCAAAGACCATTTCAAGCGCGATGATAAACAGCATGATACCCCCGGCGACCCGAAGGCCGTCCATGGAAATGCCAAGGGCGTTGAGGAACGGCTTGCCCACAAGCGCGAAAAAAATCAGGATCAGCGTGCCGATCAATGTGCCTTTGATCGCCATGGAGCGTTGATGCTGGCGGGTGGCGTTTTGGGTAAGGCCCGCAAAAACGGGCGCGATACCGATGGGGTCAACAATCACAAAAAGAGCGATAAAAGCGGCGATGAAGGCTTCATACATGCGTCGTGTCCCTTTTTGATCCCGCCACCAGCAGGCAGCAGATAACCCCTGGATCAAATACGTTTTAAAGTGCGTTC
This sequence comes from Kordiimonas sp., assembly GCF_965216265.1. Lineage (GTDB taxonomy): Bacteria > Pseudomonadota > Alphaproteobacteria > Sphingomonadales > Kordiimonadaceae > Kordiimonas. The sequence continues at coordinate 2,404,064 of NZ_OZ244153.1, forward strand.
GGGTCGATATTGTTCTGTCGGCACGCTGCTGTCACGGTATTTTTAAGCAGGCAGGCAATGGTCATGGGGCCAACACCGCCCGGCACCGGGGTGATGGCACCAGCATGAGGCGCGGCACCGTTGAAGTCCACGTCACCCACGAGGCGGGTTTTGCCTTCGCCAAGCTCTGGCGCGTCAATACGGTTGATGCCTACGTCGATAACTGCCGCGCCCTCTTTGATCCAGTCACCCTTGATCATCTCAGGCCGGCCAACAGCAGCCACCACGATATCTGCAGCGCGAACCTCACCGGGCAGGTCTCTGGTGCGGCTGTGGGCGATGGTAACAGTGCAGTTGGCGTCCAGCAGAAGCTGAGCCATGGGTTTGCCAACAATGTTGGAGCGGCCCACCACAACAGCCTTTTTGCCGGACAGGTCACCCAATCGGTCCTTGAGCATCAGCAGGCAACCGAGCGGGGTGCAGGGCACCATGCCCTCGCCGCCGGTGGCGAGAAGGCCGGTATTGATCACGTGAAAACCGTCAACATCCTTCTCTGGTGCGATGGTTTCAATCACGGCTACCTCATCGATATGCTTGGGCAGTGGCAATTGCACCAAAATGCCATTGATGTTGTTGTCTGCGTTCAGCTCACGCACTTTGGCAACCAGATCTTCCTGGCTGGTGTTTGCAGGGAATTCGTGATGCACGCTGTGCATGCCAACCTCAGCTGTCTGGCGCACCTTGTTGCGCACATAAACCTGGCTTGCGGGGTCTTCCCCCACGATCACAACCGCGAGGCCTGGCGTGATGCCGCGGCTTTTCAGCTTCGTGACATCGGCGGCAACGCCGTCTCGAACACGGGCGGCAAACGCCTTGCCATCAATGAGGTTTGAAGGGGTGGTGGCCATTGGATGGGCGTCTCCTTGCGGGCGCCAAAGTTTGCTTTAAAGCCATTTCAGGGCAACCCATCACCCAAGGCTGGAGAGCATATTTTCAAGCGCCGGTATCAGTTCATCCGGATGACCGTCGATTGCGATAGTCTTATTCCGGGATTGCTCCCCCGCTATAAGGCGAATGGTCGATTTGGGCAACCTCAGTTTTTTGGCGAGAAGCTTGATCAGCGCCTTGTTGGCCTTGCCCTTTTCGGGCACCACGGTGACGCTGGCGCGCAAGCGTTTGGTGCCCTCTGCAGATATGTCTATGCGCTCAATGCCCTCAGATCGTGCGTTCGGGGTCAGGCGGATGTGAAGGCGGATGCCGCCTTCCGTCTGCTCAAAAACCTCAGTAGACATTCACGCCAAAGAGTGGGGCGATGTCTGCCTTCAGCAGTACCCTAAGCGCATAGATCAGGAACCAGAGAATGATGGGTGAAATGTCGATACCACCCATATCGGGCAGAATGCGACGAATGGGCCTGAGCGCCGGTTCGGTCACGGCATGCAGGAAGTGCAGGACCGACCGTACAAACGGCTGATGGGTGTTGATAATGCCGAAGGTGGTGAGCCAGCTCAGCACCACGCTGATGATGAGCAAGAGCGCATAAAAGCCGAGAAGGCTATCAAGCAGCACAAAAATGGCGGTCATCGGTCAAAGTCCTCGTCGTTTGCTGTCGTGGCCCAGAAGATACGGCTCTCGGGTGTCTGCAGCGTAATTGTCACGTTCCTTGCATCACATGTAGGGAGAATTGTGAGAAAAAGCAATTCAACGGCAATAAATTCCCGCGAGGCCGAGTCGTTCTGATGAGGTTGTCAGTTTTACGGGGAATAATTTGCCTATGCGGCAATATTTGCCGAGTTTTACATGCGGGCCCCCGGCCAAAAATTGGCCCCGAATGGCTCGCTAGGATAGACGGCAGAAAGCTGGTAAAGTAGCGAATGGCATTTTTTGGCATAGCAAATTCAAGCGGTGGATTATTTGGCCTTGGCGGCCAAACCAATTTCACCACCCAGATCATCGGGGTGGATGCATCGCTTATTCAGGCTGCTGCCAACTCCAAGATCGCCCAACGTACGCTGGCCAGCCTTTCTGCAGAAGATCGCGCTGCCTATAACTTTGGTAGTACCAATGACGGGATTGTGCCGCCGTGGCAACAGGCCGAAGAAACCAAAACGCTTAACCAGCAGATTCGTGAAGTTCGTGAGCTATCAAGTTTCATTGACCTGAAATCGAGTGACTTGAAGGCAGTTGCGGACAACCCGGACAAACAAGCTTCTTTTGCTGTTTTCAAAGCCCTGTCCAACTTGCGTATTCTGGCTGAGTATGCCTCCGCCGATACAACGTCGTCTGCGTCGCTCAAACGGCTGAACGAGCAGTTCCAGAAAGGCCTCTCTGAGGTGCGGGAGTATCTCTCGACCGCGCAGCTTGAGAAGCTTGAGCTTTTTCTGGGCGAAAAGCAGTATAAAACAGAAACCAGCGCGCGGCTTGGCAAGAACGAAACCGGGTTTGACGGTTCGCTGGTTGCATCAAATCCCAATGACGCGCTTGCAGGGTTGACAGGCACGGAAGTTTTCACGGTCTCCATCACTAAAAGCGGTGAGACGGATAATATCGAAGTTGACCTGAGCGAAATCTCGGGCACGCTTTCACTTAACAGCATCAAGGATCTGGTCAACAGCAAGATTGAAGCCCTTACGGCTCTTGATGACGAGGGTGAAGAATATATCAAACACCAGACCCGGTTTGATATCCGGCGAGACGGTTCCAGCGGTCGGTATGGCCTGCAGGTTGACGGCACAATCACAGAGGAGGTCTCTTTCTCGGCTGCGAGCTCCGCGCCGACGCTCTATGTGGCGTCTTCGGTGAAGCAGCTTGATGACTCCTATGCGGTTACGAGCCGGATCACGGAATTCAATAACCTGAGTGGCACGATAGCGGCTGATGACACCACGTCTTTTGCGGGCATTGATTATGCGGCCACGGAAATCAAAGGCTTGGTGAAAGAGGAAGAAGACGACGAGCTTGACCCCAAGCTTCAGGAGATGCGGGACAAGTTTCTGGCTGACGCAAAAACCAAGGTGCTCGGCGAAGACGCGACGGAAGATGATGACGACGCTGACGGCACGGACAACACCTCTTCGCTCACCAATATCGATAGCGCCAATAAGGTTAATGCGGATACCACGGCCAAGCGTATCGCGACCGATAGTGAAGGCAGCATTTATGTGGTGGGGACATCAGCAGGTAGTTTTGGCCACCAGCTAAATACTGCTGAAGGTGAAGATGTTTTCCTCACTAAATTCGACAGCGAAGGAAACGTTGTTTTTTCCCGCCTTCTGGGTGTTTCAGGTACTGCGAGCGTGCAGGGCATAACTGTTGACGAGGACGACAATGTAATTCTTGTTGGCCAGACTGACAGCAAGCTTTCGTCCTCCGATGTGGTAGATAGCACCGACCTTTTTGTACAAAAGATCAGCAAGCGTGGTGATGAGGTTTTCCGCTACCAGCTTGATACTTTTGGTGAAACTGGTGCGAACAGCGTGGCAGTTGATTCGAGTGGCGACATTTTTGTGGGCGGTTACACCAAGTCGGGCGTCAGTGCCTCCTCGGGGTTTTCCGGTGGGCAGGACGCCTTGATCGTGAAGCTGTCCGGCTCTACCGGAGCGCTCGTGGATTCCAACGTATTTGGCACCAGCGACAACGAGGTGATCAAGGGTATCGCTGTTGACGATAACGACAACCTGGTTGTGGCGGTGGAAGAAGACGGCAATGCCGTAGTGCGCCGCATTGACGGCAGCGATCTCACCAACCAGACCGACAGTGTTGATTTTGGCAGCCTTGGGGCGGGTGGTTCTATCCAGGGCATCACGATCGATAACACGAATGGCAAGGTCTATATCGCTGGGGTTACCACCAACGCCAGCCTTGATGCTGGCGGAACAGCTACCAAAAACGGCAGCGCTGAAGGGGCATTTGAAGGTTTTGTAAGCGGCCTGACACTTTCAGGCGCGACGGACCTGAGTGGTGATTTCACTACGTATCTTTCCACCAGCAGCACCGACCGGGTTGCTGATGTGACGGTTGCCGACGGCGTTGTTTATGTTGCAGGCTCAACAAGCGGAACGTTTGCGGGTGAGACCGGGCAGGGCTCGACGGATGCTTTTGTAGCGCGCCTTAATGGTACCTCGGGCGTTGTTGAAGATATTGAGCAATATGGCGAGGGGCTCGCGGGGTCTACGGCTGGCAGTATTGCTTTCACGAACAAGGGTAATTCCGTTCTGGAAACGCTTGGTCTGCCGCAGGGCACGGTCCAGATTGATGAGACTCTTGATATACAGACCCAAACGTCAGCCAAAGTGGATGACTTTTTCTATCTCTCCATTGATGGTGGTAGCAAAAAACGTATTGAGCTCGACGAGGGCGATACGTTTGATGATCTGGCGCGGAAAATTCGCATAGCAGGCTTTTCGAAGTTGAAGGTAGAGGTCTCCAATACAGATGAGGGCTCAAAAATGAAGATCAGCGCCCTGGACGATGGTGTTGCCATCGAGCTTTTTGCTGGTAAGGAAGGCCGGGACCTGTTGAGTCGCATTGGTATTGAGCCGGGCCGGATTTTGCCCAAGAACGAAGTGTTTGATATCACCACCGACAAAGATAAGGATATCCCACCTGAAGAGGATACAGGTGGCGTGTTTGCTCTTGGCCTCGACGGGGCTATTCATATCGGGGACAAACAAACGGCCAAATATGTGCTGGGACTTCTGGACGGGGCAGTTTCAACCGTGCAGCGCGCCTACCGGTCGCTGGACTATAATCCGCTGATTGAGCAACTGAAGAACGGTTCCGCTAACCAGGGATCTGCGTCTCCCTATCAACAGGCGCAACTCGCGAACCTTCAGACCGGGCTTGCGCGCCTTCAGTCGGGCGCATCCTCATCAAGCTTCAGCCTTTTTGCATAAAATCACTCGTGGGAATGATGCGTTCAGGTGAATTCAAGCATTCTCTGTTCGCGCTATCTGGTTGATTTTAGCAACAAAAAAACCGCGCTTGCGGCGCGGCTTTTAGGAGAAACTTCTCGAGCGCGGGGTACGCGGGAACAGGTGCACGATTGGGGGTCGAGTAAATAAATTTACCCATTCCCGCACCCCTGCTCGAGAGGTATCCCTATATATACAAGGCTCGTGCCAGTTTTAATAAGTTCTTAAATATCATTATAAATCAATATGTTGTGACTTTTATTGTATAAGTGTTCAATTAAATGGTTGAATTTGTTGCAAAAAAGGACACAAAATCATCGCATTATACAACACATGTCTTATAATGCGACATTCTTATGTTGCAGCGATTTGATGAGCTGTTTTATTCACGTGATGTGACGGTGAGGGTGGCAAGGTAAGCTGGTTAACTTTATGAGATAGCTTCTATCAGGTGATGTGAAATGTTAAGGCTGTATTCACAGAAATATAGGCATGATGCGTGACCGATACAGTGCCGGATCATACCGGCTGCGTGATGACTGAAAATGGGAACGGTGGGTTTTTGATGCGAATTTTTCTAATCGCTTTTTTGATGGGTTTTAGCCTTTTCGGTCCTGCGGCTTTTGCTTTCTCTGAAGAGGAAGAAGGAGACAAGGAGTTTGTCGGCAAACCGAAGCTTGAGATGTCACCGTTCAATTTCTCCGTCATCAAACGCGGCATTGTTGAGGGTCAGGCTACATTGCAGATTGTACTGGTGATGGAGAACACTCAGGACTTTGAGGTCGTGCGATCACGGCTGCCCCAAGTCCGGTCAGACTTCAATACAGCACTGTCTATGTTGTCGCGCCAAACCTTTCAGGTGAACAGGCCAATAGACCCTGATATCGTGAAAGCTTACCTGACACCTTATATCGATGCGCGCCTTGGCGTTGGCATGGCTGAGGTGTTTGTAAAACAGGCACTTATCCATCCCAACTGACCTGTGTTGACCGAAACTGTTGCTCAGAGGCAACAGTGGCGCTTTTCGACGTATTGAAATTTCCTCATCCGCTTGACGCTAATGGCTTTCGACCTATCCAATTACTGTTGGGAAGGAAAAGCAGTAGCTTTTTAACAACGGAGGGGAAACATGCGCCAGAACCGCTTGTTCAATACGACCGCGCTCGCCGCGGGATGTTTGAGTTTGTTTGCAGTAAATCCGGTAATAGCCCAGGACGAAGCCGATTCCATGCTGGAAATCGAAGAAGTCGTGGTCACCGGTACTTATCTTAAAGGTAAATCACAGTTTAACAGCCCATCACCGATTGCGGTGATTGGCTCAGAAAACCTGAACCAGATCGGCGCCAGCAATGTGGCTGACCTTGTTCAGACCCTGACCATCAACAATGGTGCCCAGAATAACCCGGATGCGTTTACGCAGAACGGTACGTCAGGCACGTCCAACTTTAACCTGCGCGGCCTAGGTGTGGCATCAACGCTCGTTCTCCTGAACGGTCGTCGCCAGGTGGTTGCCGGCACAACAACAAACGACGGTATTGCGTTTGTGGATACAAGCGCGCTTGTGCCGCAGATTGCTGTGCAGCGGATTGAGATCGTGAAAGACGGCGCAGCCGCCATTTATGGTACCGACGCTGTCGCGGGCGTTGTTAACTTCATTACCGACGACCAGTTCGAAGGTGTGAAGGTCAGCGCCAAGTACCAGACGCTTACCGACCAGGGCAGCCAATCTGACCAGCTTTATGAAGCCAAGTTCGGTTTCGGGAATGATACGACCCACTTTATGGGTGCGTTCAGTTATTATGACCGTTCACCGCTGACAACTGCGGAGCGTCGCTTCAGCCTGCCGTCAGACGATAGCTCGGTTCTTGGTAACCCAGGCTCCTATTATGTGCCGTCTATTATTGGCTTGATCGGCACAACAGCGCCGGTCATCGACCCATACGGTTGTGAGGAAGTGGGCGGTATCCCGGATGTGGCGGTACCGCTAGGAGGCGGTATCAATGTGGGTACCTGTGGCTTGGACTTCGGTGACTATTATAACCTTGTCCCTGAAGAGGAGCGCAAACAGGCTTACGCCGTGGTGACGCAAGATCTCGGGGACGGTCACCAATTGCGCCTGGAAGGTGGCTGGGCTGATACCGGCGCGGTCCGGAACAACTCACCAACCTTCCCGTATCTGCAACTGGGTTCAGCGGGTGTACCAGCTTATCACCCTGAAAACCCATTTGGTGAGGGTGTGACCTTCCTTGGCCGCGCGATCGGTAACGGTGGTGATCCAAGCCCGAACCGGTTTGCGTCTGAAACATACCGTTTCAACGTCGAGTTGACAGGTGATTTCAATGAGAACTGGAGCTATGATTTTGGTGTTACCCACGGTAAGAACACCTATCAGATCGCAACAGCTGATGTGATCACAGACAACTTCCAGCGTGCCTTGATCGGTTACGGCGCTTGTGACGCCGGCGTTGGTTCAGTTGCGCCGGGTACGGCGGGTTGTGAGTTCTTCAACCCGTTTGCTACAAGCTTCACCACAGCACCGAATAGTGCCGCGGTGATGGACTATATCATCGGCGAACAAGTGATTGACGGTACTTCGAAAACAACCGTTTATGATGCGGTGGTATCCGGTACGATTGGTTCCACTGGTGCAGGCGATATCGGTCTCGCGCTAGGTATTCAGATCCGGGATGAGTTCTGGGGTCGTGACTATGACGACATCTCGAACGCGGACGGTTTTGCTTTCGTAATCGGCAACACTGATTTCAGCGACAATCGTAGCGCTGTTGGTATTTTCGGGGAATCACTTATTCCGATCACTGATCAGCTCGACCTTTCGATCGCACTGCGTCACGAGATTTACGGCGGCGATATCGGGGCAACCACTGATCCGAAAATCTCGCTTCTGTATCGCCCAACAGAAACCATGGCGCTTCGTGGCAGTTACTCCACCAGTTTCCGGGCACCAAGTGTGCTTCAGGTTTCCGGTGGTGGCACGTCGCTTAATCAGGTTACAGACCCACTTGGCGGCACAGCGTTCGCTGCGGTTCGTTCTGTGGCACCTGATGGTGGCCGCACTATCGTGCCGGAGCAAGGCAAAGCTTGGAACTTCGGTTTCACGTGGGAACCTGTTGGCGGTCTCGATCTCGATGTCGATTTCTGGAACTACACCTTCACGGACGTAATCATTCAGGAAAACTACCAAGCCGTTGTGAATGCGAACCCGACAGATACAAGCCGTGTGATCCGCTCGGCGGGTACGTCAGGCAGCATCATCATGGTGATCGTGGATTATCTGAACGCTTCCAAAGTGACGACGCAGGGCTTTGACGTATCGGCGAAATACAACATCGATACTGACATGGGTACCTTCATGCCGTTCTTCGAGGCAACACATGTGCTCAAGTACGATCTTGAAGACCCGCAAGCGGGGTCCATTGATGGTGCTGGTAACCGTAACTTTGCAAACTTCGGCAGCCCAACGCCAAAGTGGCGCATTAATACGGGTATGGCCTGGGGTAATGAAAACCATGACGCTCGCTTCTATGTGCGGCACATCAGTGGCATGAATGACGATCAGACAGCAGGGAGCACGATTGGCTCCATGACGACTGTTGATGCTCAATATACCCTGCAGCTGAGCGCCCTTAGCGAAAGCATGGAAGGGTCTAGCCTTCAGTTCGGTGTGATCAACGCGTTTGATAAAGCACCACCATATGTTTCCACTAACGGTGGTTACGAGAGCCGTACTCACGATCCGCGCGGTCGTATGGTATATGCCAAACTGGTGGCTCAGTTCTAATCAGACACGCTTGATACAAAGCAAAATAACCACGAGAAGGGCAGCATCGCTGCCCTTCTTTTTTTGGGCGGCAGTGATACAAGCCAAGCATGCGGTAATAAAAACCTGAAATTATCGCGCTCTTAAAAACATGCCCTGAATCAATGGTATAGGTGCAACACACGCACGGCGGGTGATCGGAAACTTAAGTTTTATGCGTGCTTTTTCTTGACCTTTTGTCATTCGAGGTAAATCATTTTAATGAACTGCCTTAAAATGGTATTGAGGTCTACTCCTGCCATCATGTTTGCCAGAACGTGCGGAGATTTGACCTGGGACCGGCCAAGGCGGGGCTATGGGGAAAATCTGGGGAGATTACCATGAAGGTTTATACACGGCGCGCGCTGCGTGCCCATCTGCTGCATTCGGTTGCTATCGGTGCGGTAGCGCTTGGCTTTTCTGGTCAGGTGCTTGCACAGGACAATCAGGATAGTGACGGCGGTTTCACGCTGGAAGAAATCCTGGTAACGGCGCAAAAGCGCGCCAAGACACTTCAGGACGTACCGATTGCCGTCAGCGCCTACACCGGCGAAACACTCGAAAAATCCAACATCCGCGACGTTCGTGACCTGATGATGGCAGTGCCTGCCATGAACACCACGCAAGCTGCTGCGTCTTTTCAGACGGTGGTTAACATTCGCGGTATTGGCACCTCAGGCTTCAACCCGGGGCTTGAGCCCTCGGTGGGCATCTATGTGGACGGCATTTACCGTTCCCGTACAGGGGCCGCCATTGGCGATTTTCTCTCGGTTGAACGGGTCGAGGTCCTGCGCGGCCCACAGTCCACGCTTTTTGGGAAAAACACGTCTGCGGGCGTAATCTCCTTTGTGACCAAGTCGCCAGAATATGAATTTGGCGGCAAGGCCGAGGTTTCGTACGGCAACTATGACCAGATTATCCTCAAGGGCACGGTGACGGGGCCGATAGCAGAGGACAAAGCAGCGTTCAGGCTTTCGGCCAATGTGAACAAGCGCGATGGTTTTATTGAAAATGTAAGCGACGGTCGTGACGTAAACGACCGAGACCGTTGGGCCGTGCGCGGCCAACTGTTGCTGGAGCCTTCAGATGCTATCTCCTTCCGCCTGATTGGGGACTATTCGGAAATCAATGAAGCTTGCTGTGCGGCACCCTTCATTGAGCACGGGCCAACCATGGCTGCTGTCGCCGCCCTTGGTTTTGAGATCGTGCCGCCGGACCCGTATGAGCGCAAAACTGCTTTCAACGGTGTGATGCTTAACGCCATGAAAGATTTTGGTGTTTCAGGTGAGTTGAAATGGGACCTGGGCTCTGCTGAGCTGACGTCCATCTCCGCTTACAGGGATTTTGAATCCGACGCCAACTTCGATGCTGACTTCACTCAAGCCGACCTGATCAAACGAAACGGCGAGCTTACCAAAGTGGATATCTTCACCCAGGAAATCCGGCTTGCATCCACAGGCGACAACCGGGTGGACTGGCTCGTTGGCGGTTTCTATTCCAAGCAAAACCTGGACGCGACAGACAAGGTGCCTTACGGCGCTGACAACCGGGATTTCTTCAGCATACTGGCGGGCTCCGATGCTTTTGTGCCGGGCTTTGATAATATCACCGGACTTGAACTGACCCTGTCTGCCCTCGCGGGTGGTGGCCTGTGGCCAGCGCCGGTGCCGGTGGGCACCTATTTCGCCGAAGAAGGTGGCATGGTGCAGGAGAAGTTTGATACAGCTTCAAGCAGCTGGGCGGCTTTTGGGCAAGTTGATGTGCACATCACTGATCAACTGACCCTGACAGGCGGCCTGCGCTACACCAAAGAGAAGAAAGATGCGACCGGTGTTTTCAACATCGATGACCCGTTCGCAGCACTGAATTTCACAGATGTGTTTGACGCCAACGGGGCACCTGACCTTGGCAATGTTTATAACGCTATATTCCTTGCACAAGTTCTTGGGGCCGGCGTACCGTTTCCGACAGCAATGGCGCTCCTCAATCAGACAATCTCGGACCCAAATTTTGCCAACCCGTTTGGTGGTTTTGCGGCGCTCCAGTTCTTCCCGCCGCGCAACGATTTTGACCGGTCTCGCTCGGAAGACAAGCTCACGGGTAACGTTATCCTTGCGTATGACTGGAACGATGACCTGAACACATATTTCAGCTTCTCACGCGGTTATAAGGCTGGCGGTTTTGACACTTCCCGCGCTGCTGCTACCAGTAACGCAGGCGATACCAACACCTATGAGTTTGAACCCGAGACTGTGGATGCCTGGGAACTGGGTGCAAAAATCCGTTTCTGGGACAGGCGGGCACAGGTCAATATCGCGGCCTATAGTCAAAAGGTTGATGACTTCCAGTCCAACATCTTCACTGGCCTTGGCTTTGAACTCAGGAACGCTGGTTCGATCCGCATCAAGGGTATCGAAGTTGATAGCCAGTTCGCGCTAACCGAGAATTTGAACTGGACATTTGCCGCCGCCTATAGTGACGCCACCTATACCTCATTTGTGGGGGGGCCGTGCCGGGTAACCAATCCGCAGCCATCGTGTGACCCGACCAACGCGGCTTATACGGGAGCGGCCGACCTCACGGGCACTCGCCTCGCTGATGCGCCTAAATGGACGATGACATCCACGGCAACCTATACCCAGCCAATTGGGGACAACATGCTCGGGTTTATTCAGGGTGAAGCCTATTATAGGGGCGAGCGAAACGTTGCCGGTGACCTTGACCCGTTTGGCGATATGCCCAGCACATTTATCCTGAATGCCAGCATCGGCATTGAAGGAGGTGAAGATAATCGCTGGCGTCTTTCCGCATGGGCCAAGAACATTACCAACGAGAATTATCTCCAGCTTATCTTTGATTCCGTGGCGCAATCGGGAAGTTACAACGGCTACCCCAACGATCCACGAACCTATGGCCTGACCCTGAGCCTCGATTTTTAGACTTTGGTATAAGGGGACTTAAATTTTTTTTGGGGCGGCTTCGGCCGCCTTATTCTTTTTGTGTTCCTTCCTCTCCTTAAATTTCCGTTACGGAATCTTGACCTTAGAGCCAGCTTTAAAAAAAACGTCATAAAGTAAGGTGTGTTTCAGTGGTGACACTGGTGTCTCAATTGCGAAAAAGTGAGCGCCGCACCGCTTGACGTGCACGTAAATCGAGAGGCAGTATTGCTCCAAACCGGTGTAAGGAAGCCAGCAGGGCACCGGTTAAAGGTCCAAGGGAGGGAAGTATGAATTTCAAGTATGGACAAGGTGCGTCTCGTCGTCGCGCTCAACTTATGCTTTCAGTTGCTACCGGAACACTTGCCGGAGCGATGATGGTAACGGGCGCTGCGGTTGCGCAGGATAATCAAGATAGTGATGTCTCCTTCGCGCTTGAGGAGATTTTGGTGACTGCCCAGAAGCGGGAAGCAACCATCCTCGAAACACCGGTCGCGGTGTCGGCAATTGGCGGCAGCACCATGTCGCTCGCGCAGGCGCGTGACCTCACGGCGCTGCAAACATTGGTGCCCAGCCTGCAGATTGTGCAGCGCGCATCGGCATCCAACACAAGTTTCTCCGTTCGCGGTATCGGTTCGTCCACCTTCAACTTCGGGCTTGAGCCTGCTGTTGGTGTGTTTGTTGACGGCGTTTATCGCTCCAGAAACGGTGCATCGGTCAACGACTTCCTGGGCATCGAGCGCATTGAAGTGTTGCGTGGGCCCCAGTCCACGCTCTTTGGTAAAAACACGTCTGCGGGCGTGATCAATTATGTGACCAAAGCGCCGCATTATGACTTTGAGGTTGAGGGCGAGCTGACCTATGGCAACTATGACGCCAAGGTTGGTAAGGCTGCTGTCAATATTCCGCTACAGGAAGACACGCTTGCCATGCGCCTCGACGTTAACGTCAACAAGCGTGATGGTACGATTGACAACGCTGATGGCCGCAAGCTGAACGAGCGTGATCGGTATGGCCTGCGCGGGCAAATACTGTTTGAGCCAACAGACAGCACAAGCGTTCGCATTATTGCAGACTATAGCGACCTCAATGAAGAATGCTGTGCGGCGCCGTTCTATCTAGTGGCTGCTGGTTCACAACAAGCGCTTACAGTACTTGGCTCCGACATCAATGGGGCCCCAGATATCAAGGACCGCCAGACCACTATTGATGGTGAAGTGGTTGTTGGGAATCTGGAATCATACGGTGTATCCGGCCAGATCGACATTGATTTTGAAAGTTTTACACTGACATCGATCTCTGCGTTCCGCGGCTACCGCGAGCTGCAGGACATTGATGCCGATTTCTCAGACCTTCAGCTCAACAAGCGCCGTGTTCTGGATCAGGATTATGATACGTTCACGCAGGAAATTCGTCTGACCTCCAATACAGACGGTCCGTTTGAATGGATGGCGGGCGTTTATTACTACAATCAAGACCTGTCAGCCGACAACCAGACAGTACAGGGCCCCGGCCTTCGTCCGTTCGCGGATATCCTGACAGGTGGCGCGGTCAGCCAGCTTGAAGCTGGCCTTGGCGCACCATCGGGCTATTTCCTCGCTAACGGTTCCGGCCAACTGCAAGGCCTCTTCAACCAGAAGAACGAAAGCTACAGTGCGTTTGTGCAGGTAGATTGGCATGTATCTGATCAACTAACCCTGACAGGTGGCCTTCGTTATACGCACGACAAGAAATCCATGGATTCGGATATCGTGATCGACGACCCATTTGCGGCGCTTGATTTCGTGGAAATTTTTGTCGGTCAAGCGGTGCAGCAGGCGGTTGCTCAAGCACAGGCAGGTGGTGTGCCGCCAGAAGTTATCCAGAGTACGGTAATCCCGACAGCAACGGCGCAAGCAAGTGCTGTGGCGACCAACCCGGACTTTAATCCACTTCTTGGCCTGACGGGGCTTCAGTTCTTCCCGCCAGCTGCGAACGTGAACGATAGTTTTTCGGATGATAACTTCTCCGGCAACATCATCGCCAACTATCAGGTCAATGACGACCTGGCGGTTTATGCGAGCTATTCCCGTGGTTATAAAGCCGGTGGGTTTGCGCTTGATAGTGCAGCAGCTCGCGTAGGTGATTTCCAGTTTGATAAGGAAATTGCAACCTCATGGGAAGCGGGCCTGAAAGCACGCCTTCTTGATAACCGAATGAGCCTTGATTTCGCAGTGTTTGACCAAAGCATTGACGGTTTCCAGGAAAACATCTTCACGGGCTCAAGCTTTGTGCCGGGTAACGTTGATGCTGCGGCGCAGGGCCTTGAGTTCGACGGCAAGTTCCAGGCAACACCTGAGCTTCTGTTGACTGGTGGTTTCACCTGGCTCTGGAAAGCGGAATACAAGAACTTCCCGAATGGCCCATGCCCTGCGCATGACACATCGGGCTGTACATTTGCTGAGCCTGAGGGTGGTGGCATCCTTCGTCCGCTACAGGACTTGTCTGGCTCACGCCTGTCTGAAACGCCAAAATTCTCTGGTAACGCAACGGCAACCTATCGTCGTCCAATCAATGACGATCTGGAAATGTTTGTGCGGGGTGAGCTCTTCTACAACAGCACGGCTCGCCTGTCTGTTGCGCAAGATGACCGCCAAAGCCAGGACAGCTACGCGCTTGTTGGTGCCAGCATGGGCGTAGGTGATATTGACGGTGCATGGTCGCTCCAGCTTTGGGCGCGTAACCTCCTCAATGAGGCTTATGTGCTTGATACGTTTGATTCGACTATTCCGGGCGGTAGCCTTAATGCCTATATCGGTGACCCGCGTACCTACGGCCTTACACTGCGCTTCCGCTACTAGGGACGCGACTTAAAAATGTTGGGAAAAGGCGGCTTTGGCCGCCTTTTTTGCGTGTAGGCCAGATCATGTGACATTTTCATTACATTTTTGTGTCACGCTGTTATAAGGCCGAAATGGGCGGTAGTTGGGGGCCGCAAATCAGGAAGGGCTGGTTTATGGAAAAGCATAAGGTCAACGTCGACCTGGAGAAGGTACAGCAGTTCAGTGCCGGCGCGCGTGCACAGGGGCGTCAATTTGCCAATTTAGGCATGGCGACGGTCTTTCTTGTCCTCGTGCTTATCTACACCGCTCTGACGCAGACCGGTAACCCAACGGGAATGTTTATCGTCGCCGCCGCTGTGATCGGCGCCTATATGGCGATGAACATTGGCGCGAACGACGTGGCCAACAATATCGGCCCGGCCGTTGGTTCAAAGGCGCTGACCATGTTTGGTGCACTGATTATTGCTGCGACCTTTGAGGCGGCGGGTGCGATCCTTGCGGGTGGCGATGTTGTCTCCACAATCCGCAAGGGCATTGTAGACCCAAGCGCGATGACAGATCAGATGACTTTCATCTGGGCCATGATGGGGGCGCTTCTGGCGGCCGCGCTGTGGCTGAACCTCGCGACTTGGCTTGGCGCGCCTGTTTCTACCACGCACTCAATTGTTGGTGGTGTTGTTGGCGCAGGTGTGGCGGCTGCCGGTATGGACAGCATTGACTGGACGAAGATGAGTGCGATTGCCGCCAGCTGGGTTATCTCTCCCCTTCTTGGTGGTATTGTGGCGGCGCTGTTCCTTTTCATGATCAAACGCCTGATATTGGCAAAAGACGATATGCTTGAGGCTTCCCGCACATGGGTGCCGGTTTTTGTTGGCATCATGGCGGGCGCTTTTTCCATGTATCTGGTGATGAAAGGCCTCAAGAAACTATGGGTGCCAGGCATCGGCATGTTGTGGCTGATCGGCTTTGGCAGCGCCGCGCTTACATGGGCTGGCACCAAGCCGTTGGTCGCCAAAGCATCCTATGGGCTGGAGAACCGCCGCAAGTCGGTCGCGAAACTATTTACGGTGCCACTGATATGTTCTGCGGCCCTTCTATCGTTCGCACACGGTGCCAACGACGTGGCGAACGCCGTGGGGCCTCTTGCCGCAATTGTGAGTGCAGCCAGCAGCGCCGATATGGGCACGGGCAAGGTGGCACTGCCGCTTTGGGTCATGGTTATTGGCGCGATTGGTATCTCTATAGGGCTTCTGCTTTATGGCCCCAAACTTATCCGCACGGTGGGTGAGAAGATCACCAAGCTCAACCAGATGCGGGCCTTTTGTGTGGCGCTTTCTGCGGCGATCACGGTGATTGCCGCCAGTTGGCTTGGTCTGCCTGTTTCCTCCACCCATATTGCAGTGGGTGGAGTGTTTGGTGTTGGATTTTTGCGAGAGTTTCTTTCCACCCGGCCGAACAAAAAAGCCAAAACAACATCCGAGAAGAAAAAGCGTGAACGTCGCCGCCTTGTGCGCCGCCGTGAGTTGTTGACCATTGTGGCTGCGTGGGTGATTACGGTGCCCGCGTCGGCGCTATTGTCCGCCGGGCTTTTTCATGTCTTTACCTATTTTGCCGCTTAAGTAAAAAGTATTTCAGATTCAGTACGAAGAGGGCGGCACATTGGCCGCCCTTTTTCATGGTTGAGGCGCTGCTGGAGCATCATCCAGGCGTTTTGGCCCATTTGTCATTCGTGCAAACAAAAGCGCGATTATCGCGCCTGACAGCATGATCAGGCACATGGGCATCGGCGAAGTAGCGTGCACAATACCGACAGCGCCGGAGAAAATGAAAGACAGGGAGAACTGCAAGGCCCCGCCAAGCGCTGAGGCTGCGCCTGCGCGTCTGCCTTCGCCTGCGAGTGCTCCTGCCATGCTGTTGGGTGATATAACGCCCAACGAGGCGATAAATACAAACAGTGGTATGAGGAAGAGCGGCAAGGGAACGCCAATGACGCCACCAATGGCGAGCAGAACACCCGCCCCCACGAGCACTTTAAGCCCCGTGTGGAAAATGGCGTGATAGCTGTACCGCTTGAGAAGCGCACGATTAACCTGGCTCATGATGATGAAACCAGCCGCGTTTGCGCCAAAGATAAAACCGAAGTTCTCTGGCGCCACACCGTAATATTCGATCAATACGAATGCTGAGCCGGTGATATAGGCAAACATCGACGAAAACGCTGCTCCGCCTGACATGGCGTAGCCGACAAAATGACGGTCGCGCAGAATATCGCGGTAGGTACTGAAGGTCGCGGTCAGGCGCACCCCCGGGTTGGGCCGGTGGGTTTCAGGCAGCAGGAACATCACAGCCAGTAGATCGATAAAGCTCACTGCGGCGATGAGATAGAAGATCATCTGCCAGCCGAAATGCAGGCTGATCTGCGCGCCGAATATAGGCGCGAGGATCGGCGCCACCCCCATCACCAGCATCAGAAGCGAGAAGAAGCGCGCCACATCCGTGGGCTCGAACATATCCCGGACGATGGCGCGCGAGATAACACCGCCGGCACACATACCAAAGGCCTGCAGGAAACGAAGCGCTATCAAACCCTCGATCGTGGATACTGTGGCGCAGGCTAGCGAGCTAAGGGCAGAGATGGTGAGGCCAAACAGAAGCGGTTTGCGGCGACCGTAGCGGTCAGCAAGCGGGCCATAGACGAGCTGGCCAAGTGCTACACCAATGAAATAAACGGTAAGTGACAGCTCGACCTGGGACTGAGGTGTATCAAAAAAAGCGCCAATCGCGCTGAAAGCTGGCAGATACATGTCGATCGCCAGCGGCATTAGTGCCACAACACTTCCCAAAAGAAGCGCCAAACCAAGCGTATTTTCTCTGCGAAGGTGCATGAAAGAGTGCCTCGGACAATTGAGCGAGCCACAGTCACATGGCTCCGGGGAGGTTAAAGTGGTGAAAACCACCCCGGTAACATGGGCCTAGATGACCTGGTGTGCAAGGATGCTATGGTGTGGTGGCGAAAAAAGTGAGCAGCAGGTCATCCACAAGTGGCCCCCAGTTATCCCAGTTATGCCCGAAAGGGACCTCGGTATAGGTCATGTCGTAACCCTGTCTTTCCAGCACATTATGGAACTTGCGGGCGGCTTTTGTATTGTCGCGTTTTGTGCCGGTGGAGAAGAATATCTTGAGTGGTAGTTTTTCTCGCTTTGTGTACATGTCAGAGAGAAGCTTGAGGTGTTCGCTGTTGGCGGGGGAGTGCATGCCAATGCCCGCAAAACTGTCCGGAATCATCAGCCCGAAGCACGCTGCGTTCAAACCGCCGAACGAAAGCCCCATGATCACCCGGTCATCCCGGCTTTTGCTGACCGGGAAGCTGTGCTCAATGGTGGGGATAAGTTCATCACGGTAGAACTGCGCATAAGTTGCGTTACACATGAACTCATCATTGCGGCGATTGTTACGCGGGTTGCCCGGCTCGCCACTATCCATAAATATGGCGATCACCGGACGCATGCGCCCAGCAGCGATCTCGCTATCAAGTATCTCAGGCATCTTACCGTCAGAGATATACCACTGCCCATCGGCCACGTAGACGGTAGGGAGGGTATCGGTTTTTTTAGTGTTCTCAGGGATATAGATCCTGAACTGAAGGGTGTAACCGAGAGAGTTACTATCAATCAGTATGTTGTCCGAAAGCGTGCCAGCAGCGAATGACGGCAAGCTTATAAAAAACACCATGATGGCGGACGCCCAGTACTTCATCGCAATATTCCCTTCAACCCCTTGTGTATTATGGAATAACGGCGGAGACGCTGTCACGTCCCAATTTCGACCTTTGAGACCAACAGCATCCCAAGGGGGACGGATTGCGCAAAGTTATAGACCTTTTTAGTCTATAATCGGGGCTAGTGTGCTTCCTGCTAGTTCTGGCCGGTGCCACAGTCCACATCAAGCAGAACAGACAGGTTGATACGATGCGAAAAACCGTTACCGTTAGGGGAGATACACACATGACCACGGACTTGTCCGAAGGGTGGGACGGTATCGCCGGACAATTTCTGAAGTTCCGAAGCAATGTCGGGGCGGAACTGGTGCGGATATGGGCGCGCGAAAATTTGCCACCGGGCGGCGTGGTAGTCGATATTGGCTGTGGCTCAGGTGTGCCGATTACCAAAGTGTTGAGTGAGGAAGGTCTTGAAGTTTTTGGGATTGACGCCTCGCCTACCTTGCTTGAGGTTTTCCGGCACAATTTTCCAGATGCTCAAAGCGCGTGCGAAGCGGGGCAGGACAGCCGCTTTTTTAATCGGCAGTTTGATGCCGTCGTTGCGGTTGGGCTTCTGTTTCTGCTTGCTGAGCGCGACCAGCGAAAACTGATCAAAGGAGTTGCGCAAGCCCTCCGACCGGGTGCGCGATTCCTTTTCAGTGCCCCGCGCGAACGATGTGAATGGGAAGACCTGCTCACCGGGCGTCGCTCCATCTCGCTCGGACAGGATGAGTACGAGCGGGTGTTGGTCGGGTCGGGCTTGGTCCTTTTGGGCGGCCATACTGATGAGGGCAGCAACCACTATTATGAGGCGGGCAGACCCCATAGTGGTTGATATAGCCGATACCTTCTAGTGGGCTTCCTGCCAGTTCTTGCCGGTGCCACAGTCCACATCAAGCGGAACAGACAGGGTGATAACAGGTTCACATGCTTTGGCCATGGTCTCCTCAATCAGCGGGATGGCTTTTTCTGCCAAGCCTTCAGGGGCTTCGAACACCAGTTCATCATGTACTTGCAGAAGCATGCGCACATCCGTCAGGCCTGCATCAGCAAGTGCATGTGGCATGCGCACCATGGCACGGCGGATGATATCGGCCGCGGAGCCCTGAATGGGCGCGTTGATGGCCGCGCGTTCCCCAAAACCGCGCTTCATGGGGTTCTTGTCCGTCAGCGCGGTGATATGGCATTTGCGGCCAAACAGCGTTTCCACATAGCCATGCTCTTTCGCGAACGCGATGGTCTCATCCATATATTTTCGGATGCCGGGGAAACGCTCGAAATAGGCGTCGATATAACCCTGGGCATCTCCGCGGCTGATGCCAAGCTGGCGGGCGAGCCCAAAGGCAGATATCCCGTATATGATACCGAAGTTGATAGCCTTGGCCTGCCTTCGCACCATTGGGTCCATGCCTTCAATAGGCACGCCAAAAACCTCACTTGCCGTCATGGCATGAATGTCTGTGCCTTCTGCAAAAGCCTGTTTTAGCGCGCCGATATCGGCAATATGCGCAAGAATCCGCAGCTCGATCTGGCTATAGTCTGCCGCCAGCAGGATATTGCCCTTGTCCGCGATGAAAGCACGACGGATCTTGCGGCCTTCTTCCGTGCGGATTGGAATGTTCTGCAGGTTGGGGTCGTTGGATGACAGCCGCCCGGTGGTGGTAGACGCCATATGGAAACTTGTATGCACGCGGCCTGTGCGGCTGCTGACCTGATGCACGAGCGAGTCTGTATACGTGCTCTTGAGCTTGGAGAACTGGCGGTATTCCATCACCTTTTTGGGGATTTCATGGCCCTCAGCGGCCAGTTTTTCCAGTACATCAACATTGGTTTGCCATGCACCGGTTTTTGAGGATTTCTTGCCGCCCTTCAGGCCCTGTTCGTCAAACAGGATCTCACCCAACTGTTTGGGTGAGTTGACGTTGAAGGGGCGACCGGCCAGCTCCTGAATTTCTTTGTCCAGCCGTTCAATACCCACACCAAACTCGTTTGAGAGCTTGTTGAGTACACCGACATCAACCTTGATGCCCTCACGCTCCATGGCGGAAAGCACACTGACGAGCGGCCGTTCGAGCGTCTCGTATACCGTGGTGACTTTCTCCTCAGCAAGACGCGGTTTCAGGATGCGCCACAGGCGGCCGGTGATGTCTGCATCTTCCGCCGCATAGTTTGTGGCTTTATCAAGCGGCACCTGATCAAAGGTGATCTGGTTTTTGCCGGTACCGGCCACTTCCTTGAAGCTTACCGGGGTGATGTCGAGATGAAGGCCGGAAAGCTCATCCATGCCGTGGCCATGTTTGCCTGCATCCAGCGCATAAGACATCAGCATCGTATCATCGATAGGCGTAACGTTAATGCCCTCCCGCGCGAGGATCGACATATCATACTTGAGGTTCTGCCCGATCTTCAGCACGCTCCGGTCTTCAAGCATTGGCTTGATGGCCTTGATCACTGCTGCTTTATCAAGCTGGTTGGGTTTTTCTGAGAGCAAATCGCCGCCAGCTTGGGCATGAGCCACCGGAATATAGCAAGCTTTGCCGGGCTCCACGGATAGGGAAATACCGACGAGCTCCGCCATGGCCGGGTTGAGGGACGTGGTTTCCGTATCCACAGCCACGGCGCCGGTTTGTTCCGCCAGTTTGATCCAGCGCTCAAGCGCGGCCATATCGCTCACGCATTCATAGTGGGTTTCTGTCACCGAAACCGCGTCGCTCACAGGGTCTGAGCCAACATCGACCCCGTAATGATGCACAACCTTGACCTTGAGCGAGCGGAAGTTCTGCTGGTCTAGAAACGCCATTAGCGGTTCAGGCGCCGGGTCTTCAAGCGTCATATGGTCAAGCTCAAACTCAACCGGGGCGTCTTTTGCGAGGCTGACAAGCTGGCGGCTGATGCGAGCCATCTCGGCAAATTCGATCAGATTTTCGCGGCGCTTGTTCTGTTTGATCTCAGCCGCGCGTTCAAGCAGCGTATCGAGATCACCATATTCCTGAATAAGCTGTGCGGCTGTTTTGATGCCAATGCCAGGCACGCCAGGCACGTTGTCGACGCTATCACCGGCGAGCGACTGCACATCCACAACCCGGTCAGGTGTTACACCAAATTTCTCCAGCACACCGTCGTACCCGACACGCTTGTTTTTCATGCTGTCGAACATGGTGGTACCGTCATCAACCAGTTGCATCAGGTCTTTGTCCGAGCTGACGATGGTGACCTGCCAGCCTTTTTCGCGGGCCTGGTGGGTATAGGTTGCGATCAGGTCATCCGCCTCATAACCCTCCATCTCAATTGCCGGTACGCCAAAAGCGACAGCCGCATCCTTGATGATGGAAAACTGGGGCACGAGGTCTTCAGGTGCTGGTGGGCGGTGAGCCTTGTATTCTTTGTAGATGTCATTACGGAAGTTTTTGCGCGCCGCATCGAAAATCACTGCAAGGTGCGTGGGTTTTTCATTGTCGTTCAGGTCTTGCAGCAGCTTGAAAAGCATGTTCGAGAAGCCATAGACCGCGTTCACCGGTGTACCGTCTGCGCGGGTCATGGGAGGCAAAGCATGATAAGCCCGGAAAATAAAACCGGAGCCGTCAATCAGGTAAAGATGTGGCGCTTTGCTGTCGGCATCTGACATGTGCTATTCCTAAGTTGAAGCAGGCCCTGGGGTTGAGGCAGGAATTGGCCAAAATTTCCTTGGGCAAGAGATTAGAAAAAAGGCAGCACAATCACTTAGATGTGTCTGACGGGCCGCCTTGCAAAATGTAGAGTCGGTCACAATATGGGCATTCTACTTTGCCCTTAGTGTCCATGGTCAGATAGACGCGTGGGTGGCCCATAGGGCCTTCATCGCCGTCACAGGATACTTTTTTGGTGTCAACAATTTTGGTTTCAGGAGCTTCTACCGTCATCGGGCTTCTCTTTATTGCAAATTGAACTCGTGCAGTTTGAATTTAGCTTTATATAACCAAGCGACAGCGGGCGAACAAGCACTGCGGTAACAGCGTAGGCGCTTTGTCGATAAAATAAACGTTAGCATTTCAGGATTGGGTTGGAACATTGTCGAAAAATGCGATCGAGATCAGGGGTCTGAAGAAAATATACAAGGGCCGTGGCGGCGCGGAAGATAAACTCGCGCTCAAGGGTATAGACCTTGAAATCCCGCAAGGGTCGATGTTCGGGCTTTTGGGCCCCAACGGCGCGGGAAAGTCCACCACAATCAACATTCTTGCAGGCCTTGTGAACAAAACCGAAGGCAGCGCCAGCATCTGGGGTTTCGACATCGACGACAATCCCCGGAACGCACGCGCCAACATTGGCATTGTGCCGCAGGAACTGTTGTTTGACGCCTTTTTTACCCCGCGTGAGATGTTGGAGGTGCAGGCAGGTATGTACGGCGTGAAGCCGCACGAACGCCGCACGGAAGAACTTCTGAAAGCGGTGCATCTGTTCGATAAGGCAGATGCTTATTCCCGCACATTATCGGGTGGCATGAAACGGCGGCTTCTGGTGGCGAAAGCCATGGTACATAACCCGCCGATCCTGATCCTTGATGAACCAACGGCGGGTGTGGATATCGAGCTGAGGCAACAGTTGTGGGACTATGTGCGGGAGCTGCACCGGCGCGGCACAACCATTGTGCTCACCACGCACTATCTTGAGGAAGCGGAGGAGCTTTGCGACACTATCGCCATCATCAACCACGGTGAAGTTGTCGCCTGCGAGCCAACCAAACAGCTCCTCAAACGCATTGACGAAAAAGAGGTGATCATTGAAGTAGCAGAAACGCTGGATGCTGTACCGGCCACGCTTGCGTCCTTTACCGCAGAGGTGCGGGAGACCAACAAACTTGCCGTGCAGCTTTCCCAGGCCACCGGCAATGTGGGGCAGGTGTTGCGTGCCGTGCAGGACGCTGGGCTGACCATCAATGATATCTCGACAAACGAGACCGACCTGGAGGATATATTCCTGCAGCTCACAAGCGATAAGGTAAAACAGAAGGACGCGGCTGAATGAGGCGCACGTACGATGTTGTGATTGTTGGAACCGGTGCAGCGGGTTTAACCGCCGCGCTCAAGCTCGCCCCGCATATGCGGGTGGCGGTGCTTTCCAAAGGTGAGATGGCGGGCGGGTCCACCCGCTGGGCGCAAGGTGGTATCGCCGCGGTGCTTGAGGCCACTGATACCGTGCAATCCCACATCGACGATACGCTTGTGGCGGGCGCGGGCCTATGTTCCGAAGAAGCAGTGCGGTTTGTGGTTGAGCGGGGTCGCGACGCGATCGAGAGCCTTATCAACTTGGGCGTTGAGTTTGACCGGGTCAATCAGGCGCATGAGGACGGCTATGACTATCACCTGACACGAGAAGGCGGCCATAGCCACAGGCGTATCATTCACGCCGCTGACGCAACCGGCAAGGCCGTGCAGAACACCTTGAATGACCGTGTGCTCGAGGAACCCAACATCGATGTCTATGAGAACCATATGGCTATTGATGTTATCACCAACCGGCATTTGAAAAGCCCGGCGTCTTATAATGACCAGGCGCATGGTGTTTATGTGCTGAACCTTGAGAAGGGCCGGGTGGAAACCTTCACGGCCCGGGCGACCATTATTGCCACAGGTGGCGCGAGCCGGGTGTATCTCTATAGCTCAAACCCGGACGCTTCCACTGGCGACGGTATTGCCATGGCATGGCGGGCGGGGTGCCGGGTTAGTAACCTGGAGTTCAACCAGTTCCATCCCACGTGTCTCTATCATCCAGACGCCAAAACCTTCCTGATTACGGAAGCCATGCGCGGTGAAGGGGCTGTGCTCAGGGGCCGGGACGGTGAGCGTTTCATGCCAGAGTATGACGAGCGCGCCGAACTTGCGCCGCGCGATATCGTAGCGCGTGCGATTGATGCGGAGATGAAACGCAAGGGACAGGACTGTGTGTGGCTTGATATCACGCACAAGGACGCAGACTTCATCGTCTCGCATTTTCCGAATATTTACCGGCACTGCCTCTCGCTCGGCATAGACATCACGAAGGATATGATCCCGGTGGTGCCAGCGGCGCATTATACCTGCGGCGGTGTGCATGTAGACATGCACGCCCGCACGGATCTGGAGCGACTATATGCCATCGGTGAATGTGCGCATACAGGCCTGCATGGTGCCAACCGCATGGCATCCAATAGCCTTCTTGAATGTCTCGTGCTCGGCAATTCTGCCGCAGATGACATTCTGGAAAACATTGGCGGGCTGCCCTCAGCCACCATCGTGCGGGACTGGGATGAAAGCCAGGTCACAGATAGTGATGAAGAGGTGGTGGTAACCCACAACTGGAAAGAGCTTCGGCGTTTTATGTGGGATTATGTGGGCATTGTGCGCACAGACAAGCGCCTCGCCCGTGCGAAACGTCGAGTTGATCTGCTGGCCGCTGAAATTCACGAATACTACGGCAACTTCCGGGTGACGGCTGACCTCTTGGAGCTCCGTAACCTCGTTACGGTCGCGGATCTGATTGTGCGGTCTGCGCAGCTCAGGAAAGAATCCCGTGGGCTTCATTATACGGCGGACTATCCAGAACTGATGGCCGAACCGCGCGACACCACACTTATCCCATTTGGCCGTGCGGTCTCAGACCGGGTTGCCTGAAAGGGCAACCCTCTCACTAAGCCACACCAATTAGGAAAAGCCCCGGCGTTACGGCGCGGGGCTTTTTAATCCTTGGGCTACCGTTTAGGTGAGTCTGAAGCGTTTAGCGGAGGGACCACTCAAGCGGCAGGATGAAGCTGAGATCGCTCTGGCCTGCGGGCAGTGCTGGCAGCGGGCTCAGTTTTGCGATCAGCTTGGGGATTTCGTTGTCGAGAACATCCTGACCAGTTGCTTCAACAATTTCATGCGCTGTGATGGCACCGTCGGCAGCCACGATCAGGCGGATTTTGGCTTTGCCCTCAATTTCGCGCGAGATGGCCGCGCGAGGGTATTTTTGTGTTTTCACAAGCTTCTGAACAACAGCCTTTTTCCAGTCATTCATGTCGTCAGCAAACGCGGGGGAAGTCTGCATGCCGATGGTGACCATTGCAAGAACAGCAGCAACAATAGAAAGGTTTTTCATCTCAATACTCTCAAGCGGGGGGTTAACTCTGCGCACAGCATATGAGCGAAATAGATTAACCAATGGTTACCGACGTTTAGACTATGTTTCGCGGTGTTTGGCGGGTCTGAAATGTGAGGAAAATGGCCAGTTTTGATGCGTGTACGAAAGAAAATTACAAACCATTGGAATTACATACAATTTTATCGATTCGGTCATTCATTATTTGGTGAAGTGATTCGCGCTGAAGGCAGTGTTTTTGGAAGCGAGAGGACGGGGGCGTGCCACAAAAAATGGCCCCGACGAAAGCGCCGAGGCCATGCATACTCATAACAAATAAAGTGGTACTCAAAACATCATAGGGTGAGGAAAGTCAGTTCAGTGTCCAACTCAGCGGCAGCACAAAAGACATCTCTGCCTGACCACCTGGGAGCGCGGGAAGCGGGTTCAGCTTTTCCACTAGCTTTGGAATTTCGTTGTCGAGAACGCTCTCGCCGGTTGCTTCAACAATTTCGTGGCTGGTGATCGAGCCATCCGCCGCCACAACAAGGCGAACCTTCGCTTTGCCTTCAATTTCACGCGCGATGGCGGAACGTGGGTAGCGTTGGTTTTTTGCAACAGATTTAACAACTTCAATCTGCCATTTTTTCATGTCGTTGGCCTGGGCGGGTGCGCTGATGGCACTGAGGCTCAGGGCGACGGCGAAGGTAAGGGCTACGAAAGTTTTCAATGTTTTCAACATGGGGTCCATCCAAAATTCTTTTGTCGTGAAACGCTCAGTTGCGCGAGAAATTTTGGCGATGCCGCTCAACCCCGCAAGAGCACTTGGAATGATTTATAAAGGGAAGCGCCTTAATCATAGGTAATTAATTGGATAAAATTTTATATAACGCACGATATTATATGTAACACATTGAAATATATAAAAAATATTTTTTACTATTTGTTGAATTTTTTAAGTGACATTGGTTGGTTCCTGGGGCCTGCGGCAGCAAAATTCAGGAAAATGTAAACGGTTGTATCTCGCAATTCGCCATGTGGGGGGAATTTGGCTTGCATGGCTTTGCCCCCGCGTGTACTGTCCGCGCCGAAATCCGGGTCTTTCCGGATGTTGCCGTGGCATCGGCACCCGTAGCTCAGCTGGATAGAGCGCTGCCCTCCGAAGGCAGAGGCCAGAGGTTCGAATCCTCTCGGGTGCGCCATTCGCAGGCTTCACCTTTCGCTTCGATATTTCAATCTCAGTATTTCAGTGAGGCTACCCGTTGCAGCGCCTGTGGCGCGTTGGTACCGCTTTGCGCAAAAAGTGCCTTTCATCACAAAACTGTCCGAGTTTGACCATAATTGTGCGCCAAGTTACCCTCTGATCATCATCATATGGGGGATATCATGCGTAAGCGCCTTGCCTTATTTCTGTTGTTTATTGTCTCTTCAACAGCGTTTGCGCAAAACTCCTCACCTGGCCAAATACCCGACATCATCAACCACGACGTAAGTGCTGATCGGCTGCTTGAGCGCGCGAAGGACCTGAAGGCGCGGCTTGAGAAATTACAGGCCGACGCACGCATTGAAGGCATGAGCCTTGAAGAAGTGCTGCGCCACCCGGCGCCGCCTGAAAATATCAGCACCTTTCGCACCCGGTACCTAAACGAGCTTGAGATTGCCCTTGCGCCCCAAGACCCTAAAACCTGGGCAAAGGCGGCGGGGCGTTTTATCAAGGCCGACAGGTTGGAGGATGGTGCCGCTGCAACCTGGCGGGCCTATAGCCTGGCAACGATGGATACTGAACGCGCTGCTGCGCTTGATCTTATGACCACGCTGGCTTTGGCAGATGAAGAACCAGCCAAGGCCCGCAGCCTTGTTGAATATGCCCTCATGCTTGACCCCAGCAAAGAACGCAAAAAGCATCTCGATGCTTTGGTCGCGCGACTGACGCTCAGGATTGCCGATGTTGCGATGGACGTGGAAGCGCGCACGCCACAAGCGTGTTTTGTGCTGTCTGAGACCTTGAGTAGAGCCTATGCGGATCGGGTGCAGGATTATGTTCGCCTTGAAGGCGCGCGAGATATTGCCGTTCGCGCGGCGGGTAACAGGGTCTGCCTCTCCGGCCTGATGTATGGTGAAAGTTATACGGCAACCCTGCTCGCTGGCCTTGAAGGTGAGGAAGGCAGCAAGCTCTATAAGGATGAGAAGCGCACCTTCACGGTGCCGGATAGGGAGCCGCGTATCGCACTTGGTTCAGGCACCTATGTGTTGCCGCGTGTGGGGGATGAAACGGTACCCCTCAAAACGGTCAATCTGTCTTCCGTGAAGTTGAAGCTTTACCGGGTGTCAGACCGTGGTCTTGTGCCTTTCCTGAACGCGGGGCTGCAGGAAGATAGTCTCTATGCCTGGGCTGAAGAAAAGCTTGGCGCGGAACTTGGGCGTTTGGTGTGGCAGGGCAGCGTTGCGGTTGAGAATACTCCCAACAAAGATGTCATCACCCTGATCCCGATCCGGGAAATGATCGAGCAATCGGAAGCGGGAATATACGCGCTGGTTACGGCGCAGCCTGATGAAGACGAAGAAAATCGCTACCGCTACAACAGAAGCACGCAGTGGCTTCTGATCTCCGATCTCGGCCTCACCACCCTCACGGGTGAAGACGGCCTGCATGTTTTTGTGCATTCGCTTGAAAGTGCCAAGGCAATGCGGTCAGTCACGCTAAAACTGGTCGCTCGCGACAACAGCGTCCTGCAAACCGCAAAAACAGGCCGCGACGGAGGTATCAGTTTTGCGGCCGCCTTGATGCGCGGTGAGGGCGGAGCCAGCCCTGCTGCGATCGTAGCGGAAACTGACAAGGGTGACTATGCATTCCTGAGCCTTTCAGGCCCGGCGCTTGACCTGAGCGACCGGGGCGCAAGTGGCCGACTGAGTGCAGGCCCGCTTGACGGTTTTCTTTTTTCCGAGCGCGGGGTCTACCGGCCCGGCGAAGTGGTGCACCTGTCTGCCCTTTTGCGCGACGAACACGCCCGGGCGGTGCCGTCGCTGCCGCTTACTATGGTGGTGTACCGGCCGGACGGTGTTGAAGCAAAGAAGGTTCCGCTGAATGGTGATGCGCTTGGCGGATATGAATATGATTATCAGCTCACACCCGGTGCGCGGACAGGCCTGTGGCGTGCATCCCTTCATGCTGATGACAAGGACCGCTCGATTGCGAACTACCGATTCAGGGTAGAGGATTTTGTGCCTGAGCGCCTTTCCACCAAACTTGAAATGGCGGCAGATACTATCCGCAAAGGCGAAGAGCTGGATGCCTTGGTGCAGGCTGATTTCCTCTATGGTGCACCGGCGGTGGACCTGAGCGGTTCGCTCAACATCACACTGCAGGCGGATGACACACCGTTTGAGGATTATAGTGACTATCGTTTTGGTCTTGCGGCGGATGAGTTTACTTTCAGGCACGCTGGCCGGCAGGATTTTGTGACCAATGAGAAGGGTTCTGCGCGGGTGGCAATCTCGCTTGACAGTTTGCCTGATACGACACGGCCCCTCCGGGCAATGTTGAGTGCCGAGGTTATAGATGTGGGCGGCAGGCCTGTTAGCCAAAGCGCGATGCTGCAGGTGAAAACCTCGCCGGTCCTTCTGGGCCTGAAGGCAGAAAACCAGGGTGGTTTCCAGGAGGGCGAGACCGCAAAGCTTGACCTTGTTGCCCTGTCAGATAGTGGGCAGCCGCTAGTGGGCAAGTCGGTGCGCACAGTGTGGGTGCGCGAGCATCATCAATATAATTGGTACAGGTTGCACGGCGACTGGCGTTTCCGCACCACAAGCTACGATGAAGTGCTGGGTGACGAAACCCTTGAAACCGGTGAAAACGGCACACTTGAACTTGAGCGGCTGTTACCTTCGGGGCGGTACCGGCTTGATGTGTTTGAGGAAGGTGGTGACGCAGCTACCAGCCTGCACGTGACTGTTGGGTGGTGGAGCCGGGGTACATCTCCAACCGTGCCGGATGGGCTAGAGTTGACCCTTGATAGTGCGGCGCTTAACGCTGGTGACAGGCTGCAGGGGTTTGTAAAAGCACCGTTTGAAGGCCGCGCGATTATTGCGGTGGTGAATGACCGTTTGATCACCCACAAAACCATCGAGTTGAGGAGCGATGGCGGAAAGTTTGACTTCAAGGTGGAGGCAGATTGGGGGCCGGGCGCTTACGTGCTCGCAACCGCCCTTCGGCCAGAGGCAGGGGCGCTTTCAAAGCTACCGGTGCGCGCTACAGGCCTCGCGTGGTTTTCGGTAGACCGTACTGCGCGAGTTAATACGCTTGAGATATATGCGCCTGATGTCACGCTGCCGGGTAAGCCCGTTGAGCTGCCGATCAAGGTAAAAGGCGGTAAACCGGGTGAGCGGATGAAAGTGATTATCGCGGCGGTTGATGAAGGCATTCTCAATATCACGCGTTTCAAATCCCCCAACCCGGATGCGTATTATTTTGCCAAGCGTGGTTTCGCGATGGATGTGCGTGACCTTTACGGTCGTCTGATCCGCACAGAAGAGGGTAACCGTGGCGTGTTACGCTCAGGCGGTGATGCCATAATGGTGACGGGTATGCGCGCCATGCTTTCGGAAGCGGATGAAGCGGATAACCTGTTTGCGGCTCTCAGGCGCACCACAAAAACGGTGGCGCTCATCAGGCGCGATGTTGAGCTGGATGATGCGGGCGCTGCTGTTGTGCGTTTTGATATGCCTGATTTTGCCGGTCGCCTGCGCCTGATGGCGGTGGCCTACGGTTTGAGCCAGGTGGGGTTGGGTGAAGCTGCTATGAAGGTGCGCACGCCCGTGGTGGCTGAGCTGATCCTGCCGCGTTTCCTCGCGCCGGGTGACAAGGCACAGGCCACGCTGAGTGTACAGAATCTCTCAGGCGATGATGTCACTATTTCCAGTGCACTGGACGTTAATGGTGAGGCTGTTTCCCTTTCGGGCCAGCCTGCAACCTTTGATCTGGCAGACGGTGTGCGCCGTGACTTCCCGGTCCTTCTTGAAGGACACGCACCGGGTGACGTGAGCCTGTCACTTGCGCTTTCTGGTCAGGGCTTTGAGGATATTAACCGCCGCTGGGAAATCTCCGTCCGCCCCGCGTGGCCATACGCAACCAAACGCGAAAATAAGGCTATCGCACCCGGTGAAACCGTGATGATCTCACCTGGCGATATGGGCGAATTTTTCAAGAATACTGCGATGCAAACTATCACACTGGCCTCTCGCCCCAACCTTGCGGCGGATAGGCTCATGCAGTCGTTAAACGACTATGCCTACCGGTGTAGCGAGCAAACCGCATCGCGAGCTTTCTCTGCTCTCTATTATGATGCGCTCGCTAAAATTTATGATCTGCCGATGACTAAAAGCGAGGGTCAAGGCCTGGTGGAGCGCGCGATTATCACTCTTACCGAACGCCAGCAAGACGATGGCAGTTTTGGAGTCTGGCATGTTCATGGCAGCTCCCGTGACTGGGTTGATGCTTATGTGACTGACTTTTTGGTGCGCGCAGGGCAGGCAGGATACAGTGTACCTGATGCGATCCTGTCGCTCTCCCTCGAACGTCTGCAGCAGATGGTGCGGCACCGTGGGCGTGGGCATCTGGAGGCAACGGCTTATTCGCTTTATGTGCTGGCCCGTGTTGGTGATGTCGCGGCAAGCGAGGTTCGGTATTTTGCCGATCAGTTCTCCTCAAAGCTCAGGTCACCGCTGGCGTTGGCGCAGGTCGCTGCGAGCCTGAATTTGGTGGGTGAGACGGACCGTGCTGAAGATTTCTTTAAGCAAGCAAGCCGCATGGCGAGGGCCGAGAATTATTATACAGATTACGGCACCCCTGTGCGTGACCGTGCGGCCATGGCTGCACTGATTGCGGAGGTGATGAAATCCGCGCCTACTATGGCAGCGCTTGCGGACCAGCTCGAGCGCGATGTTGCAGAGAAAGCATGGCTGAGCACGCAGGAGATGGCGTGGATATCTCGCGCGGCTGCCGCATTCAGCGGGCCGGGGGAAACCCAACTTCGTGCTGCTGTTGGCGATGTGGCGGTCAAGGCAGTAACCGGGCTTTGGACAGGACGTATAGGTGAGGATGTACCCACAGGTGGACTGGTGGTCACCAACGAAGGCTCGACCGATATCAGGCTTATTCGTGCCCTGCGCGGTGTGCCAGCCCAAGCACCTGAGGCTGTTTCAAACGGGTTTGAGATCACACGAAACTATTTCGATATATCTGGCGCGCCGGTGGACCCGAAAACCGTGAAGCGGAACGACCGTATGGTGGTGTTGATCGAAGGCCAAGCAACCGCCAACGCGGTGCGCGATAGTTTGATCGTTGATATGCTACCAGCAGGATTTGAGATTGAGACGACTGACGTTGGCGCGGTTGATTTTCTGCCCACCTTGTCAAACGCTGAGTTTACCGATGCGCGCGATGATCGTTTTGTGGCTGTTGTGCAGCTTGGGGAAAACACGGGTTGGCGCAAATCTCGTTTTCGGGTTGCTTATATTGTTCGGGCTATCACACCCGGTGAGTTTGTCCTGCCCGGCACATTTGTTGAAGACATGTATCAACCCCAGTACCACGCGCAGGACACTGCAGTGCGCATGGAAGTGCGGCCCTGATGCCCTGGCACCTGAACCGAAGTGGTCGGTGGCCTGCAGCCTACCTTGCAGGCTTTGTCATCGGCTGCATCGCTTTGGTTGCGATTATCGATAGGATCAATCCGCCCGATATGACGCGGTTTGAAACCCGGTCGGTTGAAGTTAGAGCAAGCGACGGCAGTTTGCTGAGGGCCTTTCCGGTGGAAGATGGTCGGCTGCGGCAGCAGGTGACGCTTGAAGAAGTTGATCCTCTGTTCATTAGCATGCTGTTGGCGTTTGAAGACAAGCGCTTTTACACTCATGGTGGTGTGGATGCGCGCGCCCTCATACGGGCGCTGTATCAGGCCGCAGCAAACGGTGAAATCGTTTCGGGGGCGTCGACATTGACCATGCAGGTCGCGCGCCTTCTGGAGCCGCGACCACGCACCATAGGTGCCAAAATTATTGAGATGTTCCGTGCATGGCAGCTTGAATGGCGGTTCAGCAAAAGGCAGATCCTTGAGATTTATCTTACGCTCGCACCCTATGGCGGCAACCTCGAAGGTATCAAGGCAGCGAGCGTCGCCTACCTCGGCCACGACACCAGACATATGACACCGGAAGAAGCAGCCCTTCTAGTGGCATTGCCTCAATCACCCACCCGGTTGCGGCCGGACCGCCACAGCGATGCTGCGTTTACGGCGCGCAACAAGGTGCTCAGACGTGTGGCGCCAATCATTGGTCTTGATGCGCACCTTGCCGATCTGGCGGCCAAGGTACCCGTGGGAGCCAAAAGGTATAGGCCCGCTATTATTGCACCTCATGCTTCGAGCCGTTTGCGCTTTGCACGTTCAGGCACCGACGTGGTGATCAATACAACCCTTGATATCAGCCTGCAAAAGCGCCTTGAGCATCTTGCCCAAGGTGGCGCACGCCGGGTACATGAACAGGCGAGTGCGGCCATACTCGTAGTAGATAACAGGAGCCGTACTGTCCTGGCTTATGTCGGTTCTGCAGGCATTGGTGAAAAGCGCCGCCTTGGGTATGTGGACATGGTGCGCGCGGTGCGCTCGCCCGGGTCAACGCTCAAGCCTTTCATTTACGGGATGGCGTTTGACGAGGGCTTGGCCGCGCCTGAAACCCGCCTTCGTGACGAGCCGCGAAACTTTGGTGGTTATACGCCAAGCAACTTCCATGATCGCCATTACGGCGAAGTGAGCATCGCGGAAGCGTTGATACGGTCGCTCAACATCCCTGCTGTTGCGGTGCTGGACCGGGTTGGCCCTGTCGTGTTCACCCAAAGGTTACAGGACCAAGGCGTACCGCTTGCGCTACCTGGCACTGAAGTGCCTGGCCTCGCGATCGCGCTTGGTGGCCTTGGTATGACGCTTGAAGACCTGACGGCTATGTATGCGGCCCTTGCGGATGACGGTGTGGTGAAACCCTTGGGGCTGCTGCCTGACCGGCGCAGTGATGCCGTGACAGGCCAACCTTTGTTGCGCCAGCCAGCACGGCACGCTGTTGCTCGTATTCTTGCGGGTATTCGGCCACCGGAAGGCAGGCTGGTTGCAACAGCGCCGGTGCGACAGATAGCGTATAAAACCGGTACCAGTTATGGCTTCCGTGACGCTTGGGCCATCGGCTTTGACCGGGACTATACGGTGGGTGTGTGGCTGGGCCGCGCGGACGGTACACCTATACTCGGACATTTCGGCGTATCAAGCGCTGCGCCCGTGCTGTTTGATGTTTTTGATCATTTGGAAAAAAGTGCGCCTGCGCCTTGGGCGGAGACCATTGAGGCCACATATGCGAACCTGAATTTTCAAGCTCTGCCGCCGGGCCTCAAATATTTTGACCGGGCCGAACGATTGATTGAAGTGGGAGCTCATGTGCCAAACCTCAATATTGCCTTTCCGGCACCCGAAAGCGTGCTGGAGATCACGGGCGATACAACGCCGCTCACGCTGTTGGCTCACGGAGGCAAGCGGCCGCTGCAGTGGTTTGTGGACGGTGTGCCGCTGCCCTCCAGCCGCTGGGCTCGTAAAGCGTCATATCAACTTCAAAGTGAGGGTTTTTATAGTGTGACAGTCGTTGATGCACTTGGCCAACGATCAGTTGCAAAAATCCGGGCGGTACGGCAAAGCGCCCCAGGGTTTGAAGGAAAACTTGGTGTCCTTACACCGGTAGCTGATTAGGGGCGACAGATCAGGCGGAAGCCAACGGCCTTTGACCGCGTGTCAACATCAAACGCTTCCCTTGCCAGGGCGGCAAGCACCAGCGGCACCGTCGAATTGGTGGCGCCGCGCACTACACCAACTGCACAATTCTCGTTTGTGTCGGCGCCTCCGGCAAATTGGTCGCTCCAGCAGTCATTTGTCCATTCGGCGGCGTTCCCCAGCATATCAAAAAGCCCAAAGCTGTTGGCAGAGAATTGACCAACAGGGAAGGTTGCGTCAGCGCCAGCTTTGTCGTCACAGTCAGGGCAGGTTTGGCCCGCTTTCTCAAAGGCTGCACGAGGGGCAGAGACAAGGCTGTTCAGGCCCCGTGCCATATAGGCCCATTCCACTTCTGACGGCAGACCCCATGTGCCTAGGCCGCCCGCTTCACGCCACTTTGCATTCAGCCACGCTGTATACTCGGTAACATCCTGACGGCTAACATTGATGACAGGGCGGTTTTTCCGGCCCCATCCTTCGTCGTTT
Organism: Kordiimonas sp.; assembly: GCF_965216265.1. GTDB lineage: Bacteria > Pseudomonadota > Alphaproteobacteria > Sphingomonadales > Kordiimonadaceae > Kordiimonas. The sequence continues at coordinate 2,438,646 of NZ_OZ244153.1, forward strand.
GGTTCCGTGTTTGTGCAGGCACCGTCTTCCGCACATTTGGCCCACTGCTCGAAGGTGACCTCATAGGCCATTGCAATGAATGGCTGTGATATCTCGAAAACACGGGGTGCGGACCTCACATCCTTCGTGGACGGCGCGCGGTAGATATAGGACCCTGAAGGTATGCGCACGGTCCGGCCCGTTAAGTCGCGTTGTGGTGCCTTTTCTTGTGCCATTTTGAGCGTGCGGCGAGCCTCTGCGCTGAAGCTGCCGCGCGGGTAGACAGCCAGAAAATTACGGATAGCCCGCTCGGACCCATCTGCTTTGGCTTTGGCGAAAGCGAGTGCTTCTTCGCGCTGGGTGGCTTGCTCCCAGAACACGCCCCGTGGGTAATTTTTCAGGTAGCTTTGATAGCTTAAGGGTGTGTTTTGCTGGCGCGCTTCTCGATACGCCGCGAGGTCAGCACTTCTCTGTGCATCTTGTAGGTATTTACCCTTGGGCCAGTAGTCCAGATAACGTTTGTAGGAAATTTCAACGTTCACTTCTTTTGCGCGGCGAAAGCTCATGAAGTCAGCGGCATCTACGTTCTGGCTGGCGGGATAGGCGTCCCGGAACGCGGCGTAGGCAAAGACGGTGTGGGTTTTCTGGGCATACTCAAAGGCGGATTTCTCGGAAGCGGCGAAAGCCGCAAGCGCATCTTCGATGGTCTTTTTCAGTTGGCCAGCTTCTTCAGGAAACCCACCTGTGCCGTGGAAGAGATGGTAACGGTCGATCAGCGTTTTCGCGCGGGCATACTGGCCGCTACCAAAGGCCGCGCGTGCCGCAAAATAATATAGGTCCTGATCCGGGCGGCGGCTGTCGTCTATCAGCTTGGTGATGATTTGATCGGCGTAACGAAACCGCCCCGCATCAAGTGCACTTAACACATCTGTCAGGGTCTCGACCCCGGAAGGTTCGGCAAAATCAGCCGTCTCAGTGGCCGCCACCAGAAAAAAGCTCAAAACCAAAACCATCAGACGCTGTGCCATCAGCTATGTCTCCCGTGATGAATGCGAGAACAGCGTAGGGGCAGAATGTGGCAATTCGCCAGCAAAAACGCCGCGTGCTGTATTATAAGGTTTTGAGCTAGTGTCAGGTTAACAGTGGATTTTGCCAAACAGGCGTAATCTGCTGATGCCACCGTCCGGGTAAATATTGATCCGGACATGACTGATGGGGCCACAGCCTGCAAGCGGCCTCAGGTGATGCTCATTGTCGGCAGATAACGGTTGCTTGTCGAGAAGCTCGGCCCAGAACTGGCTTTGCACAGGCAGGCTATCGTCCGTTCCACCATCAACGAGTGCACCTTGAAGCGAAATATGGCTTGGGAAATTGCCTTTGAAAAAGGCTGTGTCCACAAGGATATCCTCAATGGTGCCCACATGGCCGAGGGCGAGGATCGCCCAGTCGTTGCCGGGTTCCCGTCGTCTGCGGGTCTCCCAACCGTCTCCCATATTGAGGCCTTTACCGGGCAGGGTGATGTTGGAGAGCACGCCAAAATGTTCATCGTTGGCCACAATCGCGCGACCACCGTTTTCCATCGCCAGCAGGTCGAGCGTTTCATCCTCACTAACCGCAGACCAGTCTTTGTCCATAACGCCATACACGCGCAGGCGCGCGACGCCGCCATCCGGGTATATGTTCAGCCGAAGGTGAGTCCATGCGGTATCACTTTTAACAGCGATCATATGATGGCTGTTGCCGTTAAGGTTGGTGGCGGGGACCAGCTCGGTCCAGACCGTGTTGTCACCCGGCACATCACTGCGGGCGACACAGGCATCAATGCTGGCGGCGGGCGGAAAGTTGCCGGTGAAATGGCTGGTGTCGATATCAACCCCTTTCACATAACCGGGGCCGCCAAGCCGGATGATGGCGTGATCATACCCCGTGCCGCGTTTGCGGCGGCTTTCCCAGCCGTCCATCCATTTGCCGTTGTCGTCATATTTACCTGGGATAAACACGGCGTCTGCCGGATCAATCAGGCGCGCTTTATCAGCAAAAAAATCATCTGTTGCAAAGGTGACTTCGGCGCCGATGCGGGGGTTGGCGAGGTTGACAAACTGGCGGCTGAACGATGTGTCAGACATGGGTTTCACTTTCCGGTGTTATGAGCAGAGATCGGCAAGGCGGAAGCTTGCAATCTTGTGAATTTCTGTGAGGGCCGTTTCAAACTCAAGCGCGCGGTCATGGTTCAGGCGGGCACGAAAGGCCGCGAGAATGCTGTGACGGTCATGCCCTTTTACCGCGATGATAAAGGGGAAACCGAATTTTTTCTTATAGGCTTTGTTAAGTGTTTGAAACTCAGCGAATTCTTCCGGGCTGCAGGTATCTAGTCCGGCGCCTTTTTGTTCGGATTTAGACTCGTCTGTCAGTTCACCGCGCACGGCGGCCTTGCCTGCAAGATCCGGGTGCGCGCAGATAAGTCTGAGTTTCGCGGGTTCATCTGCAGCCTCAACAGCATTTCGCATGGCGTCATGCAGGGCATCTGCGACGTCGAGGTTATCACCGTTTTTGACCTGCCATGCGGCTTCGGCAATCCAAGCGGAATGTTCGTAAATGCCGCCATATGTTTCCATGAAGGCTTCTTTGGTGGCTTTGCTTGGGCGAATTTTCAGTATATCGCTCATGCGCTTTCGCCTGTATAGGGATGATGCTCATGCCAGTGGCGTGCAATATCTACGCGGCGACAAAACCATACCTGATCAAAGCTTTTGGCATAGTCAAAGAAGCGCTCAAGCGCCCGAATGCGACCGGGCCTGCCAATCAGCCTGCCGTGAAGTCCGATGGACATCATTTTAGGGGCCTCTGCACCTTCCTCATAAAGCGCATCAAAGCTGTCACGCAGATAAGTAAAAAACTGGTCGCCGGAGTTGAAACCCTGCACGGACGCAAAGCGCATGTCGTTTACATCCAGCGTGTAGGGGATCACAAGGTGGGCCCCGTTTTCCATGCGGGACCAGAAGGGCAAGTCGTCTGAATAATCGTCGGCGTCATAGAGGAAACTACCATGCTCAGCCACCAGCCGTCGTGTGTTGGGGCTGGTGCGGCCCGTATACCAACCGAGCGGTGCCTCGCCTGTGGTTTCCGTGATAATGTGTACGGCCTCAACAATATGCTGGCGTTCTATCTCTTCCGGTACATTCTGATAGTTGATCCATTTGAGGCCGTGTGAGCAAACTTCGTGGCCCTTCTCAATGAATACTTTGCCCATTTCGGGGTATCGTTTCAGCGCGTCTGCTACCGCAAAAACGGTGACGGGAATGTCGAATTTATCAAATAGGCGCAGTAGCCGCCACACACCCGCGCGGCTGCCATATTCATAGACGGACTCCATGCTCATGTGGCGTGCATTTTCAACTACCGGCGCGCTTACGATCTCGGAGAGGAAGGTTTCTGCCCCTGCGTCACCGTGCAGGACGCAATTTTCGCCACCCTCTTCATAGTTCAGCACCACCTGCACGGCGATGCGAGCGCCGTCCGGCCAGTTGGCGTTTGGTACGTTGGGGCCATATCCCTTCAGGTCGCGTGGGTAATCGGTCATGCTCATGGTTTGTCTCTTGGCTTTCTTCAGGAGGCTTGCGCACCGTGAAAAATCTGGTGCAGGTCCTGCCCGCTATGGCGTGTACCGAAGTTGAGGCCTGCTTCGATTGCGTCCAGATGATGCAGGAGTATGCGTGTTGCCGCGCCACTATCACGTGCTTCAAGTGCCGCAACAATCTGGCTGTGGTCATCCCCCTTGCAGTTGGGTGCGCTGCGCCTGTGCTTGCCATATAGTGTGATGATAAGCGACGTGCGGAACACCAGTTGTTCCAGGAAATGATACATGGGTTCATTGCGGGCAATGCGGGCCACATGCAGATGAAATTCACCTGTCAGCCTGATCCACTGTGCGATATCGGCACGGCGCAGGGCTTCCTCTTCAAGGGCAAGATGGTTCCTCAGGGTTTCAATGTCTGCCTTGGTGCATTTCTTTACCGCCTTTTCAATCAGCGATGCCTCAAGCGCCCGGCGCGCTTCAAACACTTCCTGCGCCTCTGTTGGGCTCGGGGAGGCCACAACGGCGCCCTTATTCTTCTGCAATTCGATAATATTGTCGCGGCTCAATAACAAGAACGCCCGGCGTACCGTAGTGCGGCCAGCGCCAAATACACTACAGAGCGATTCTTCGGTCAATTTGGTGCCCGGCGCGAGCCGCTGCTCGAGCACGCTGTCACGAATGCGACGGCAGATCTCATCTTCTGTGATGGTAGCCTTTTTGGTGGAAGGCCTGTCTGTAGCTGATGCCGGTTTGGGGTGCATGGTCATTGTATCGCTCAGGTCGTTATTGGGTTGGTATCGGGCTCACTATCGGGAAATCCATGAAAACCAAGGCGTTAACGCGATGGTCGACCGTCATGTTTTTCGCTGAGATGGCTTGGATTGTCTCGTATCTGTATAAATTGTCAACAATTATGTATCTTTTATGTCGATGATATTCTTTACAAATCCTGATTATTCGGTCAGTCTAAACTCGAAATTCCTCAAACCAATCTGCGAGGCATAACGATGGGACGGTTAACCACCCACGTGCTGGACACTGCAAACGGGTGTCCGGGCGAAGGCATAAAAATAAGGCTGTATTTGCTGGGGGCTGACGGCAGTCGCTCACAGATCAGGGAAGTGCTGACCAACAGTGACGGCCGTGCCGACGCGCCACTTCTGGAGGGTGCTGACTTCAAGGTTGGCAACTATGAGCTTGAGTTTGATGCGGGGGCTTACTTCCGAAACCGTGGAGCAAAGCTCGCTGATCCCGCGTTTCTGGACGTTGTGCCCATACGGTTTGGCATTGCGGATAAGGGCGCGCACTATCATGTGCCACTTTTGATATCCCCTTATGGCTACAGCACATATCGGGGAAGTTAGAGAAATGGTCAGGAAAGTGATGGCCAAAAAAGCGATGATCAGGGAGGGGCTGCCATGTCCGGCACTGTAAGGTTTCTGCTTGATGGTCGTTACCACGAGCTACAGAACCCGGACCCGACAAAAACGGTCTTGAATTTCCTGCGCTATGAGCTTGCGCGCACGGGCACCAAAGAAGGCTGTGCAGAGGGTGACTGCGGCGCTTGCACCGTTGTGCTGGGTGAGTTGGTGGACGGCATACTCCGCTACCGGGCGGTGAATGCCTGCATCTTGTTCGTGCCGACGCTGGACGGCAAGGAATTGATCACCACTGAAAGCCTGAAGTCGGCTGACGGCACGCTTCACCCGGTGCAGCAGGCACTGATTGACACTCATGGCTCACAGTGCGGCTTCTGTACTCCTGGTTTTGTGATGTCGCTTTATGCGCTTTATGAAGAGGGCGGCGTGCCGGACCGTGCGCGTATCAATGATGCGCTGGCCGGGAACCTTTGCCGCTGTACCGGTTATGGGCCTATCATCGACGCTGCAAAACGCATGCAGGAGTTACGGGTGGTCATTGACGCCGATGCGCTGCATGACCGCATGGATGCACTCAAGGCCCTGAAGCGCCACGAGATGTTGAAGCTGAGCTCAAAAGGCGGCTTGACGGGTAATCTGAAGGAATATTACGCACCCGTAACCATTGGCGAATTATCAAATATTTCATTAGCTTATCCAGATGCAACATACCTTGCGGGGGGTACAGATGTTGGCCTTTGGGTGACCAAACAACATAAGGAACTGAGCCAAGTTATCTATGTCGGTGACGTGGCAGAGCTTCGGGAAATCTCGATTACCGATCAATCGGTTGAAATAGGCGCAGGTGTAACCTATTCAGACGCGATGGAGGTGCTCGGGAAGTTCTATCCGGATATGGGCGAGCTGATCCGGCGCATTGGGTCTGTGCAAATCAGAAACAGCGGTACCATTGGCGGCAACATCGCAAATGGCTCACCGATTGGCGACAGTATGCCTGCGCTGATTGCGGCAGGTGCTACCCTCACCCTGCGCATGGGCGAGATGGAGCGCACCATGCCGCTGGAGGACTATTTCATCGATTATGGCAAGCAGGACCGTATGCCGGGCGAATTTGTGGCCAGGGTTTCCGTGCCCAAACCGCATGAGGGGCAGCACTACCGGGCCTATAAAATCTCCAAACGGTTCGATCAGGATATCTCTGCCGTGTGCGGGGCTTTCTCTCTCACGCTTGAAGACGACCTTGTCAGCGAAGTGCGCATCGCGTTTGGCGGTATGGCGGCAACACCCAAACGTGCCCGCGCGGTTGAAGGTGCGCTCACCGGTAAAACATGGTGCGAAGAAAGCCTTGAGGCCGCATTGGCCGCCTTTGATGAGGATTTTGCGCCGATCAGTGACATGCGGGCGAGCGCCGAGTACCGCATGATGGCGGCGAAAAACCTGCTCCGGAAAGCATTCCTTGAGACAACGGAAGGCGTGGCAACGAGGGTGCTTGATTTAGAGGAGGTGGCCCATGGCTGATGTCAAAGCAGAGCCCGTGGCGGTATCCGAGATTAAAGGCGCGGTGCATAAAGAACTGAAGCACGACAGCGCCCATAAACATGTCTCAGGCGAGGCGGTTTATATCGACGATATGCCTGAGCCCAAAGACATGCTGCATATCTATGCCGCGATGTCTGAGCATGCACATGCCCGTATATTGGCAATGGACCTTGAGGCCGTAAAAACTGCCAAAGGTGTGGCCTGCGTGATTGCCGCCGGTGATATCCCCGGCCACAATGACGTGAGCGCGTTCGCAGGTGACGACCCCTTGTTTGCTGACGGGTTGGTTGAATATATTGGCCAGCCGATTTTCGCCGTCGCCGCAACCAGCGTTGAGGCGGCAAGGGCTGCGGCAAAGCTTGCCCGCGTTGACTATGAGGCCTTGCCATCGCTCACCACCATTGATGCGGCACTTGAGGCCAACAGCGCGATTGAGCCGATGCAAACCCTGGCCCAGGGGGATGCAAAAGCAGCGCTCGAGGCCTCACCAAACCGCCTGTCAGGCAGCTTCCGTATCGGGGGGCAGGACCACTTCTATCTGGAAGGTCAGGTCGCCTTCGCCCGACCGGAGGAGGACGGCGATGTGCATGTCTTTTCCTCAACTCAACACCCCAGCGAGGTTCAGCATCTCGTGGCGCACGTGCTTGCTAAACCCACAAATGCTGTAACCGTCGAGGTGCGGCGCATGGGCGGCGGGTTTGGGGGCAAGGAAACCCATCCCGCCATATTCGCGGCAATGGCGGCGCTTGTTGCGGTAAAAACAGGGCGCCCTGCGAAACTCAGGCTCGACCGGGATGACGATATGATCATGACCGGCAAGCGGCATGATTTCCGCTATGATTATGACGTGGGTTTCGATGGTGAGGGCCGCATCACAGGCATGGCGATTGAAATGGCGTCGCGTTGCGGGCGTTCAACTGATCTGTCCCCCGCGATCAATGACCGTGCCATGTTCCATGCTGACAATTGTTATTATCTGAGCGATGTGGAGGTTAAATCTCACCGCTTGAAAACCCACACGGTATCAAACACCGCCTTCCGTGGTTTTGGCGGGCCGCAAGGCATGTTGGGTATTGAATGTGTGATGGACGAGATCGCGCACAATCTCGGGAAGGACCCCTTGGATGTGCGGCGAGCGAACCTCTATGGCGGTGAAAACCGCAATGTCACACCGTTTGGCATGACTGTTGAGGATAATATTGCGCCTGCACTACTTGATGCGCTGGCTGATAGCACAGATTATACCCGGCGGCGGGCTGAGATGCGTGCCTTCAACGCCAATAGCCCTTATCTTAAAAAAGGCATCGCGCTGACCCCGGTGAAATTTGGCATCAGTTTTACCACCACGCACCTCAATCAGGCAGGCGCCCTCGTGCATGTATATGCAGACGGCAGCGTGCACCTGAACCACGGCGGCACCGAGATGGGGCAGGGCCTTTTTGTCAAGGTCGCGCAGGTGGTGGCGGAAGAGTTCCAGATTGACGTGGACCATATCAAGATCACCGCAACCACCACGGCCAAAGTGCCCAACACGTCGGCGACGGCGGCATCCTCCGGCTCAGACCTGAACGGCATGGCGGCGCTGGACGCTGCCCGCAAGATCAAGGCCCGGCTAACTGATTTTGCGGCCGAAAAATACGATTGCCCAAAAGACAGGGTCACGTTCCGCAACAATAATGTCTATGTCGAGAACAAGGAAATACCCTTCGCAGATCTGGTGCGGGAGGCTTACCTCGGGCGGGTCTCACTGTCTGCCACAGGTTTTTATAAAACCCCCAAAATCCACTATGATCGCAGCAAACATAAAGGCCGCCCGTTCCTGTATTTCTGTTACGGCGCTGCGGTTTCCGAGGTGCTGATCGATACCTTGACCGGTGAATATAAGGTCGAGCGGGTGGACATCCTGCATGACACCGGCCGCTCACTAAACCCGGCGATCGACAAGGGGCAGATTGAAGGCGGCTTCATCCAGGGCATGGGTTGGCTCACCACCGAAGAGCTGGTGTTTGATAAGGACGGCCGGCTGCGCACACACGCGCCGTCCACCTATAAAATTCCTGCCTGCAGCGACAGGCCGGAGCATTTGAATATTGAGCTATATAAAAAAGGCCGCAATGTTGAGGCCACGATCCACCGATCAAAGGCAGTGGGCGAGCCGCCCTTCATGCTGGCGAATTCTGTGTTCCTTGCGATCGCAGACGCTGTGTCCGCGGCGTCGGATTATAAAGTGCGGGCATGCCTGAACGCACCTGCAACGCCGGAAGAAGTGCTTAAAGCAGTTGTGGCGGTGCAAAAGCAGGCACAAAGCTGATGACAGCCGGGCCCCAAGGCATAATGGGAATTCTGGTCACAATCAAAGAGACCAAAGGCTCCGTTCCACGTGAAGCGGGCACCACCATGTGGATTGAAGCCGCACGCACCGAGGGCACTATTGGCGGCGGTAATCTGGAATTTCAGGCGATTGAGCAGGCCCGCAAGCTTCTGGCGATGCCGGACAAGAGCGAAGCGACGCAGAAATATGCGCTGGGCCCGCTGTTGGAGCAATGCTGTGGGGGCTCAGTTGTGCTGTCGCTTGAAAAAATGAGTCGGGGAAACGGGGTGGCTGCGCGCAAGAAAGCGATGGCGGCTGAAACGCGGTATCCGCTGTATATGTTTGGTGCCGGGCATGTGGGTAAGGCGGTCGTAAACGCTGTTTCCCCATTGCCGTTCAAGGTGGCTTGGGTGGACCAGCGGGCGCATGAATTTCCCACAGACGTGAGAGATATCGTGGCGCAAGATCACACCTCAAACCCGGTTGATGTGGTCGAGGCGGCGGAAAGTGGGGCACTGTTTCTCATTTTCACCCACAGCCACCAGCTGGACTATGAGATAGCGGCGGCGGCGCTGAAGCGGGGCGATGCACGCTATGTCGGGCTTATCGGTTCCGAGACAAAACGCGCGCGCTTTGAAAGCCATGTGAGGAAAGATGGGGTTCTGAACGATGAAGAGCTTAAAGGGCTCACATGCCCCATTGGTGTTTCGGGCATTGAGGGCAAGGAACCAGAGGTGATCGCGGCCGCAGTTGCCGCGCAGCTGTTGCAGCACCTTTGAAGGTACGAGAGGCTAGGGAAGTGAGTAGTGATAATCTGAAAATTACGGGCCCCAAAGTGGCGGGTGCCAATGAGATTTTGACCGAAGGCGCGTTGAAGTTTGTCGCTGAGATAGAAGCGCGTTTTGGGGTGCGGCGGCGGGAGTTGATGGCAGCACGCGCGGAAGTTCAGCGCGGCTTCGACAAGGGCTTGTTGCCAGATTTCCTGCCTGAAACTGCGGAGGTGCGTGCAAGAGAATGGCATGTGCGCCCGGCCCCGGAGGCACTGCTTGATCGGCGGATTGAGATCACCGGGCCAGTGGACCGGAAGATGGTGATCAACGCGCTCAACTCGGGCGCAAACTGTTTCATGGCCGACTTTGAGGACAGCTCGACCCCCACATGGGAAAATATGATCAGGGGGCAGATCAACCTGCGGGACGCTGCCCACGGTACTATCAGTTTCACCAACCCCGATACTGGGAAGCAATATGCGCTGTCGGATGAGACAGCTGCCCTTCTCGTGCGGCCGCGCGGCCTGCATATGCTTGAGCAACATGTGCGGCTTGATGGCAAGCCTATTTCAGCCGGGTTCTTCGATTTCGCCTTATTCCTGTTTCACAGCGCTGAAAAGCAGGTAAAGCGGGGCGTTGGCCCATATTTTTACCTGCCGAAAATGGAACATCACCTTGAAGCCCGCCTTTGGGAGGATGTGATTGCTTTTGCGGAAGATCATCTATCGCTTGCGCGTGGTACGGTGCGGGTGACAGTGCTCATAGAGACGATAACGGCTGCGTTCCAGATGGATGAGATTCTCTATGAACTCAGGGATCATATTGTTGGCCTGAACTGTGGACGCTGGGATTATATCTTCAACTTCATCAAGCGTTTTGCCTGTCGCCGTGACTTTGTGTTGCCTGACCGCGCAGGTGTGGGCATGGACCAGCACTTCCTTAAAAGCTATAGCCAGCTTCTGATCAAAACCTGTCACCGGCGCGGCGCCCATGCGATGGGCGGTATGGCAGCGCAGATACCCATCAAAGGGGACGCAGCCGCCAATGCAGCCGCCATCGCCAAGGTGAAAGCAGACAAGGAGCGCGAGGCCAAAAACGGGCACGATGGCACCTGGGTTGCGCATCCGGGCCTTATCCCGACAGTGCGCGAGGTGTTTGACCGGGTGATGCCAGGGCCTAACCAGCTTTTTAATGCACGCGCGGACGTGGACGTGACGCCGCGCGATCTTCTTGATGTGCCCGAAGGGGTCATTACCGAGGCTGGTGTGCGCAGTAATATCAGCGTGGGGTTGATGTATGTTTCGGCCTGGCTTTCAGGCATGGGCTGTGTGCCTATTCACCACCTGATGGAAGATGCAGCGACGGCGGAAATTTCCCGCACTCAGCTGTGGCAGTGGCGTACCCATGGCGCCAAGCTGGATGATGATCGCTTGATCGACGCCGCGCTGCTTGAGGCCTTGATTGGTGAAGAAGTTGCTGCCCTGCAGGCGCAGGAGTTCACGGGGCGCGAGCGGCTTGATGATGCGGTTTGCCTTTTCACCAAATTGGTGATGGATGAAAGCCTGGAAGAATTTTTAACCACACCAGCGTATGACTTGGTGTTGTCGTATGAAGGTGCGGCCTGACGGCCCCAGGAGTTTTAAATGGACATTGATATTACCGCATGGCTGAGCCTTGCCATCCGTTGGCTGCATTTCATCACCGGTATCGCATGGATCGGCTCAAGCTTCTATTTCGTTTGGCTCGACAACCATCTTGAGGAGCCAAAGGAAAAGAAGAAGGGCATGTCAGGTGAGTTGTGGTCTGTGCATGGTGGTGGTTTTTACCACAAGCAGAAATATGCCGTTGCGCCTGAGCAGATGCCCGAAAAGCTTCACTGGTTCAAATGGGAAGCCTATTTCACCTGGATGAGCGGTTTTGCGCTATTGGCTGTGATCTATTATCTCGGGGCGGAGTTGTTTCTGATCGATAAATCCAAGATGGATCTCACGCAATTTGAGGCCATTGGTATCAGCCTCGCGTTCCTCGTTGGTGGCTGGGTGTTTTATGACGGGCTTTGTCGTTCCCCCATCGGGCAAAACAATAAACTCACGGGTATCATCTGGTTCTTCTCCCTCGTCGCGGCGGCTTATGCGCTCACGAATATTTTCTCTGACCGCGCTGCGTTCATTCATGTTGGTGCGATTGTCGGCACAGCGATGGCCGCCAACGTATTTATGGTGATTATCCCGAACCAGAAAAAGGTTGTGGCGGCGCTCACCGCTGGTGAAGCCCCTGACCCACGCCTTGGCCAGATCGGCAAACAGCGCAGTTTGCATAATAATTACATGACCCTGCCGGTGCTGTTTTTGATGATCTCCAACCACTATCCGATGACATTTTCCAACCCCTATAACTGGGTTATCGTGGCGGGCATTGGCCTTGTGGGTGTGATGGTGCGGCATTTCTTCAACCTGCGCCACAAGGGACAATCAAGCCCCGGGCTTGTCGCAGCTGCGGCCCTTCTCTTCATATTGATCGCCATGTTTGCCGCTGACGTGGAGAAACGTGACCGTCCCGATGTGGCGGCGGGTGATGCATCTTTCAAACGCGTACAGGCTATTGTTGGTAAACATTGCACCAACTGTCATGCGGCAGCACCAACTCATGAAAGCTTCGAGGAAGCCCCCGGTGGTGTCATGCTCGACCGGCCAGAGTTGATTGAGCTTTATGCACCGCGGATCATGGAGCAAACGGTGAAGGCCGATATCATGCCGCTTGGTAATGAGACTGGCATGACCGATGAAGAACGCGCGCTGATCGGTAAATGGATTGAAGAGGGTGCGAAGCGCTAAGGAGTCACCATGCGAGTATTGACCGCAGAACCGTTGACAGCTGACGTTTTCAAACCTTTCGGGGATGTGATTGAAGCGACAGATCGAGTGCGCCAGTTTGGTATCAATTACGGGAATACGGTTAGGTTTCATGATCTCGCGCTTGTTGACGTAGATGCAAACCGTGGTCGCGCAGGCATGAGCATCTTTCGCTCAACCCCGCTGCCGCTACCGGTGTTGATTGAGCTGATGGAATATCATCCACTTTCAAGTCAGGCGTTTATGCCGCTTGGCCCCAAGCCCTATCTGGTGGTGGTTGCTCCAAAAGGCGATTTTGATGCCGCGCAAATACGCGCTTTCAAGGCAGAGCCGGGGCAGGGCGTGAACTATCATGCGGGTACATGGCATCACTTCTGTCTCGCTCTTGAGGGAGTCAGTGATTTTCTAGTCGTGGACCGTATTGGCGACGGCGATAACTGCGTCGAGCATCATCTGGATGAGGCCGAAAAACTCTCGGTGTCTATATAGGCTTAGTTAGCTTTGCGCCACATAAGCCACATGGGTGGGCATCCGTTGGCGGGCACTGCTTCTTCCAGTATCTCAAAACCATGGTTCTGGTAGAACGAAATATTCTGCTCTTTCGAGTTCTCGAGATACGCCGGCATGCCAGCAGCGTCTACACGTGTGAGGGCCTCGCGCATCAGGGCGCCACCTATGCCCTTGCCTTGCAGGCTTGGGTCAACGGCGATGGCGAACAGATAGAAATGCGGCGGGTGCAGCTTGCGCTTCTTCGCCATGAAGGCGTCGATCGCGAGCGAATTTTTAAGAGCCTGCAGGCCGCCGTGACGAATGATGCTTGCGCCGAGGCTGAGGTTCCCAAGGCCGTATCCCTTTTTTGCGCTAGGCGGTAACCACAGGGTTCCTGCCAAACCGTCTGCTGTGACATGGCCAAAACCACGGGTCAGGTAAAGGTATTCTGCCATGGTGGTGAACGTGGGTTTCATGGCACCTTCGCCAGCGAAAACCCACAGGTTGACTGCATCGTCTGCAAAACCTGTGGCGATTATCTGCCCGATTAGATCGTGCTCACCCCGTTCAAGCTGCCTGATGGACGGCGCCGCCATGTTGCCATTCCTTTAAAATGAAAATGTTTCATTTATGGAATGTGACACGGCGCACAGAGATGTGCAAGCTGCTCAGGTCGGCAGCTTGTCATATACAAGTAGGAGGTGGAGATATGCGCAGGCGGCTTATCGCCCGCGCGTTTCTTCAAACATTTTGCGTGTATTGCGGTCACGGACCACCATGATCGACCAGACAGCAAGTATCACCCAAACGATGAAACCAGCGCCTGCAAGGATGGTCAGGAACCACGCAATGACCCAGATCACCGCAGCGAAGATCGCCTGAAATGGTTTCCCGCACAGAAGCAGCGCAAGCGGCGGAATAAGTAGAGCAAGAAGATAGAGCATGAATGTCTCCAGCCGCAGGCAGCCCCCCAGGGCAGTCTCGTTAAACCAGGGCAGTCTCGTTAAATTTGAGGCAGATCTTCCTCGAGCACACAGATAGACATGGCGTATGAAATTTCGCCTTCGTCATCATCGCGGTACACGACACCCAGAAATTCTTCGCCCAAAACAACCTCGACCGAGTCTTTCGCTTTAGGGCGACGGACCAGTTTGATCATGTTGTTGTTAAATTTAGCCTGCAGGTATGCCTGCAAGCGCGCGATTTCATTTGGGCTCACTGTATGCTCCTTGTTCCGCATTGGTTTGCCTTGGTTTATCGAAGGCAGGCCGGGTATTGCAAGCAAAACCGGCCCAAAACTTCAGGTCAATATAATCCTAGTTGCATTTTTGCCCTTAAAGTCTTGTTAATCTGATATATTTATTAACAGTGTTTCCTGCAACGGTAACAGAAGAAGATTTATGGCTGGCGAACAAGGTGACTATTCATACGCGGACGATCAGGAACTGGTCGATCAATTCATGACATGGACAATCGATGCCGTGAAAGAACTGCGTGAGATTACCACCGAGATGGAAGCGTCAGGCACGGACCAGGGCAAAGCTGACCGTGTTTATGACATCAGCCATAATATCAAAGGCATGGGCTCGAGCTTCAATTTTGGGCTGATGACCACTGTGGGTACGTCCTTGTGCCGCTATATCAAAACCGCAGGTGAGAATGCCAGCGCGCGCGGCGTGGGGGCTCATGTCCGCATTTTCGAGGTGGTACTTGAGAACAAGATCACGGGCGAAGGTGGCGAAAAAGGCCAAGCACTTGTGAACCGGCTCGCCGAGATCGTTGCGGAAGAAAGTTAAGCTTTCCATTTGTTCCCTTTATGTTCTTTTTTCTTGCGCCCAAACTGAAGCTTTGAGATGCTTTCCTGTGATTCGCAAAGACGCCGATTGCAGGAGAAACCTCATGACCAGCACAGAAGTTGTTACCCGCGGGGCGACACGCCTGCTTCTGGAGCTTGGCTATGCGCCCATCACTGAAGTGCCGCTTACTAATGGACGACGGGCTGACATTGTGTCGCTGGACCCAAAAGGGCACTGCATGATTGTGGAGGTGAAGTCAGGCCTTGCTGATTTCCGTAGTGACCACAAATGGCAGGAGTATCTCGACTACGGCGAAGAGTTTTATTTCGCGGTTGATCAGGACTTCCCGCTTGAGGTTCTGAATGAAGAGACAAGCCTGCCGGACATTACCGGTATTATGATAGCGGATGCTTATGGTGCAGAAATTCTTCGCTCCGCTGCCAACCGGCGCATGAACGCGGCACGCAAAAAAACACTAACCCTCAAGATGGCACGGCTTGGCGGTATGCGCCTCGCGGAACAGGTGACGGGCGCACCGGGTTTGACGCGTCCAGGTTCACTAGCCCCGAGTTCAACACCCCTGATCAGGGGCCCTCTTTAACGACCTGCGTATAACTCTGCCAACGGCTGCGGCCGTCCTTGTTTTCCAGGATATTCTGCAACGCGGCTACCGTGCGGCGCTCATAGCGCTTGCCTGCGTCTCCGTTCAGGATATCAAGCGCCTTGTCAAAGCCGAGCCCTTCACGGTGCGCGCGTGCGGACACCATGCCAACAAAAGCGTTGGCAACGCTAAGCACTCGGGCGCCGGGCTCGATAGCTTCGCCTTTTTTGCCGTCGGGTTCGCCTGAGCCGTCCCAGTTTTCGCGCATTTCACCAAGGATGGCCGCCACCGGCCCTTTGAAGTCGAGCCCCGCCACAAGGGTTGAGCCCTTTTGCATGCTTTCACGCACAAGGGCGATCTCCTCATCCGTCAGCCCGCTCTGTTTGGTCAAAATCTCGGTTGGCACAAAAATCTTGCCAAGGTTCACCAGCTGGCCCGCGATACGCACGCTTTCACATGTGTCTGCGTCCCAGCCCATTTCTGCGGCGATGGCAGAGGCAACGTCCGCCACACGAACAGAGTGGTGTTTGCTCCAGGGGTCGCGCGCATCAATGATCTGGGTGAGGGTGCTGACAAGCTGTTTGAAAAGCGTTTCAGACTGTTCCTTCGCGCGCACCAGAGACGAGATATCCTGCATCACCAGAAGGGCATTCGCCTTGTCCTGGCCAGCGCCTTCAAGCGGCAACAGCTGGGTTTGGAAAATGCGTTCAGCGTCGCCCACCGGCAAGGTGAGCTGCATCTCGGAGCTTTGGCCTTTGCTGACCGACTTAAGGCCGCTGCGAAGCTTGTCCGCCGTGTCGCTCTTGAAAGCAGTATCCAGCCGGCGATTGGTGAGGTCTGAAACGGATATATCCGTCACCTCGCCCAGCTTCTTGTTGGCAAAGCGCACGGTCAGGTCACTATCAAGCGCGGCGATTGCCGTAGGCTGGCTGTCGCTTACAGATTGAAGGAACCGGCTCAGGGCCTCATTCTGTTTGGAAAGCGCCGCTTGTTCCCGGTAGCTGGCCTGAAGGCGGATGGAAACACCGTGCCGCCACACAAGCACGAGACCGGCGAGCACAAAAAGCGCCGCCAGCGACAGCGTGATAATCAGGCCGTTGCGCCGTTCGTTAATCTCGGACAATGCCTCCTGTGCGCTGATCGTGCGTACCAGAACCCAAGGCACCGGGGCCGAAAGCTCCCGACCTGTTACCAAAACTTTCGTCCCTGCATAATTGGGGCGCATACCAAAAGCACCCGGCGCGGTGGCGGCAAATGCGGCCGCTGCATCCCGCCGGGCTTCGCCAACACGGCCACCTTCTGCAAGCGGCGTCAGGGGAGTTACAAGGTCATCCTGCCCGCGAACCACAACATAGGTTTCGCCTGTCTTGCTGGCGGCACCGGGTTGTTTGAGTGTGTTCAGGAAATCACTGTCCAAAGGTCGGGCGCCAATCACCCAATTGATGGCCGCAGGGTCGCCCGCCATGCCTTCGGATGCCACAACAGGCGCACCAAAAATCACCAGTGGTGTTTTATCTTCAAGTTGTGGCCCAACGGCGATGAAAGATCCGCGCGCATCAGACGGCCATTCGCCGGGGCGCAGGATTGGCATGCCGCTGGTGGTCACCATGGCGCTGCCGTCACCGCGAAGGATGGCAAGGCCTGCGCGTTGTGGGCGTTTGATGTTGGCGGCCAACTGGTCAATGGCGGTTTTCTCTTGGAAACCTTCCCGTTCGGCTGCAGCGGAGAGAAGCGCGAACACATATCCGCGTTGGCCTTCGGCCGCTTCGGGCATGTCATCCATCCCGCCCGCGTAAAGCTGGATCGTGGCGTCGCTCGCCAACGCTTCCACGCTTGCGAGGTAGCGGTTCAACCAGGCAGAAACCTCGGTGGCGCGGCTGTCAGCGATAAGGTTGATCCTGTCCTGCCAGCGCATCATATCCTGTTCAGCTTCTGATTCGGCGAATTTGAGAATCGCGAAAAAACCGAGTGCGGCGACAGCTAAAATGCCTGCCCCCGCTATCAGAATGGATTTGCTGCCGTTTTTTTTGCCTGCCATAAGTTGCCCCCTGTGGCCGGAAGACCCGGTCCTTTTCCCTGCATCACCTCGGACAATAGTCTAGCCCGGTAAGGAAGTGACTTGGAACATCAAAATCATCACACTATGTTTAAACGCTCTGCCTTCGGGCACAAACAATTTTGGTACGGGATTATATGTCAGGCTTGCTGCGCTCGCTTACAATCTGTGTAGTTTTGCTGCTTTTTGTCGCTGAGCCACAGGCGTGGGCGCAGGTCCGCATGGGAGGCTTGTTTGGCAGCATGGAACTGCGGTCCACCAATATGACCAAGTTTGCCAAATGGACCGAGATGTGGCAGCGCCACAACAAACCAAAAACATTGCCTGAAGCGCCCACAGGAAGCGCCGCAGAACGTTGCAGAGGGGCGGGGCGTGTGGTTTGCAGTCGCGAAGCGTGGGATGTTTTTGTTGGCGAACAGCAGGAAACGCCGGCCCGTGAACAGTTGGATGCTGTGAATGCCTATATGAACCGGGCGGCCTATATCGTTGACCCGGTGAACTGGGGCATTCCGGACTATTGGGCAACGCCCGACGAGTTCTTCCTTAAGGACGGAGACTGTGAAGATTACGCCATCAGCAAATATATCACCCTTAAGCGTCTGGGCGTCGATCCGGAAAGCATGCGCCTTGTTATCCTGCAGGATGAAAACCTGCATGTAGCGCACGCGGTACTTGCGGTCGAACTGGAGGATGTAACCTATATCCTTGATAACCAGATCGATAGCGTCTTGCCCGACACCCAGATTTTGCATTACAGACCAGTTTATTCGATCAATGAAAGCGCGTGGTGGTTGCATCGGGTTAAGAAGTTTTCAGGGTAAATTAACTTAATTTATCTTATCATCCGCGACAGCAGACACCGTAGGGCAAGGCTGGATTAATATCTACGTGAGCAAAGACCTGACATCGCTCGACCGCATGGTTGACTATGTAAAGCAGTTGCGGCGCCACGCCGAAGGGCGACGCGCGGTTCATATTCGCCTGTCTGCGCTTGAGCGCTATTTCCGTGAGGAACATTACCGCTTGTTTGCAGCCGCCGCCCTCAGGGGGGTGATCACGCGTTTTGGGGCAACCATGTTTGCACTTCCCAACGCCGATCTGGTGCTGATCACAAAAGACGCGAGCGTGCATGACATTGACCCCTCTCTGAACGCCATTCGTCGCAAGTTGAAAGATTCCTCGCTTATCGCATCCCTCGACCCGGTTCAGGGGGTGAGCGACGAGTTTGTCGTCTGGTTTGACCTTGAAGCTGACTATGAAGAGTTCAAGAATTACGCCGAGCAATTGAGCGATTTGTTGCGGCTTGGCGAAACGGCACCTGAGCAGATGGGCGAAAACAGTGAGCTGACGCTCAAGAAAGTTGGTAGCAAAAAGGGCCCGAAAGGCTTGATCAAGCCGCCGGAAGATGACAGCCCGCCTATGGCGTATCAGCCCAGCCATGTGCGCATGATGCCGGTGATACCGCCTGCGAAGGAAGAAGTTACCGATCGAGACCTGGATCCGGAACTTTTGCTGACCCTGACAAAAGCGCTGCAGGGCGCGGATGTTGCGGGTCTGCTGCGCAAACAGTTCGTGAAGGCCATTTTGGGCAGCTCACCACCAATGCCTGTGCTGGAACACAAGTTTGTGCCGCGTAAGCTTGTCTATGAAACCTTGCTTGAGGGCCGAGTGCTGGCGGAAAACCGCTGGCTGTCCGGCTATATGGATGATCTTGTTGCGCGGCAGGTTCTGGCGTCCACACCCGGTATGACCAATGAAGCCTCGCTCGCATCCAGCATCAAGGTTACCAGCGCCGCGGTATTGTCTCCAGCTTTTGAGATATTCGAGAAGTCACTCGGCACACAGCGGCGTTCCAAAGTGGTGATCGAGTTTAGCGCGGTTGATGTCATTGCAAACCCTGTGGCCTACCAAGCGGCCATCGCCATGTTGCTTGGGGCCGGGTATCGGCTCTCAATAGGGGATTTGCACCCGCTTGCGTTTCTTGCCATTGATATCGAGCCCATGCAGGCCGCTTTTGTGAAAATCGCGCTGCCGCCCGGTAACAAGGTTGATTGGCTGAATAATAAAACCGAGACAGCAATTCAGAACAAAATCGACCGCGTCGGCAAGGCGCGGGTGATTCTTGATGGATGTGCGGAGCCGACGGATATCGACCTTGGCCATCTTTTGGGGATCACGCTGTTCCAGGGGCAGGCCGTAGACCCGATGATCTCCGCCTAACCGCTTACTGGGGGGACCGTTTTGCCAAGATGCGCTGCAACGTGCGCCGGTGCATGTTGAGCCGCCGCGCGGTCTCAGACACGTTCCTGTCGCACATCTCATACACACGCTGAATATGCTCCCATTTCACCCGATCTGCCGACATGGGGTTTTCTGGCACTGGTGGTGTTTGACCTTCTGGCGTCAGGAGTGCAGCGGCAATCTGGTCAGGGTCCGCCGGTTTGGCGAGGAAGTCCACTGCACCAGCCTTTACCGCCGCGACAGCGCTCGCGAGATTGCCGTATCCGGTGAGGATAATGACCCGCATATCAGGGCGAATTTGGCGAAGCGACGGTACAAGGTCGAGGCCGTTGCCGTCCTCAAGTTTCATATCCACCACGGCATACCGTGGCCGGTGTTGAGACGCGAGGATAGCACCTTCCTCAATGCCTTCTGCGGCATAAACCTTAAAGCCTCGACGCTCCATCGAGACAGTAAGCCGTGTGCGGAACGCTTTGTCATCCTCAACAATCAGCAGGCTTTTTTCGGTATGATCGGTGTGTGTATCGTTCATGCTTTTTTATCCTGTCGTGGTTCTTGCGGTGCAAACTCTAGCCGTCGCCTGGGCCATTCTATCAGAATTTCTGCACCGCCGGCGCTACCCATGCCAAATTCTACTGTGGCGCCTGTGCGTTCAAGCAGTGTTTTGGCAATGAAAAGCCCAAGGCCCAGCCCGCCGTCCCGTCCCGGTGTGGGGTGGCGCGTGGTGACATAGGGCTCACCAAGGCGGCGAATGATCTGCGGGTCGAAGCCGGGCCCATCATCGACGATGGTGATGGAAACTGTATCCTCATCCCATCCTGCGCTGACCTGAACGAGGGACGTTGCGTAGCCGACTGCATTTTCAACGATATTGCGTATGGCATGAATAAACTCAGGCGAACGTCCCACTCTCAGCGCACCAATGCCGTCAGCTACAAATTTGATTTTGATGCCGCGTTCTTCGTGCGGTGCGGCTGCTTCTCGCAAAAGGGCTTCAAGCTCGATATGGGTGAAATGCTCAGCGGAGCCTGCCTGCCGGTGCTCACGCAATTGCGAGAGGATATCGCGGCAACGACTGGTTTCCTGTACGATCAGCTCGAGGTCAGCTTTGGTATCACCATCGCCTTCCCATGTTTCCAACAATTCCTTGGAGGCGAGCAGGATGGTGCCAAGCGGGGTGCCAAGTTCGTGCGCGGCAGCGGCCGCCAATGTGCCAAGCGCCGCAAGCCGCTGTTCGTGCTCAAGCGCTGCCTGTGTGGCCGCCAGCGCCCGCGCCCGGTGGCGCCCTTCGCGCCCGACCCGCGCCATATAAAGCGCGAGGAACACAAGCGTAAAACACAGCGCGATCCAAAGCCCTGCGAGTAGAAGCGGGTCAATGCGCGGCGGGGTGCCGTCCCACGGTAGCGGGAAGGGCGTGAACGCCAGCGCGGTTACCAGTAGGAGCGAAAGCATGATCAGATATTTGGTGCTGCGCCGCCCGAGAATGGACGCCGACACGCTGGTGGGAGATATCATCAGCAGCGCAAAAGGGTTTGCGAGCCCACCGGTCACAAATAGAAGCGCCGCGAGGTGGACGAGGTCAAATGCCAAATGGGCGGCAGATTGCCGGTCATTCAGCCGGGTGTTTTTGTCCGCCCGGAAGGAAAACCACATGTTGATCAGCGCAGACACAAGCACAATAGGCAACGTGAAGTGCAGGAGCAGGTCAAACCGCAGCACACCGCCAACCACGATCAGCGCGAGAAGTTGGCCCGCGATACCCATCCAGCGAATCATCACAAGCGTGCCAAGCCGCACGCCGCCGCCATGGGGCATATCGAGATCAAACAGGATCAGGTCTTCATTGTCTTTTTTGTTTTGTGGCACCCGAATGTCCTAGTTTTTGGCCAGAAGAATCAACATCGCCATCATAATCATAACAAGCGCCATCCACGCGCCAGACGCTAAAAGAAACATGGCGGTCTGGCGGGTGTCGCTGCTTTCAAGCCGGGCGCGTCCATCCTTGGGGCCGAGCCAGCGTTTGGCTTTCCCCGACCCGCTTCCATCAAAACGAAAAGCGTAGCCAAGGCCATATGCCACAATTGAAAGCGGAATTATCCGCGACAAAATGCCACGAAGTCCGCCATGCCTAGTGCTTTCAGCAATGGGGCCGCGCGCTGCCCCCAATTTTGTGCCGGGCACCAGTATGGGTGCGAGTGAAAAACAAAGGCTCATTAAAAGCGCGCCGGGCAGGGCCATCAGGTCATAGAGCAGGATAAAAGGACGAGTGAAAGGTGCCTTGGGCCAGGCGGCGCTGGTGGGGTTAATACCGTCAAGGGCTACGCAGCACAGACGAAACGGTAGCATCAGTGCAAAACCACCGAGTGTGAACAACACCATGTTCGCGCCCCAGTCGCGCGTGATATTGAGCACCAGCTGCGCATTTCCTGTACGAAGGGCCGCATGCATACCTGCATTTTGTTTTTGAGCGGTGGCAACCGTTTCTTCCCACATGCCGCGCAGGTTGATGGACCGCGCGATGAAGAGGGCGGCAACGGGTGGGCCAAAAGGTTCCATCACCATGAAGGTGTTGAGAAGAGCGCCCGCGTATACAGCGATGGGAAACAGCACGACAAGGGTCAGTAAACCACGCAACTTCAAGGCACCCGGGCTTCGGTTTGCCCGGTCGAGCCGTTTTTTGAAGAAAGAAAAGGGCAGGTTAATCAGGGTGTCGGTGCTGGGCAGGCGGCCAAGAATTTTCTTGCCACCCAGCACCAGTTCAACGAGAAGGCCGAGGCTGAATAATAACAGCCAATCGGCATCAGCAGTTAAGAATGTGCCAACCAGCTCGTTAATAGGTCGCCCCCGCATCCTCTAGCGCCCGCACCATGCGGCGGTTCCGGTTCAACTTAGCATACTCGAGCGCGGTTTTGCCGGTAAGGTCCTGCACGTTGGGGTCGGCACCTGCATCCAGCAGTACTTCAACAGCCTTAAATTTGCGGCTGCGCACTGCCTTAATAAGCGGCGTTTCCTGCGCAATATCAGCCCGGTTCGGGTCGGCCTTGTAGCTCAAAAGCAACTGGATCATGGCGGTGTCACCGGCCACGGCGCGTTTCATCAGGGCTGTTTCACCGCGGTTGCGGTCCGCGAGGTCAGGATTGGCGCGATAATCAAGTAACAGCTTCATCATCGCCATATTGCCCTTCTCGGCGGCGATCAGAATCGCGGGAATACTGTCGCTGCGGCGGCGGGTGTCAGGGGAGGTTCCTTTTGAAAGCAGATCAGTCGCTTTATTGATGTCGTCCTCCTCAACCGCTTTAAGCAGGTCATACTGCGGGTTGATTGCCATCGACGGTGCGGTCACAGCGGTGACCCCCATAAGAAGGCAGACAAGCATCAGGGCGCGTTTGATCGCAAACATTAAGAACTCCATTTTCAATTATTTGTCATCACGTTGGGCGATATGCCGCATGTAAGGTGACATCTGGCCTTCATATTTCTATAACAACTCCACGATCACAAGGGTAAAGGGAGAAGTTTCTCCCCAACAGCGATCAATTTATGGAGATGTGGCATGAAAGTGATACGTATAGTGGCCTGGGCTGCCGTCGCAGCGGTTGCGATTTTTATGCTCGCGCAGAAATTTACCAGTAGCAAAGATGTTGGCGCAGCGCTTGGCGGCGATTTCACGCTGACGGCCCACACGGGCGAACGCATGAGCAACGAGGATTTTCGCGGCAAATATATGCTCATCTATTTTGGTTACAGCTTTTGCCCGGATGTATGCCCGCTTGAGCTTGCGAAGATGACTCGTGCGCTGCAGCTACTTGAAGACGAAGGTTTTGATACCTCACCCTTGCAGCCGCTTTTCATTACTGTTGACCCGGAACGGGATACCGTTGAAGCGCTGGACGACTATGTTACGGACTTCCATCCGCGCCTGATTGCACTCACGGGCACCATGGAAGAAATTCAAGACGTTGCGCAAAAATACCGTGTATATTTCAAGAAGCGGGTGCAAGAAGGCGTTGACGGGTATCTGATGGACCACCAGTCCTTTATTCTTGTGATGGACCCGAAGGGCGAATACCAGAGCCTGTTCTCTGCGCGTGATAACCCGGAAGACATGGCAAATGCATTGAAGCCGGTGTTGAAGTGAGCGAATTAATGCCTTTCTGGAAAGAAAAAAAGCTGCATGAGATGACCCGCGAAGAGTGGGAAAGCCTGTGTGATGGGTGTGGTAAATGCTGCCTTCACAAGCTTGAAGACGAAGACACGGGCGAAATTCACTATACCGATATCGCTTGCCGCTTTCTGGATGCGGAAACCACAGCCTGCAGCAAATATATGGTGCGTCAACGCTATGTGGGGAACTGTGTGGTGATGAGCCCGGACCTGCTTGATAAATTGCCGTGGATGCCTTCAACCTGCGCTTACCGTCTCTTATATGAGGGGAAGGATCTTTTTGACTGGCACCCGCTTGTCTCTGGCTCAAGGGACAGCGTGCATAAAGCGGGGCAGTCGGTTAGGGGCCGCGCTGTTGATGAGCGTGTTGCCGGCGATTATGAAGATCATCTGGTGGACTGGCCTGCCTGAGCACGCGGGCCATGCAGGTGGTGACATGGGGGAATAGTCTTGTTTTCTGCGATATTTATATCTGTATTCAAGGTGATGATACCGGTCGGTATCACCGCGTATTTCCTTATTGGCTGGATGCTGCACAGCGGCAAGATCGAACCTTTTGGTAACAAAAAAGAGCTGGAAGAAAAGCTCAAGGCGCTGAAGAAGGGCCGAAAGGAGCGCAAGGAAAAAGAAACCAACTTTGCGCTCAAAAAATGGATGACATTTGGCGGTGGCTTTTACGGCACCGCAGCTTTCTACACCTATTTTGTGATTGAGCTTCTGGAGATTATCAGTTTCCTTGGCAAGATGCTGAACCCGGCAAACTGGACGATCAATATCGGTATCGACCTCATCGTCAATTTCATAATCAACAGCATCATGAACTTCGTGTCCGCGATTCTCTGGTTCCAATATTGGGAGATTGGCGGCAATTCCTACATCTGGATCAACTTCCTCGCGGCTTATGCGGGCTATTTCCTTGGCAGCAAGATGGCAAACATTCATCTGGCCAAGGATGTGGGCCACCCGCAGCTCTGGCGCTGGTGGGGTGAGCAGAAAACCAATCATGCACAATCGAAAGCCAAAGCACAGGCAGACGCCAAAACACAGGCAGAGACCGGCGGCCGCGAAGGGTGAACGAGCCGCTTCATATCACGCTTTCAGGCGAGGAGGTGCCGGTTCGCGTGCGTCGAAGCGGGCGAGCAAAGCGCATGATCCTGCGCATTTGCGATATTTCAAAAGAAGTGAAATTAACGCTGCCGAAGCGTGCCAGCCTGCGTGCAGCACGCAAGTTTATGGAAAAACACACCTCATGGCTTGAGGACGCCCGGGCAGCACTGCCCACGGCACCTCTTGTGATGGACGGCACATTTTTCAGCTTTCGCGGGGTGCCGCACAGGCTTGAGTTCACCGATATGAGCCCGCGTAAGGTTACGCAGGGCGACGGTGTTATCACGGTTGGCGGCCCACGGGATATGGCGCCCAAGCGCTTGATGTCATGGCTGAAATCGGAAGCCAGAGCGCAGCTAAGGCGCTGTGCGGATCATCACGCCGAAGCGCTTGGCATAACGTTTGATCGTCTGGCGATTGGGGATATGCGGAGCCGGTGGGGCAGTTGCTCGAGCGCACGCACGCTGAAATTCAACTGGCGGCTGATCATGGCGGCGGACGAAGTGCTGGATTATGTTGTCGCGCACGAGGTTGCGCACCTTCTTGAGATGAACCACAGCCCCCGTTTCTGGGCCCATGTTGGCCAGCTCCGGCCCGATTATAAGATCCAGCGCAAGCGGCTTAAGGGCGCGGAAGGCCAAGCGCTTATGGCCGTGCGGTTTGAATGATTTCAGGACGCGCCTGCGGGCCTAAGTGCAAACTCTGGCCGGAAGAAAAGCCCCTGTTTCAGGCTGTCCGCAATCCGGTGCGCTTTCTCGGTAGCATAGGCGGCCAGCTCGGGTGACAACTCCCGCGTCGCGGTCTCGTCAAAAACCTCAAGCCAGAGCGGAAAGTGGCTCGCCTCAAGGCCTTCAAGGCGTTTGTGAACCGCAAACGGGTTGCCCTTATAGGCTCGCTCACCCGCCAAAACCGTCATCCAGAAATCGGTCAGGGTTTCGATATGCGCGTCCCAGTGATCCGCCAGTTTGTCTTCAAAAATCGGGCCCAGAACAGCGTGCGCGCGGATGCCCTGATAAAAGGCCTCCACGAAGGATTTGATCAGGCTGCGGTCCAGGTTTCCACTAATAGCGGTCATGGCTTTTCCTATTATCTAAAAGCAAGTCTATAGATAATAGGTGGCGCAAAATACACAAGGCTTGTGTGTCGATGAGGACGATATGCCGCATCTGACGAGCCGTGCAGGCCCCCAAATTACGCCACAGATGTGTGGCATAACCCCGTTTTTTGGGTGAAAGTGTGACGGTTTTTGTGGCGTAGGTGTGGCGTAAAGTGTGGTGCGTTAACGCGCAGCGAAAATCCAGCTGCCAAACAGGTTTTTGAGCCCATCCGCTTCCGCCAGAATATCGTCTTTTGTGTCGATGCTGAGCACACCACGGTTGGCGGCAGGCCATGTCATCCGGCCGGTGGTGTCTTTAAAATCGACAACCTTGTCGGCTGCGCCCTTCGCGCCGCAATGGAAGATCATCTGCAGCCCACCCTTGGGGGCCAGTCGCATGGTCAGCCGGTCGTCACCATCAATGCAAAAGCTCGGGCCATTCCATTTGATCTGCTCAGAAATTTCATCGCTAATGCCCAGCACCATATCGCGCAACAGATCAATCGTGTCACGCTCAGCGTGAGCCAGCCCGTCAAGGAATGCATCAACCTTGGGGTTGCGGGTTTTTGCTCTCTGCATCAGCTTATCCTCAGTTGCCAAACAAACGGCGAAAGAACCCCTTCTTTTTATCGCCGTCTTCATCTTCACGTTCTTCCTCGTAATCTTTTGCAGCTTTGATGAAAAGCGCAGAATCGGCAAGGAGCGGCCTCACGGGTTCTCCTGCGTGGGCTTCCAGCATGAAATCACCCCAGATGCGGGCAGGCAAGCCGCCACCGGTGACACCTTTCATGGGCGTGCCGTCATCATTACCAACCCACACCGCTGCCGTCATATCGCTGGTGAAACCGGCAAACACCGCATCGCGGCTGTCTTGCGAGGTGCCGGATTTGCCCGCGGCTGGCCGGTCGATTTGTGCGTTTTTGCCTGAACCCCATTCAACAACGGAGGTCAGCATGCTCGCCATATCTTCCACCACAGGGTAAGTGAGCACCGCGCGCGGGCTTAAGGGGTTGCGCCGGTATATCACTTGCCCCTCAAGCGTGGTGATCTCGACAATGCCGTAAGGCTCTGCTTCAAAGCCGCCGTTGGCGATCGCAGCATAGGCGCCGGTCAGGTCCACAAGTTTCACTTCTTCGGTGCCGAGCGGCAGGCTCGCGAGTGGGGATACATGGGTTGTGATGCCAAGGCGTTTTGCCATCAGGGCCACCCTGTCACGGCCCACTTCTTCCGCCACCTGAACCGCGACGGTGTTGATGGAACGGGCAAAGGCTTCGCGCACATCCATGTCGCCTGAAAACACGCCGGTGTAGTTTTTGGGTGACCAGCCATCAATATTGATCATCTGGTCGCGGTAGCGGTCGTTTGGGTCAATACCTGCTTCAAGGGCAGCGAGATATGAGAACAGCTTGAAGGCGGAGCCCGGTTGCCTGAGCGCCTGCACCGCGCGGTTATATTGGCTTTTGCCGTAATCTGCACCGCCTACCATGCCGCGCACGGCCCCGTCGTGGTCCATGGCTACAATGGCACCCTGGCTTGCGCCGCGCCGCGCGCCTTCTTCCCCAAGGCCACGGTCCAGCGCCATGGCTGCCGCGCGCTGCACGCCGGGGTCAAGCGTTGTGTATATGACTAGCGATTTGCCGCGCGACATGGGCGCAACCTTGTCCGTTTCACTCAACACCCAGTCGGTGAAATAGCGCACATCACGGCCCGAGGCAGAGCCGCGGATGGTGGGTGGTTGGGTTTTGATCTTCTCCGCTGCCGCGCGCGTCAGCGCGCCAGCGTCCACCATGGTGTTGAGCACAACCCGCGCCCTGTCCCATGCCCCTTCGGGGTTGATGTGCGGTGCGAGGCTTGAGGGTGCTTTCACAAGGCCCGCCAGCATGGCACTTTCCGCTACCGAAAGCGTGGTGGCGCTATGGCCGAAAAACTTGCGGGACGCCGCGTCGATACCGTAGGCCCCACCGCCAAAATACACCCGGTTAAGGTACAGCGTCATGATCTGGTTTTTGGTGAACTTCTGCTCAAGCCAGAAGGCGAGCAAAAGCTCCTGCGCTTTCCGCTTCATGGTGCGTTCGTTTGAAAGGAACAGGTTTTTAGCCAGTTGCTGGGTGATGGTGCTGCCGCCCGCGCGCACCCGGCCTGCGGCCAAATTCGAGACCACAGCGCGTCCAAGCCCACGTATATCGATGCCGGAGTGGTTGAAAAAATGCCTGTCCTCCACAGCCATAAAGGCCCGCACAAGGACTTCCGGTGCCTCGGAATATTGCACCCAGTCGCCATAAATGGGCCCTTGGGTCACAAGGGTTGCACCGTTCGCGGCCTTGATCACAACGGCCTGGTCACCAGCACCGGGCGCAGGTGGGTTATCAAGGTTGGGCAGGTCAAGCGCCAGATAGGCGAGGGTGATAAGCCCAATGATAAAACCCCACACGCCCACAACAGCACCAGCATAAAGGATGCGGCGCAGGCGGGATTTCCCCTTTGGCGGGGTTTGGCTCTCAACCCTCATTTTGGCATTGGCGCGGCCCGAGGTCTTTTTCGCAGGCTGGGCGTTCTTGCCTTGCTTGGGGCTCGCCTTTTTGGTGGGCTTTTTACTCAAGTGTTTGTTGTCCTTTTCCTCACTGCAGCCTCTTTTAGCATGGGCATCAATTGGGGCAAAGTTGCGAAAACAAGAATTTGCGCGCATCCACAAACAAATCTTTAAACTAACCGAACGATTGGTTAGTATGACCGTATGTTGGGAGAACACCATGCCGCGCATTGCTAAATTCACCCGGCCTGTGATGGCCGACAAGTTGACTGAGGTTTTCAAAGGCTTTGGGTATGAGGGCGCGAGCCTCTCCATGCTGGCGGAGGCGGTGGAGTTGTCAAAAGCAAGCCTTTATCACCACTTCCCCGGTGGCAAGGCGGATATTGCAGCGCATGTGCTGGCGCATTCGGGCGCGAAGCTGCAGCGGCTCGTGCTTTCGCCGCTCACAGGCAAGGGTGCTGGCGCTGAGCGTGCTCATGCGTCCCTTAAAGGGGCAGCTTTATATTATAGCGGCGACGTACCCATTTGCCTGATGAACAGCCTGTTGCTTGGCGAAGGGCGCAGCCTTTTTGGCGCGCAGATCAAAGGGGCGGTGGATGCCTGGGCAAAGGGGCTTGCCGCTGCAGCCACTGACAGTGGCTTCTCAAGGCGCGACGGTGAACGCTGGGCCACCGAGGCGATTGAGCGCATACAAGGTGGTCTTATCCTCTGCCGCGTGCAGGGCAGCCGAAAACCCCTTGAAGCCTGTCTTGAACGGTTGGAGACGGAGCTTTCTTGAACCCACCCCGCTGTGTTCCTAAATATATTTTAGAGCGGAAAAACAAGGGCGGACTTCATGATCGAGCTTGAGCATACTGCGAGCGATGAGCGCTGCAATTTCCTTCTGCACCGAATGGTGCACACCGGTGCTGCCATACATTTTCCCGACCGGTCATCTGCTGCGGGGTCACCGCTTGCTGAGAAATTGTTCGAAATTGTTGGCGTGGCGTCGGTTGCTGTCGGGCAGGACTATGTGTCTGTTTATAAAGATAAAGACCATAGCTGGGACACGGTGGTCCCTGAGATCACGGCTTTCCTTGAAGGTGTTTTCCCGCCCGACCTGAGTGAAAACGATGAAGAGTTCTGGCGCGGCTGGATCGCAGCGGAACTGCTTGTTGGTGCCGGATTGTTTCTGGGGCTGTAGGGCCTTAGACCTATATTTTAAGCCTGATTTCAGGGCTTTCTTTTGGGTGGTGCGCCAGCATGTCGCTATCTTGTGACTTGACGGGTGAGCAAAAAAACACCACATGGAGGCTAAATCAAGAAGGATTTAGTCATGTTTATCGAAACCGAAGCCACACCGAACCCCGATACGCTGAAATTCCTGCCGGGCCGCGCTGTTCTGGAGACAGGCACAGCCAACTTCGCAAGCCCCGAGGGTGCGGATGCCTCTCCGCTTGCGGAAGCCATGTTCCGGCTCGACGGTGTTGCCGGTGTGTTCCTTGGCTATGACTTCATCACCATCACCAAAGCCACCGAGACCGAGTGGGAAGACGTGAAGCCAAATGTGCTTGCGGGCCTGATGCAGTTTTTCTCGTCTGGCGCGCCAGTGCTCACGCATCCAAGCTCAAACGGTGAAGACCTCGCGGTGGATGAAGACGAAGCCGATGCTGATATCACCAGCCAGATCAAAACGCTGCTGGATGAAAAAATCCGCCCGGCGGTCGCGGGTGATGGTGGCGATATTATCTATCGTGGTTTCAAGGAAGGTGTTGTTTACCTTCAACTGCAGGGCGCGTGTTCAGGCTGCCCAAGCAGCACAATCACGCTCAAGCACGGTATTGAGAACCTTCTCAAATATTATGTGCCGGAAGTTGTGGATGTGCGCGCGATCGACTAGGCCCTTGAACTTAGGCCCTGGGCACGACCGCTACCCTAGTCCAGCACCCCGCCGGGCACATAGAAAAACTGACCAAGCCAATACCAGCGGCCTTGACCAGCCGGGAGCGTGCAATTGATACGGTTGCGCCCTTTGGGGAAGGGTTCCTTGAACCGTACTTCTATACGGTTGCCCTCAAGCGTTAAAAGTTCCGCCGGTTTGCCCAGATGGCTTGGGTAACAGGCAAGGGCTGACAGCCCGCGCACGCTATCATCAACGGTGAAACCAAAAAGCGGCGGGTTGCGATCCTCCGTGAGAAGCGGTTCAAGCGGCACCACATCGCTGACCGGCAAGGCCATGGTGCCCGCGATCAGCCTGAAGCGGTCCATCTCGCCGTACCGCTCATTCACCGGGAAGCGCGGCAGGCTGTAGGCGTCGCTCCACGCTGCAGCTGCACCTGAAACCTGCGCGAAAGCGGCAGTGAAACCTTCCTTCTCAATCGCGGTTTTGATCTCGGTATTATATTCGCCGTAAGGGTAGGCAAACAGCTTGGGTACAAAACCAAGCTCGGCTTCAAAGCGCGCGCTGGCGGTACGCACATCGGCCATGGCGGCTTCAAGCCCGGCGTCAATCATATGGAGGTGGGTGGCTGTGTGATGCGCGATCTCGACGCCGTCACTGTGAAGTGCGCGCACGTCATCCCAATCCATATAGTTGCTGCTGGGGCTATCCACCGGCTCGGTGGAGACAAAAAGCGTCATGGGAATACCGGCCCGCTTGAGCCGGGGCCATGCATGATCAGCTACAGATTTATAGGCGTCATCCACCGTAATGGCGACGGTGCGCTCAGGCAGCGCTTCGTTGGCCTTGAGGCGGCGGACAATCTCACCAAGGGGCAGGAAATTAGAACCGTTTTCTTTCAGTTCTTTGATCTGGGCGTCTAGCTGTTCCAGCCGCACGTTGGTGCTGGGGTAATCATCTTCCCCGAAGCGGTGGTACAGGAGTATGGCGGCGGATTGGTCCGCGAAGGCTGCGCTGCTGCCGAGAAGCGCGACCGCCAGCAAGGAGGCCAGAAGTTTGTGCCAAATCTCATTATGCCGTTTCAGGGTCGCGCTATTTTTCATCTGAGGTCCCTCATTTGATGCCTAGTCTTGCCTTGTTTGGCGCAAACTGGCAAGACGGGGCGCGAAGAAGGTGCTTCTTTAATATTGCACCGCGCATCTTGCGAACGGACCTATAAGCATGGCAACCCCCGGCATTATTTTGGCAATTGATACCTGCGAAGGCAGTTGCTCCGCCGCCCTGGTGGCGGGTGATGCGGTGTTGGCTGCACGGTCTGAGGCCATTGGCCGCGGGCACGCCGAGCGGCTTTTGCCGATGATAGACGAAATGCTCCATGAAGCTAGCTGTACCTATGATGGCGTTGAGCGCATCGCAGTAACGGTTGGCCCCGGCACTTTTACCGGCTTACGCATTGGGCTTTCAGTGGCGCGGGGGCTTGGCCTTGCACTCAACAAACCCGTGATCGGGCTGACCAGCCTTCAAGTGCTGGCTGCGCAGGCTGGCGCGGGAGAGGGTGAGCGGGTGCACGCGGTACTTATGGGCCGGGGCGGGCAGGCATTTTACCAGGCCTTTAGCGCACGGCCGGGCGAATTGCCTGAAAGCCTTGGTGAGCCAGGCGGCCTTGACGGCGCAGATATCGCGGCGCTGGTGGCAGCGGCCCCCGGTGTGGTGATTGGCAGTGGCGCAGTGCTTCTGGACGATGACGCGCAGGGCGCGGTGGTGGACCCGGTGATGCTTGCGCGGCTCGCATCAAACCTCGACCCAAAAGATTATCTGCCAGAGCCTGCCTATTTCCGCGCGGCTGATGCGGTGAAAGCCAAGGCGCTTTTACCCATTCAGCAATGACGGGTGATGGCATGAGCCGAACCTCGCCTTCAAATATTATCGTCAAAAACATTGATCTGTCTGGCGCGGAGGGCGCAGCGCTTTGTGCCACCATCCACAAAGAGGCTTTCAGCCCGCTGGATGAAGAAGGCTGGAGTGCGCAGGCGATTGAAGACCTGATGGCTTCATCCGGGGTTCATCTTCTGTTGGCACATATAGAAGGTGACAACACAGAGGATGCGCCTGCGGGTTTTGCGCTTTATCGCATGGTCGCCGGAGAAGCCGAGCTGATTACACTGGCGACGCTGCCTGCATTTCAGGGGCAGGGCGTGGCCCGCGCGCTTATGCTGAAAATGCGACTTTGCCTTGAGGACGAGCGCGTAGAAAAACTGTTTCTGGAGGTAAGGCTGATAATCTTCGTGCAGTTAAACTGTATTCAGACCTGGGTTTTGAAAAAATTGGCAAAAGATCAAACTACTACAAGACACGAAGTGGTAATCATGTTGATGCTCTATGTTTGGCTTTGTTTTTGAAAACAGCATGTGATCACAAAGAAATTTAAATAAAAAGCCGGTTTAACTATTTACTTCAATTTTAAGTAGGGTTAACTGTGAAGAACCGTTCGTGGGGGAAGCTTTTGAATGTCCGGCTTTGGGGGGCTCCAATTCTGCTTCAACCGGTGTTACCTCCAAAACCTTGTGACCAAGGGATTGGATGGACCGAACAAGGGGTTCGTTTGGTGGTGTATCCTCAAAAAGGATGGTTGTCACATCGCCGGGCAAAAGCTTGTCCAGATGGACTTTGGTTTTGACAAAGGCCATGGGGCAAAAGGCGCCGCGCAAGTCCAGGGGTTGTGAGAGATCCGACTTGAGCATGCCGTGGGTTCCTGAGTGCAAATATTTGTAGAGTATATTTCAGGTTTTCCTTAAAGGGAAAACGTAACAAAAGACAAGTTCCAGTTCAAACCTGGTAGCCGGACTGAGGGATATGGAGCAAGACAAACTCGTAAATGAAGAACTGCTGGCGCTGACCGTAGAGATTGTCGCGTCGCATGTATCAAATAATTCTGTTGCCGTAGATGAGTTGCCAAATCTGATTCAACAAATATTCGGTACGCTCAAAGGGCTGGGTAGCGATGGGCTAGCCACAGAACAACTTCCTGATCCGGCTGTGCCGATCAAAAAGTCGATTACACCTGATTTCCTGATTTGCCTTGAGGATGGCAAGAAGCTGAAAATGCTGAAGCGTCACCTCAAGACCCGTTACGACATGACCCCGGATGATTATCGGGAGCGCTGGAGTTTGCCGGCTGACTATCCGATGGTGGCGCCAAATTACGCCAAACAGCGTCGGGATCTGGCAAAAAAAATCGGGCTTGGTCGCGGCAAGAAACGCTGATTTTTCCCGCCTCTTAAAGATTGCGTCAGGTGCAGAGCCAGAATAAGGCCTACTGCGCCTTGCGCTTGGCTTTTTGCTGTGCCATCTTCCGGACATATTCCCGAATTAGTGAGACTTAAGGAGCGCCTAAAGGTCATGAATATGGATCATCCGAATATTGAAGACCTGTGCTTGGAAAAAGGCATGCGGATGACAGACCAGCGGCGGGTTATCGCCAAGGTTTTGTCTGAGGCGGACGACCACCCTGATGTGGAAGAGGTTTATCGCCGCTCAACGGCAATCGATTCCGGCATCAGTATCGCAACCGTTTATCGCACCGTTCGCCTTTTTGAAGAAGCGGGCATTCTGGAGCGGCATGATTTTCGGGACGGACGCTCACGCTACGAGCCGGTGTCTGACGAGCATCATGACCATCTCATCAATGTGGAAACAGGCGAAGTGCTCGAGTTTCACAATGATGAAATAGAAAAGCTGCAAGAAGAGATTGCACGCAAGCTTGGCTACAAACTGGTGGACCACCGGATGGAGCTATATGGCGTGCCGATAAAAGAAGCGAAATAACTGACGCACCGCAGCCTTGGCGGTTGCGGGTTTGCGGAGCGAAGACATGGCGGAGGAATACGGCGGGCTTAGATCCAACCTTGGTGGCGACGGCTGGACCATTTTAGGGATAGCACGCATCAGCCTTGTTGTTGCCACGTCCATCTTCATTCTGCCCATCCAATTTTTTCTGGTTCGGTTTGCCCGCAAGGCCTGGTGGCCCATGGCGGGCTTCTGGCACCGTACCATGTGCCGTATCCTTGGCATTCGTGTGACCATCAGTGGGGCGGAGCTTGGGCATAAAGGCCCGGTTCTTTACGCCTGCAACCATATTTCCTGGCTCGATATCATCGTGCTTGGCGGGCACCTTGAGAACGCAAGCTTCATTGCAAAATCTGAAGTGGCGGGCTGGGGTTTCATCGGCACGCTCTGTAAGCTGCATAAAACCATATTTGTAAACCGGGAACGCCGGTCTGAGAGCGCGCGCCAGCGTGATGCCCTGACCGAACGCGTGCAGGAAGGCCATAGCCTCATCCTGTTCCCGGAAGGCACATCAACGGACGGCATGCGGGTGGCGCAGTTTAAGTCAGCGCTGTTTTCTGTGGCGGAACGCGCGGACGAAGCCAGCGATCATAATCTGGTGATCCAGCCTGTCACACTTGCCTATACTGAGCTGAACGGCATCCCGCTCGTGCGGTCTCAGAAACCATGGGTGGCTTGGCTTGGCGATGTGGAACTGTTTGGTCATTTGCGCCAGCTGATGGGCCGCGCCCGTGTTGAGGCCGTGATAGAGTTTCATGCGCCGGTAACGCTGGCGGAAGCCGGGTCTCGCAAGGCGCTGGCGGCTTATTGTGAGGCGGAAGTGCGGCGCGGGCTTGAACGCGCGCACCGGGCTGAGCTGAAAATGGGCCCGCAACATGCGGCATTGCCTGCACTGGGGCCTGCACTGGGGCCTGCACTGGGCAAGGAAGTGATCGAGGCACCGGCCGATCTCACCATCGGCACGGCGTAGTCAAGCACCGCCGCGCTGAAAGCTTTGCCACACTGCCCTCTTTGACCTCGATTTCTTGACCGGATTGTTGACTCTGGGGGCTTTAATGCTAGTCTCCGGCACCTTTTTCAGAGAATAGCCCCTTTGGGGCCAGTGTGTGAGCCCGACGTTACCGAGGCAGGAGCAGGTCGCTTGAGTAAAAAAGTCTTCATCAAAACATACGGCTGCCAGATGAATGTCTATGACAGCAAGCGTATGGCCGATGTTCTCAAACCCCATGGTTATGAGCAGTCAGAGAGCGCGGATGACGCTGATCTCGTGATTCTCAACACCTGCCATATTCGTGAAAAAGCCGCTGAGAAGGTCTATTCTGAAATTGGACGCCTGAAAGCGCAAAAGGAAGTGCAGGCTCAGGGCGGTAAAAATATGTATATCGCGGTAGCTGGTTGTGTGGCGCAGGCTGAAGGGCCTGAAATGATGAAGCGCGCGCCCGCGATCGATATGGTGCTGGGCCCGCAAACCTACCACCGACTGCCGGACATGCTGAAATCAGCTGAAGAACAACGCTCTGGCGGTCGCCGCTCAGCCCGCGTTCTGGATACAGACTTCCCGGTTGACAGCAAATTTGACCACCTGCCGGACGACAGCGACTTTGACGGCCCGGCCGCATTCCTCACCATTCAGGAAGGCTGTGACAAGTTTTGCACCTTCTGCGTGGTGCCTTATACCCGCGGCGCTGAATACAGTCGTCCGGTAAAAGATATCGTCGATGAAGCCAAACGTCTTGTTGCCAAAGGCGTGGTTGAGATCACGCTGCTTGGGCAGAATGTCAACGCTTTCCACGGTGATGACAGCAAGGGTGGCACCGCAACCCTTGGCGCCTTGATCGCAGAACTTGATAAGATCGATGGTCTTGGTCGCATCCGCTACACCACCTCGCACCCACGCGATATGGATGATGAGCTGATTTTTGCGCACCGCGATATCGCATCCTGCATGCCGTACCTGCACCTGCCAGTACAAAGCGGCTCAGACCGTATATTGGACGCCATGAACCGCAAGCACACACGGGAAGAATATTTCCGTGTTATCGAACGGCTGCGCGAAGCAAAACCAGACCTTGCGCTCTCAAGCGACTTTATCGTCGGTTTCCCCGGTGAAACCGATGAAGATTTTGAAGACACGCTCGACCTGGTGCGCCGGGTGAAATACGCGCAAGCCTACAGCTTTAAATACAGCCCGCGCCCCGGCACGCCTGCGTCCGTGAATGAGGATCAGGTGCCTGAAGATGTGAAGTCAGAGCGGCTCGCACGCCTGCAAGCGCTTATCAATGAGCACCAGCTTGAATTTAACGAAAGTACGCTTGGGCGCGAAATGGATGTGCTTCTTGAGCGCGAAGGCAAGCTTGAGGGCCAGCTTTTGGGCCGTAGCCCCTATCTGCAGTCGGTTCATGTTGATCTCACAAAGCATGACAATGCGCTGGACCTGACGGGCGATAAACCATACAGTAAGTTTATGGGCAAACTCGTCCGGGTACGGATTGTTGAAGCCGGGCCAAACAGCCTTAAAGGGGAACTTGTCAGGGCCCTCAACTAACGGTGTTAGGGCCGGCAAAAAGGAGCCGCAAACTGCACGATATGTATGCCAAGGCCAGCCATGCGCCCAAATCATCGGGCAACCCATCAAACAGCCAGCAGACTACCCGCAAGGTGGTCGAATTCGAAGACAATCGATTAGCCGCCATCGTCTACGGACAGCATGACAAAAACCTCGCCCGCATTGAGCAGAGGTTAGGGGTCGTGCTTATCAACCGTGGTAACCGTGTTGCTATCGAAGGAAGCGTGGACCGCGCCGATGTTGCGCGCAAGGTCCTGAACGATCTTTACCGGATGGCCCAAAGCGGTCAGGCGGTCGATGTCGGTGAGGTTGACGGCGCTGTCCGAATGATGGAAGGCGTTGAGCCCGTACAGAAAAGCGGTGACACCCTTCCGGCGAAACCGGTACCCGGCGGCAACAATGGAAACGACCGGCTTAAAATTACCACCCGCAACCGGGTTGTGATGCCACGTTCACCCGGTCAGGCCGACTATATTTCCAACCTTCTCAAAAGCGAGATGGTGTTTGGTGTCGGCCCTGCGGGGACGGGCAAAACCTATCTGGCAGTTGCCATGGCCGTCGCCCGTATGTTGGCGGGCGAGATTGACCGTATCGTGCTCTCAAGGCCTGCGGTTGAGGCGGGTGAAAACCTTGGTTTCCTGCCCGGTGACCTCAGGGACAAGGTAGACCCTTACCTCAGGCCACTTTATGACGCACTTTATGACATGATGCCTGCGGAGCAGGTTGAAAAACGCATCGCCAGCGGACAGATCGAGATTGCGCCGCTTGCTTATATGCGCGGGCGTACGCTCGCCAATTCCTTTGTCATTCTTGACGAGGCGCAAAACACCACCCCCATGCAGATGAAGATGTTCCTCACCCGGTTCGGGGAAAATTCGCGCATGGCCATTTGCGGCGATATCACCCAGGTGGATTTGCCGCGCGGCACCCGCTCTGGCCTCAGAAACGCGCTGGATATCCTGCGCGGGGTTGAGGGTATTGCCGTTACCCGCTTCACGCAGCGCGACGTGGTTCGTCACCCTCTTGTGGGCCGGATCGTCGAAGCGTATGGCGACGAGGACGGGCGTTAAGGCAGGACAATGAACGACGACCCTTCATCTAGTACCGACGGTCGGGAGGCTATAGGCATGCTTCCCGATCTCACCCTCGATTTCGAACAACGTGACACCAGTCTCGGTAGCGCAGACCTTGGCGGCTCGGCTGCGGTTGAAAAAACCGTGGTGGCTGCGGTTGTGGCTGCGCTCCGTGCTTCCGCGCTCAAGGTCGCGGCACCGATGGACCTTTCGGTCATTATCACCGGCGCGGATGAAAGCCGGGCGCTGAACGCCGAGTATCGCGGCAAGGATTATCCCACTAATGTGCTATCCTTTCCGGCGACAGAGCCGGATGATTTGCATGATGCTTTTCAGTTTGCATTGGCGGGCGGTCCGCCGGTAATGCTCGGTGATATGGTGATCTGTGCCCCCGTTG
The DNA here is from genome assembly GCF_965216265.1 of Kordiimonas sp. Classification (GTDB taxonomy): domain Bacteria; phylum Pseudomonadota; class Alphaproteobacteria; order Sphingomonadales; family Kordiimonadaceae; genus Kordiimonas. The sequence continues at coordinate 2,476,894 of NZ_OZ244153.1, forward strand.
TTGCCACAGAAGCGCAGGCACAAAACAAACCGCTTTTCCATCATTTGGCCCATTTATCGGTTCATGGGGTTTTACATTTGATGGGTTATGACCATATCGAGGATGATGAGGCTTCAGAAATGGAAGCGCTTGAGCGTGACATTCTTGCGGGACTTGATATCCCTGATCCCTATGAAGTGACACTTGTGACGGACGAGACCAATGACTGATGAAGGCGTAAAGAACCAGGGTGGTTTCATACGCTCCCTAAAAGACATGCTCGGTTTTCGTGCGAACGAAACCAGCCTTCGGGAGAGCCTTGAAGAGGCGCTTGAGGAACATGAAGAAGAAACCCGCGCCCCGGCCCTTGGCCAGGAACAGCGCGAAATGCTTTTTAATGTTATTGAATATGCGGGGCTGCGTGTTGATGACGTGATGGTGCCGCGCGCCGATATCCTCTCGGTTTCCAATGAAATTTCATTCGCTGATCTGGTCAGGATATTTGCTGACGGCTCACATTCCCGGATGCCCGTGTACCGGGAAACGCTGGATGAAGTTGTGGGCATGGTGCATGTGAAAGACGCGCTCAAGGTTGTGGCCGACGGGCTTGATGCGGAAGCGTTCAAGGTTGAAAGCATCCAGCGGCCCGTGCTTTTTGTACCGCCATCCATGAAGGTGATCGACCTGCTTGCCAAAATGCGTGTTGCGCGTACCCATATGGCTATTGTGGTGGATGAGTATGGCGGCACCGACGGTCTTGTTACCGTTGAGGATATCGTTGAAGAAATTGTCGGCGAGATAGAAGACGAGCACGACACCATCGAAGACCCATACATCATCCCTATCGAGGCGGGCGGCTATGACGCCGATGCCCGCATTGAAATTGATGAGCTTGAGGACGAGCTGGGCATCGACCTTCTGCCGGAAGAAGATGATGAAGATGTCGACACGCTGGGCGGTCTCGTTTTCACCCTCGCGGGCTGTGTACCTGAAATCGGTGAAATGATCTCCCATGAAAGTGGGTATCGTTTTGAGGTGGTGGACGCTGACCCGCGCCGGATATATAAGGTGCGTATCCATATACCGGGGCCTGTGCAGGAAAAGGATGCGGCCAGCGACAATGCCGGAAAATAACCGCGAGACGAGAGTGACGGGCGCGCCCTTTGCGCGCCTTTTTGATTGGTTTGGCAGTAAAGGCCGTTTTGGTTTGCCTTTGCTTGCTTTCCTTAATGGTGTTCTGCTTTCCCGTACCTTCGCGCCGGTGAATTTCTGGCCGCTACTCTTTATCTCTATCCCGTTGATGATCCTGATGATTGACCATGCCCGCACCCGTGCTGGTGTGTTTGGCGTGGGCTGGTGGACGGGTTTTGGCCTTTTTGCCGTGGGCTTGAACTGGATTGGCCACTCTTTCACCCAGCAGCAGGCTGTGCCGGTGCTTTTAGCTCCTGTGGCTATCCTCGCGCTTTCGGCCATCCTGTCGCTTTATATCGGCCTCACCTTCTGGGTGACATGGCGGCTTAAAGCGCGCGGTGCGTTTCGCATTGTGATTTTTGCCAGTTGCTGGACCCTTTTTGAGGTCATGCGCAGCTTTCTTTTCACCGGTTTCCCGTGGCATCTCATCGGCACCGCATGGGCTGAATGGTTGCCCATGGCGCAGGCCAGCTATTACATCGGGGTTTATGGCCTCAGTTTCCTCACGCTTCTGGCGGCGGGGAGTCTCGCGCTGGTGGTGGACGGCAATAATCGCAGGCTCTGGTTCATGTGGCCCGCGCTCGGCTTGGTGTTCATGGCCAGCATTGCGGCGCTTGGCTATGGCCGGTTGCTTGGCGCAGAGACCAAGTTTCATCTGGCGGTTTCCATGCGGCTTGTGCAGGCCAATGTGCAACAGCATGAAAAATGGCTGGCGCACCTGATCCCGGATCATTTTGACAAACACCTGAAGCTTTCACGCGGTGACGACGATACGGGTCGGGCCCGCGGCATTCGTTTGCTGATATGGCCGGAAACCACCGTGCAGCGTGAAACCTTCGACCGTGAAGGCTCGCTTCACCGCTGGCGCATTTCAAAACTGCTGGATTATGGCTCCTTCGCGATTGTGGGTGCACCGCGCTTCCGCGCCACGCCCGAGAAGGTAGACTTTTACAACAGCCTCTTTGCCATCAACTCAAAAGCCGAAATATACGCGCGCTATGACAAAACGCACCTGGTGCCTTTTGGTGAGTATCTGCCGTTTGAAGACCTTCTCAACACGCTCGGTATCGCGCAGCTTACCGGCGGTAGTGCCTGGTCAAAAGGTGCAGCGCTTAAAACGCTCACGCTACCCGGTGTGCCGTCCTTCTCTCCGCTCATTTGTTATGAAGTGGTGTTCCCAGGCAAGGTTATCCTGAAGGGCGAAAGGCCTGAATGGATTCTCAATATCACCAACGACGGCTGGTTCGGTATGACCGAAGGACCATATCAGCATCTGGCACAGGCCCGGCTGCGCGCTATTGAAGAGGGCCTGCCGCTTGTGCGCTCTGCTAGCACGGGCATCAGCGCGGTGATCGACCCCTATGGTCGCACGGTGACATCGCTCGGGCTCGGCAAACAAGGCGTGCTTGAAAGCCCGTTACCTCGCTCGATCGAGGCGTTCTCCGTGTCATCCGCGCTTCGTGTTGTGCTGGCCGCGATGCTGTGTGCTTTTATATTGTTCGCGCGGCTTATCTATGTCTGGCGTCAGCCTGAGGCAGATGCCTGATTTCTTTTGAAAGCTGAGGCCACATCGGCTATAGGGGCCGCCATGACCGACAAGACAGACATAAAGCGCGAATTCCAGATCCCTGAAAAACGCTTCTTTGGCCGCCGCAAGGGCAAAAGCTTCTCGCCGCGCCAGCAGGGGCTGATGGATGCGCTGCTGCCCAAACTTGATGTGCCGATCCCCGCTGAGGGTGAGGGCATGATCGACCTTGGTGGCCTGTTTGGCGGTAAGGTCAAGCATGTCTGGCTTGAGATCGGGTTCGGCAAGGGAGAGCACCTTGCGTGGCAGGCTGCTAATCACCGCGATGTTGGTGTGATCGGGTGCGAGCCTTATCTGAACGGTGTTGTGGGCCTTCTGGACCATATTGAACATACGGACACCAGCAATATCCGCATCTATGGTGACGACGCCCGCCATGTGATCTGGAAACTACCGGACGCAAGCGTCAGCCGCATATTCTTACTTCACCCGGACCCGTGGCCCAAATCGCGCCATGCGCGGCGCCGGTTCGTGAACAAACATAACCTTGATGACCTTGCGCGAATCATGAAAGACGGTGCTGAGCTTCGCATCGGGACCGACCACCCGCTGTACCGGGAATGGACCGCGCTGCAGATGAGCCAACGCTGTGAGTTTGAATGGCTTGCCGAAGGCCCTGATGACTGGCTGGTACGGCCTGACGACTGGCCTGAAACCCGATATGAGGTGAAAGCCATTGAAGGCAGAGCAACCTATTTCCGCTTCCGCCGCCTGCCCAGAAGCTAAGCATCAGAACCATCCGTTCCCAAAAACGACTCGGTCCAACCGGTGCGGTTCTGGGTGGCTCATGCGCAACACACGGCAGCCACAGGGAATTAGCCGATTTCGGGCTTGCGAGTAGGGACACTTGGCTGTATACAGGGGCCGCTTCTCCTAGATGATTGGTCAACTTTCACAGGAGTGGGTTAAAACCCACTGCCCGCGATAACCCACATCTAGAGTGTTTTGGGCATTGTTTCTGCCGTATAATTGTCAGGAACTTTTGTTACGTGTTGGCCCGATAGGGAAGTAGACGAAAGGACAGAATTGGTGAGCGACGCCGCCGATAATATTGCTGCACTGATTGACCCGACCGTATCCGCGCTTGGTTACGAGCTTATTCGAGTGAGCTATGGTGGGGGCCGCAAGCCCACGCTGCAGATTATGGCGGAACGGCCAGACGGCACCATGGGTGTTGAAGATTGTGCAAAACTGTCCCGGGAACTTTCGCTCATTCTTGACGTGGAAGACCCACTGCCTGGTGAATACCTCCTTGAGGTCAGCTCGCCCGGTATTGATCGGCCGTTAACCCGGCCAAAGGATTTTGAACGCTGGCTTGGTTTTGATGCCAAAGTTGAGCTTGGGGTTCAGATGGATGGCCGCCGCCGTTATCGGGGTCGCATGACATCGTTTGATGGTGCCATGCTGATAATGGAAACGGATGAAGGTGTGGTGGAGATTGAATTTGGCGAGATCGCTAAAGCCAAGCTCCTGATGACAGATGAGCTTCTTGAAGCTGTACAAAAAAGTGCAGCGGAAAAGAAAAGCGAGGCTGAAGCTGCTTCCGAGTGAGCTGAAGCCTGTGAATGAAGTTTTTGCACGGACATCGGGCTTGCCCGGTGCTCATGCCCTGAAAGCGACGGAGTGAAGATGATGGCTGCTGCTGTCAGTGCAAATAGGTTGGAACTGCTGCAAATTGCAGATCTCGTAGCGCGCGAGAAATCGATCGACAAAGACATCGTGCTTGAAGCGATGGAAGAGGCGATCCAGAAAGCCGCGCGGTCACGCTATGGCGCGGAAAACGAGATCCGGGCGCAGATCGACAAAAACACCGGCGACATCCGTCTTTTCCGGGTTCTTGAGGTTGTTGAGGAAGTTGAAGAACCAGCGATCCAGATCAGCCTTCAGGATGCGCGGCTTGATAAAGCTGACGCTGAAGTTGGCGATTATCTGGCATCCTCCCTGCCGCCGATGGACTTTGGCCGTATCGCAGCGCAGACCGCGAAACAGGTTATTGTGCAGAAGGTGCGCGACGCTGAGCGCCAGCGCCAGTATGACGAATATAAAGACCGTGTGGGTGAGGTTATTACCGGCGTGGTCAAGCGCGTTGAATATGGCAACGTGATTGTGGACATGGGTCGTGCGGAAGCCATCATGCGCCGCGACCAGGTGATCCCGCGTGAACATATCCGCCAAAACGAACGTATCCGTGGTTTCATTTATGAAGTGCGCCGTGAAAACCGCGGCCCGCAGATTTTCATGTCTCGTACCAAGCCTGATTTCATGGCTGCGCTGTTTGCGCAGGAAGTGCCTGAAATTTATGACGGCATCATTGAGATTCGCTCTGTTGCTCGTGACCCGGGCAGCCGTGCCAAGATCGCAGTACTGTCAAACGACGGTTCCATCGATCCGGTTGGTGCTTGTGTGGGTATGCGTGGTTCTCGTGTGCAGGCCGTTGTAAACGAACTGCAGGGCGAGAAGATCGATATCATTCCTTGGTCCGGCGATGTGGCGTCTTTCATTGTGAACGCGCTGCAGCCTGCTGAAGTTTCCAAGGTTGTGCTTGATGAAGAACGCTCCCGCGTGGAAGTGGTTGTTCCTGATGACCAGCTTTCGCTTGCGATCGGTCGTCGTGGCCAGAACGTGCGGCTTGCGAGCCAGCTTACGGGGTGGACCATCGACATCATGACCGAGGCGGAAGAAAGCGAACGCCGCCAGGAAGAGTTCATGAGCCAGTCGAAGCGTTTTGTTGAAGCGCTGGACGTGGATGATACACTTGCGCACCTTCTTGTTGCAGAAGGCTTCACGGAAGTGGAAGAAATCGGGTATGTTGAACCTGAGGAGCTTCTGGCCGTGGAAGGCTTTGATGAAGGTCTTGTTGAAGAGCTTCAGCGCCGTGCCCGTGATTTCTTGGAAGCCGAAGCCCGCGCAGCTGACGAAAAGCGCGTTGAGCTTGGTGTGTCTGACGACCTTGCTGACGTGGAAGGCCTGACACCACAAATGCTTGTGGTGCTTGGTGAAGCGGAAGTGAAAACGCTTGAAGACTTTGCAGGCTGTGCTGCGGATGAGCTGACAAGTAAAGACGACGGTATCCTGAAAGCCTTCGGTCTTGTTGAAGACGATGCAAGCGGCATGATCATGTCCGCGCGTGTTGTACTTGGCTGGATTTCTGCTGAAGAAGCTTTTGGCCACGGTGAAGAAGCCGAGGGTGAAGTTGACGCAGAAGCTGAGACAGAAGCAGAAGTTGAAGGTGAGGCCGCAGAGGCAGCGCCAGAAGTTGAGGCTGAAACTGAAGTAGAAGCTGAAGTGGAAACCGAAGCCGCACCTGTTGAGGCTGCGGAGAAGGAGTAATCCTTCGCCATGCCCCGCATGTTTGAGGAGCCGAAGGTGCGCGAACGGCGGTGTATATTAAATCATGAGGCGAAACCGGAGGATGTTCTGGTTCGTCTCGCCCTAGGCCCGGATGGCATGATAGTGCCTGATGTGGCCGCCCGGTTGCCCGGACGGGGAATGTGGGTAAGCGTCGACGGTGACGCGCTGAGAGCCGCTGTCAAAGACGGCAAGCTCGCCAAAGCAGCTAGCCGGTCGCTTAAAACCACGATCCGCCGTGAATCGGTGCCGGAAGATCTGGTTGATCTTCTTGATCGCCTTCTGTCACGGCGCTGCCTTGACAGGCTGGGGCTTGAGAAGCGGGCAGGCAATCTGGTGACAGGTTTTGACAAGATCAAAATCGCGCTCACCAAAAAAGGAGCTGGGAAACCGGCACTTTTGTTTGCCGCCAGTGACGGTGCCGACGATGGGCGCCGAAAGATTAAAGCGGCAGTTGGCGCGGATGTGCCTGTTGTGTCGCTGTTTGACCGCGAAGTGCTCTCGAAAGCGCTGGGGCGGGAAAATGTGGTTCATGCACTTTTGCTATCAAGCGGCGGTGCAGAAAAATTAAAGGCCGATATTGGCCGCCTATTGAGTTTACGCGGATATGATCCGCAGACTTGTGAAGCGCAAGGGAACGAAGAGTAATATGAGCGACGAAAAGAAACTGACATTGTCCGGACGCGGCACTCTTGGAGTAAACAAGGGGGTTGAGACCGGTCAGGTTCGTCAAAGCTTCAGCCACGGGCGCAGCAAGGCAGTTGTTGTCGAGCGTAAGAAAAAGCGTGTTCTCCACAAAGGCGGCGCCGCTGAGACCCCTCAGCAGGAAGCCCCGGTGCAGCGCAAAGCGCCTAAAACCTATGTGCCTAAAAAGCCAGGGAGCGAAGGCGCGCGGAACCTGACGAGTGCCGAGCAGGAAACCCGCGTGCGCGTGCTTGAAGAAGCGAAGCGCCGCGCTGAGGTGGAAGAAAAAGAGCGTGAAGTTCGGGAAGCCAAGGAAGCTGCAGAGCGTAAGATACGCGAAGCTGCGGAAGAGGCTGCTCGTGATGATGAGGCAGATGCCCGCACGCGCGCTGAAGCGGAAATGAAAGCCAAGAAAGAAGCAGAGGCCAAAAAGAAGGCTGCTGCCGAGGCTGAGAAAAAGGTCGCTGACGACCTGGCAACCCGCGAGAAAGCGGAGTCTGAAGCCAAGAAGAAATCCGAGCTTGAAGCCCGCGCAGTGCAGCTCAAGAAAGCAAGTGAAGCACGTCAGGCTGGCGGCGGCAAAGAAGCGGAAAGCGATGATGATCGCAAATCCCGTGGCAAGCGTAAAAAAGGTGGCGCAGCCCCAGCGGCTGATCGTCCAGCACGCACCCGTGGCCGTGATGATCGCCGCGGCGGTCGTCTGACGATTTCAAGTGCACTGTCTGGCGGTGATGAGCGCCAGCGCTCACTCGCAGCCTTTAAACGCGCACAGGCGAAAAAGCGCCAGGCGCACGATTCGAGCGCTAACCAGCCCAAGCAGGCTCGTGAGATCACTATCCCTGAAGCCATTACGGTTCAGGAACTCGCGAACCGGATGGCTGAAAAGGCAACTTTCGTGATCAAGACCCTGATGGGCATAGGCGTAATGGCCACCATCAACCAGACACTTGATCAGGATACTGCCGAGCTTGTTGTGACCGAGATGGGCCACACACCAAAACGCGTTAGCGATGCAGACGTTGAGATTGGCCTCGTAGGTGAGGATGATCACGAAGGCGATATGGTAACCCGTGCACCGATCGTGACCGTTATGGGCCACGTTGACCACGGTAAAACCTCGCTTCTTGATGCCCTTCGTGAGGCTAACGTTGTATCAGGCGAAGCTGGCGGTATCACGCAGCACATCGGTGCCTATCAGGTAAGTGTTGGCGACAACAAGATTACTTTCCTTGATACACCGGGCCACGCTGCGTTCACGCAGATGCGGGCGCGGGGTGCAAGCGCTACCGATATCGTGATCCTCGTGGTTGCGGCCGATGACGGCGTGATGCCACAAACCATTGAGGCGATCCACCACTCCAAAGCGGCGGGCGTGCCGATCATCGTGGCCATCAACAAGATGGACCGTGAAGGCGCAAACCCTGACCGTGTTCGTAACGAGCTGTTGCAGCACGAAGTGGTAACCGAGAGCTTCTCCGGCGATACGCAGGAAGTTGAAGTTTCGGCCAAGACGGGCGCGGGCCTTGATAAACTCAAGGAAGCGATTGCCCTGCAGGCGGAAATTCTTGAGCTGAAAGCCAACCCGAACCGCGAAGCGGAAGGTGTTGTTGTTGAAGCCAAGCTTGATAAAGGCCGCGGCCCTGTTGCGACCGTTCTGGTACAGCGCGGTACGCTGCGTGTTGGTGACATCTTCGTTGCGGGCCCAGAGTGGGGTCGGGTGCGTGCGCTTGTTAACGACAAGGGCGAGCAGGTAACGGAAGCTGGCCCAAGCCAGCCGGTTGAGGTGCTTGGCCTTAACGGTGCGCCGGGTGCAGGTGATGACTTTGCTGTAGTTGATAACGAGGCACGGGCACGTGAAGTGACAAGCTATCGTCAGGATATGCAGCGCAAGAAACGTCAGGCAGCTGTTGCGGCACCGAAGACGCTTGAAAGCATCTTCAGCCAGATGAAAGAAAACGAAGGCATGCAGACCTTTGACGTTGTTGTAAAAGGCGACGTGCAAGGGTCGGTTGAGGCGATTACGCAGTCCCTGCAAAAAGCTGGTAACGACGACATTCAGTGTCGTGTGATCCACGGTGCAGTTGGCGGTATCACGGAAACCGATATTACGCTGGCGCAGGCATCGGGTGCACTTGTGATGGGCTTTAACGTACGCCCGAACAAACAGGCGCGCGATGCGGCGGAAGCTGAAGGCGTGACCATCAAATATTATTCTGTGATTTACGATCTGATCGACGAAGTGAAAGCGGCAATGGCTGGTCAGCTTGGGCCGGAGTTCAAAGAAAACGTCATTGGTCAGGCGGAAATTCGCGAAGCCTTTCAGGCTGGTAAAGCTGGCAAAGCGGCTGGTTGTTTTGTGGTTGAAGGTTCGATCCGCAACGACCTCAAGGCCCGTATCCTTCGTGATGATGTGATCATCTATGAAGGCCAGATCGAGAACCTGCGCCGCTTCAAGGATGATGTGAAAGAAGTTCGCTCCGGCCAGGATTGTGGCCTGACGTTCGAGAACTATCACGATTTTAAAGCCGGTGACGTTCTCGAAGTTTACGAACTGTTGGAAATTGAACGCAAGCTTTAGGGCCTGCGTTCAACATCCCCGACCGACTATTAAGGTTTGAACTGATGTCCAGATCTCAACATGCCAAAGGCCCTAGCCTCCGGCTATTGCGGGTTGGCGAGAATGTGCGGCATGCAATCTCGTCCATTCTGCAGCGCGGTGACGTGCAGGACAAAGATCTGGCCGGCGCTTCTGTGACAGTGTCTGAGGTGCGCATCAGCCCTGACCTCAGGAACGCAACCGTGTTCGTGATGCCGCTTGGCGGTGACCCGAAAGGCGTGATCACCAAGGCACTTAATAAAAACTCGGCCTTCCTGCGGGGTGAGCTCAGCAAGTCTGTGCATATGAAATATATGCCGCGGCTTAATTTCAAAATTGACGAAAGCTTCGACGAAGCCAGCCATATTGATGCGCTGCTGCGCGACCCACGGGTAACCCGCGATCTTGATCATGAAGACGAGGATCACGACGAAGTGGACGAAGACGAGCTCGGCGACGATGGCAAGCGCGCCGTCGGTGACGACGAAGAGTAGCGATGGCAAGGCGGCGCAAGGGCGACAAGATCGACGGCTGGATGGTCATCGACAAACCACTGGGGCTTTCAAGCGCTAAAGTCGTTTCCCGCGTTAAATATCTCACCAAAGCCCAGAAGGTTGGTCACGGCGGCACACTTGACCCGCTGGCCTCCGGCATTTTGCCTATCGGCCTTGGTGAAGCCACCAAAGCCATGCCCTTCATTGTGGATGCCACAAAAGAATATGCGTTTACCGTGAGATTCGGCTCCGCGACCGATTCGGACGACCTTGAAGGCGCCGTAATAGAGGATGGCGGTCGAATCCCTTCGGAAGCGGAAGTGGCGGCGATCCTGCCTGATTTCACAGGCTCGATTGAGCAGGTCCCTCCGGCCTATAGCGCGATCAAGATAGACGGCCAACGGGCCTATAAGCTTGCACGCGACGGCCAGGAAGTTGAATTGAAACCAAGAACGGTTGAAATTCAATCACTTAGCTTGACTGGTTTTGATGCAGACGCTGGCAGCGCTGACCTGCATGTGAGCTGTGGCAAGGGCACCTATGTGCGCTCGCTCGCGCGCGATATCGCCAAGGCCCTTGGTACGTGTGGGCATGTGACAGCGCTGAGGCGCCTGAGGGTCGGTCCGTTCACGCTCAAAGGGGCGATTTCGCTGGAAATGCTGGATGAGTTGGGCCATAGTGCGCGCGCTGTGGACTACCTATGTCCGATTACGACGGCGCTGGACGACATCCCGGCGGTTGCCGTAACCGAACCGGAGGCAGATCGCATACGTTGCGGCCAAACCCTCCAACTGCCCACGGCTAAGCAAGGAACCATTGTGTTGATGTTTGGCGATACGCCTCTGGCGATCGCTGAAAACAAAGACGGCACAGTCAGGTCCCTGCGGGTCTTCAATATGTAATTTTTTTAGGAGAAGATCGATGTCGATCACTGCTGAACGGAAACAAGAACTGATTACAGAATACGCCACACACGAAGGCGACACTGGTTCCCCAGAGGTACAGGTTGCTATTCTGACGTCGCGTATTGTGACACTGACAGACCACTTTAAAGACCACAAAAAGGATAACCATTCCCGCCGTGGCCTGATCAAGATGGTTAACCAGCGTCGCAAACTGCTGGATTACCTCAAGTCCAAAGACGAAGGTCGCTACACAACGCTGATCGGTCGCCTGGGTCTCAGGAAATAAACCAGACATAGTTCAAGGAGGCCGGTTCAAAGGAACCGGCCTTCCTGCTTCCGGGGGGCTTCAGGCCCCTTAAGCATTTTAGAAAGCACCTTGGTCTCTAATCCGGGAGGCCTGGGATATATATGAAAAGCGGGGCGTATTCATACGGGATGCGCCAAGGTTACCCGGCTTGAAGTGCGATACCTGGGTAGCTGCTGAAAGGTTAGAAAATGTTCAATATCCATCGCAAAGAAATCGAATGGGGCGGCCGTACCCTCTCTCTAGAAACCGGTCACGTAGCAAGACAAGCTGGCGGGGCCGTAATGGCCAAATATGGTGACACCGAAGTACTTTGTACCGTTGTTGGCGCCAAGTCCGTGAAGCCAGGGCAAGACTTCTTCCCCCTCACGGTAAACTATATCGAAAAATTCTACGCTGCCGGCAAAATCCCCGGCGGTTTCTTCAAACGTGAAGGTCGCCCATCCGAGAAAGAAACGCTCGTAAGCCGCCTGATCGACCGTCCGATCCGTCCTCTGTTCCCAAGCGGGTTCAAAAACGAAGTACAGGTTATCTGTACCGTTCTGAGCCATGACCTTGAGAACGATAGCGACATTGTCGCCATGATCGGCGCTTCCGCCGCTCTCACCCTTTCCGGCCTGCCATTCATGGGCCCGATTGCCGGTGCAAAAGTTGGCTACAAGGACGGCGAATACATCCTCAACCCAACACTTGAAGAAGTGAAGGAAAGCGATCTTGAGCTTGTTGTTGCAGGCACATCTGACGCTGTTCTGATGGTTGAATCAGAGGCAAAAGAGCTTTCTGAAGATGTCATGCTGGGCGCTGTGACCTTTGGTCATGAAGCGTCGCAAAAAGTGATCGACGCGATCATCGAGCTTGCTGAAGTTGCAGCGAAAGACCCATGGGAGCTTCCTGAAGGTCCTGACAAGTCTGCGCTTGTGGCAGCGATCAAGGAAGCTGGCGAAGCAGACCTGCGCGCCGCTTACGAGATCACCACCAAGCAAGACCGCGTTGTTAAAATCTCTGAAGCCAAAGCAAAAATCGCTGAAGCTGTTGCCCCGGTTCTGGAAGCTAATCCAGACCTGACAGATCAGATGGTTGGTGACCTGACGAAAAAGCTCGAGAGCACAATCGTTCGCGGCAACATCCTTGAGACCGGCAAGCGTATCGATGGCCGCGGCCTCGCTGACGTTCGTTCGATCATGTCTGAAGTTGGTGTGCTGCCACGCAGCCACGGTTCCTCGCTTTTCACCCGTGGTGAAACGCAGGCGCTTGTTGTTGCCACGCTCGGCACCGGCGAAGATGAACAGATCATCGACGCACTTGAAGGCAGCTGGCGTTCAAACTTCATGTTGCATTACAACTTCCCACCATTCTCTGTGGGCGAGTGTGGCCGTGTTGGCTTTACCGGCCGCCGCGAAGTTGGTCACGGCAAGCTTGCTTTCCGTGCCGTACGCGCTGTTCTGCCATCTGCTGAGGAATTCCCATACACGATCCGCCTCGTATCCGAGATCACCGAATCAAACGGTTCATCTTCGATGGCAACGGTTTGTGGTGCGGCTCTCTCCATGATGGACGCTGGTGTTCCAATCAGCCGTCCGGTTTCCGGTATTGCGATGGGCCTCATCAAGGAAGGCGATGACTTCGCAGTTCTCTCCGACATCCTTGGTGACGAAGATCATCTCGGCGATATGGACTTCAAGGTTGCGGGCACGGAAAAAGGCGTTACCGCACTGCAGATGGACATCAAGATCACGGGCATCACCCGTGAGATCATGGAAAAAGCGCTCAACCAGGCAAATGGTGGCCGCGCATACATCCTTGACGAGATGAACAAAGCACTGACCGGCGCGCGTACGGAACTTTCCGAGCACGCACCACGCATTGAAACCATGAAGATCCCAACGGATAAAATCCGTGAAGTGATTGGTACTGGCGGTAAAGTGATCCGTGAGATCGTTGAAGTAACTGGTGCGAAAGTGAACATCGACGATGATGGCACGATCAAGATTGCGTCTAGCGTTGCTTCCGAGATTGAAGCGGCGAAAGCCTGGATCACCGGCATCGTGGCCGAACCTGAAGTAGGCATGACCTACAAAGGTAAGGTTGTGCGAATCATGGACTTTGGTGCGTTTGTCAACTTCATGGGCAGCCGTGACGGCCTCGTACACATCTCTGAACTTGTTGAAGATCGTGTTGAGAAAGTTACCGACGTTGTGAACGAAGGCGACGAAGTTTACGTCAAGTGCCTTGAGATCGATGGCCGTGGTAAAGTGCGCCTTTCCATGCGTGTTGTGAACCAGGAAACGGGTGAAGATGACCCGGATGCCCGTCCGGCGAAATCATCGCCAGCACCAAAAAAAGGTGGCGGCAGGCGGGACTAACCGCGTATTAATTGAAATGAAACCGGCGTGTGATACGATCACGCCGGTTTCGCCTTCTAGAGGAGGCACATCAAGGAGGGCGCCGGGGGACGCTACGGACCTCTGGACTTTGGGAGAGTTGAATGAGTTTTAGTTTGAATTCGATCCGCCTCGGCGGCAAGGACGTGCTGCCACTGATCGAAGGGGGCAAAGGGGTTGCGATCTCAACCGGTGCAAGCTCAGGCCCATGGGCGCTTGCAGGCGGTGTCGGAACGATATCTGCAGTGATTGCAGACCAGTATGACGCGCACGGGAATGTAGAGCCGCATGAGTATGCAGGCCGCACCCGCACAGCGCGTCACGAAGAGATGATCCAATATTCGATCAAAGGTACGATCGATCAGGTGCGCAAAGCCTGGGAAATCTCAAAAGGCGAAGGCCATATCAATATCAATATGCTTTGGGAAGTGGGTAGCGCGCAGCGCATCCTTCACGAAGTACTCGAGAAAACCAAGGGCATGATCCACGGTGTAACTTGCGGTGCAGGCATGCCGTTCAAGCTGGGTGACCTTGCGAGCAAATACGGCGCGCATTATTATCCGATTGTATCCTCTGGTCGTGCGTTTAACCTGCTGTGGAAGCGTGCGTATAAAAACGTATCTGAGCTTCTTGGTGGCGTGGTTTATGAAGACCCCTGGCTCGCAGGCGGCCACAACGGCCTATCAAACGCAGAAGACCCCAACAAGCCGGGTGACCCGTACCCACGGGTGCTTGAGCTTCGTCAGATCATGCGCAAACTTGGCCTCGACCATGTGCCGATCATCATGGCCGGTGGAGTCTGGAACCTGAAAGAGTGGAAAGACTGGATCGACAACAAGGAACTGGGGCCGATCATGTTCCAGTTCGGCACAAGGCCGCTCCTGACCAAGGAAAGTCAGATTTCCGACAAATGGAAAAAGCGCCTGCTGAACCTGAAGCCAGGTGACGTGCTGCTGCAAAATTTCAGCCCGACCGGCTTTTTCTCAAGCGCGATCAAGAACAGCTTCATTGGTGAGCTGGTGCAGCGTAATGACCGCCAGATCGAGTTCCGCACCGAGAAAGACGGCGAGTTCGATACTGAGCTTGTGGTTGAGCGCAAAACCTACATCGTGCGCCGCGCTGATGAAGGCAAAGCGCGCGACTGGATCGCTGAAGGTTTTGAGCGTGCGATGAAAACGCCTGATGGTTCACTGATTTTTGTGACCCCGGACAAATGTGCTGAAATCCGTAAGGACCAGGCCGATTGTGTGGGTTGTCTGAGCCAATGTCGCTTCTCAAGCTGGGCCACGAACGAGAAAAACAGCACCGGTCGTCTTGCCGACCCGCGCAGCTTCTGTATCCAGAAAACGCTGGATGATGTGGCGCACGGGGGTAGTGTGGACGATAACCTCGTCTTCGCAGGCCACAATGCGTTCCGATTCGCGAAAGACCCGTTTTATTCCAACGGCTTTATCCCAAGTGTGAAGCAGTTGGTGGACCGTATCGTCTCCGGCGACTAAGGAAAACTCCCTAGAAATTCAGGAAGGCGGGGCTTGGCTCCGTCTTTTCTTGTTCTGCGCTTGCTTAGCACGTGTTTTGGCCAAAAGTGTATCTTGACAATTTTCTGAGAAAGAGATTTGTTAGGCGAACTAACATTAATGACGTCCAGTGTTTTGAGTATCTTAGGCAACGTCATTATCAATCGCATCAAACCAAAATCTCTGGGGGCAGAGGGGTATGAGCAAAGCAGACTGGCTGGAACAGGTACATCGGTTCTTGACCCTTGAGTGGGCCAAGGCAGCAACGGACGGCCATACATTCAACGAATTTTCCTATCTTCGTGCCATCGGCATTCTGGAAGAATCGGCAAGCAAGGCCGAGACGGTCACAGAACGTTTCGGCCCTCGGCTGAGTGATTTGGCCGATGCGCTGGCGGTTCGGCGCGCATCTGCAAGCACAATGCTGACCAAACTTGAAAAAGAAGGCCTGGTTGAGCGTAAGCACAGCCGACTGGATGCTCGGGCACAGCATATCAAGCTTACGCCTGAGGGGCGGGACGCGGTTAAAAACGGCCTGTCACTTTACGAGAAGTCTGCATCACACCTGCTTGCCGCCCTTGGGGATCACCAGGCTGATATTCTGGCGCTTTCAGCAGGCCGGGCCGCCAAGCGGGCACGGCAGCGCTCAAACTGAGTGCAGGTTTTGTTGGAGCCTAAAGACTTCGCCCGCAAAGGTTAGAAACCCTAACACCTCATTAACTATATTTAGCGCGCACTCAAAGTGCGCGGCTCATGTAAAGCACGTCATCTTCCGGGTTGAAATTATAGGGTTCAATCTCCTCGAACCCGAGTTTCTTATATAGCGCAACGGCAGCTTCAAGACGCGCGAGGCTATCAAGCAACATGGTCTGGTAGCCAAGCGCTTTAGCGTCAACCAGCAGCTGTTCACAGAGCTTTCGTCCAGCGCCCGTGCCCTGCGCTTCCGGCAGCATGTAAAGCCGCTTCATCTCGCAGACATCGCTTGAATGCCCCTTAAGCGCCACGGCGCCCACGGGCTTGCCGCCCAGTTTGGCGAGCAAAAGGTGCACATAGCCTTCCGGAAACCGGGCCATTTCTGCCTCGAAATTCTGGAAGCCAAGGTCGATGGGCAACCACTCCGAGAAGGCGCGGAAGATTTCCTTGGTTGCCTTGATATCCTCAGGGCTTTCAGCCTTTGCGATGGTAACCGCCGGTTTGCCTGCTGGGTGTGCGCGCCATTCCATATAACAGTCGGTGCCTTCATATACGTCGGGTGCGGGGTTCTCCGTTGCGACGAAACCCAGTGTTTCATAAAGATGCATGGCGGGTTTCAGCTTGGTGTGGGTCTCCAGAAACAGAAGCTTACCGCCCTTTGCCTGAAACCAGTCGATCACTGCTTTGCACAGTGCGCGGCCAAGGCCTAAGCCCTGCGCACCATCGGCGACACCGAGCTTGGTAAGCTCATAAACACCGCCACCACAGTGCTTGACGGCGACAGTGCCGACAGCTTTCTCGTTGTGCACGGCAAAAAATACTTCGCCGCCTGAGTGCAGCACGGTGCCTTCAGGGTCTGCCAATACCCTGCGGTGCACATCCTCAACCGTGAAATATTTTTCAAGCCACGCGATGTTCAGGTCATAAAACGCCTGCTTGAAGGCGGGGTTATAAGCCGTGATGGTTACGCCGTTATGGAGCTTGTTCATCATGCCGCCCGCCATTCCATATAATAATTTGCGCGCTCATAAGGGCTTGGAACCGGTGGGTCCATCTCCTTAAAGCCAATACGGTGATAGAGGCGGATCGCTGGCTCAAGCACCGTGTTGGTTTCCAGATAGAGGGTTTTGCCGCCCCGTGCCTGAAAGCGGTTGATCACCTCAATGCAGAGCGCGCGGCCAATACCGCCCTGGCGCACATTCGGGTCCACACCCAATTTGGTGAGCTCGAACCGGCCGTCACCTTCTGCTTTCATGGCAACAGCGCCAACGGCCCTACCGTCGGCGACCGCGAAGAAAATCTCGCCACCCTTGTCGAGAATGGTGCCTTCCGGGTCGGAAAGGACTTGTTCGTCAATGGGCTCAACTTTGAAGAACTGCTTTACCCACGCGACATTGAGGTCATAGAAAGCCTGCCTGTGGCTCACGTCATAAGGCACGATCTCAAAGCTCGGCTTAACGTTGCGGGCCTGCTGTTCCTTGAGCCGGTCATACATAGACTTGCGGTCAAGCGCACTTTCGAGGCCGTCAAGCGCGGCCAGCAGATTAACACCCGCTTCGCCCTGTGCTTCCTGAACCGAGGCTTCCAGTCCTTTCCAGAAGGGCTGTACCTCATCAACCAGTTTTTTGCCTGCCTGTGTCAGGCTCACCAGCTTTTGTCTGCCGTCTTCTGTGGCCGTGGTTTCCACAACACCTTGGCCAATGAGCCGCTTTATGGTTTGGCTTACGGCGGAGTGGGAGAAACCAGCGAGGCGCGCGATCTCGGAGATCGGCATACTGCCACGCACCGAAAGTGCGTAGATCACATAGAAATGGCTTACGCGAATGTTGATGCCCGCTTCTTCATACACGCGGTCCGCGTCCGCAGACATGCGCTCATAAAGCCTGCGCATGCGGGTGCCGATACCAAGCTCAAAAAAGATTTCATCAGGGATGCTCATGCCACCCACTCCTGTATTTCATATAAGAAATTATGTAAGTACTTATATAAAATCGTCAAGAGGGATTTTATGACTTATTACCGGATCAGCGGAATTGGCTATCCAAGGCGTTTTTTTCGGGATGCCTAGTCGATCAGTTCGCCAGCATAGACGCCCCAAATATAGCGGCGGTCGATCCAGGCGCGGGTGCCATCAATTTCCATGTGGCACCAATCGGGCACGCATTCCAGCACTTCACCAATAACACCTGCATCTGCGGTCAGCCGGATGGGGGAGCCGCTGTCAGCGTCCTTGAAAAGCCGCCGTGCGCCGCCGGTTACCATTGCCGTGCGTTTGCTGGAGAGCAGGCGTACATGCATCCAGCCCGTTACGCCTTCAAAGTCACGCACTTGCCGCCACGCGCCGTGTTCGTCAATCACTTCAAGGGGAAGATTGTCGCGCGTATAAACCCAGGCAACCGGGTACTGAAGCCCCGGCCCTGTGCGCATATAGGCTTTGTCTGCGGCAAGCGAAATGAATCGCGGTAATGGGTTGCCACTTGGGCCCACGGTGGCGGCATATGCCACCGAAGGTGTGCCCAATAAGCCCAAAAACAGAAGAATCGCAAAAAAGCGCTGCATCGCGTATGGTCCCCTATCGCTTGGCGTTTGAAAGAGCCCGCGCCTTCTGGTACAGAAGCCCGTAAGTTTTAGGCGGGGGCGCTCCCACGCCCGTCAGAAAAGGTTATTTTGCCCTATGAGTCAAACAGGAAACCGGCAACGCCCCAAGGTAATTGTCACGCGCAAGCTGCCTGACAATATCGAAACGCGCATGGCCGAGCTTTTTGACGTCACGCTCAATCTGGCTGACAAGCCGCTCGACAAGGTCGCGCTCCAGAAAGCTGTGGCTGAGGCGGACGTGATTGTGCCGACGGTGACAGACAGCATCGATGCTGAAGTGATTGCGGCGGCTGGCAAAAAGCTGAAGCTGATCGCGAACTTCGGCGCGGGCGTAAACCATATTGACGTGGCTGCCGCGCAGGAAAAGGGCATTGCTGTTACCAACACACCGGGTGTGCTGACGGAAGACACAGCCGACCTTGCGATGGCACTTCTGCTTTCCGTACCGCGGCGCCTGTTTGAGGGTGAAAAGATCCTGCGCGCAGGCGACTGGACAGGCTGGACGCCAACCTTCCTGATGGGTCACCGAATTCAAGGCAAGCGCCTTGGTATTATTGGCATGGGCCGGATCGGGACCGCCATCGCGCGGCGCGCAAAGGCTTTCAACATGGCGGTGCACTACCACAAGCGTAAGCGCCTGCCTGCCGATATCGAGAGCGAGCTTGAGGCCACATATTGGGATGATCTTGACGAGATGCTGAGCCGGATGGATTTTGTATCCGTGAACTGCCCGCTTACCGAAGATACGCACCACCTGATGGACCGGGCACGGCTGAAGAAGCTGCAGCCTCACGCGGTGATCATCAATACAGCGCGCGGTGAGATTATTGATGAGGAAGCTTTGGCTGACCTTATCGAGGTTGGCCGCATTGCGGGCGCCGGGCTTGATGTGTTTGAGCAGGAACCCGAGATCAACCCCAAGCTTCTTGAGCTTGATAATGTTGTGCTGTTGCCGCATATGGGCTCTGCGACCTATGAAGCCCGCATGGCGATGGGCGAGAAGGTGCTGATCAATATTCGCGCTTTTGTGGACGGACACCGCCCACCTGACCGGGTTTTGCCTTACTAAGGCACAGCTGCAGATGAGAGAATATGAAGGGCCGCGTGTAATGCGGCCCGACCTATAGTGAACAAGAACGATTATTTTGGAAGTACCAAGTAGCGGCCATGACCGAGCTTAAAAACATACGCAACTTTTCCATCATTGCGCACATCGACCACGGCAAATCGACGTTGGCCGACCGCCTGATCCAATCAACTGGCGCGCTGACCGACCGTGAGATGAAAGCCCAGGTGCTTGATTCGATGGATATCGAGCGCGAACGCGGCATCACAATCAAGGCACAGACCGTGCGGCTTGAATATAAAGCGCAGGATGGCCAGAACTATACGCTGAACCTGATGGATACGCCCGGCCACGTTGACTTCGCCTATGAGGTCAGCCGCTGTTTGAGCGCATGCGAAGGTTCCCTTCTGATTGTGGATGCGAGCCAGGGAGTGGAAGCGCAGACGCTGGCGAACGTCTATCAGGCGATTGAAAACGACCATGAGATCGTGCCGGTTCTCAATAAAATTGACCTGCCTGCGGCAGAGCCTGAGCGGGTGCGCCAACAGATTGAGGACGTGATCGGCCTTGATGCCTCTGAAGCTGTGTCGTGTTCTGCCAAGTCAGGCATCGGCATTGCTGAAGTGCTGGAAGCGATCGTGACCCGTCTGCCTGCGCCTGAAGGTGACCCGAACGCGCCTCTCAAGGCTATGCTGGTGGATAGCTGGTACGACAGCTACTTGGGCGTTATGGTGCTTGTGCGCATCATCGACGGCAAGCTCAAGAAGGGCCAGACCATCAAGATGATGGCAGCGGGTACCGAGCATCTTGTTGAACGTGTTGGTGTGTTCACACCAAAGGGCGTGATTGTGCCGGAGCTTGGCCCCGGTGAGGTTGGGTTTATTACAGCTTCCATCAAGGAAGTGGCTGACACCAACGTGGGTGACACCATCACAGACGCGAAAAAGCCGTGCGCGAAGGCGCTTTCAGGCTTTAAGCCGAGCCGCTCTGTGGTTTTCTGTGGCCTGTTCCCGGCTGATAGTGCTGAGTTTGAGCGCCTGCGCGATGCGCTGGGCAAGCTCAGGCTCAATGACGCCAGTTTTGAATTTGAGACTGAGAGCTCCGCAGCCCTTGGTTTTGGTTTCCGCTGTGGTTTCCTCGGCATGTTGCACCTTGAGATCATTCAGGAGCGTCTGAGCCGCGAGTTTGACCTCGACCTCATCACCACAAGCCCAAGCGTGATCTACAAGATTCACAAAACTGACGGGTCTCTGGAAGAATTGCACAACCCGGCAGACATGCCGGATGTGGTGAAGATCGAGTATATCGAAGAACCATGGATCAATGCCACCATTCTGGTGCCGGATGAGCATCTCGGTGCCGTGCTAAAGCTTTGTGAAGACAAACGCGGTGAGCAGACCGACCTGACCTATGCGGGTACGCGTGCGATGGTGAAATATAAGCTTCCGCTCAATGAGGTGGTTTACGATTTCTATGATCGCCTCAAGTCGGTGAGCCGCGGTTATGCGAGCTTTGACTATGACATGGCGGGCTATCAGGAAAGTGACCTCGTGAAGATGTCCATCCTTGTGAATGCCGAGCCGGTTGATGCGCTTGCGATGCTGGTGCACCGTAGCCAGGCGGAAGGCCGTGGTCGCGCGCTTTGTGAGCGGCTGAAAGACCTGATCCCTCGCCAGCTTTTCAAGATTCCGATACAGGCAGCGATTGGTGGTCGGGTTGTGGCACGGGAAACCATTTCTGCCATGCGTAAAGACGTAACCGCCAAATGTTATGGTGGCGACGTGACCCGTAAGAAGAAGCTTCTGGAGAAGCAGAAAAAGGGTAAAGCCAAGATGCGCATGTACGGCAAGGTGGAGATTCCGCATACCGCCTTTATTGCCGCTTTGAAAATGCGCGAGACCTAAAAAACAGGGTCCCCGAGAAAATTTCTGAAGAAAGTTGGAAAACCGGCCCAGTAACTGGGTCGGTTTTTTGCTTTATTTTACAGATATTTAATTAGGGCCGCTTCAGGACTTGCGGAAAATTTTTCGCTTTTTAGACGAAAATAGCGCAAATGTGACGCTTGTTTACCCGTTGTTAACAGCCTTCATTCTATAAAGAAGATGCTGATACAGCCTAATAGCTCCCTTGATCTGACTGTGTCGCGCGGAACCGCATGTCCTCCCCCGATTGCGGTTCCGCATTTTTTTGGGCTCCTGAAAACCTCCTCACCAATTGCATCAACCTTGCACAAAGCGGCAAGATGCATTTCAATGGCATTCTGTTATTTGGGAAGGGTTTAGGGCGCAGATGATGTTGCAGACATTCCACGTTACAACTATGCGGGCGGTGAAGACGGGACTAGGCGTCGCGCTGATGATGTTTGTGACGGTCGGCCTGTTATCTGGCCGCGTCAGCGCGCAAGGTATACTCTCGCTGGAGCAGGACCCGAGGCAAATGGCGCTTGATGTATTCTCTGGTGTAAACCGGGGATCGCCGCCGGAGACGATTGCCCTCAAAATCACGCAGCTTATCAACGCTTACCGTTTTCGTTGCACGCGGGCGACGGACTATCAGGTTTTTGCGGCACGCCCCAACCTTATCGACATCAAGGTGAAGTGTAGTGGCGAACCGCTCTACGGAGTTACTGTCGCTTCCAATGGATATGTGGCGGTGTATGGCGGTAACGGTATGGTCTCGCCGCTGGATCGTCGCGACGCACTGATCTTCAGCTTCGCGGCTGACGGAAGGGTCGAATCCGATTCGCGCATCACAGCCGGTGACGCGTTTGACGAGACCGTGGAACGCCTTGAACTCGGTGACCAATATAACATGATGTATGTACTGGCCATGTTTGCCACCCTTCTGGCGGTGGTCAGTGCCATTGCCCTCGTGTGGTTGAAGATGTGGCGGCACCGCAAAGGCAAGCGGCGGCAACACCGAGGCATGAAACCGATGGTAAAACACGCTGTTGCGGCCTCGTCGGTGATAAAAGACCAGCTTCTTCAGGAAAGCACACAGGTCAGCAAAAAGCTCTTCAAGCACCCATCCGGCATTTTGATCGCGCGCGGCAAGCACGGCAAACGGCGTTTCTTTAAATCGCGTTTCTGGGCAACAGCCTATACCTTGCTTGGGTGGCGAATGTTTGAGGCTGCGGCACCTGATCCTATTGAAATGCCTGAGTTTGAGGCGCCCAAGCCAGAGACGATCGAGGAACTTGCCAACCTCTAGGTTAGCGCTGGAACGGTGGTTTCCAGTCAATGCCGGTGAGCAGCACAAACAGATGTGCAGCAAAAACCAGCACGCCGACAATGGCGATAAACTGAATGTAAAACGGCGGGATGATGGGCACCACACCCGTTTGATGCCGCTTTTCTTTTATAAAACCGAATACCCATATGAGGATGCAGGCAACGAGCCCGGCAATCGTACTTTCAAGCGACATGGTTGCGGCCTAGTTGGTTTTTGGGGAAAAGTCCGGTTTGCCGAAGTGGAAACCCTGCGCAAAATCGACACCAAGAGAACGCAGGAAATCCGCCTGGAAGCGGTTTTCCACATGTTCACCAATGGTCTTGATGCGCAGGTCAGCACAAAGGCGCACTATCGATAGCAAGAACGTGGGCCGATATCCGGGGTTGTTCATATCCCGCACATACTGGCCATCGATTTTTACATAATCCACGTTGAAGGCACGCAGATATTGGTAACCGGCGGCGCCAGCGCCAAAATCGTCAAGGCAAATGCGGTAATCGAGCGCCTTAAGGTCGCTGAACACAGCCTCGGCTTTTTCAAGCTTGGTAATGGCGGCCGTTTCCGTCAGCTCCAGAAGTATGGAGCGCGAGACATCCTTCGCGTTCTTGAATACGTCCATCAGGGAGCTGAGGTAACGCTCGCTCTCAATCGTGCGGCCTGAGAGGTTGACAGCAAGCGTCAGCGGCGTGCCCAGTTTTTTCATCTTGCGCACATAATCAATCGCCTTCTTGCTGGTGGCGATATCAAATTCTTCAATGATACCTACATCTTCCGCAAACTTGATCACCTCAAGCGGGGTGCTGCTGCCCATACGGTCATCAAAGCGGCTTAACACCTCATTGTGGTGTATATCGCCGTTTGAAAGCGACACCACCGGCTGGAACGCAATGTTGAAGCTGCCGGTCTCGATCATATTGTGCATTTGCACCACACGCTTCTGCGCGTCACCGGCCATGGTTTCATAGGCTGAGGAAAGTGTCTTGAAATCCACCTTGCCGGGGTCTTTGCAGAACTGGTTCAGCACATAAGAAAGCGTGCGCAAGATCTGGTCTTCAGCCACATCTGCAGTGTCTGATGCGAGCGTTGAATAAGCCGCCTTCAGCTTTACATTCTCGTCCACATTGCCGAGCGATTCTTCAAGTTGTTTGCCGTCGCCTTTGGCACGGTGCAGGAAGGCAAAGTGCCGGTCGTCGATCTGGCCTGCGATCTCACCGTCCACAGACAATGTTTTCATATGAGCCGCCACGCGGGAGAGCAACTTGTGCATATATTTGGGGCCGAAGCGCTCTTTGGCTTCCTCAATACCGTCCACCTCGATGGCGGTCATATAAAGGTTACTGCCCGCCGGGTTCTCTTTCATGGTGCGAGACGCCAGCTCCATAAAGCTGTCTCGGTTCAGGAGGCCCGTTTCAGGATCAGTGTTCTGTTCCGTGCTGCCGCCAGTGCCAAGAGGGGCCGCGCGCAGGGCCAGGAAAACACGGCCTTCAGCACCTGGCATTCGCAGGGCAAAAAGCCGGAGCGCAATACCGCGACCGCCGCCCGTTGAAAAACGTACAGGAATGGGGCCAATGCGCCCCTTGTGCTCAAGGTGCATCAAAAGCGCCGAGAAAACATCCCGGTCGTCTTCGTCAATCAGCTTGAGGATATCTTCGCCAACTAGGCTTTTGCCTGGCTCGGTGCCGATACGGTCTGCGGCGCCGCCCTCAAACACGATGGTGCCTTTACCGTCAATTTCAAAAAAAAGCTCGGCTGCAGCGAAGGCGAATGCCACGAAACGCTCACGCTCTTTTTTTATTTCGTCCACTGATGCTGACATAAGTTCCCTGTCTGGCCCCCGGTGGGTGCGCCCGTTATGCAAGGGCTTTCGGGCGTCAATGCTGCACCCACAGAAATCTGCTTCCTCAACCTATAAAACCCGCATCGCCTGAACACCATCTTTAATCCGAATTCGTAAACAATTTCTGCATAGTTTAGGTCTTTTTGCATAGGGTTTGAAAAGCGGCCCGGCTCTGCTAGTCTCCCGTCACCACAGTGGGGTGGATTGAATAAAAGGGAACGCTCATGAAGATGAGGATTATTTGCGCAGCCGCTATGCTTGCAGCAGGCGGTGGGCATGCGCTCGCTGATGAAGGCGACAAAAAGTCATTCGATTACACAGATATCTTCAACCTTGAATATGCCACCGGCGCGCGGCTGACGCCCGACGGCAAATCGGTTGTTTATGAGCGCCGCTCAATGGATATCATGACCGACAGCTCTCGTACCAATATTTGGCAGGTGGGGCTGGACGGAAGCGGCCACAAACCGGTGCTTTCCGGGAAAGACAGTTACCGGATGCCGCGCTTCTCGCCGGACGGCAGCCGTATGGCATACGTGTCTGCCGTTGAGGGCAAGTCGCAGGTTTATGTGCGCTGGCTTGAAAGCGGTGATACGGCGCGGGTCACTGACCTTCAGTTCGGCCCCGGTGCGCTTGCATGGTCACCAGACGGCAAGATGATTGCCTTCACCATGTTTGTACCAACAAGCGCCAAACCACTTTTCAACCTGCCAGCCAAACCGAAGGGCGCTTCATGGGCAGGCCCGGCCAAGGTTGTTGATCAGGTAACCTACCGGGCGGACGGCGCGGGCTATTTGCCGCGCGGCTTCACCCACGTGTTTGTAGTGCCTGCAGACGGCGGCACACCACGCCAGATCACCTCGGGCGAGTTTCACCATAATGGGCCGCTTAGCTGGTCAGCCGATGGTTCCGCTCTTTTTGTATCCGCGAACCGCAATGAAGACTGGCAGCTCAACCCATTTGGCACGGAAATCTACCGCGTGAATGTGGCGGACGGCGCTTATACAGCCCTCACCGACCGGGACGGCCCGGACGCAGCGCCTGAGCTGTCGCCGGACGGCAAGCGCATCGCTTACCTCGGGTTTGACGACACAAAAATGTCGAACCAGATCAACCGCCTGAATGTGATGAACACAGACGGTAGCGGCAAATCTGTCGTCACGGCTGAGCTTGACCGCAGCATCAATGACTTCCAGTGGGCGCCGGACGGTAAGGGCCTTTATTATAGCTATGACGACCAGGGCAAAACGCTGGTGGCCTATGCCACGCTTTCGGGTGGCGGGCGTGTGCTCACCGATGCGCTTGGCGGTACCACGCTTGGGCGGCCATACACCTCTGGCGATTTTCGCGTGGCGGATGACGGCCGTGTGGTTTTCACACTCTCTCGCCCTGACAGGCCAGCGGACCTCGCGGTGGTGAACCGCATCGGCCGTGTTGATGTGCTGACAGACCTCAATAGCGACGTACTGGGCCACAAAGCCATGGCGAGTGTTGAGGAAGTGAAACTTGCGGCTTCCACCGACAGCCGGGCGCTTCAGTTCTGGCTCGCAAAACCGGCGGATTTTGACGCCAGTAAAAAATACCCGCTGATCCTTGAGATCCACGGCGGCCCGCACACAGCCTATGGCCCGCACTTCTCGGCTGAGGTGCAGATGTATGTGGCAAAAGGCTATATGGTGCTATACGGCAACCCGCGTGGCAGCACGTCCTACGGCAATGATTTTGCCAATACCATCCACCACAATTATCCGTCCAACGACTATGACGACCTGATGGACGCGGTGGATGAAGTGATCAAAACCGGCGCTGTGAACACAGACGAGATGTATGTCACTGGCGGCTCGGGTGGCGGTGTGCTCACCGCATGGATCGTGGGCAAAACAGACCGTTTCCGTGCGGCTGTGGTGGCGAAACCTGTGATCAACTGGGCCAGCTTTGTGCTGACCGCTGATTTCAGCCCCTTCTTCACCAAATACTGGTTCCCGGACATGCCGTGGAACGCGCCAGACCATTACTGGGCACGCTCACCGCTTAGCCTTGTGGGCAACGTGAAAACACCAACCATGCTGCTGACCGGTGAGGTGGATTATCGCACGCCGATGTCGGAGACGGAGCAATACTATCAGGCCCTCAAGCTCCAGAAGGTGGACAGTGTGATGGTGCGCATCCCCGGCTCCGGCCATGGCATTGCCGCCAAGCCAAGTAACCTGGCGCAAAAGATCGGCAACATCCTCGCGTGGTTTGAAAAACACGGGCCGGAAAAGGCGGATGAAGCCGATGAGGGCGACGACGCTGAAGGCTAGAACCTAAAACACCAAACCCCCGGCCCTATGGTCGGGGGTTTCTGTTTATGATGCTGACACCACTGCTGTGACGAACAAGGAAGACATGCGCCTATACCAACAATGATCCCATAAATAACACCGATCCAAGTGGGAAGTGTACTACTGATTGGTGTGAGAAGGTGCGCGACACAATTGTTTCGACCATGAGTGATGCTTTAGGCTTGCGGGGGTCGGCCGAGACGTTTGTGAGTGATGACGGCCAGAGTGGAGATGTGCCAGGGGATGGTAGTGGGCTCTCACCTGCAACTCAGGAATCCATGAAAACTGCAGTAGTGGCAATGACCGGGAGCGCGCCTGGAGGAGCTGAGGCTATTGTGACCGGGGCCCTTCAAGGGATTGGTGCTGCCGAACGGACAGCTCAGGGGGTTAGTAAGTTAGTAGCTGCTGGTACTGAAGCGAGCACTGCTGCTAATGTCAGTAAACTGTTAGCGCCAGTAACGTGGCGAAGGTTGAGAGATTAACGGGGACGTCGACGTCGAGAACAGCTCTCAATCAGGGCTTGAGTAGGAATGATGCCCGGGCTCGCGCTCAGGCGACAGTAGATCAGATGTTTCCTTCCCAGCTCAAAAATGCAACGAATAACGTTGGCCGAGCTACTAATGATATACCTCCTCCCCAGCCAACGATCTGGGATAATATCGCATCACTATTTGATGGATGGGGGGGTTAAACGCCTGTGGTGATTAGTCATGTTAAGTTTTAAAGCAGCTTTTATGGTGCGTGTGTGGCGCTTTAAGGCACTTCGTGCTGTGTCGAGGAATGAACTGGCGAAATGTAGAGAAAACCTACTTAGGATACAGAAGCTGCGCCCTTTGATTTGCACGGAGAGTTTGTTGATTGCATATACATTTTATGCACAGGACAACCATGTGCAGTGCGCTCAATATCTTCGCCGAGCTTCAGAAGCGCTGCATCGAGCGAAGCGCCTTGGTTATGACGATAAACAACATCTTCTCCTCTATATGCACCGTATGTTGCGGGCTCTCAGAGCTAATGAGGGTGTGACAAATATTCCATTGTCCGCGGTTCAGCGATATAACCCAGAAAAGGTTAAGAGCTTCATTCGTCATACATTTGTCGTTCCGCCAACAGTTATTTAGAGCCGCCATAGGCTCTGCCTTCGCGTGAGGGATTTGCCGCACGCGGTGATGTTGGATGATAGCCGCTGAAGGAAGGCGGCATTCTGGTGCGCGTTATCCGACTTTCGATAGGAAAGCGTCGATAGTGCGCATGACGGCATCCTGATCCCGCTTGGGGAGCTGGAATTCCGGGGACAGTATATGATTATTGACGTCCCGGTCTTTGTTTCCTACTTTCCTCTTATGGCTCGCATAGCAAGATTAGTGGTTCCGGGGTATGCGCATCACGTAACGCAGCGTGGGGTGCGCCGTATGGCCACCTTTATGCAGGATAGCGATTATTCGGACTATCTGACCCTTGTGTCTGAGGCTTGCAAAAAAGCTGGCACCGAGGTGTGGGGATATTGCCTGATGCCGAACCATGTTCATTTGATCATGGTGCCTTCCCATAAAGATGGCTTGCGTGCTGCGCTCGGTGAAGCGCACCGTCGTTATACTCGCATGATCAACTTCCGTGAAGGCGCGCGCGGCCATCTGTGGCAGGAGCGTTTTGCGTCTTTTGTGATGGACGGGCAACATCTGGTTGCATGCGCGCGGTATGTTGAGCTGAACCCGGTTCGGGCGGGTATGGTCAAGCGCCCAGAGGATTGGGCTTGGTCAAGCGCACGGGCGCACCTTGAGGGCAACGATGATGCGCTTGCGAAGGTTTCCCCCTTGCTAGAGGAGGTGCCGGATTGGGCAGCGTTGCTGCAGGGCGGCGTGGAGGATGCGGAAATGAAGCGCCTGCAAATGCATACCCGCACAGGCAGGCCACTTGGCGCTGATGCCTGGGTTGAACACCTGGAAAAGCAAGAGGGCAGACGCCTCGCCGCCCAACGGCCGGGTCGCCCTAAGAAGACTGTCAGTGATGATAAATAGTATACTGTCCCCGGAATTAACAAATGGTCGGGGGGTTATGTTTAATAGCTCCTGCAAAACAATTGATGGCGAAGGGCATCATGAATAGATTGCTTTCCTATTTATCAGGCCGCCTCCCACATTCGGTCTTTATAGAAGCTGACCGAGAGGCCTTTCTGCAGTCTTTGGACAGAAAGGCAGCTAGGCTGAGTAATTTGCCAGTAGGCGGTGTTGGTAATGTCGATAAGGCCTTCATATATAGCCTTAAAGGTAACGAATTGATTGCGAAGCAAAACGCGCCTCTTCTGGAGCATTTCTGGGTACTTCCAGGCTCAGCTAGGTACGTGGGTATTATCTCGGAGGATGCGGAAGGTACCAAACTTGACGGCTACTTTGAGTCTGACCACCATAACAGTCTGAACAAGGTGTTCTTCTATTCCTTCTTGCTAGTGTTGATGGTGGGCACCGTAGTGCGTATCTGGGATGAGGCAGGTATAGCGGAGATGTTAGTTGTTGCGCTATTCGCGATACTGGCGGCTTTGTTGGTTCCTGCTCTTGGCTGGATAAACCTTACCATATTTCAGAAACGCGAAATTCAAGAGGTGAAAGGGTTGTTGGGGTTTAGGGAGCTAGGCGCCGCTTCTGAAACTTAACGGCATAAACGCTGGATATTGCCAATATTGACGCATTAAAAACAGCCGGACGGAAAGATTGCTGAGCAGTCTCGTCCGGTCTTCGTATGATCCAATTATGCCGCCCTGGCGTAACAGGGGTATCCTCAAAATTAGATTGGAGACCCCCATGTTGCCCACGAAGTTGTTGAAAACCCTGTCTGTTGCAGCGGCGCTGTCTGTCTCTGCGCTCATGTCGCAAACCGTGTATGCAGACGATCACAAAGGCCATCAGGCCGATATCGTCGATACGGCTGTGAATGCTGGCAGCTTTGAAACGCTGGTTGCGGCGGTAAAGGCGGCGGGCCTTGTGGAAACCCTTAAGGGTGACGGCCCGTTTACCGTGTTCGCCCCAACGGATGAAGCTTTTGCAAAGCTGCCTGACGGTACGATTGCCACACTGCTCAAACCGGAGAACAAAGCCAAGCTTACAGCCATTCTCACCTACCATGTTGTGCCGGGCAAGGTGATGTCTGCCGATCTTGCGGGCAAGAAGCTTAGCGCGGCCACAGTGCAGGGCCAGAAAGTGCAAATCGATGCCACGCATGGCGGTGTGATGGTGGATGGCGCCAAGGTGCTGACGGCTGATATCACGACCAAAAATGGCGTGATTCACGTGATTGACACAGTGATCATGCCTGAATGATAGCAATCAATATGGCCTGTTTGGCCGGTTGGTTGAGAAAGCCACCTCGTCCTCCCCGGGGTGGCTTTACTCGTGCCGGGCTTCACCCGTCAGTGCTTCCATTCTTCGGTCAGGAAGGTGGTGAAAGCAGACGTTGGATGTTGCCTCATGAAGGATTGATAGCCCAAAGCGCGCAGCGTGTGACAGTAGATTGCCCCCCGCTGTGCGTCGTGCTCCTATAGTGGTCAACAACAAGCGAGGGCGCTATGGCTGAGATCATCCTGTTTCATTCCGTGTTGGGTTTGTGCACTGCCGAGCGGGGGATTGCGGAAACGCTTGAGCGTGACGGGCACCGTGTTTTCCTGCCGGACCTGTATGCCGGACGTTATGCGGGTGATTACGATGAAGGTTTTCGCATCCAAGGTGAGATTGGGGTGAGAATGGCATGACACCCAGTGAATATCGCCGGAAGGCTATTGATGGCAGTCAAGGCTCCAAATAAAAACCCGCCACAGTATGCGGCGGGTTTTTGCGTTTTCGTAGTGTGGGCGCGTGGCCTATTCTTTCATGTAGATGATATCACCACCCACCACGGTCATCACTGCTTCCCCTTTGGGGATGTCGGCGGCCGGGGCTGTCATCAGGTCGACGGAGAAAGCCGTCATGTCTGCTTCTTTGCCAACGGTGATGGAGCCGACGCGATCTTCCTGGAAGGACGCGATGGCGGGCCACAGCGTGAACATCTTGAGCGCGTCAGCGCGGCTCACAGCTTCCTCAGCGTGCCAATTTGGTCCCTGAAAGCCCGCCAGGTCATGCCTGTATGTGGCGGCATAATATTCAATAAGCGGGTCACCGCGTTCAACCGGCGCGTCCGAGCCGCCTGCCACGATAACGCCGCTGTTGATAAAGCTTTGCCATGCATAAGCACCCACAAGCCGGTCGTCGCCCAGCCGGGCCGGGGCGAAATGCAAATCGCCAATAGCGTGGCTTGGTTGCATGCTTGGGATGACACCAAGGGCTTTATAGCGCGGGATATCTTCCGGGTTGACGATCTGTGTGTGTTCGTCGCGCCAACGAGGCTCCGTGATCGCGCGTTCCACGCTCGGGATCTCATCCTGTACTTCCTCATACCAGTCCAGCAGCAGGCGGTTACCCCGGTCACCAATGGCATGTGTGTTGACCTGAATGCCGAGGGAGAGCGCTTGCCTGAGGATTGGCATGGTCTCTTCTTTCGTGGTCAGCAGCAGGCCAGATGTGGCCGCGTCTGCATAAGGCTCAAGAAGCGCTGCTCCGCGCGAGCCAAGCGCACCATCCATATAAAGTTTGATCGCGCGGGTGATGATATGCCCATCCGCGCTTTCACGTTTACCACCAATGAAAAGCTTGTCGGCTTCCTCCGGGTTGACCGAGTTATATACCCGAATGCCGACATCGCCGGTGCCGGTCAGCATTTCAAGAGCCTCTACCTCACCCCACGACACAGACATATTGTGCATGCCGGTCCAGCCGTAGCGGGCATATACTTCGCTCGCGACCATCAGTTGCTGGTTGAGGTCAGCGGCAGTTTGTTCGGGCATCAGGGGTGCGATGAGGTTCATGGCAGCATCAATGAGCATACCGGTAGGTTCACCCAGCGCATTTTTTAGAATTTCGCCGCCAAAGGGTGCTTCGGTCGTCTCGTCAATGCCCGCCACCTCAAGCGCTTTGGAATTGGCAACCAGCGCGTGGCCATCGGCGCGGCGCAGCACAACGGGTACATCAGGCAGGATAGCATCAATGTCCCAGCGTGTTGGGAAGCGGGCTTCGGGCCAATGTGTTTCGATCCAGCCCCGGCCAAAAAGAACTGGTGCGTTGTGTGTTGTAGCCCATTCGCCCACGGTTTTCTGAAGTGCCTTGATGGACGGTATGCCCTCAAGGTTCAGGGTCAGCTCTCGCGAGCCAATGCCGGACATATGAGCATGAGCATCGGTGAAGCCGGGGAAAAGTGCTGCGCCGTCAAGCGAAAGCACAGTTGTATCTTGCCCGACAAGCGCTTCGGCACCCGCCCGTGCGCCAACAAAGATAAATTTGCCATCCTTAACCGCCACGGCTTCCGCCTGCGGGCGGCTATCATCTGCCGTGTAGATCGGGCCACCCCAGATCACGAGGTCTGCTGTATTGGAAGTTGGGTCCGTGAGTATTGTGTCTTGCGCAGCAAAGCTTGTTGCAGCGAACACCGTCACAGCCATCATCATGATTATGTGGCGCATTGATTTTCTCCCCTAATGAGCGCCCCATGCTATGACTTCAAAAAGGCCTGTCAAGCGATAGACTTGCGCAACTGAGTGTGGCTGAGGCACAATGAGGCAGACGCCCGTTGTTGAGGCTAGGGAAAGTGTTGTCATGCGTGGTGCGATTGTCGCCCTTCTGTTGTTTATGTGGATGCCCATTGTCATCTTCAAACCCTTTATCGGGATTTTGTTGTGGGACTGGATTTCACACATGAACCCGCACAAGCAGACCTATGGGTTTGCAATGTTCTTCCCGTTCCTTGATTTTGTTGCCGCGCTGACGATTGGCGGGCTGTTGATCAGTAAAGATAAAAAAAGCCTGCCGGCACACCCCATTGTGGCAATCATTCTGATCTATTTTATATGGGTGACCTTCACCACTATCGTAGGGTTTGAGCCGGGCTATTCCTTTGAAAAATACACCTATGTGTTCAAGGTGTTGTTGTTCGCGTTCGTAGCCATGATGGTGATGCAATCGCCGAACCGGCTCCGGGCCTTTGTTTTTGTGATGGCAGCCTCTCTCGCCTACATCGGCGTCAAGGGTGGGCTTTTTACCATCTTGACCGGGGGTAGCGGCCGGGTGCAGGGCGCGGGCGGCATGATGGATGACAACAATCAGCTTGCCATGGCGATGGCCATGCTGTTGCCGCTGTCCATGTATTTTGTGCAGCATCCGCCGTTGAAGATTTTGAAGTGGCCATTTGCAGGCGCGACCTTCGCGATCATGCTGTCGATCGTGGGTACGCAGTCCAGAGGCGGGTTTGTAGCCCTTGCGGCGGTGATGGGCATGTTGCTGCTACAAAGCAAACATAAGTTCAAGCTGATCGCAGTACTTGTGCCGCTTGTTATTGGCGGCCTCTATTTCATGCCGGACAGCTGGAAAAACCGGATGCAGAGTACGGAGAATGCAACGGAGGATTCAAGCTTCCGAGGCAGGGTGGTGATGTGGCGGTTCTCGTCAAACGTGGCAGACGACAACCCTATTGAGGGAGGTGGGTATAATGTCTTCTATGTTCGCCGTGCGCAGGAACTTTACATGCCGCCCGGGGAAATCCCGCGAGCACCACACTCTGCTTATTTTGAGGTGCTGGCCGAGCACGGCTATACCGGGCTTCTCCTGTATCTCTCGATGCTATTGACGGGCTGGTACGCTGGTGGTTCGGCGGCCAAAAAATTCAGGAAACACGAAGAGACCAAATGGATTGGGGATTTGTGCGCAGCCATCCAGCTTGGGTTGGTGGGGTATGCTGTTGGCGGTTTGACTGTGAATATTGCCACGTTTGACCTGTTCTATCATTATCTTGCTGTGATTGTGATGTGCTCAAACGTAGGCGATGAAATCCTCGCGCGGCAAACCTTCAGGGTAGCTGATGACGGGAAAAAAATTATCGCCGCAGGCCCGAAAAAATGGTCGCCGCACGGGTCAGGCTCGAAAGCGGCACGGCAGAAAACCAGCCCGACTTAAGATGCCGATTTACGGGGTGTCGTCGCTTGGCGCACCAGCCTGTTTTGCCGCAGCTTCATTTTCCTGCATGCGGGTGATGGCGCTTTCTCCCGCCTCAGTACGCCGACGAAGGAAGGCGACCAAAAGCCCGACAACCGCACCCGCGGCGATGACAGCTGCGAACAGGATGAAGAACCCAAGAACCCAGGCCGCCAGGCTATAGAGGGATTCGCACCCATTCTCGCATATGGCTGTGGTCGGGTCCCCGATCCAGAGGCGGAAGGCAGCATAAGCCGCAAGCATCACGGCAATAAGCCCGAATATGTTGCGGGTGCTCAGAAGCGCGGTCTTTTTAGCGCGCTGCCGCTGGCGTTTATGAATGAAAAGGTTCTCTGACATGGCCGCACTATGACGCCAGCGCGAAGCCGTGGTCAAGTGAAGATCGTATGGTGGTTACAACAGATCGTGCTTCTTCAGCGCGTGCCTCAGCTGGTCATAACTCAGGTTCAGTTGTCTGGCAGCAACGCGTTGGTTGAAGCGTGCTTCTTCCAGTGCATGGGCGAGCAGCTTCTTCTCATAAGCTGTCACGGTTTCCTTAAAGCAGAATGGGCCATTGGGTAGGGCGGGCTTCTCTGTGTCAGCCTTCGTGTTGGCTGGTGGTGCAGCAGGGTTGGGCGCTGCCTGTGGTGCCATGCGGTTGCGTTTGGCCGGGGGGCGGAAGGGGCTGTCAAACGGGTCAAACACGATATCGCAGATCGCCTTTTCACCGTCCCACGCACGATAGATGGCGCGCTCCACCACATTCTTGAGCTCCCGCACATTGCCGGGCCAGCGATGGCTCATCATCTCGTCTTCTGCCTTGTCGCTAAAACCGGGGAAGACAAGCCACTCAAGCTCGCGGGCCATGTTGCGGCCGAAATGTTCCGCCAGCACCATGATATCTTCAGGACGCTCACGAAGCGGGGGCACGGTGATGACGTCAAACGCCAGCCGGTCGAGAAGGTCATGCCGAAACTCGCCCGCGTCAGCTGCGGCGGGTAGGTCGATGTTGGTGGCTCCCACCACGCGCACGTCCACCTCAATCGTCTCATTACCGCCCACGCGTTCAAATTCACCATATTCGATCACCCGCAGGAGCTTCTCTTGGGCTGACATGCTCATGGTGCCAATCTCGTCAAGGAACAGGCTGCCCTGGTCGGCGGCTTCAAACCGGCCTGCGCGTCGGTTGCGGGCGCCGGTGAACGCGCCGGGCTCATACCCGAACAGTTCGCTCTCAAGCAGGGTTTCTGCGAGTGCTGCGCAGTTCATTTTCTGAAACGGCTTATTCCAGCGGTTCGAAAGATAGTGCAGTCGTGCCGCGATAAGCTCTTTACCTGTGCCCCGTTCTCCAATCACCAGAAGCGGTCGATCGAGGGGGGCCGCGCGGCTGATGCGGTCCATCAAATCGAGGAACGCGGGGGAGCTGCCAATAATCTGATCTTGTCGTATTTCCATGATACTGAATATTAGTATTATTCACTAACTATTGGCAATTATAATCAACGTGAATAACGAATATATAGCGCCTCAAGAAAATTATCTTTTAAAATCAATATGTTAATTTTTCCTCAAAAACTGGCACGCACCCTGCAAATATTGGTTCGTCAGCGAGAGATACACAAAAAGACTGACACAAAAAAACAACGAAGACAGCGAACGGAATTAGAGGACAAGACGAT
The DNA here is from genome assembly GCF_965216265.1 of Kordiimonas sp. Taxonomy (GTDB): domain Bacteria; phylum Pseudomonadota; class Alphaproteobacteria; order Sphingomonadales; family Kordiimonadaceae; genus Kordiimonas. The sequence goes on from NZ_OZ244153.1 coordinate 2,512,352, forward strand.
GAACAAGATGTTGCAACTAAGCTCAGCCCTTTCAGCCATGAACGAAACAAGCGCAGAGCTTGATGGTTTGATTGCCGGTTTTGGCCTGATCCGCCAGTCGGAAGGCCGCAACCAGAGCGCAGAGCGCCGGGTTCGCCGCATTGAGCGTCGTCGTCGCCGTCTGCACTAATTCCAACGCCTAACCCGGCGTCTGCGAGGGGACGCCGGGTCAGCGACTAAAAGAGGCCATATAAAAAGTGGCCCAGGTTGCTCCCGAAGCATAATTCGGGGAGGAAGTCCCAAAAAATGGCCGCGAAAGCCACCCGGGACACGTAAGCGAGGACTTAAGAAAGGACAATAAAAATGGGTATTTTTTCCCGCCTGACCGACATCATCAACTCCAATATCAATGCCATTCTCGACAAAGCCGAGGATCCTGAAAAAATCATCCGCATGGTCATCCAGGAAATGGAAGACACTCTTGTGGAGGTTCGCTCCTCTGCTGCGAAAACAATCGCAGACCAGAAAGATCTTGAGCGCCGTATCAAGAAGGTTGAGAAGGCACAGGCCGAATGGGAGAAGAAAGCTGAGCTTGCTATCTCCAAAGGTCGGGACGACCTCGCCAAAGGCGCACTGGTTGAAAAAGCCAAGGTGGCCGACATGGAAGTGCACCTCAAGGAAGAGCTCAAGCTTCTCTCTGACGCACTGACACGGAACGAGGAAGATGTCATCAAGCTTGATGCCAAACTGCGCGAAGCGCGGGCGAAGAAAGCCAGTATGCAGGCGCGGCACAAGTCGGCAACCAATCAGGTTCGGGTTCGCAAGAACCTCTATGACAACCGCATCCAGGACGCGTTCGACCGCTTTGATAAAGTAGACGCACGTCTTGACCGCCTTGAAGGTGAAGCTGAAGCCATGACCATCGGTCGCGGTGAAAACCTTGAAGATCAGTTCCGCGCACTTGAAGCGGACGATGATATCGAGAAAGAGCTTGCTGCCCTTAAGGCTAAATCAAGCGGTGGCGCTGAAAAGCCAGCTGCAAAGGCTCCTGCAAAAAAATCGGCGTCGAAATAATCGGCGCCCACCCACAATAAGAAAAAGAGGAAGGGTCAACAATGGAAGTCATACCAATATTACTGTTGGTGATCGTGGCGCCGCTTTGGATCATTTTCCACTACATCACAAAGTGGAAGCAAATGAAGGGCATCACCGCAGAAGATGAAGCGTCACTGGGTGATTTGCGTACCGCCGCCGACAGGTTAGAGGACCGGTTGCGCACCATGGAACGCATCATGGACGATGAAGTACCAGACTGGAGGAGCCGTCATCATGACAAGTTATAACAGCCGCCCCACCAAACTTTATAAAATCCCCGAAGAAGGGCGTTTCATGGGGGTATGTGCCGGGATTGCAGATTATCTCGGTGTCAAGGTTGGTCTTGTCAGGTTTCTTACCATCGTAGGGGCAATTTTCACCGGTTTCTGGCTCTTCATCATTGGGTATTTTGTGCTTGGTATGGCGCTGGACCCCCGCCCTGAAGGCCTCTATAGCGACGATAAAGAAGAGGAATTTTGGCGCCAGACACGGAAGAGCCCGGACTATACAGCAGCAGAGCTGCGCCGTCGCTTCCGGGATATCGAGCGCCGTACCGCCGACATGGAAACTTACATGACCAGTAAACGGTTCCGGCTTGAGCGGGAGCTTCGGGCGCTGGAAGACTAGACCGGACCCGGACCGGACCAGAATCGGACCAGAATCGGACAGGACTTAGACACTCACTTTCCCATCCTCTCCAGGACGTGAAAGCACAGGGCGGGATTTTCCCGCCCTTTTTTTTTGAATGTTGTTCGTTGCTTGAAGAGTATTGCCCCACTAGAATGCATCGGTATTCAACAGGGCGAGTGCATGAGTGTATGATCCAAGCTATTCAGGATAATAAGATTTTCCGCACTGTCTATGCGGTATGGGATGAACTAAGGGACGACGGCCAGGTTATGCCGACCCGCGACGGTTTTAACCCCATGGCACTTGGGGCGATGCTACCCAACATTGTGCTGGTTGAGCGGGTAGACCGCGCGCACTATGAGTACCGCGTCATGGGCACGGCAGTAAGCGCCCGTCAGCAGGAAAACCCTGTTGGCTTCAACATGCTTGAATATTTTGTGCCCGAGGTACGTGAGTTTCTGGCTGACTGGTTCGAAGCCATGACCTTCTATGGGTGTGGCACCATCACTAGCATGGATCTAGTCTATAATAACGAGGCTGACAGGGGTGCCCAAGTGTTGGGTTTACCGCTTCGCGGGAAGGGCGGAGAAGGCCACTATTATCTGTTTGGCAACCACGCCTGGGGCGAAAAACATCCTGACGAGCTTGGCGGGCTCATCAGCGCTGGCGCAAATCATCTGGAATGTATCGGGGTGGACATTGGTAAAGGCTTGCCAGACCTCCCTGTTCAGCCAGTACGTTAGCTGACGATTGACCGGATATCCTTGAATAGTGGGAGGCGAGCGAAGGTCTCTGCGCTCCTGTTTATTGCGGCTTCTGCTTTAAGTTTTCCTTAAATCACCTCTGATTATGATACTCTGGGGCCTGATAGGAGATGCCATGAAGCCTTTGAGCGGAAAATTTATTCCCTTCTTCGATGTTTGGGTCGCTTTTCGGGCGCCCGGAGAAGTGGTGCCGCTCTGGAAGAATGTCAGGCCGATGAAGTTTGGCGACCTTCTTGCCAATGTCACCATGGTGAAGAAATACGGTCCGCGTGATTATCGGTACCGACTGCTGGGTTCCGAGGTTAACCTCAAGATGGGTGACGATCCCGTCGGCGAAGATTTTTTCAAATATCTGCCAAAGCACCTTCACGACTATGCCAACACATGGTTGGATAATATTATCGCCCAGCCTTGCGCCGCCTGGCATAAAATGAGCCTCGAGTTCGCGCGCGATAGCTCTCACCATTATGAAAGCCTTAATCTGCCGATCAGGGGTGGGGATGGTAAAATCGATACCTTCCTTTATTACAACAAGGGATGGCAGCCGCAGGCAGGTGAGAATCTTGGCCCGCTTGTCAGCTCTGGCGCACAGTTTTTTACCATTGTCCCCGTAGATATAGGCGCCGGTATACCGGACGCGGTGCCCCAGCTAAAATCAGCCCACTTATAGCGCACGACGCCAATAAAAACCCCGAGGTACATGGTCCCGGGGTTTGTGTTGCGCTACCTATCTGGTGTTTTTACTCGGCCGGGCTATTGGCAATGGCCAGTGGTTTATCCGGGTTCATGCCAGCCTCAATTTTGGCTTCACGCACCATCTGGCGCACATCGGCCCGCAGCTTGGCGGCGTCAAAAACAATACCGTCCTTGATGGTCCAGCGCACACCGCCGACCCGTTCCACGAGCCCAGTTTCCCGGTTCAGTTTCACAGCACCTGTGCCGTATAGCACCTTGAAGTTATGAAGTGGGTTTTCGTCAACCACCACGATGTCAGCCTTTTTGCCAACCTCTACGGCGCCGATATCGCTCTCCATCTTCAACTCCTGCGCACCGATTGTGGTGGCGGAGCGGATAACCTCAAGCGGGTGGAAGCCAGCTTCCTGCAAAAGCTCAAACTCCTGAATATAGCCAAAGCCATAAAGGCTGTAGATATAGCCGGTGTCGCTGCCCACACCCACTTTACCGCCGCGGTTTTTATAGTCGTTGATGAACTGCATCCATAGTTTGTAGTTCTTCTTCCACTCAACCTCGTGTTCTGTGGTCCAGTCAAACCAATAAGAGCCGTGGGCTTCTGCGCTTGGGCGGTAGAAATCCCATAGCGCGGGCATGGTGTATTCGTCGTGCCAGACGGCGCGGCTCATGCGCATCAGGTCGCGCGAGGCCACATAAATTGTAAAGGTGGGGTTGAGGGCAAAGTCACGCTCCAGCAGCGTGTCCATCACCTCGTTCCATTTTGGAGAGCCGGGTTTGGCGGCTTGTTTCCAAAGCTTTCCGGCTTCACCAAAGCGGTCCATCTCGTCCGTATAGATATAGTCGGACGGATAGTCTTGAATGAGCTTGTCCTCGAACATGGCTTCCGGCAGCCCGTACCAATGCTCCATGCTATCAAGCCCGTGGGCTGAGGTATCCAGCACATTGGCGTCGGTCACTGCCGTTTGTGAATGGTGCATGGTGGTGGGCAGGCCAAGTTTCTGAGCTTCATCAAGGCCAGCCATCAGCACAGCTTTCGGATTGCCGACAAATTTAACACCGTCCGCCCCCATTTTCTTGAAGCGCTGAATTGTTTCGCGGGCTTCCTTCACGCTTTTGATGCCGGAGAAGGCCGGATAAGCCACCAGTCGGGGAGCGGTAATGTCGTTATTCTCGCTACGTTTCTTGAAATCAAGCGTGCGTTCAAACCCGCTGAAACCCACAATGCGGGCGGTGGTAACGCCGTGCGATAGCCACAGCTTGAAGATATAATCGGGGGAGACACCTTGCCCGAAATCCTTGCCGTGGATGTGGGCGTGCACATCAACAAAGCCGGGCAGGATGTATTTGCCGGTGACGTCCAGCTCGCGGTCACCTTTTGCCGGGCGACCTTCTTCCTTGATCGGGCTGCCAGGTACGCCCACAACCTGTATCTCGGTGATACGGTTGTTCTCGATCACCACATCAGCCGGGCCGTAGGCTGGGCCACCGGTGCCGTCAATGATATAACCACCCCTGAGGACAAGGCGCTCGTACCGGCCTTCACCGTCGGTGCCGTCAGGCAATTCATCTTTTGTGCTGTCTGCGGCCGATAGACCAAAGCCTAAAGACGCGATGGCCAGAGCCGTGAGGCCCAAACGTCTGAGCGTATTCATTCCTGCTCCCCCTGTTTTCATGTGTCGATCTAGGCGGGTGGGAGGCAGCCTTCTCCCACTTATCCGCCCTCATGTAACCCAGAGGATACAGTACATAATTTCGACGCCGCGTACAGCCCACCGTGGGTTTAGAGCGCCGGGGTCTCCACGGTCTGTGCCAAAGCCTTCTGGCGCTCTTCCTCTTCCACCACGGCGGCGGCGAAAGCCTTGCGTCCCCACAACAGCAGGCCAATGCAGCAGGGTGTGGTAATGGCCGCAACAAGCGCGAGTGAATAGTTGAGCATCATTTTATCGCCGAACAGGCTGTCAGTCAGGAAGCCGATCAGAAAAGGTCCGCCACCATAGCCGAGGATGTTGGTACAAAAGACATAGAATGCAATTACCTGCCCGCGCATCTGGTTCGGTGTGATGATCTGAAGGGAGGCAAATGCGATGCCGGATGGCAGATTGATGAAAAAGTTGGAAAAGCCCAGCACCCACCAAACGAGGTTTGTATCGGAAATGAATGGGAGAGCCACTGCAGGAATCAGGTAACCAAAAGGCGCGACGAGAAGCGCACGCACATGGGAATCTTGCTTGCCTTGAGCGAGCCAGCGGTCCGCCAGATAGCCGCCAAGTAGCAGTCCGGCTGGCCCGGTTACTAGAGAGATCAGCCCAAATGTCTTGCCTACGTCTCCGGGCTCAAGACCGTGATAGCGGTGGAAAAACAAGGTGAGGAAAATAAGCGTGCCGAAGCCAAGCATGGCGACAAAAGAAACGCCGAAGCAAATACCAGCATACGCACGGAAGCGGTTCTTTACGTGGGCAATTACTTCTCGTACAGGAATGCTGTCGCTTTCACCGGTCGCGCCCTTGCGGCTGGGTTCCTTTACCGTGAACATCAAAAGTGTGAGCAGCATGCCCGGCAGGCCTACCATCAGCAGCACTTTTTGCCAGTTGCGCATCAGTTCACCACCAGGCACCACGATATCGGGTAACTGGTCGGCTAGGTTAATTACCGTTCCACCGACATAAAAGGCAAGCGCAGAGCCAACTGGGATACCCATAGCGTAGACGCTAAGCGCTGTAGCTAGCCGCTTTTTGGGGAAGCTATCGGCCACCAGCGAATTGGCGGCGGGAGCAAGTGCGGCTTCTCCGACACCGACACCGATGCGAAGTGCAAACAGCATCCAGTAGCCTCGGGCCAGCGACGACAGTGCAGTCATCAAGCTCCAGACAAGAAGGCCAACCGCGATCAGGCCGCGACGACTGCGGCTGTCGGCAATGCGTGCGAAGGGCAGGCCAAAAAGAGTATAGAAAACTGCGAAGCCAAATCCGGTCAGTAGGCCGAACATGGTGTCAGATATCTGGAAATCCTTAATGATCCAAGGGCCAAGCAGGCCAAGAATTTGCCTGTCGATGAAGGAAAAGGTGTAGATAACCAGCAGCAATGCCACCATATACCACGCATAGGCCGGGCGTGGATAACCGGATTGGTTGGATGACATAGGCGCTCCCCTCGCTTTGCCCGAAGGCTGTCATTCGGTTTTTGGCCTTTTATTCATTGGCCCGATCCTTTAGACACTCGAGACATTAGGTCGGGCGAAACGCCAGACTGTCAAGGTACCGTAGCGTTTGGGATATACGATGTCGCTTGAAAATACAACGATCGTTGAAATTTTGGATACGTTTGAGTTTCTCGAGGATTGGGAAGACAAGTATCGCTATATCATTGACCTGGGCCGCAAGCTGCCGCCGCTCAGCGATAACGAGATGACAGACGAGTATAAGGTGCGCGGCTGCCAGAGCCAGGTTTGGCTGGTGCCCGAGACCGATACTGAGGGCCATATCATCCTGCGCGGTGACAGCGACGCCCATATCGTCAAGGGGCTGGTTGCGATCATGCTTCTGATCTTCTCAGGCAAAACCGCCGCTGAGATCAAGGCAACAGATGCCCGCGCGATCCTTGATCAGCTTGGCCTTGCGTCGCACCTGTCGCCGCTTCGTGCCAATGGGCTTTTTGCCATGGTGGAACGTATCTACGGTATCGCCGAAGCTGCGTAAGCTCACAAGTTTCCGGCAATAAAAAAAAGGGGCCCAAACGGCCCCTTAATCATTTCTATATGGTCGCTCGGGTTAGCCAGTGATTGTATCGAAGATGATTTTTACGAAGATTACACCAACTGCAATCGGGCTCACAAAGCGCACCAGGAAGTACCAGATACGGAAGCTGCGATCCTCTAGTGCCAACTCGTCCATCATGGCTTTGCGGCTCACGAACCAACCCACAAACAGCGCCGTAAACATGCCAGCCAGCGGCATCATGATGTTGTTGGTGAGGAAGTCTTTCGCGTCCATGATGTTCACACCAAAGATACGAACGTCCGAGAGCAGGTTTGTGCCCTGGCTATAGGCTGACAGCACACCCACAAGACCTGCAGCCACACCCATGGTTATCGCAACCTTGCGGCGGCTCATGGTTGTTTTCTCTGCGATATAGGATACTGGCGGCTCGAGAAGCGAGATCGCGCTCGTTACCGCAGCAACTGCCAACAGCGCAAAGAAGAGCGTGCCAACAAGCGTGCCAAGCGGCATCTGGCCAAACGCAATCGGCAGGGTCATGAACACAAGGCCGCCACCTTGGCCAACATCGAGGCCGTAAGCAAACACGATCGGAAAGATCGCAAGGCCTGCCATCAAGGCAACAGCACTATCGGCGCTGGCAATAATCACGGCAGATTTGCCGAGGTTCACATCACGGCGCAGGTATGAGCCATATGTCATGATCGAACCAAGTGCGAGCGAGAGCGAGAAGAAAGACTGCCCAAGCGCCTGCAGCACGGTATCAAGGCTGAAATGCCGGGTTACTTCGCCGCTCGCGAGGACTGTCTCTTTATAGAAAAGCTGATCGAAATCCGGGTTGAAAAGGAAGTCGATCGTGGCAAGGAAAGCACCGTTGAACGCTGAGTAGATCACGAGGATCAACAGAAGCGCGAATAGTGCGGGCATCAGAAGTGTGACAGCTTTTTCAAGCCCGCCTTGCACGCCCTTGGCCACGATAAAGATCGTGATCGCCATAAACGCCACGTGGGAAACAATCGTCATCACAGGGTCGCTGATGTAGGCTAGGAAGGTTGCCTGGCTTGCTTCGGCTGTAATGCCAGAGAAGGCACCGGTGACAGCTTTGGCCATATAAGCCAGTGTCCAGCCGCCAACAACCGAATAGAAGCTGATGACGATAAACGCGCCAACAACGCCGGACCAGCCAATGAGCGCCCACAACGGGTTACGCTTTTCCTCGCGGGCGATTTTTGCCATCGAGTTAATAGGTGACATCTGCCCGCGGCGACCCAGTGAAAGCTCGGCCACCAGCATCGGCACACCGATCACGAAAACAAAAATCAGGTAAACAAGCACGAAGGCGCCACCGCCCCCTTGGCCTGCTTCATATGGAAACTTCCAGATATTCCCAAGACCAACAGCACTACCCACCGCTGCCAGCATGAAAGCCCATTTTGAAGACCAATGGGCGTGTTGTGTGGCTCCAGCCATTATTTCCTCTCCCCAGAGTACTAGGTACGCGCGCTGACGACTGTGAACGCCAGCCACATAAGTTGCAGGCTTTTTAGCCTGTTTCATTATGAAGGCCACATGGTTCTGCAGCCTATAAAAACGGCGCCATCATAGGCAGATGACGCGGCGATAACCAGCCTGAAATTGGTTTGGAGATGGTTGGGGGCGACGTTGCTTTCGCCAGCCCAGTCAAAACAGCGCTAAAACAGCCTCTAAGTTATTGAGATGTATCCATAACCGCGCAATAATCGCCCTGGCTTTTCACTTGGCTGCACAAAGTTTGCGCGTCAGATTTTTCCTGAAGACGCACACCAAGCCGCAGCGCAAAACCGCCAACGTTCACTTCCCACTGGTCAATGATACCGCTGAGTGCCGGGTATTTTTTCTCAAGAATACTTTTTGACGACACGGCTTGTTCATAGGACCGATAAGACGCCAGATGCGCAAACCAGCGCCCAAGGGGTGAGCTGCCGCTCGGGCGGCTCACGTCGCGCCGTGGGCCTGTGTTGCCTGCGGCAGGGGTCGTGCGGGCAACGTCTGCCGGTTTTTCCGTGATAGAGGGCAAGCTGTGATCAAGCCTGACAGGCTGCATACGCGCCGCATCCATGGCCTGAAGTTCGCTGGCGATAATGGCGAGGCGGCGGCCAGCTTCAGACCCGACCGCGCCGTCAGCCATCACTTCATTTCCGCACCGCAGGAAAACCCTATCGCGTGAACCGGAACTCATGAGAGAGGCATATATACGCCGCGCCGCAACCGGCTTGCCGCTCTGCTCGAGCGCGAGGCCGGTATAAAATCTGTCTGCCGGTGATGATAAAGGTTCGCTGATCAAGATGCGTGCTGCGTCAATGGCGCGCCCTTCACACATGGCTTGTTCAACCGCGTTGCTGGCGCGCTGCGTGGTAACACCTTTTGGCTGTACGCTGCGTGACATACCGCCTGTATCACAGGCCGCCAGAAGAAGCAGTGCGGCGGCGCCGCTTACCAGTTTAAACCCAGCTCGGTGCGAGAAATCAGTTAGGCAGCGCATCTAGGATCATCCGATTGTTGCGCGGCTGCAGGGGTCGCGCGTTTTCCCCCATGATGCCGTTCATGACGGCGATCTGTTCTTTGGAGAACTCTACCGGTTCCTTAAAGATGTACCAGTTCACCCCCTCTGTGCAGGGTGGGTGGGTTTCTGACCCCATATACCGGTAATAGGTGCCACTGTGGGGCATGAAGTCGCGGGCGTTGATCTTGACGTCTGGCCTGCGGGAGGTTTGGTCGGGTTCAATCGGCAGGTGCGGCCACAGCTCTTCCGCCGCCATGTTTGCCGAGCCTTCTTTCACCAGTACCGCAACACGGGCCTGGGTGCCGTCTGCCGCGCGGTGATCGAAATGAATTTCCATCGGGAAGCTCTGGGCCATCACCCGGTGTTCACCCGGTGTGTGGAAATGAAAGCCGGTCAGCTCAAAGGTTTTATCACCCACACGCAGCATGCTGCCGGGTGCATAATCAAACCGTATGGTGCGCCGGTCATTTTTCATATCAACGGGCGAGACGTTATAGTTGGTCTCAAGCCGGTTGAGGAGGACGGCTTCCGTGCCTTCCATGATGATAGGGGACTGCATGGAGCCATTGGCACAAACACTGGAAATAGAGCCCCAGCTGTTAGGCCCGTTAGAGCCGGAATAGCTCCAGTTATCCTGCGCAGAGGCTGACGTGGCAAGTGCAGTTGCCATGAAAAGTGATCCAACCGGTCCGGTCCAGTTCATAAGTCTCTCCTGAATATAGGTCCTATGCGGTGCGGCCTCATTGCTGCACACCCGCCCCCGCGGTGGCCCCTGTTCCTATAGGCTACTATGGCGCGGATTTTATTAAAAGCCCGTTTGTTGGGATAAAAGTGTCGCCAACTCTTTGAGGCGGTTGTTAATTTCCCGTTCTTGTAGATTAGCAAAGCCAAAAAGCAAACCATGTTGCGGCGGACATGCCCGATATGTTTCGGAAAGCGGCGAGGCTCCAATACCTGCGCGCCCCGCAATCAGCGAAAGCTTAACATCGCTCAGGTGGTTCAGCTTTGAGGTAGCGACAACATGCAGCCCGGTGTCTGATTGTTCAAAGGTAAAATAGGGCGAAAGCCACTCTCTCGCCGCATCCATAAACAGGCCCAGTCGGGTTTTATGCACACCGCGCAGGCGACGGATATGGCGGGCGAAATGCCCTTCCTCAATGAAGCGGGTCAGCATCAGCTGGTTGCTGATGCTGGGGAAGCTGTCCACGGCCGCGCGGTGCTTGAGCACCCGGTCTACCAGCCCCAAAGGCAATACCAGATACCCGAGCCGAAGTGCCAGAAACAGTGATTTGGAGAAGCTGCCGCCATAGATAACCCGTTCCCCGCCATCAATGCCCTGAAGCGAGTTGATCGGGCGTCCGGCATAGCGAAATTCGCTGTCGTAATCATCTTCCAGAATGAAACAGTTTTCCCGTTGCGCCCACTCGAGAATCTCCAGCCTGCGTTTGAGCGGCATGGTCTGGCCCAGCGGATACTGCCGTGACGGGCTTGTGACCATAAGGCCTGCGGGCACGCCTGCCATTTTGGGCGGCACAGCGCCGTCTTTATCCACGCGGGTGTAAACGATAGGGTTGGAGAGCGTTTTGGCGGCAGTGGTCATGCCGGGATAGCCGGGGTCTTCAAGCACAATAGCGCGGTCACGGTCCACCACACTTTCCATCACCAACTTTACGCCTTGCTGCAGGCCGGAGGTGATGACGATCTGGTCAGGGTTTGCTGTCACGCCGCGTGCAGCTTCCAGATAGGCCGATATGGTGCGCCTGAGCGGCAGATACCCGGCAGGGTCGTTATAAAGCAGTTCGACCGCATCGGCATGACGCCAGACGCTGCCTGCTATCCGCGCCCAGATATCGGTGGGGAACTGGTCAAGCGCGGGCATGCCGGAAAGGGGTCTCGCGGCTTTTTTCTCCCGCACGTTATGGCTTGTGCGGGTGCCGTCCGGCACAGCGGTCATGGTCAGGCTGGTATCGGGCAGGTCTGCGCTCACATAGGTGCCTGCGCCCTGGCGTGTTTCAAGATACCCTTCGGCCACCAGATGCTCATAAGCGGCCAGAACCGTGTTGCGGGAGATGGCCAGCCGGTCTGCCAACGCGCGGCTCGCTGGCAGGCGGTGGCCCGCGGGCAAGCTGCCGTTCAAAATCGCATGCCGCAGCATGGCCTGAAGCTGCTCATTGAGCGGTGCTTCACTGCTGGCGTCCAGCCCGGGCGCAAAAAGGGTTTCGAACATACCGTCCAAAATTGGCACCTTTAACTTAACGTAATTGGCTCTTTCTAAGGGATCAATATAAACGCAAACTTTAGGGGTGAAAAGCGTTCAGTTCTCAGAGGTGCCACCATGAGTGATTTTGCTAAAAACGACCGGAACCGGGTACGGCGGGGCCACAAGCGTGCAGTGTATGATGAAGAGACGGTTTACCGCATTCTCGACAGTCATTTCCTGTGCCATGTGGCGTTTGAGATGGACGGCCAGCCGCATATCCTGCCAACCAGCTATTGGCGCGAGGACAACCGGCTTTACTGGCACGGCTCAAGCGCCAGCCGGATGATCAAACATCTTTCAAGCGGTGCGCCAGCCAGCGTTTGTGTGACCCAGCTTGACGGCCTTGTGCTCGCGCGCTCAGCCTTCAATACCAGCGCCAACTACCGTTCGGTGGTGTGTTTTGGTGTGCCGGAACTGGTGACAGACGACGCGGAATTTGACCGTCAGATGAGGCTGTTTTTTGACCAGATAGCGCCCGCGCGCTGGGGCCAGCTTCGGCCCATGACCGCGCAGGAGCGCAAGGCCACGGGCCTTCTGGTGATGGAGATTGAGGACGCCAGCGCCAAGGTGCGCGATGGCGGCCCCGGGGATGGTGAGGAAGCCGATTGGCCCATATGGGCCGGGCATGTGGACATCCGCACCGTCACAGGCGCGGCGCACGTGGCGCCGGAGGGGGAGAAAGCCCCGCTCAATCACAAGGTTTTACCCGCCTATCACTGGGCGCGATGAGGAGACGAAGATGCTGCAACTAAGGCCAAGCTGTGAGCATTGCGACAAAGCGCTGCCCCCCAACAGCACGGAGGCGATGATATGCTCATATGAATGCACCTTTTGTGCGGACTGTGTCCAGCATGTGCTCGGTCACGTCTGCCCAAATTGCGGGGGCAATTTTGTTGCCCGTCCGATCCGTCCGTCCACTGAGTGGCGACCGGGGGTTTCGCTCAGCCACCAACCGGCGCGTAAAGACAAGGTCTTCAAACCTGTGAGCGTCCAGGAACAAAAAGAATTTGCGGCCCGCGTGAGTAAAACCCCACCCGAGTCACGATAAGCGACGGTTAGCTGTTATTTAAGAAAGTATGAGAGATGTTTGATATACCAAACTGGCAGCCGAAAGCCCGGCCCGGTGTTGTATGCCTTGAGGGGCGTAATGTAACGCTTGAGCCATTTGACGTGGCCACCCATTGCGACGGTCTATTTCATGCGGTGGGGGGCGAAGAAAACGCAGACCTCTGGCAATATATCCCGCTTGGCCCCTTCGCGGACAAAACAACGCTTTGCCATGCGCTGAGAGAAGCAAACCGCCATCAGGGCTGGCAGACCCTTGTGATCCGCAAGGTGGGGGACGGTGAGGTGCTGGGCATGGCAAGCTATATGCGTATCCGTGAGGCACACGGCAGCGCCGAGGTTGGCTGTGTTGTGTTTAGCCATGCGCTGCAGCGTACCCGAGAGGCGACGGAAGCCATCGCGCTGATGACTGAGCACGTGTTTGACGACCTGGGCTATCGCCGGTTTGAATGGAAATGCAACGCGGCAAATGAGGCATCAAAGCGCGCGGCGATCCGGTTTGGCTATAGCTTTGAGGGCATTTTCAGGAACGATATGGTCATGAAGGGCAAAAACCGCGATACCGCCTGGTATTCCATCATCGACCGTGAGTGGCCAGGCATCCGGGCAGCTTACCAGTTCTGGCTCAGGCCTGAGAACTTTGATGAGCATGGTAAGCAAAAGGCGCGGCTTGAAGCTTACCGAAGCGCTTTATAAACGTAAGTTATATTCGGTATCTCTTCTGAAGGTCAGCTTGTGCCTCTTTGGCCTATTTTTACGCCGCCCTTGATATATAACGCTTGGCTTGCGCGGACATGCGGTTGTTTCCGTCTTGTTTCCATGGGCCTTTTGGTATAGACAAGCGGGCGGAAACATTGTGCCCTCAGGGGCGTGTTTCACTCTTTTGAGCGAACAGGAAACCCTGCCGATGTAAGACACCTTGACCTGCCCGAAGCGTACTACAGTCCGTTCAAGCTGACCGGATGCATGCGCTCTACCCATGGCAGGCCTTGCGATTGTCTATCCTCGCTCCCCAATTTTTTACAATTTGTTTAGTGTTTTGGCGCCGGGCATAAATGGCGCCGCTGTTAATGGAGACAGTATTGTGACCTCCCTCAACCTCCCCCAAATACGCGAAGAATGGTTCGGCAATATTCGCGCCGATGTGTTGGCTGGCCTTGTTGTGGCGCTTGCGCTCATCCCGGAAGCGATCGCCTTTTCCATCATTGCCGGTGTTGACCCGAAAGTGGGGCTTTATGCTTCCTTCTCGATCGCCGTCATCACCGCGATTGCAGGCGGCAGACCAGGCATGATTTCAGCCGCGACTGCTGCCACGGCGGTTCTCATGATCACGCTGGTACGCGAACACGGGCTCGAGTATCTGCTCGCCGCAACCGTGCTTGCGGGTCTGTTGCAAATCGGCGCCGGGCTCCTGAAGCTCGGCTCACTCATGCGTTTCGTCTCACGCTCGGTCATGACCGGCTTCGTGAACGCGCTCGCCATCCTCATTTTCCTCGCCCAGCTGCCGGAATTGATCGGTGTGACCTGGGTCACCTACGCCATGGTCGCGGGCGGGCTCGCGATCATCTATCTGTTTCCGCGCATCACGACGGTGATCCCGTCCCCGCTCGTTTGCATCATCGTGCTGACACTTTTGTCGATCTTCGTTGGCCTTGATGTGCGCACCGTGGGTGACATGGGCGAACTGCCGTCCACACTGCCGGTCTTTCTGCTGCCGGACATCCCGCTTACCTTCGAAACCTTGTCGATCATCCTGCCCTATTCGGCAGCCGTGGCAGCGGTCGGTCTCCTGGAATCGCTGATGACGGCGACGATCGTCGATGACCTCACCGATACACCGAGCAACAAGAACCGCGAGTGCATCGGCCAGGGCATCGCCAATACCGCCACGGGTTTCATCGGCGGCATGGCCGGGTGTGCCATGATCGGCCAGTCAATCATCAATGTGAAGTCGGGCGGGCGCGGGCGGTTGTCCACCTTCGCTGCAGGCGCTTTTCTCTTGTTCATGATCGTGGTGCTCAGCGACTGGGTCAGGATCATCCCCATGGCCGCGCTTGTTGCTATCATGATCATGGTCTCGATCGGAACCTTCAGTTGGTCCTCAATCAAGACCCTCAAGACCCATCCACGCAGCTCGAGCATCGTGATGCTGGCAACGGTGGTGACGGTGGTGGCCACCCACAACCTCGCCATCGGTGTTCTGGTGGGCGTGCTGCTGTCGGGTATCTTCTTCGCCTGGAAGATTTCGCAAATATTCCGCATCACCTCGACCCTGTCGGCAGACGGCCATCACCGGACCTATATCGTCGAAGGGCAGGTCTTTTTTGCGTCTGCAGACAGCTTTACCGTCGCCTTCGATTTCAAGGAAGCGGTGGAGAAGGTCACCATCGACGTCAGCCACGCTCATATATGGGATATCTCCAGCGTGGCGTCGCTTGACATGGTCGTGCTCAAGTTCCGCCGGGAAGGGGCGGACGTAGAGATTATCGGCCTGAATGAAGCCAGTGAGACCATCGTCGACAAGCTGGCTATCCATGACAAGCCCGGCGCGCTTGAGCGCCTGATGGGCCACTAAGGGGAGGACTATGATGTCACATAAACTGATCGCTCTGTTAGACGGCTCGTCCTATGCTGAAAGTGTGTGCGACCATGCTGTTTGGGTCGCCAAGAAAAAGGGTGCCAGCATAGAGCTCCTGCATGTGCTCGGCCGACGGAGTGGTGCGGGTGAAGGCACCGACCTTAGCGGCAATATCGGCCTTGGCGCCCGCAGCGCGCTCCTTGAAGAGCTCGCCGACATCGACGCCCGCCGTGCCAAGCTTGAACTGATGCAGGGTCGCCATCTTCTCGACGCAGCGGAAAGCCGCCTGCGTGACGCCGGGGTCGAACAGGTCAGCGGTAAACTGCGACATGGCGACCTGATCGAGGCGGTCGAGGATTTCGAGAAGGAGGCGGACCTGATCGTGATCGGCAAGCGCGGTGAAGCGGCAGACTTTGCCAAACTGCATCTGGGCTCGAACCTCGAGCGTGTTGTGCGTGCGGCATCGAAGCCGGTGCTGGTGGCGTCCCGTGCCTTCAAGCCAGTGAACAGCGTGTTGATCGCCTATGATGGTGGGCCGAGCGCGATGAAAGCCGTCTGGTATGTCGCGAAAAGCAACCTCTTCAAGGATATCCCCTGCACGCTTGTCATGGTTGGCGCAGCGACGGATGAGGCTAGAAAGAAGATGGACGAAGCTGCTGGCATCCTGTCTACTGCCAAGATTGAGGTGGAAACATCGTTCGAGACCGGCGACCCGGACAACGCCATCAAGGCAAAGGTGGAACGCGAGGGTTTCGATATGCTGGTGATGGGCGCCTATGGCCATTCCCGCATCCGTAACCTGATCATCGGCAGCACCACCACGGAGATGGTGCGGTCCTGCCTCGTGCCGGTGATGCTGTTCCGCTGATGCCTGGTGCCTAAAGTGGTTTGGGGCGGCCTACCAGTTCTGGCTCAGGCCCGAGAATTTTGATGAGCATGGTAAGCAGAAGGCGCGACTTGAAGCTTACCGAAGCGCCCTCTAGTTCCATTTCAACATTTGCTTAAAAAACTGGCCTGAGGTCGGATCGTTTCCGTCCTCAGGCCAGTGGTGCTGGGTAAAGCTTGTTACTGTCTCGGGGGAGAGTGCTTTACCCGGAGGGGTACTTTTTTACGCCACACCTGCGCCACAAAAACCGTCACACTTTCTCCGGCAGTGTGGCGTAAGTTTTGGGTGCGCGTTTCAGTTTTGGGCGTAGGCCAAGGGCGACGGCAATGCCAACCATAATGGTGGCAAGGCCGGTAAATTCGATCAGGGTTGGTATCTCCCCAAGCACCAGGAACGACAGTAACACAGCGATCGCCGGGGTCATGGCGTTCACAATGGACGCTTTGCCGGACCCGAGGATGCCCACAGCCTTGTTGAACAGGATGATGGCCACAATGCCAGAGAGGACGCCCTGCCAGAGCCCTTGGAAAACAATGGTTTCCAGTGGCACTTCACTGAGGCCAGCGCCAACACCAAAGAGGCTGAGCAAGCCAAACATCAGGAGCGAAAGCACCGCAACGCGGCTGGCGATCAGGAGCCCGTCCGCGGGCCAGCGTCGAAGCAGGAACGTATAGCTCGCCCACATGATTCCGCCGCCCACGAACATGAGGTCACCGCCCAGCGTCTCGATGCCGCCTGCAGCACCAAATGCGAGACCTATAAGCCCCAGGATAATAAGGCCTGCGCCCATTATGCGGGTGCGGGTCAGCCTGTCGCCCAGCCAGAAATGCGCGGCCAGTACGCTGATGAAAAGCACCGTGCCCGGGATCACAACACCGCCGTGGCTGGCGGGCGCGAAATAAAATGCGGAAGACACCAAAATGGCATAAGGCGCACCGGCACAAAGGCTGAAGACAAGGGCTTTGCCCCAATCCTGCAGGCTTGACGGGCCGCGAAATGCGAAGGGCGCCAGAATAAGCCCGGCGATGAAAAAGCGCAGCATCACAATCTGTACCGGGGTGATGGAGCCCTGGATGCCGATGGAAGTTACAACGGGCCAGGCCCCCCAGATAAGGGCGGCGCCCAGCCCACATGCTATGCCAATAGTGGTTTGGCGGTCTGTTTGGTTCGTCATGGTCTTTATCCTGCTGTCGATGTTTTATTGACGCACCGTCGTTTTATAAATGTAGGGTGGGGCGTGTGTTTTTTCTTCGCATTTTTTCTGATTGAGAGATAAAAAAATCCTTACCTTTGAAAATTTGCGAGGAAAATAGTTAGCAATGAACGATCTGGATAGTTTTGACCTCAAGATTTTGAACTGCATGCAGGAAAATAGCCGCCAGACGGCGGAAGTGATCGGCGAGCAGGTAGGCCTATCGCCCGCCGCAACCCAGCGCCGGATCAAAAAACTCAGGGAAGACGGCACCATCAAGAAGGAAGTGGCGATCCTGTGCCCGGCGGCACTTGGTGGCCGTACAACCCTGATTGTGCAGATTATTTGCTCGTGCGGCGGCGAGGCTACCATTGAGACCTTCAAGCAGCAGATGACCAAGGTGCCAGAGGTGCAGCAATGCTACTATGTCACTGGTTCAACAGACTTTATTCTGGTTATGACCGTGAAGGACATGAAGGATTTCGACCGTATCACCCGCAAGTGGTTCTTCTCCAACCCGTCTATCGGGCGGTTTGAAACCATCGTCGCGATCGACACCTTCAAGGAAGGGTTTAACATCCCGCTGGGCCTTGAATAAGGCAGGCTCTCAGACGTTTTTGTCTTTCAGGATGTCGTAAGCCGTTTGAATTTGGTGGAAACGCTCGGCCGCTGCCGGGTCGCCCGGGTTGGCGTCCGGGTGGTAAATTTTTGCGAGCTTGCGGTACTGCTTTTTGATCTGGTCGGGGCCTGAGCCGGGGTCCAGTTCAAGCGCATCATAGGCTGCGTTCTCGTTGGCAGTGTAGCCGTCTGCGTCAACGGCGCCGCCCCATTCAAACGTTCTTGCACTCGCAAACGCATCCGAGCTTTCACCGGCATCGTTCATGTGGCGGCGAGCTTCCTCGTCGCTCATGCCCTGGAAAAAATCCCAGTTCCTGTTGTATTCCGCTGCGTGGGGGCGGCAGAAATACCAGCGCTCTTTCGAGCCGGGGGATTTGGGGGCCGGGTGCGCGCCTTTTTCCGAACAGCCGGAGTAGTCACACATGCGTACAGGCTCCGCGTCCTTGTCACGGCCATACTCGCCCCAACGGGGAAATCCAAAGCTTTTAATATAGTCGCTTGCCATCGTTTTATTATAAGCCGCTTGGGCTTTTCTGTCTTGTGTTCTGTCTCTGTAAAGTGGCCGGGCACTTTGGTGTAATGCGGCCCGATATGCAATGGTTTCTTGCCCCTTTTTGGTAATTTTGACCAAAGAAATACGCGGCAGACCGCAGGAGCGTGACAGAAACTGTCAGCAACCTTGTGGCGTGCACATGTTTTTGCTTGGTTGCTGCCCCGCGTGTGATTAGCGTTGCCTGACACTTGGAGGAGGACACAGCCATGCGATCATTTGACGAGATATTTGCCATTGCGGCGGAACGCAAGGGCGGCGCGGAAGCGCTTGAGGCCCTGTTGCCACAGCCAAAGCCAGCGGCGGAGATTGCGGCTATTCCTGACGACCGTATCCTGTCCGGCATGACACGTGCGATTTTTCAGGCGGGGTTCAGCTGGAAGGTGATCGACGCCAAATGGCCCGGTTTCGAAGAGGCGTTTGAGGGTTTCCCCCCCGTGCGCTGGAAATTCATGTCGGATGATGACCTCGATAGTCTCGTGTCAGACAAGCGCATCGTCCGGAACGGCCCCAAGATCGTAACAGTGCGCGAGAATGCGAGCCTTCTATGTGATCTCGAGGACGAATATGGCTCCGCCGCCAAATGTATTGCCGATTGGCCAATGGATGATTTCATCGGGCTTCTCGACATGCTGAAAAAGCGCGGTAGTCGCCTGGGGGGTAACACCGGCACCTATTTCCTGCGCTTCCTTGGCAAGGATGGCTGGGTGATGGGGCGCGACGGCGTGGCTGCGCTGGTTCGTGAAGGCGTGGTGGATAAAACCCCCACCGGCAAGGGCGCGATGAAAGCTGTGCAGGCAGCTTATAACCAGTGGGCCGAAGAATCAGGTCGGCCGTTCGGGCATATCTCGCGCACGCTGGCCGCAAGCATTGATGTAGCGCCATCCCTCTAACTCAGCCTCCAACTCGGCCTCGAATCCTGCCTTTTCCCTATTGCCTGCTTGCCTAGACCGTCGGTGCTGGTGCAAGCTGAAGGGAACGACAAAAGTTTAGGCGGATGAAACCCGCACGCGCGCGGACCTTCAGGTCAGCGCGCCGTGGGCATCCAGCGAGGTGACTGATGCACGGTTGCGACCCTGATCGCACAATGACGAGAGTGCTCTTGCGGCTGATTTGGCTGGCCCTTGCTGCCATGCACTGGGTATCGGCTGCTGCTCAGGAACCGACCGAGGCTGAATCCCACACCAACTGGCCTTATGAGGCTAACGGCGCCCGGCCGCTCAAGGACGGATGGACCGTATACCGCAGCCAGATTGTCTTGCCGGAAAGGCTGGCAGGTGAGAAGTGCACACAAGGACAGAATGCGCAACCGGTTAGCGCGCCAGATGTCTGGGGGCCGGGTTTTACCGCCACGGTCACCTCAGGCCACGGCTTCGCCACCTATTGCCGTGAAATCATCTTGCCGGAAAGTGAGCACGCCTTTGCTCTCAGGATGGGCACCCTGCGGTCTGTATCATTGATTTATGCGGTCGACACCAGTGTCGCTGATGCGCCCAGAGTTTGGCTGTTGTTCAAAAATGGTGACCTGACGGAAGAGGGTAAACAGGTTGTCGCCAACCCCGGCATCCCGGTCATTTCGCTTCCTCATGGCACCCGGAAATTTACGCTTGTGATGCAGCTCAGCAACCGCATTCACAAACAGGGTGGTATGATCGAGGTGCCGCTACTTGACTATAGCTGGCGTCTGGCTGCTGCTGAAAACCGCGCGACCGCCATGCCCAGTGCCTTGGTTATTGTTCTGCTGTGCGTAGGGCTGGCGGCCCTGGTGCTGGGTGAAAGCAAAAGCTCCTCGGCCGCGCATCGGTATTTTGCTTTTCTCGCCATAGCGGCGGCCATGCGGGCGGCCTTCGTTAGTGATCTGATATGGGATTATTTTCCGTCGTTTGATTTGGCCCGGAAATATGATTTCGAGTATCTTTCGCTCTTTGTTATCGCCTTCGCCTATTACGCCTTCATCAACCATTTGCTGCGCCCGGGCCGGCGGCTTTTGGTCGATTATGTGATCTATGGGGCTATGGCGATATTGATTTTCTTTGCCCTGTTTCTGGCGCCCTTCTTCCCACCCGGAACCATTACCCTGACGCGGGAACCGATCCAGATCGTATGGGGGTCGATCATTTTGATGGTGGTTTATGCCGTGTTTCATGCCAGCATCACCAACCCGGAAACGCGCCGCGAAGCTGTTACGGTCGCCTTGGGCGGTTTGGGTTATGGCGCTTATGAAATCATGTCCGCAACCGGGGTTATACCCTCGTCGATGGAATGGTCCCAGTTTGTTATCTTTGCGGTGATGATGATGCATGCGCATGCGTTTGTTATTCAGGCGCGCCGTACCGAGCGCGAGCGTGATACCTTGATGGCAAGCCTGCAGGATACCAACCGTGACCTGCAGAACCAGGCACTGGCGCTCGACGTGGCGGTGAAAAATGCTGAAGATGCCTCAAATGCCAAAAGTCATTTCCTCTCTACCTTCAGCCATGAACTGCGCACACCGCTGAATGCGATCATTGGTTTTTCGGAGATGATGTCGCGGGAACTGCTGGGTAAGCTGGGCAATAGTATTTACAAAGACTATGCGCGTGACATTCATGCCTCAGGTACCCACCTGCTGGCGATGGTTGATGACCTTCTGGACCTTTCCCGTATTGAGACGGGACTGGATGAACTGAAGGAGGTACCGCTGGATGTTAAAAACCTTGTGGAAGAAACTCTCGGTATGCTTCGGCTGTTGGCGGAGCAGCATAAAGTAACCATGCGGGTGGATTGCCCAAAAAGCCTGCCTGAACTATTGGGCGACGAACGAAAAATACGCCAGATTCTGCTCAACCTCATTACCAATGCCATCAAGTTCAATGTCGACCGGGGCAGTGTTCGTATTGTGCTGCGATCTGACGAGGGCGGCATGACCGTGGAGATCATTGATACCGGGCTGGGCATCGCCAAAGCCAACCTGCCGGTTATATTGGCGCAGTTTGGCCATGCCGATAGCGAGCGCCGCCGCCGCAATGCGGGTGCCGGCATTGGGCTGCCGCTCAGTGATGTGCTGGTGCGCCAGCATGGCGGCCAGATCACTATATCCAGCGAGTTGGGTGAAGGCACGCATGTGACAATCGCTTTCCCGCCAGAGCGTGTGATAAAAAGATTCGATCAGGTAGCAGCGCGATAAAATAGGCGTCCGGTAGCTTTCACCCTGCCACCAACCGGATTTCGGCATGAAAGCTTGGATTGTTATTGGATCATGGCTGCTGCAGCGTTCAGCCCTTGTCGGGCCTTTAAAGTAAGCTCGGTAGGCACAGCATGCCAATCGAGGGCAATTGCATTGGCCTCGGCGAACTGTGATTCTGTCATTTGAGCTTTCAATTCGGTCAAACTGGCCACAGCGTCGGGACTCAATTTCTTGCCCTTGGCCCGCTGCCATAGCAGGAAATAAGCATACCCAGCAGGCTTGTTAGTTTCGGTTCCATAGCCTGACCAATAGGCGGCACCAATATTTTTCAATGAGCTGGAAAACCCTTGGTCGGCGGCAGCCTTCCACCAGCGAAAGGCGTTTTTCCAGTCTCCGTCTTCAGCGTAATAGATTGCAACATCATTTTGGGCGAGGGCATATCCCTTGGTCGCGGCGTATAGTTTAGACTGAAAAGCTTTTTCCCGGTCGACAGCAAGAGAGGTCTGATACTGTCCATCATAATAGCAGCCAAGTTTATAGGCGCCCAGCGGATCTCCTAGCGCTGCAGATTCGCGAAAAAGCGTCATGGCTTTTTCATAGTCAGCGTCCGTACCTAGGCCGTTATTATACATCATGCCTAAATGGTATTGCGCTTCTGGATTATTGCTGTCGGCGAGTGGTTGCAATTTCTGGAACAGAATTTCTGCGTTGTGTTCATCTGCAAATAGATGTGATGCGCATACAATGAAAATAACAAATGAGAAAATTAACTGCCGCATATGTTCCCCCGAACCATTTATTCAATGATATAAACTGGAAATTATCGCCACAACAAAAAAAACGCGGAGCCAAAGCCCCGCGTTTTCAGGTTTTGATATGTCGAGTTCGCTTACGCAGCAGTTGGTGCTGCAGCAATCACGCTTGCGTCCACGTGAGATGCGAAGGTCTCAAAATTCTTGATGAACAGGCCCACCAGATACTGTGCCTTGGCGTCATAGGCTGCTTTATCGGCCCATGTCTCGCGCGGGTTCAGGATCAGGCTGTCGACGCCTGCGACCTCCTCTGGCACTTCAAAGCCGAAGTTCGGATCAATGCGCATTGGGCTCGCGTTCAGGCTGCCGTCCAGTGCTGCGTGCAGAAGTGCGCGTGTTGCCTTGATTGGCATGCGGTGACCAACGCCGTAAACGCCCCCGGTCCAGCCCGTGTTCACAAGCCAGCAATTCACGCTGCCTTCCGCGATTTTCTTGCGCAGAAGGTCGCCATAAACGCTGGGGTGGCGCGGCATGAATGGTGCACCAAAACAGGTTGAGAATGTGGCCTGTGGTTCCTTCACGCCAATCTCTGTGCCAGCAACCTTTGCGGTGTAACCTGAAAGGAAGTGATACATGGCCTGCTCAGGCGTGAGGCGCGCGATAGGAGGCAATACGCCAAACGCATCAGCTGTCAGCATGATGATGTTTTTTGGTTTGCCGCCGCGGTTCTCTTTCGAGGTGTTCGGGATGAAGTTAATCGGGTAGGCCGCGCGGGTATTTTCCGCCAGTGTATTATCATCCAGATCAAGCGTACGGGTTTCCTCATCCATCACCACGTTTTCAACAATGGTGCCGAAACGTTTGGTGGTGGCATATATCTCTGGTTCAGCCTCTGGCGAAAGCCGGATCAGCTTGGCGTAACACCCACCTTCAAAGTTGAACACGCTGTCGTCGGACCAGCCGTGCTCATCATCACCGATCAGCGTGCGTGTGCTGTCAGCAGAAAGCGTGGTTTTGCCGGTGCCGGAAAGACCGAAGAAGATGGCAACGTCACCGTCATCACCAATGTTGGCAGAGCAATGCATCGGCATGATGCCTTTTTCAGGCAACAGGTAATTGAGGATGGAGAAAACAGATTTTTTATTCTCACCCGCATATTCCGTACCACCGATCAGCACCAGACCTTTGGAAAAGTTCACCGCAATCACTGTCTCTGAGCGGCAACCCATGGTGGCTGGGTCGGCTTTGAAGCTCGGCAGGTTGATGATGGTGAACTGAGGTGCCATGGATGGCAGTTCTTCATCGGTTGGGCGCACAAGCATGGTGCGGCAGAAAAGGCTGTGCCAAGCATATTCGCCAAGCGTACGTACCGCAACGCGGTGCTCAGGGTCGGAACCACCCCATAGGTCCTGAACAAAAAGATCCTTGCCTTTCATATGGGCAAGGAACGCTTGGTGCAGAGTCTCGAACTGTTCGGGGGTCATTGGGCGGTTGGTGTCGCCCCACCAGATGGTGTTTTCGGTCATATCGTCGCGAACGGTAAACTTGTCATTCGCTGACCGGCCGGTGTGTTTGCCGGTTTTAACAACGAGCGGGCCATCCTTGGCCAGTTTGCCTTCACCGCGGCGAATTGCTTCTTCATAAAGTTGGGATGTACCCAGGTTCCAGTATTGATTGCCAGTGCCGGTGATACCTTGTGCATCAAGACCGACATTGCTCAGACGGGCGCCAAAGACTTGCAACGTCTTGTCCTCCAAGTGATTATTGGGGCCGTTTTGCACCGCACTTTATGGCTGCGCAAAACACGTATTGCCGGGCATGTTTTTTGTGTTGCCCTGGCTTATTTTGGCCTCGCGCTAGCGCAAGACAGGCGGCTAAACTTGCGGAATTGGGTGGGGAAATCAACTTGATTCTGCCCCCACATGAAATGATAGCGCTGTCAATTTTAAAAAGGTAAAATAGACTGACTTATCAGCGCCATTTGGCCGCCTTGATTTGGTCTTAAATGCTACGTAGCTGTTTACCTTGATCCGGATTCGGGTGAAGACATAATATAATTTTTATATTCTTCCGGATAAGGATTGGGCCTGGGTGGCCGGTACATGAAGAGGGAAACATTATGACCGCACAAATTGCGCTCGTCGACGATGACCGTAATATCCTGACCTCCGTGACGATTGCACTGGAGGCAGAAGGGTTTCGTGTGCGCACGTACCCAGATGGCCAGAAGGCGTGGGATGCTCTGTCCAAGAATCCGGCAGACCTTGCGGTTCTGGATATCAAGATGCCGCGCCTTGATGGCATGGAGCTTCTGCGTAAATTGCGCGAGGTGACGGATATGCCGGTGATTTTCCTGACCTCCAAAGATGAGGAGATTGATCAGGTGCTGGGCCTTCGCATGGGGGCGGATGATTATATAGGCAAACCATTTTCACAGCGACTGTTGATTGAGCGCATCCGCGCGCTGCTGCGTCGTATGGAAATGATCAAAACCCAGCCGGGTGAAACCATGGTAGAGGGCGATGAAATCATGGCCCGTGGCAATCTGGTGCTGGATCCGCTTCGGCACCGCGTAACCTGGAAAGGCCTTGATGTCACGCTGACAGTGACTGAGTTCCTGATCCTACAGGCGCTTGCCATGCACCCTGGCCATGTGAAAAGCCGGGATCAGCTGATGGACACGGCCTATTCAGATGATGTTTATGTGGACGACCGCACGATCGACAGCCACATTAAACGTCTGCGGAAAAAGTTCCGCGCTGTTGCCGATGATTTTGACGCGATTGAAACGCTCTACGGGGTTGGCTATCGTTACCGCGACGCCTAACGGCCGGTAACGAAAGTCAGACCTTTGAGAAGACACCCCAGTTCACGAGAGACAGCAGGGAGCGGCCGCAACAGCCAGCCACGCCACTATACGCGCGGCTTGTCTCCCCTTATGGTGCGTATCATGGTGGTCAACGCCATGGCGCTCCTTATCCTTGTGGGTGGCGTGCTTTACCTCAACCAGTTTCGCCAGAATTTGATCGACGACCGCATGTCGGCCCTTATCGTGCAGGCAGAGATTATTGCAGGTGCTTTGGGTGAATCGGCGGCGGGCGGACCGGAGGCAACGGAAATTGACCTCGCACCCGCACGGCAGATCATCACCCGTCTCGTGGGTCCAACCGACAATCGCGCTCGCATATTCGCGACAGATGGCCGCCTGATCGCGGACAGCCGTTTCCTCGCGGGCGACAAGCGTCTCGTGGCAGAAGAATTACCGGCTCTTGAGCTGAAACCAAGCTTTGCTGACCAGATAGAAGACGGTTTGCACCGGCTTCTGGATGGCTTGTCGCCGCGCCCCAGTGCACCGCCGAGTGTCGACCGCCCCGGCATGCGCGGCGCTGACTTCACAGAGGTTCAGGCCGCCCTGGAAGGCGAGCCGATGACCCAGCTTCGCCTATTGGCCAATGATAGGCTCGTAATCAATATCGCCGTCCCCATCCAGCGCTTTCGTCGTGTGCTCGGTGTACTGCTCTTGACCGCCCAGACGGAAGATATCGACCGGATCGTGCGGTCCGAGCAGATGCTGACCGTGAAGGTTTTCACCGGTGCGCTGTTGGTTACGATCCTGCTGTCATTTTTCCTTGGGCGTACGCTGGTGCGGCCCATTCGCATTCTGGCCCGTGCGGCCGAGCGGGTGAAAAGCGCCATCGGGCGGGAAGAGAATATCCCCGAATTTGCGGAGCGCATGGACGAGATTGGTGATCTTTCCCGCTCGCTCTCCGATATGACGCGCGCGCTTTATAACCAGATCGATGCTGTGGAGCAGTTCGCCGCCGATGTGGCGCATGAGATAAAGAATCCTTTGTCCTCCATGCGCAGTGCGCTTGAGACGCTTGAGCGCTCGCACAAGCCGGAAATTCAGGCGCGGTTGTTTGATGTGCTGCGCGACGATGTGAAACGTATTGACCGGTTGATCACTGATATTTCAGATGCGTCCCGTTTGGACGCGGAGCTGACCCGAGGTGAGATGGAAACGCTCGACCTTGCCATCATGCTCAACATGCTGGTGGAAGCCTATATGACCACCAATTGTCCGGCGGGTGTCGAGGTGACAATTGGTGATTATGAAGCCGGTGTTTTTGTTGTTAGCGGCATCGAGGGGCGGCTCGGCCAAGTATGGCGTAACCTGATTGATAATGCGATCAGCTTCAGCCCTGACGGCGGCACGGTGAAGGTTGATATCAGCCTTGGCGGCAAACAGCTGAAGGTAACAGTTGAGGATGAAGGACCAGGCATGCCTGATGGCGCGGAAGAGAAAATCTTCAGCCGGTTCTATTCCGAGCGGCCCGACGCAGAAGCCTTTGGCTCCCATTCTGGCCTTGGACTTGCGATCTCGCGGCAAGTGGTTGAGGCGCATGGTGGACGCATTCATGCGGAAAATAAAATTGCGGAAGACGGGTCTGTTTCTGGCGCGCGCTTTGTCGTAGAGTTGCCCCTCGCGCGGTAAGGTTTGGGTGCCGCTTTGGTCGCCAACCTATGAAATCGAGACGGGACACGTTGGGGCATGAGTGATCCAATCCATGGAACGGTGGTAGATGTGGCGGGCGCAGGTGTACTGCTGCGTGGCCCTTCAGGCAGTGGCAAGTCAGACCTTGCGCTTCGCCTTATAGACCGGGGCGCTGTTCTTATTGCAGATGATCAGGTTCTCCTCAGGCAGGGTAGCCGTGGTTTGGTGGCAACCGCACCTGACCGGATATATGGCCTTGTTGAGGTGCGCGGGCTCGGCATTGTCTCAATCCCTGCTGCCAAGTTCAGCCTCGTGAAACTTGTGGTGGACCTTGTCCCGCATGACGACATACCTCGCCTGCCGGAGAAGGAAATGATTGCCGTCGCGGGGGTTCAGGTGCCGCGTATCAGTTTGCATGCTTTTGATATTGCAACACCGGTGAAGATCGAGCTTGCTCTCAAATATCCCGATCAGGTGGGTGACGACAGGCCCGCAGATGAAAGGAGGGAACGCAAGTGAGCGTATGTGCGATAAAAAGGCAGGTGGTGATCGTCACGGGACTTTCGGGTGCGGGTAAATCATCTGCGCTGCATGCCTTTGAAGACATCGGGTTTCAGGCCATTGATAACCTGCCGTTGACCATGCTGTCGTCCCTGATCGATGAAGCGACAGCGGGGACCAGTACGGCGCCTATCGCCGTTGGTGTCGATTCGCGCACGCTTCATTTTTCCCCCAGCCTTTTTGAAGGCGCGATTAAGGAACTGCGGACACGTATCGATATAAACCTGCATATTCTGTTTATGGATGCGTCTGACGAAGTGTTAATGAAGCGGTTTTCTGAGACACGCCGCGTCCACCCACTTGGTGAAGGGCAGCTTCTGCGCACCGCTATCAAGCAGGAGCGCGACATGATGTTGCCGATCCGGCAGCTTGTGGACGGGCTTCTGGATACAAGTCGTCGCACCGGCGCGGAAACTCGCCGGGTTATTCTCTCCCGCTTTACGGCGCATGAAGCCCCCAACATGGTGGTGACCTTCATGTCGTTTGGGTTTGCGAACGGCGTGCCTCGTGACGCCGATATCGTGCTGGATGTGCGCTTTTTGCGGAACCCGCATTATGTTGACGAACTGCGCCCAAAAACCGGGCTTGAGGATGCGGTTTCAAGCTATGTGCGGGCAGATGACGGGTTTGAACCCTTTATTGAGAAGACGATGGACCTGTTTAATTTCCTGTTGCCAAGATACCGGGATGAAGGAAAATCGTATCTCACCCTTGCAATTGGCTGCACGGGCGGCAAACATCGGTCTGTAACGGTGGTGGAAAGGATCGCTGGCCATTTGACGCTCGACGGCATGACGGTCAATCGATACCATCGGGAAATTGCAGGTGATGAAGGCCGTTAGAGCCTTTCAGGCAAATTTAATGAGGTCGTGTGTATGATAGGCATGGTGTTGGTAACGCATGGACGGCTCGCGGATGAATTTATCGCGGCAACAGAACATGTGGTGGGCGCGCAGGAACAGATCCGGGCGATCTGTATCGGGCCTGATGATGATATGGAACAGCGCCGGCAGGAAATTATGGAAGCCGTGAAAGACGTGAACACGGGTAGCGGCGTGGTGTTGTTGACCGACATGTTTGGCGGCACACCCTCAAATCTGGCGATTTCGCTTCTTGAAAAAGACAAGGTAGAGGTTATTGCAGGCATTAACCTGCCGATGCTGATCAAGCTCGCGAGTGTTCGGCACGGCGCAACGCTGCAGGATTCTGTTGAGGCAGCGAAAGAAGCAGGCGTGAAATATATCAATGTCGCCAGTCAGGTTCTGGGTAGCTAAGGGTTAGGGGAGTGAGTTGTTGTGAGTATTGCGATGGAGAAACTGTTGAAAAAGGTCGGGATTGTAAACGCAAGGGGGCTGCATGCTCGTGCGTCTGCCCGTTTTGCAACCGAGGCTGGGCGCTATAACGCGGATGTGGCTGTGGCGAAAGACGGGGTCGTTGTTACTGGAACATCAATCATGGGCCTGATGATGCTGGGGGCGGCAAAAGGCGACGAGATCGAGATCTCCGCCGATGGGGATGAGGCTTTCGCGGCTGTTGAAGCATTGTCTGCCCTGGTGTCCAACCGTTTCGGCGAAGCCGAATAAATACACTTTCTTTTCAATATAAAGAAATCTTTATCTTTTTTGGTGTACCTGCTATAACCGCGACCAAATGACGTGTGGCCGCGGGCCCGTATTGTATCCTTTAGTAGCAGGAACCTCCCATGACAGATTATAAAGTAGCCGACATTTCGCTTGCCGACTGGGGGCGGAAAGAAATCAACATTGCTGAAACCGAGATGCCGGGCTTGATGGCGCTTCGGGAAGAATTTGGCGAAAAGAAACCTCTTAAGGGCGCGCGCATTGCGGGCTGCCTGCATATGACCATTCAAACAGCTGTCCTGATCGAAACGCTGACGGCGCTTGGCGCTGAAGTGCGTTGGTCCAGCTGTAACATCTTCTCGACCCAGGATCAGGCAGCTGCCGCTATGGCTGCGTCGGGCATTCCTGTTTTTGCCTGGAAGGGTGAAACGGAAGAGGAAGCAGAATGGTGTATCCACCAGACTATCAAAGGTCCTGACGGCTGGGTGCCGAACATGATCCTTGATGACGGCGGTGATCTGACAGTGATCATGCATAACGACTATCCTGAGCTGATGGATGGTGTGCGCGGCATCTCTGAAGAAACCACAACTGGCGTTATGCGGCTTTATGAGATGGCAAAAGAAGGCCGTCTCAAGGTACCAGCAATCAACGTGAATGACAGCGTGACCAAATCCAAGTTCGATAACCTTTATGGTTGCCGTGAAAGTCTGGTGGACGGTGTGAAGCGTGCGACTGATGTGATGATTGCAGGCAAGATTGCTGTGGTATGCGGCTATGGTGACGTGGGTAAAGGCAGCGCCGAATCGCTCCGCAGCCAGGGTGCTCGTGTGATGGTTACTGAGATTGACCCGATTTGTGCGCTGCAGGCCGCAATGGAAGGTTATGAAGTCACCACCATGGATGACGCAGCTTCCATCGGCGATATTTTCGTAACCGCGACAGGCAACAAGGACGTTATCCGCCTTGAGCACATGCGCGATATGAAAGACCGTGCCATTGTGTGCAACATCGGCCACTTCGATAGCGAAATCCAGATCGCGAGCCTCGCTAATTATAAGTGGGAAGAAGTGAAGCCACAGGTGGACGAAGTTGTGTTCCCGGACGGCAAACGTTTGATCGTTCTGGCTAAAGGTCGCCTTGTAAACCTTGGTTGCGCAACCGGCCACCCAAGCTTTGTGATGTCAGCCAGCTTCACCAACCAGGTGCTGGCGCAAATTGAGCTTTGGAACAATGCCGACAAATACGGCCTGGATGTGTATGTCCTGCCGAAACACCTTGATGAGAAAGTGGCGTCACTTCACCTCGCGAAGCTTGGTGCGAAGTTGACCAAACTGTCTGAAGACCAGGCCAAATATCTTGGTCTCAAGGTTCAGGGCCCGTTCAAGCCAGAACATTACCGCTATTAAGCGCAGCACGCTTGCTGACATCTTCCGCGAAAAGAGGATTTGATGAAAGAATATGTATTCACAAGTGAATCGGTTTCTGAAGGGCATCCGGATAAAGTAGCAGACCGCATCTCTGACGGTGTGGTTGACCTTTATCTGGGCCAGGAGAGCGAGGCGCGCGTGGCGTGTGAAACCATGGTCACGACCAACCGCATTATACTTGCGGGTGAGGTGCGTGGGCCGCAGTCGATCACGTCGGACGATATCGAAGAAGTGGCACGGAACGCCGTGCGCGAGATCGGGTACGAGCAAGAAGGTTTCCATTGGAAAAACGCTGTTTTTGAAAACCACCTGCATGAGCAGTCGGCCGATATTGCGCAGGGTGTGGATGCCGCGGGCAACAAGGATGAAGGCGCGGGCGACCAGGGCATCATGTTTGGCTATGCGTGTGACGAAACCGAAAGTCTGATGCCAGCGCCGATTGACTATTCACACCGCATTTTGAAATCGCTTGCTGCTGCGCGTCATTCGGGTGAAAGCCCGGAGCTGGAGCCCGATAGCAAAAGCCAGGTGACACTCAAATATGTAGACGGCAAACCCGTTGGCGCGACGACCGTTGTTGTCTCAACCCAGCACAAGGAAGGCGTTAGCCAGGAAGACCTGCGTGCGCTAGTGCGTCGTCATGTTGAGGGTGTTTTGCCGGAAGGCTGGATGTGCCCGGAAGACGAGTTTTACGTTAACCCAACAGGTAAATTTGTCATTGGTGGGCCTGATGGTGACGCGGGCCTTACGGGTCGTAAAATTATCGTTGATACATACGGTGGTGCGGCCCCTCATGGTGGCGGTGCTTTCTCAGGAAAAGACCCAACCAAGGTTGACCGGTCAGCGGCATATGCGGCGCGTTACCTTGCAAAAAACGTGGTAGCGGCAGGTCTGTCCACCAACTGCACCATCCAGCTCGCTTACGCGATTGGCGTGTCCAAACCGCTCGCTGTTTATGTGGACCTTTGGGCTAACGACGCGGGTATTGACCCGCATCGTTTGTCTCGCGTTCTGCAGGACATGGTGAACCTGAGCCCCCGCGGCATTCGTGAACACCTGAGCCTGAACAAACCCATTTATACTCGCACGTCGGCGTATGGTCACTTTGGCCGCAAACCAACGGCGGATGGTGGTTTTTCATGGGAACGTACGGACCTCGTTGACGCGCTGAAAGTTGAGTTTGGCGTTTAAATAAGCGACTTCCAAACATTGAACCGCAGCGAACACAGTTTGCTGCGGTTTTTTATCGCTCGGGTTGTGGCGCACATCAAGGCCGGTTAGGGTCTCGAAAAAAGGGAGAAGACCCATGACAGTGAAGCGAATTGTCTCCAACCTGGCGGTGAAAGATATCGATACGATCAAGACCTTTTATCAGGAGATATTTGATCTTGATGTCGTGATGGACCACGGTTGGCTCGTAACGCTCTCCCCGTCCACGTCTGCCCTCGTGCAATTGAGTGTGGCGACGGAAGGTGGCTCCGGCACCGAGGTGCCAGACCTCTCGATTGAGGTGGATAATCTGGATGACGTGTTTGAGAGAGCCAATAAGGGTGGGCATAAGATTGTTTATGGCCCTGCCGATGAGCCCTGGGGCGTACGTCGTTTTTATATGCAAGACCCTGCCGGGCGAATTTTAAACGTTCTTACCCATAGCTAGCTTCAATCAGCGCCTTGTGCTGACGGGAGGTTAGAGGCTACTGTCACTCTGTCACGGAATGAGGGAGTGCATGTCCATGACCGGTGTTGATCTGTCACCATTAAGCCTTTGGATTATCATCGCCTTTGTGGCGCTGGCGTGGGTTGGTGTTAGCCTGAGCGCGCTTTGGCGTGCCGGGCGGATGACAGACCGCGCCCACAGCTTGCAGGAGCTTGCGGGTTTTCTTGATACGATGATTCGCTCAGACAGGCGCCATCCGGTCTGGTTATGGCCCGACGGACGCCTGCAGGCAGACGTCGGAACCCTTGCGCTTCTGGGTGTCTCGGGAAAAGCACATAATCTGGATGATCTGGCTGAACGCGGCACGGTTATCCCGTCCCGCGTGGTGGGGGAGCTGAAACGCGACCTGAACGCCAATAAGGAAATCTCGTCTCCCTATGTTGTGTATCAAGGCAAGGACCATCCCCGCCTGATCATTGACGTGCAAACGCTGCCGTCTTCGGGCAGCCGTTGGCCCGCCAGTGTGTTGTGGGTTGAGGAAGCGCGGGACCGGCCCACACGTGGTCACCGACAAGGTGTGCGTGCTCTTGAGTTGCGGCTGCAGGATATGACCCGCGCGTTTAATAATCTGCCGTTCCCGGTGTGGGTGCGGGGGCCTGATTTTGCGCTTGTCGAAGTAAACTATGCCTATGTGGAAGCCGTTGACGGCGAGAATGTTTTTGATGTGGTGGAGCGCGGTGTTGAGCTTTTCGACAAAGGCAGCCTTTCCTCTGCCCGGAAGGCGAGGGAGACAGGCCAACGTGTCCGCGAACGTCGTTTTGGTGTGATTGACGGCCAGCGCCGGGCTTTCTCGGTCATCAACATGCCGTTTGACGATGACGGCAATATCATGGGGATCGCGGTAGACGTAACCGGTGAAGAGGAAGCCTTGTCGGAGCTTTCCCGTGTTCTCGAAAGCCAGTCGGAAACCTTGAACAGGCTGAGGAGCCCCGTTGCTATTTTCGGGCCAGGGCAAACCCTGCGGTTCTATAATAGTGCCTTTACGCGGCTATCCCATTTGTCAGAGGATTTGCTTTCATCGGAGATCAGGCATAGCGAGCTTCTTGATGCAATGCGGGAACACCGCAGGTTGCCGGAGCAGGTTGATTTCCCGCAGTGGAAGAAGAATGTGCTCAGGCACTATACCTCGCTTCTGGAGCCGTTCGAGGAAATGTGGCACTTGCCGGACGGCACAGCCCACAGGGTGGTTACTCAGCCACATCCCTTGGGTGGGCTTTTGATCCTTTTTGAGGATGTGACAGACAAACTGGCGCTCGAACGCTCCTACAACACCCTCATTGCCGTGCAACAGGAAACGCTTGATAACATGCGTGAAAGCATCGCCGTGTTCGGCACAGATGCGCGCCTGCAGCTCTCAAACCCGGCATTCCAGGAAATGTGGCAGCTGCAGGATGAACAGCTTGAGGGCAAACCCCATCTTTCTGACCTTATAGAGAGACTCAAGGTGGATGACACGCATGGTCATATCGACGGTGAGCTTGATTTTGGTAAAAAGCTGACGGCATCGGTGTCAGAACGCTGCCACCGGTCGGGTCGTTGGTATCGCGCGGACGGCCTTGTGGTGGATTATGCACTTGTGCCACTGCCGGATGGCGGCGTTATGCTGACGCAAAGCGATGTGACGGATAGTTTCAAGGTGGAACAAGCACTCCGTGAGCGCTCAAGCGCACTGGAAGCGGCAGACAGGCTGAAAAGTGAGTTCATCACCAATATGTCCTACGAGCTCAGGACGCCGCTTAACTCTATCATTGGTTTTGCCGAAATGCTCGACCAGAAGATGTTTGGTGACCTCAATAACCATCAGGCTGATTACGTTAAAAACATCCTCAGCGCGTCTGACGATTTGAAGGTGCTGATTGCGGACGTTCTTGATCTCGCGGTGCTCGACGCTGGCGAAGCCAAGCTCGAACTTGAAGATACCGACGTTACAGATGCACTTGAGGAAGCGTCCACACTTGCGGCAGACATCGCCCGCAAGATTGATATCACGCTTAACCTCGATGCCTGTGAAGCTGTTGGGGTGATAGAGGCAGACAGGCGCCGCCTTAAACAGATCTTCTACAACATGGTCTCTTCCATGCTGAATTTCGCACGTTACGGTGGGGAGTTGTCCCTACAGCTCAAGGCGGGTGAAGAAACGGTAACCGCAGCAATCTATAACTCGGACTCCGGCTTGACCCCGCGGGAACGTGACCGATTGGTGGCGACCGTGGCCATGGGGGCTTCGCCCGGTGGGCGACGCGCGACAGGCCTTGATCTGGCGCTTGTGCGCAGTATTGTGGGCCTCCATCACGGCAGTATTCAGCTGGAGCCCCATGGCGGCGAAGGGTTGGCGCTGAGCTGTACTTTGCCGAGAAAGCAACCGGTGCCTAAAAAGGTTTAACAGCCATCAAACCGCTGGCGTAATGCGCGGGCAGTAGAGAATAATACCCTATGCGTCACACCCCAATTTTTGAACGAAGCTGCAAGACAGAAGCCGACAC
Organism: Kordiimonas sp.; assembly: GCF_965216265.1. Classification (GTDB taxonomy): domain Bacteria; phylum Pseudomonadota; class Alphaproteobacteria; order Sphingomonadales; family Kordiimonadaceae; genus Kordiimonas. The sequence goes on from NZ_OZ244153.1 coordinate 2,547,101, forward strand.
CAAGGCGCTGGCCGCCGCGCTTGCGGCCACGCTTCGGTCTGGTACGCTGGTGGCGCTTACGGGCGATTTGGGTGCCGGGAAATCGACCTTCGCGCGGGCCTTTATCCGGGCCGCATTGTCGGATGAGACAGCGGAGGTGCCCAGCCCCACGTTCACACTTGTCCAGACGTATGACCTCGCAGGCGGAGGGGAGATCTGGCACGCGGACCTTTACCGCCTCAGCGACCCGGAAGATGTGTTTGAGCTTGGCATTGAAGAAGCGCTAGCATCCGCTATCTGCCTGATTGAGTGGCCAGACAGAATGCCAGAGGAATGGTGGGCGGATGCCCTAGAGCTTGAAATCGACATAACAACAGACGGTGCGCGCCATATTACCTTCCGCGGCGATCCCGCGCGTTGGCAAGCGCTGGAAGCGGAGCTCGGTTCATGAGGGCGATTGTGCTGTCAGCAGGGCTCGGCACCCGTATGGGGCCAATGTCTCAAATAACGCCAAAACCTTTGGTGCCCGTTGCTGGCAAACCACTGCTTGATCATACCTTTGAGAAACTTGATGCGGCTGACATCGGCCCTGTGGTCGTGAACGTGCATCATCTGGCGGGCCAGATAGAGGCACACCTCAGTCCTCGCATCGCAGATGGCAGGGTGCGTATCTCTAATGAGCGTGATGCTTTGCTGGATACAGGCGGCGGCGTCAAAAAAGCACTGCCGCTGTTGGGTAAGCAGCCCTTTTTTGCGATCAATAGCGATGCGCTATGGCTTGACGGTGCCGTGCCAGCGCTCACACGCTTACGGCAGGCTTTTGAGCCAAGGGTGATGGATGTACTGCTCCTTCTGGTGCGCACGGAAGACGCGCTTGGTTATGACGGGCCTGGTGATTTCATTCCTGCCCACGAAGGTAAGGTGCTAACGCCGATCGACTTCAGGGGAGACGCACCAAGTGCCCCCGTCATGTTTGGCGGTATCCAGATTGTGGCGCCCTCGATGTACGACGACATGCCTGAAGGCGCATGGTCGAACCGCGAAATTTTTCGCAAGGCTGCCGCGCGCGGTCGATTGTATGGCTTGGTGCATGACGGCCGATGGTTTCACGTAGGCACCCCTGATGCTGTGCTTCAGGCGGAGACCCAAATGAACAAAGTGGGTGCTCGCTAATATGTCTCGCGCGCCAACAATTTACACGATCGATGCCAGTCGCTCGTTTGTTGATGCCTTGGCTTCTGTGTTGTTGCGCGACGCAGAGGGTGATCCGGTTAAGCTTGCAGACACTACCATCCTTGTCCCAAACCGGCGGGCGCAGCGCTCGCTGCGAGAGGCGTTTCTGCGGCTGGTTGGCAAAAAGCCGATGGTGTTACCGTTTATGCGGCCCATTGGCGAGGTTGATGAAGAAGAGATCACCTTCCTCGGTGCAGGGCTTGGGCTTGATCCGTCAGATACCTTGCCTGCAATTTCGTCCACGCGTCGGCAAGCGCTCTTGATGCAGCAGGTAATGAAGTGGGGCCAGTTGCAGGCGGCCGAGATGGGCGGGGCCATTGCTCCGGCGCAAGGCTGGCGGCTGGCGGGAGAGCTTGCGCGGCTGATGGACCAGTTGGAGACAGAAGGCCTTGCTTTTGACGACCTGAAAGATCTGGTGCCGGAAGGCTTGGCCCATCACTGGGACATTACCCTTGAGTTCCTGACCATCGTTTCCCAGCATTGGCCTGCCATTCTTGACGCTGAAGGTGTCATGAACCCTGCCGCCAAACGAGACCAGATGCTGCGCAGCCTTGCAGATTTGTGGGAACATAAACCGCCAAAGGGCCGTGTAATTGCCGCCGGTTCAACTGGTTCGATCCCGGCGACAGCCCGGCTTCTGTCTGTTGTGGCACGGTTGCCGGGGGGGGCAGTTGTGTTGCCGGGACTTGACCGAAATATGCCGGATGATGCGTGGCAGGCGATAGACGCCACCCATAGCCATGGTGTGCTCAAAAACTTGTTGGAAACCATTGGTGCCAACCGGCATGAGGTGCGAGACTGGCCAAGCCTCAACCACGTACCTCCTAAACGTGCCGCCCTGTTTCGTGACGCCTTGTTACCAGCTGAGGTGACAGAGCGCTGGCTCTCGCTCGGGTATCAAACGCAAGATAAAACCCAGCTGTTCAAGGGTCTCAGAAAAATCGTCGCCCCTACCAGGCGGGAAGAAGCGGCGGCAATTGCCCTTGTGATGCGAGAGGTGCTTGAGACACCGGGGCGCACGGCGGCACTCGTAACACCTGATAGGGCCTTGGGGCGGCATGTTCGCGCGGCGCTCGCACGCTGGGGCATTGAGGTGGACGATTCGGGTGGTGACCGTGCGCTCAATACTGTGCCGGGGCGCTTCCTTGGTTTGATCGCCAATGCGCTGAGCGAAAGGTTCGCGCCTGTCAGTTTCCTCGCACTTTTGCAGCACCCGCTTGTCTCGGTCGGGCATGACCGGCGTGGGTATCTCGCGTCACTGCGCAGGCTGGATACGTTTGTCTTGCGCGGGGTACGGCCATCAGGCGGGTTGGATGGTTTGCTCAAACGCGCGAAAGCTGTTGCGGCTGACAAAATGGCTGGTTTTGGGGACGGTGACCTCTCTGTTCTCGAAGCCGCAATCAAATGCCTAAAGCCCCTTGAGGCGGCTTTCGCGCAGGATACGCTTTTGGATGTCCTCCTGAAGGTTCATGTTGAGGTGGCTGAAACACTGGCGGCGTCAGATGAGGCCGCAGGCGCTAGCGTCCTTTGGAAAGGTGACGAAGGCCAGACGCTTGCTGACGCATTGGCTGAGCTGGTGCGCGAAACGGGCACTATCTCGGGCGTGTCGGCAGAAGGGTATTCAGCGCTGTTCGAGGAGCTTTTTGCAGGTATTGCGGTGCGCCCTGTGTGGCGCAAACACCCACGGCTCTTTATATGGGGAACGCTTGAAGCCCGGCTGCAGCGTGCGGATGTGATGGTGCTTGGCGGTATGAACGAAGGCACATGGCCGGGCGAGATCAAGCCCGACCCATGGATGAACCGACCCATGCGGCAAACCTTTGGCCTGCCACCACTTGAGCGACGCACAGGCCAGGCCGCGCATGACTTTATTCAGGCCGCCAGCGGCGGCGAGGTTATCCTGACCCGGGCTCTGAAGGTGGACGGCGCACCAACGGTACCAAGCCGTTGGTTGTTCCGTATCGAGGCGCTTGCAGGCGGCGAGGTGCCACGGGCGGACGAGTATCTTGCTTGGGCACATCAGATAGACGCATCTGCCCGAACCGCACCGCTTCTGCCGCCCGCACCCAAGCCTCCCCTTGAAGCACGGCCCAAGCGCTTGTCAGTGACGCAAGTTGAAACATGGATGCGAGACCCATACGCGCTTTATGCAGCGAAGGTGCTGGGGCTTAAGCCACTTGATCCGCTGGACGACAAGCCGAACGCTTCGACCAAAGGCACATTGCTCCATGAGGCGCTTGAACTGTTCCTCAGTGAAGAGGGACCATCAAAAAGGGATGCGGGATACGAGCGCCTGCTTGACGTTGGGCGGCGTGTTTTTGAGCCTGTGCTAACCCAGCCAGCGGTTTATGCCTTCTGGTGGCCAAGGTTTGAGCGCATCGCAGAATGGTTTATCGCCAATGAGCAGGAGCGGGCCGAGAGGTTTGAGGTGGCGGCCATTGAAAAGTGGGCCGAAGCCGAGCTTTCAGGCACGGGTTTCTCGCTTTTTGCCAAAGCGGACAGGATCGACCGAAACCGGGAAGATGGCTCGCTTACCATTATCGATTATAAAACAGGTACAATCCCGACCGAACGGCAGATAACGGCTGGCTTTGCTCCACAATTACCGCTTGAAGCGTGGCTCGCGGAACGCGGTGCCTTTGAAGGAGTGCCCGCGAGCTCTGTTTCTGATCTCATCTTCTGGCGCATCACTGGTGGCAATCCTGTGCATGAGCCAAAGCGTCCAATCAAAGACGTGAACTTATCTGTTACGGAAGCGGAACAAGGTCTTCGAGGGCTTGTAGAGGCATTTTCTGACGAGAAGACAGCTTATCTTTCGAACCCACGCCCCAAAAACACTGGTTATGGCGACTATGACCATCTGGCGCGGGTGAAGGAGTGGCGAAATGCAGATGATCCGTTTGATGATGGCGATGGCGATGGCGATGGCGATGGCGGGGAGGGGGATACGTGAGCAAACCCCGCATGACAGACGCGCAAGCGCGCGCTACCCATCCTGATTTAACGGCATGGGTGGGGGCGTCTGCGGGCACAGGCAAAACCCACGTCCTGACAGCGCGCGTACTTAGGCTGATGCTGACCGGCACGGATCCTGAGAATATTGTCTGTCTCACTTTCACCAAGGCCGCTGCCGCGGAAATGAAGAATCGCATCTTCGCGGAGCTTGGGCGTTGGGCCATGATGCCGGACGAGGCCCTGATTGCTGAGATCGCGCGCCGCACCGAAGAGATTGCGGACACCGATATGCTAGTTCGTGCACGTCAGTTGTTTGCCTATGTTCTTGATCTATCTGGCGGTTTGCAGATCCAGACCTTCCACAGTTTTTGTCAGGCGCTTCTCGGTCGTTTCCCGCTTGAGGCGGGCATGGCCCCTGGTTTTGAAGGCATCGACGAGACAGTCGCGCAGGAAATGATGGCAGGTGCCAAGGATGAGATGCTGGCCATGACCCGACGTCCAGAGGGTGCGCATGTGCGCCGGGCGCTTGATCATGTGGCCGGACTTGTGACTGAGCTGACTTTTGATGAAGTGATCGAACGGCTTTCGTTTGAGACTTCAACGCTTGCGGCTGCTGATAAGGCTTACGGCAAACTCGGCCTCGCGCCCGCGCTTTACCGCGCACTTGATCTTACGCCAGGTGAGACGCGCGACGTGCTGTTCGATCAGGTTACAGCCGACGCCGCTTTTGATATCACCGGCTTGCGTGCCATGGGCCCGGTGTTGCTTGCAGGTAGTAAAACCGAAACCAAAGTGGGCGAGGCGGTCACGGCCTATACGGCGGCTGAGGGCGATAAGCGCAAGGCGCTGTTTGAAGGCTACATGCTCGCGTTTCTCACCAAAGAAGGCACACCACGCAAGACGGTGGCGGTCAAAAAAACGCTGACCGCCTATCCGGAATTTGAAGCGATCATCGAGAAGGAGCAAACCCGCCTGATACGGATTGCCGACCGGCTCAACCGTATAGCGGCTGCGGAAGCAACAGTCGCGCTTCTGACCCTCGGTCTTGCGCAGCTTGACCGGTATCGCGCGCTCAAAACCGAGCGCGGTATGGTTGACTTTGACGACATGATTGGCCGTACAGTTGGCCTTCTGGCACGGCTTGATGTGGCGCCGTGGGTATTGTTCAAGCTTGATGCACAGGTTGATCATATCCTGATTGACGAAGCACAGGACACCAACCGGGAACAATGGCGGGTGGTGGAGGCTTTGACGGCCGAGTTTTTCTCAGGCGAGGGTGCGAGCGAGAAGGTCCGCACGGTTTTTGCCGTGGGGGATGCCAAGCAATCGATCTTCTCCTTCCAGCATGCAGACCCGAAAGAGTTTGTGGCGGCCCGCGACCGGGTGTTCCACAGGGCATGGCAGGCGGAACTGAAGGCCGAACCGGTGCCGCTGAACCTTTCTTTCCGCTCAGGTGGCGCGGTGCTTTCGCTTGTGGATGCGGTGTTTGATAAGGGGGCTGACGCATGGCATGGGCTGTCAGCTGACCTTGAGCATGTGAAGCACGAATTTGTGCGCAAGGGCCATGGCGGCATGGTGGAACTGTGGCCACTTGAAGCCCCAAGTGTGGCGGAGGATGAAAGCGCTGAAGACGGCTGGGTTCCGCCACTTATTCAGGAAAATGCGGATGATGCAGAGGGGCGCACAGCGTGGCGTATCGCCCGCCGCATCAAGGCAATGATCACCAGCGGTGAAATGCTGGAGGCGCAGGCCCGTGCTATTACCCCCGGCGACATTCTTGTGCTGGTGCGCCGGCGCACGGCCTTTGTTGACCATCTTGTGCGCGCGCTGAAATACTTGGGTGTGCCGGTTGCCGGGCGCGACCGTATGGTGTTGACCGATGAGCTGCCGGTGATGGACCTTCTGGCGCTTGCGCACGCGGCACTGTTGCCAACAGATGATCTTACGCTCGCGACCGTGCTGAAAAGCCCGTTCGTGGGCCTAGATGACGAGCAGCTTTTCAGCCTCGCGTACGGCCGTAAAGGTGCGCTTTGGCACGCACTGCAAGCGAAAGCGAAGGATGAGCCCGCATTTGCGCGCGCGCTTGGCTTTTTGCAAAGCGTGATCCGGGGCGCTGACCTGCTGACACCATTTGAGTTTTTCTCACATGTGCTCACGGAACTTGGTGGTCGCGCACAGCTCGCGGCCCGGCTGGGTGAGGAAGTGCACGACCCCATCGATGAGTTGATGGAGGAAGCGCTCCGGTTTGAGCATACAGGCACGGCGTCGCTGCAGGCTTTCATCCACCGGGTGGAGCATGGCGGTACGCAAATCAAGCGGGACATGGAAGCCGCAGGCGGGCAGGTGCGTATCATGACAGCGCACAGCTCCAAAGGGTTGCAGGCGCCAATCGTGTTCCTCTCCGACCTCGTCAGCATCCCTGATATCCGCCGGGAAGGGCGGCTTGTGCCCATTGATGCCGCCGACCCGGGCAAACCACCCTTATTGTTGTGGACGTCTGCAGCACCCGGCCTCGCGCTCGCGGAGGAGAAGAAAGCCGAGCTGAAAGACAAGGCGCTTCATGAATACAGGCGGCTTTTATATGTCGCGCTCACACGGGCGGAAGACAGGCTCTATATCGCCGGATGGCAGACGGAACGAGAGCCGGACCCCAATTGCTGGTACAAGGCGATTGAAAGCGGCTTTGACCGTATCGGTGCTGAGGATGTGGAAGCTTTCGCAGGTTACAGTGTAAGGCGCTTTATAGTGCCGCAAACGGCGCCTGTTGTACCGCGCGAAGCAACCGCGAGTGAGGGGCAAGCCTTGCCGCCGTTGCCCGCCTGGGCGCGGGCGCCAATGCCGGATGAACCTAACCCGCCCAAACCGCTGGCACCGTCAAAGCCGGATGAAGACGAGCCAGCAGCCACAAGCCCGCTGGCCCGCTCGTCGGCTGCACGGTTTGAACGGGGGCGGCTAATCCACAGCATGCTGGAATGGTTGCCTGAGATCGAGAAGCATGCTCAGCAAGCCACGGCAAAACGCTTTCTGTTGCGCGCCGGGCTGGATGAAAAAACCGCCAATGGTTTCTGGCAGGAAGTGCATGGCATTCTTGAGGATGCTGAGTTTGCACCCATCTTTGGGCCGAACAGCCGGGCAGAAGTGCCCATTGCCGGGCTCGTGGGCACACGGGCTATTTCCGGCCAGGTCGACAGGCTTGTGGTCACCGAATCAGATGTGTTGATTGTTGACTATAAAACCAACCGGCCACCACCAAGAGATGCGGCAAATGTGCCGGAGGTTTATCTGAAGCAGATGGGCCTTTATGCCCGCGCGCTTCAAGGCATATACCCGAACCATAAGATACGCGCTGCGCTCTTGTGGACAGATATTTCTCTTCTGATGGAACTGGGTAAAACCCAGATGGATGAGACACTTAAACGGATTGGTCTTTAGTATCTGTCGCGGTAGGTATCACACGCGTGTTACTAAACCTTGACCATCAAGGGGTGCCTTCCTACTTTACGGGTTGTGACGAGAGAATAGGCCCTTCCAATTGGGCCCCGCACTGGCCGAGGCGCCGGGCGGCCAGCAAAGAAAGTAATATTGAAATGGCAACCATCACCGTAACGGATGAAAATTTCGAAGCTGAAGTCCTCAAGGCAGGCAAGCCAGTGCTTCTGGACTTTTGGGCGCCATGGTGTGGCCCTTGTAAGATGATCGGCCCGGTTCTGGAGCAAATCTCCGGTGAGCGTGACGATATCATCATTGCCAAAATGGATATTGATGAAAACCCTGAAACACCAACCCAGTTTGGTGTGCGTTCGATTCCGACCATGCTGATCTTCAAGGACGGCGAAGCTGTTGCTACCAAAATGGGTGCGCAGCCGCGCGCGCAGCTTGAAGCCTGGATCAACGGTTCTGTTTAAGCCCGCCGTAGACTAATTGAGTTTAAAAGGCGTCCAATCGGGCGCCTTTTTCTTTTGTATCAGGAAGCGGCTTCCTATGGAGCTTAGTTCGGGAATAGTTCGGTTTCCTTGAGCACATTGCCCGCGAGGTAAAGTGAGCCTGCAATCAGTACAAAAGGTGGCCGTTCTGGGTGCGATTTTTCCGCTACCATTTTAAGCGCGGAAGCCACGTCTTTTGCGATCACGCCGTTGATACCCGCATCCGTGGCAGCGGCCGCCAGAAAGCCCGGTTCGGCCGGGTCTTCATCACACACAATCGGTACGGCAATCACCTTGTTCACCACGCCTGAAAGCGGCTTCAGGTATCCTTTGGCATCCTTACGGTTCAGCATGCCTAGAATAAGCGTTACTGAGCGTTCCACCGGGTCCACGTCAGAAAGGAAGCTGCGCACCACATGGCCCGCCGCCGGATTGTGGCCGCCGTCGAGATACAGGTTCGCACCAACAGGCAATAGCTTGTTAAGCGACGTGCCGATCAACTCCTGCAGCCGAGCAGGCCATCGCACCCAACCAAGGCCGGCGCGGATCGCAGCCTCTGGAATATTCACAGCCTTTTGGGCACGCGCCAGCGCAATAGCCATGCCTGCGTTCATAACCTGATGCTCGCCTGTCAGGCTGGGGAGTGGCAGGTCCAGTTCCGCCTGCCGGTCCTGATAGCGAAAGCTGCCGCCACCGGGGTTCAGGATAGCGTACCAGTCTTCATCAAATACCAGCGGGTTGGCCCCAACTTTGGATGCCTGAGTGCGGATCACGCCCATGGCCTCGCCCATCTGTGGGCCAATGACCGTTGGCACGTCGGCCTTTAATATGCCAGCCTTCTCGAACGCAATTTCACCAAGGGTGGAGCCGAGAAACTGCTCATGGTCAATGCTGACAGGCGTTATGCCCACAGCGGCAGGACGGTCGATAACATTGGTGGCGTCAAGCCGTCCTCCAAGTCCCACTTCCAGAATGCAAAGGTCTGCGGCTGTGCGGGAAAATGCAAGAAAGGCAGCGGCGGTTGTGACCTCGAAAAATGTAATGTCGTCGCCCGCGTTGACGCGTTCGCATTCTTCCAGAATTTTGGTGAAATCATCTTCATCAATGATCTGGCCAGCAACACGGATGCGCTCGGCAAAGCGTACAAGGTGGGGGCTGGTATAGACGTGCACCCGGTGCCCGGCGGCTTCTGCAATCGCGCGCAGTGTTGCGACCGTTGAGCCTTTGCCGTTGGTACCCGCCACATGAATAACGGGCGGCAATTTGAGATGGGGGTTGTCGAGCTTTTCAAGCAACCGATACAGCCGGTCGAGAGAGAGGTCTATCTCAACCGGGTGGAGTTTTTTAAGGCGCGCGAGCACTTTGTCACTGGCCGTGGTGTCCATCAGGCTGCCTCGTGCGCAAGAGATTTTGGGGCTTATTCAGCCGCTTTTTTGCGGTGGCTACCGCTCATCAACATCGCAAGTACGGAGCCAAGCTTTTCCGGCATTTCGTGACGATGGATAACCATGTCGACCATACCGTGCTCTTGCAGATATTCAGCGGTTTGGAACCTATCCGGCAATTTTTCGCGGATGGTTTGTTCAATAACACGTTGGCCTGCAAAACCAATCATCGCGCCCGGTTCGGAAATATGAAGATCGCCAAGCATCGCGTAGCTCGCAGAAACACCGCCGGTTGTGGGGTCTGTCAGCACCACAATATACGGCAGGCCAGCGTCGCGCAGCATTTGCACAGCAACGGTTGTGCGCGGCATTTGCATCAATGACAGGATACCTTCCTGCATGCGGGCACCGCCGGACGCTGTCATCATGATCATCGGCGCTTTGATTTTTAGCGCATGGCGGGCGCCAGCGATAATGCCTTCACCCACGGCCATGCCCATGGAACCACCCATGAAGAAAAAGTTCTGCACAGCGACAACCGTGTTCACGCCGCCAATTTTACCAACGGCAACCTTGATAGCGTCTTCGTCGCCAGTGTTGTTGCGTGCAGCTTTAAGCCGGTCGGTATATCTTTTGGTGTCGCGGAACTTCAGGGGGTCCTGATTTACAGCGGGCAGGTCGATCAGCTCATAGCTCTGATTGTCAAACAATGCATCGAAACGGTCTTTGGGGGGCACACGGTCATGATGATCGCAGTGTGCACAAACATACTGGTTGGCGATAAATTCCTTCTGGAAGATCATCTGCCCGCAGCTTTTGCATTTGTGCCAAAGATTGTCTGGCGTTTCTTTAGGATTCAGGACTTTCCTGAGTTTCGGTTTGACATAATTGGTGAGCCAGCTCATGCGCCTCAACCCCTTCTGTTGTAGTGCTTATTTCCGTACAGACCTGACGCCATCAGCGAGGGTTTTCACGAAATCGAGCACCTCTTTGCTCATGCCTTCTTTAGGCTTATGATCTTTATCGAGCCCGTTTTCAATCAGCGAAACAATGGCTGACCCAACAACGGCCCCGTCGGCAACAGTCGCAACGTCTGCAGCCTGCTCGGGCGTGCGGATACCGAATCCTACGGCAACTGGCAAGTCTGTATGCGATTTTATACGCCTGACCGCTGTGCCGATGTCATCCGCCGTGGCGGACCTGCCGCCCGTCACACCCGCGACAGCTACATAATAGACGAAACCGCTCGCTCCATCCAGCACTGTAGGAAGGCGGGCGTCGTCTGAGGTTGGCGTTGCCAGGCGAATAACATCAATGCCAGCAGCGTTTGCAGGCACACGAAGCTCTTCATCTTCTTCGGGCGGCAGGTCGACAATGATTAAGCCATCGACGCCCGCAGCGGCGGCATCTGATGAGAAGCGGTCAATGCCGTAGGCGTAAATCGGGTTGAAATACCCCATCAATACGATAGGCGTTTCATCATTTCCTGCGCGAAAGCGGCATACCATTTCAAGCGTCTTGTTCATCGAGCCACCAGCCTTGAGCGCGCGCTGGGCTGCCCGGTCGATTGACGGACCATCGGCGGATGGATCCGTGAATGGCATGCCAAGCTCGATAATATCCGCGCCTGCTTCCGGCAAGCCACACACAATCTCAAGTGATGTATCAAAATCCGGGTCGTTTGCTGTCACGAAGGTTACAAAAGCAGCACGCTTTTCCACAGCCAGCTTTTCAAAACAGGATTTCAGTCTGCTCATAACACTCTTCCCTGTTCTAGATTTCTGCGCCGAGGGCATCGGCAACCGTGAAGATGTCTTTGTCGCCGCGGCCTGACATGTTCATCACGCAAATATGGTCTTTGGGCAGTGTGGGCGCCATACGAATGACATGGGCAAGCGCGTGGCTGGACTCTAACGCGGGAATGATGCCTTCTGTGCGGCAACACATCTGGAAGGCATCAAGCGCTTCCTTGTCGGTCGCGGACACATAGTTCACGCGCTTCTGTTCATGAAGCCATACATGCTCTGGCCCAATGCCGGGATAGTCAAGCCCGGCGGATATGGAATGGGCTTCGGTGATCTGGCCATCTGCGTTCTGGAGCAGATAGGTGCGGTTGCCGTGCAACACGCCAGGTGCGCCGCCCGCGATGGAGGCCGCGTGTTTGTCGGTATCCACCCCGTGCCCGGCGGCTTCAACAGCAAAAATATCAATATCCGGGTCATCAAGGAATGGGTGGAAAAGCCCAATGGCGTTTGAACCGCCCCCCACGCATGCCACGAGGCTATCGGGCAGGCGGCCTTCCGCCTCCATGATCTGCTCACGTGTTTCACGGCCGATGATGGATTGGAAATCCCGCACCATCATGGGGTAGGGGTGCGGGCCTGCGACAGTGCCGATGATATAGAATGTGTCGTGCACATTGGTGACCCAGTCGCGAAGAGCGTCGTTCATGGCGTCCTTGAGTGTCGCGGAGCCGGAGGTGACCGGCTTTACCTCAGCACCCAATAGCTTCATACGGAAGACATTGGGTTTTTGCCGCTCAATATCCACGGCACCCATGAACACGGTGCATTTAAGGCCAAAGCGCGCCGCAACGGTTGCGGTGGCAACGCCGTGCTGGCCCGCACCTGTTTCCGCAATCACACGGGTTTTTCCCATACGCTTGGCAAGCAGTACCTGGCCAATGGCGTGGTTGATCTTGTGGGCGCCGGTGTGGTTCAATTCTTCACGTTTGAAGTAGACCTTTGCGCCGCCCAGCTCTTCAGTGAAGCGCTCAGCATAATAAAGCGGGCTTGGCCTGCCGATATAAACCCGGTTCAGCTCATCCAGTTCCCGCAGGTATTCCGGATCCTTGATGGCGCTCCGGTATGCTGCTTCCACTTTATGCACAAGCGGCATCAGCGTTTCGGAAACGTATCGTCCACCAAATTTGCCAAAATGGCCTTTCTCATCAGGGCCGGTGCGATAGCTGTTAAGGGTCATAAGAATTACCTAACACTCAATAAAACACGGGATACTGCTTCCATACGAGCCACATTACCTAACGGCTTTTGCGGTGCGAAGGAAGGCTTCAATTTTCTCGCCAGACTTTTGACCGGGGGCGCTTTCAACGCCGGAGGAAATGTCAACAGCCTGAGCGTTACTTTCCGCAATTGCGCGCGGCAGGTTCTCCGCCGTTAGCCCACCTGCCAGCAACCATGGGTACGGCAGCTTTTCACCGTTGAGGATATGCCACGGAAAGCTAACCGCATTGCCACCGGGCAGGATAGCGCCCTTGGGTGGTTTGGCGTCAAATAGAATGGCGTCCACATGCGGTGCAAACAGGTCGGCCTGCCTGAGGTCTTCCCTCGAGCTGACACCCAGGGCTTTAATGACGGATATACCAAGCCGGGCCTTGAGAAGCTGCGCTTCATGTGGGTATTCATCCCCGTGCAGTTGCACCCAGTCAAGGTCGAGTGCATCCACGGCAGCTTCAATGAAATTATGCTCTGCATTGACGAACACACCAACACGCTCACCTCGCTTGGGCAGGTGGGGTCTCAGGTTTGCAGCGGCGTCCAGCGTGAGGTTCCGGGGGGAGCGCTCAAAAAACACAAAACCGAGCCAGCGCGCACCATAAAAGGCGGCGAGGTTGGCGTGTTCAGCGGTCGTCAGGCCGCAGATTTTGGTGGAGATCGCCACAGTGTGTTTCACTCATCCAGATGGGGGTCTGGCCGCCATGCCCGAATGGGGCGCCCGCGGCTGTCAGCCATGGAGCCAAAAAGAATAAGCAGGAGATCGAGTATCCAGCCAATGGAAAACAGTCCAAAGGTCAGGGCGTAAAGGGTGCCGGTTATCCAGCGGCCAACATAGAAGCGGTGAACGCCAAAGTAGCCAACAAACAGGCAGAGCAGTAACGCCACCAACCGGCTTTTGGGCGAGCGGTAGGCGCGAAGCATCTCGCTTTGGGTGCGATAGCTGGATGTGGCCATGGTGCCTGAAGCCATGGTTGATATGGCTTGCCCTACGGGTGCTTCTTCTGCCCCGGGAGACAACTGCTGTGCGACGCCGTTTGCTATCTTCTGCGCCATGGCTTCCTGCATGGCCATCAGGTCGTCGCCTGCGAAATTGAAACGCTCCGACCACAGCGTTGCTGCTGTCTGGTCTATCAATTGCACGGCGATGCGGTAGCGGTCGTCCTGAATTCTGATGCTGCCTTCAAGCACATAGGAAGTACCGAGGTCGCGCGCGATCTGGTGAGAAGCGGCGCTGCTTTCTGCGAGCTGACGAGTGGTGCGTTTTGCGGGAGTGGCAAAGCCGAGCGCTTGCAGGTCCGTGATCAGGTCTTCCATCAGGCCGTCAGCAAAATGGTCCGGCACAGTACCCAGTTCGCCAAACGGCAGCACGGCAATGGCAATTTTGCCACCATACTCGGGTGAGGGTGCAGCGGCATCATGCGCGCCAAAGTTAGAAACAGTGATGGCGCCGCCACCGACTGCATTTTTTGCAGCGGCGCGGCGCAGCATGATGTTGCGCGTGTGTGTGACGATAAACATGGTGAGCGCAGAGAGCGTACCGATACCGCCCAGCAAATCTGCGTTGGCTTCAATCCATATGATGGCTTGTTCAAACATGCCCCAACTGTCCTCTGGTCTGGCCTGGGGCGTCGTTGGCCTCAGGCCGGGTCGTCACTCTCAAGCAGGTCCGCAAAAGTTGGTTCCTGCCTCGTCAATGCCGCCGTGGCTGCTTTCATCAGGTCTTCCCCTAGAAGCATGCCGCTGTTCCATGTTGCAACATAGTCTAGCCCATCGGCGATACTGTGGTCCCGTGCATGATTGAGTACCGCTTTTGTGCCCACAACCGCAAGAGGACTTTTGCTTGCAATGACCCCTGCCAGCTCAAAAGCTGCCTCCAGTGCGGCCTCTTTGTCTGGATGGATGTGATTGATGAAACCGAGTGATCTGGCCTCAGTCGTCTTCATTTTGCGCCCCGTGAAGGCCAATTCCTTGAGGATGCCGAGCGGCAGTAGGTAAGGCGCGCGCTGCAGCGTGCCCAGGTCTGCCACGATAGCGACGTTAATCTCCTGCACAGAAAACCACGCGTCTTCTGATGCAATGCGCATATCGGCGGCGGCGATCAGGTCGATGCCGCCACCAACGCACGCGCCGTGGATCGCAGCAATCACGGGCACGCGGCAGGCGTCGATTGCACTGAAACTATCCTGCAGCCAAAGGATATGGCGGCGAAGCTTGTCGCGCACGCGGGCCGGGTCACCTTCCGCCGCACCCAAAACGCTGGCGCTTTCCTTAAGGTCGAGGCCCGCGGTGAAATGTTTGCCGTTGCCGGAGAGCACAACGGCCCGCACGTCAGGGTCAGCATCAAGTGCCTTGAAGGCCCTCCCGATCTCCGAGAAAAAGGTGCCATTCATGGCATTCAGCTTTTCCGGCCGGTTCATCGCCACATGGGCGATGTGGTCCTTGATGCTTACCTCAAGCGTTTCATAGGTCATTGGTGGTTCCTTCCCGTTCAGCCTCCCAGTCTCCCAGTCTTTATGTGTGATATTGGGCTGATTGCGGAGAGGGCCAGCTATTAGACCAAAAAGAAGCTACCGGTAGCGTGAGAGCAGTTCATCATAGCTGTCGGCGCGGCTGATATCCTTCCCAGCCTTACCGCCAGCGAACCAGTTTTTCACAAGTTTTTTGGCATGCTTGTGCTCAACGCTTTGCTCAAGAAATTCCGCCACCGATGCCATATCCGTATAACCCGCGCCGAGGTTACGCCGGATCTTCATGACAAGCATGGAAAAGTCTTCTTCTCCCATAAGGTCGCGGAGAGCGGTAAAGGCTAAGGCGCTGACGGCATCACTCTCATTGGAATAGCCCTCAATGACATAATCGGCGAGGGCAGTTTTGCCCAAGGCGCTGTCATCCGCCATCAGTGTTTTGCTCCGAGCAAAAAGGTTGGGGCGCATGGTTGTCATCGCCTGCTCACCGCGAATGATCGCCGCAAGTACCGTGTCAAAACCCGCCGCCCAGTGACCGGCGCGACCATCCGGACTCATGCGCCACATGTCAAACAGTGCCGTCTTTAGCGCGGGCGTACCAGCAAGGTCGCTCCCATTTACGAAATAGGCCCCGCGGCCTTCGGGCACACGGTAACCCGGCGGGAGGGCGGCGATTGTCATACGGGCGTTACTTGCTGGCGCACCAAACATATCTTCAAGTGCTGCCGTAGCTTGCTCTACATGCCCGGAAAAGGTTGAGTCTGCCGCTGCATCTTGGGGCAATGTTGCTGTGGTTATCGGGCCCAGCGTGGTCACCCTATAGGGAGCAATCGCCAGCGCCATTGGCCCTGTAGGGCGGCTGCTTTTCATTTCAAATTTGGTGATGTCACCGCGGGTGGTTTTTTGTGCGATGCTCAGGTTGCCAACAACGGTATTGTTCCCCGGCACGTCAAGAAAGGCGACCTGATGAAAAGGGTTTCGGCTCCATGCCTGATCAATAGAAGCCATGTCAGGCGACGCAATTAAGGGATAAGCGAAGCCTTGAGAGCGGATCATCGTGAAATCGGGGTTCAGCGTTTCCGGCACGCCATCCAAGCCTTGTGCGGAAAGGTCTTTCAGGTGGCCTTTATAGTGGATGACAATCTCGGCCCGGCCCTTGTTTTTTTTAAGCGCTTTTGGGAGCGTGATGGTGGCTGTGTTTAGGCGGAGCCCAGTTGCGCCCGTGATGCTGGTTGTGCGTCTGTTCACCTGCAGGGATTTATTGCCTGCACCCACAACCTTCAGGACATCAAGCCCAGGGTTTAGGAGGACGCTCACCTTCGTCACGGGTGTATCCGTAACCGCACGGAAGCTTACCTGATAGGCCCCGACCATCTGGCCATCTTCCGCCCTGTGCGACAGATGCAGGCGTGCGACAAGCGTGGCGTTGAGAAGCTCTATTCCATCAGTCTGGTTGGCGCGTGCAGGAAATGAATTGAAAAGCAGAATGCAGCAGAGAAAAAACAGCCGTGTCATCCATGTCCCCCGAGTTGGATGTGTAATATAGTAACATTCACTATAAGTGGCATTTTAGCGGCTGGTCAAGCGACCCTAGTGAGCAGGGGCGCAAAAACTGGTGATCAGCGTATCGGCGATCTCGGCTGCTGCTTCAACATGGGCAATATCGATATTCAAGCCATAAAGCACGAAGGTGATTTTTGTGGTGGCCTCATCGATATTGGTGCGGGCGCTATCGGAAAAGGGCGTGCCGAACGGGCCAATGCCGTCGTGCATGACGGGCAGGCCTTCAAGGTTGATCTTGCCTCGCCCGATGCCTGCGTATTCCTCACCTGCTTCGCCAATGGTCAGGCGGATATCGCCCTCGATTTTGGCGGCGTCATAACAGCCGACCGGGATACCAGTCATCAGCGAGACCAGATTGCCGCAATCCACTACGTTATTGACGAGATAAAGCCCCTTGCCAGCGATCACGCGGCGGGTGAGCGCTTCGGATGACGGCCGGTATCGGCTCGGGTCCTTGCCGCAGACCTTGAAGGCTGCGCGGACGTTCGCAATCACCGGGTCGGTAGACGCAGCCTCACCCATCAGTTCCTCAAGCCGCAGCTCCGCCCCATTTTTCATGGTACCTTGAAGCTCATCATCGCTTGGCCTGACCCCTACGGTAAAGTCCAGCATACCCAGATGGACGGCAAAGCCAAGATCCTGAAATTGGGGGTCGATCGTGAACGTCAAAATACATCTCCTTGCCACCAAGCTTACCTCACTGAGGCTTGAGGGCAAGGGTACTTAGTCCTTTGCAGCCGATGTGTCATCGGCAAATTGGAACACCTCTTCAAGCGGTGTGTTGAGGGCGTGGGCTATCTGGAAGGCCGCCTCAAGGGAGGGTGAGTATCGCTCCTGTTCAATGGCAATAATGGTCTGGCGGGTCATGCCGATGCGCTTCGCCAGCTCGGCCTGTGTCATCTCGCTAGCCATGAACCTGAGCGTGCGGATGTTGTTGGTGATGCGTGTTTTTTTACCCATGGCTTCAACCCTTGAAGCGATAGTAGTAAAGTTTGAATGCGCATTTGGTGATACTTGATAAAACCAATGCGCCGAGCAATGCGTTGGCTGTCCAGAACATACTATAATTCATCAACATGAGAGTCAGCACCGCTAGCACACCGACGCTCAGTACAGTACTGGAGCGGTGTTCACTCTTCAGCTCTATCAATTGGTCACGTTCATCCATTGTGTCGTCCACATCACCGGTGGTGGTTTGTTCGTAAATGGCAATAGCGATATGTGCAACAATAGCGATGGCCACTAGCATAGCCACGGTAATTGCAAGCAAGCTGGCAATGGTGGCGATGGCAACAACGCCTTCTTCCACATGTGTGGTGGAAGCAACCGCTCGCATCTTGCTGAAATACCAACTGTATACAATGATGATCCCTGCGAGCATCGCTGCTGTGCTCTTTTCGTGAAAAGACATGTAAAATTCCTTTTTCTAGATGTCTAATATTTTTTACATTTCTTTATGTACGCATTACTTAACTCAATGTAAAGTATTATTTACATCTCTTGCGCAAAAAAAGGCCACCCCGAGCAAATATCGAGGCAGCCCCTTTCGGTATATGTTGTGCCTAGTTATGCAGCCTTGGCAGGGATGCGGCCGCGGGTGTCGCCTTTTGTATAGAAGGTCTCACCTTTTTCAGCCATGTCCCTGAGAAGCTTTGGCGGTGTAAAACGCTCGCCGTAGGCTTGGGCAAGGCGGTCAGCCGCCATGACAAATTCGTCCACGCCCATGGTGTCGATAAAGCTGAACGGCCCACCGGTGAACGGTGCGAAGCCCCAACCAAAAATGGCGCCGATGTCGCCTGAGGCTGTGTCGCGAAGCACACCTTCCTCAAAACACCGCGCGCACTCAACTGCCATGCGAACCATCAGGCGTGATTTTACATCATCCACACTTGGCTGGTCATCTGCCAGCGGGAAATGTTCCTCAAGGCCCGGCCAGAGGTGTTTTGGGCTGCCGTCCTCAGGATATACATAAGCACCCTTGCCGTTTTTGCGGCCAAAACGCTCAAGTTCAACCACCATTTTTTCAACAAAACCATCGGCGGGAGAGGGTACATATTTGTCGCCCAGCGCCTTTCTGGTTGCCATGCCAACCTTATAGGAAAGGTCGATTGCCACTTCGTCACCCACAGCTAGCGGGCCGACCGGCATACCAGCCATTTTGCCTGCGTTTTCAATCAGTGCAGGGTTCACGCCTTCTTTCACCATGGCGTAACCTTCCTGCACATAAGTGCCGAAGCAGCGGCTGGTGTAGAAACCACGGCTGTCGTTCACGACAATCGGGGTTTTCTTGATCTGGCTCACATAATCAAGCGCCAGTGCAAGCGTGGCATCATCGGTTTTCTCACCCATGATGATTTCTACAAGCGGCATCTTGTCCACCGGTGAGAAGAAGTGAATGCCGATAAACTGGTGCGGGCGGCTGAAGTTCTTGGCCAGGCCCGTAATCGGCAGCGTTGAGGTGTTGGAAGCGAATACAATGTCCTTGCCAATCACTGCTTCAGTCTTCTCCGTCACGTCCTTCTTGATGTCTTCTGCTTCAAACACCGCTTCGATGATCAGGTCACAATCCTTCAGGTCATCATAATTGTCTGTTGGCGTGATGAGGTCGAGTAGGGCGTCGCCCTTATCCTGGCTGACCTTGCCGCGCTCAACACCCTTTTTGACGAGATTGCGGCTATAGTCCTTGCCTTTTTCGGCGGCCGCCATCTCACGGTCCAGAAGCACAACTTCCATGCCCGCTTTGGCGGATACGTATGCTACGCCAGCACCCATAAGGCCCGCGCCCAGCATGCCAAGGCGCTTGACGGTTTTACGCTCAAATCCATCCGGCCGGAGTGAGCCCTTTTCAACAGCTTGTTTGTTGATGAACAGGCTGCGGATCATGTTGCCAGCCACAGGGCCCGCAAGCAGCTTCATGAAATATTTGCTTTCGATACGGATGGCCGTGTCGAAATCAACGATACCACCTTCATAAAGGCAGGACAGGATCGCCTGAACGGCGGGGTAGTTGTGCTGCGTTTGCTTTTGCGCCATGGCGTTTGCGCCAATGAAGGTTTGAACAGCCGCCGGGTTCATGGCTCCTGCGCCGCCCGGATATTTGAAGCCTTTTTTGTCCCAAGGCGCGAGCGCGCTTGGTGATTTTTTCACCCATGCTTTGGCTTTTTCAACCACATCTGCGGTTGGTGCCATCTCGTTGGCGATGCCAAGACCAAGGGCGATCTGGCCATTGTATGGCTTGCCGGTGGTGATGGCTTGGGCCGCAGCTTGAATGCCAACAATACGCGGCAGGCGCTGTGTGCCGCCAGCACCAGGCAGCAGGCCAACCATAACTTCAGGGAAGCCAAGCTGCATTTTAGGGGTGTCTGAAATCACCCGGTAGTGACACGCGAGCACAAGCTCAAACCCGCCGCCAAGTGCAAGGCCATTAACAGCCGCCGCAAAAGGTTTGGTGCCTTGAAGCGCCAGTTCTTTCCGGGGTTTGTCACCGGTTTCGATCTTGCGCAGGATCTTGTTCAGGCGGAAGGCGCTTTCAAAGGCTTCCTCTGGAGTTGCGTCGCCGCCTGACTGGCTGCCCAGCATATTGAGGTCAGCGCCTGCAAGGAAGGCATCCTTGCCCGATGTGATAACCGCGCCCTTGATGGCCTCATCAGCCAGCACCTTGTCAACGCAGGTGTCGAGGTCCTCAATCAGCTGTGCGTTAAATACGTTCATGCCAGTGTTTGGCAGGTCGATGGTCAGAAGCGCGATGCCGTCGCCGTCAACCTCAAAACGAATGGTCTCGGTCATAATATCTCTCCCTCTCGCTTCTTATACGCGTTCGATGATGGTGGCGGTGCCCATGCCTGCACCAATGCAAAGCGTGGCCAGGGCTGTGGATTTGCCGGAACGTTCCAGCTCATCAAGCACAGTGCCAAGGATCATGGCGCCGGTTGCACCCAGCGGGTGACCCATGGCGATGGCGCCGCCGTTCACGTTGATGTCTGAATGGTCGATATCCAGCGCCTGCATGAAGCGAAGCACAACAGAGGCGAAGGCTTCGTTCAGCTCCCAGACGTCGATGTCTGATTTGCCCATGCCCGCGCGCTTCAGTGCTTTTTCTGCGGCGAAGCTTGGGCCAGTGAGCATGATGGTCGGCTCGGAGCCCACCGACGCCATTGAGCGAATGCGTGCCCGCGGTGTCAGGCCAAATTTTTCGCCCATCTCTTTAGTGCCGACTAGCACAGCCGCCGCACCGTCCACGATGCCGGACGAGTTGCCTGCGTGGTGCACATGGTTGATACGCTCAATCTCAGGGTATTTCTGGATCGCGACGTTATCGAAGCCAAACTCGCCCATTTGAATGAAAGAAGGCTTCAGCGCACCGAGGGACTGCATGGTGGTTTCAGGGCGCATGAACTCGTCATGGTCCAGCACATTCATGCCAACAACGTCCTTCACGGGCACGATGGATTTTGAGAAACGCTTGTCATCCCATGCGGCTTTCGCCCGCTTCTGGCTTTCAACAGCGTAGGCGTCTACATCGTCACGGCTGTGGCCGTATTTGGTTGCTATCAGGTCGGCTGACACGCCTTGCGGTACGAAATAGCTGTCAAACGCCACAGATGGGTCTGATGGCCATGCTCCGCCGTCTGACCCCATGGGGATACGGCTCATGCTTTCAACACCGCCGCCGATGGCCATGTCTGCTTCACCTGACATAACCTTGGCCGCTGCGATATTCACGGCCTCAAGGCCGGAAGCACAAAAACGGTTTACCTGAAAGCCTGCGGTGGTTTCTGCGTAGCCAGCGTTGATGGCTGCGACGCGGGCGATGTTGGCGCCCTGTTCACCCACCGGTGACACGCAGCCCAGCACCACGTCGTCCACATTCTCGGTGTCAACATTGGTGCGGTCACGCACAGCTTGCAGAACCTGAGTTGCCAACTGTACCGGTGTAATTTCGTGCAGGCTGCCATCCGCCCGGCCGCGGCCGCGAGGAGTTCTGACAGCATCATAAATATAAGCTTCGGTCATTTTGAATTCCCTTTTGAATTAGAAGTTGGCAGCGTCAAGCGCCATCACTTCATCTGCGCCCGCTTCCAGCTCCGCAAGCATGGCTTTAATCTCCGGCATGCGGCGTTTCATGTAGTAGCGACCTGTGATCAGTTTGTTCTCGTAGAAACTAGGGTCGGATGTGCCCGCGTCCAGTGCATCAGCTGCAACTTTTGCCATCTGGGTCCACATCAGGCCCAGAAGCACATGGCCAAAGAGGTGCATGTAAGGCGTTGAACCCGCGCCAGCGTTGTCAGGGTTCTGCATGCCGTTTTGCATCAACCACATGGTGGCGGCTTGAAGGTCTTTCAGGCCTGAACCGAGTGCATCAGTGAACGGGCGCAGGCGGTCATCGCCCTTGGCTGCTTCCCGGATTTCCCCGGCATATTTGAAGAACGCCTGAATGCCGCGTCCGCCGTTTGCGCCAAGCTTACGGCCCACGAGGTCAAGCGCCTGAATGCCGTTGGCGCCTTCATAGATCTGAGTGATACGCACGTCGCGCACAAATTGTTCCATGCCATGCTCGGCAATATAGCCATGGCCGCCAAAAATCTGCTGGCTCGAGACGCAATATTCAAAGCCGCGATCCGTGAACACGCCTTTGATGATGGGGGTGATCAAGCTCACCATATCGTCTGCCCACTGACGTTCTTCCTCGGTTTCCGCATTGTGTGCAAGGTCAATAAGTACACCACACCACAAGCTTGCCGCGCGGGATGCTTCGTTGAACGCCTTAGCGTTCATCAGCATACGGCGTACATCCGGGTGCACGATGATTGGGTCTGCCGGGCCTTCGGGGTTTTTAGGCCCGGCGATGGAGCGGCCTTGCAGCCGGTCACGCGCATACCCAGCGGCGTTTTGGTAAGCAACCTCAGAGTTGCCAAGGCCCTGCATGCCAACGCCAATTCGCGCTGCGTTCATCATGATGAACATGGAACGGAGGCCCTTGTGCGCTTCACCAATCAGGTAGCCTGTGGCTCCGTCGTAGTTCAAGACGCAGGTTGAGTTGCCGTGAATGCCCATTTTCTCTTCAATGGACGCTGTGTTCACATTGTTGAATTCACCAACGCTGCCGTCTTCACCAACCTTGTATTTAGGCACGATGAAGAGCGAGATGCCTTTCACGCCTTTTGGCGCATCTGGCAGGCGCGCAAGCACCAGATGGATGATGTTTTCAGCCAGGTCATGATCGCCCGCGGAGATGAAGATTTTCGTGCCTGAGATCTTGTAGCTGCCGTCATCCTGAGGTTCAGCTTTGGTACGCAGCATGCCAAGGTCGGTCCCGCAGTGTGGTTCCGTCAGGTTCATGGTTCCGGTCCAGCTGCCTTCAACCATTTTGGGCAGATACTTCTGCTTCTGCTCGTCTGTACCGTCGATTGAAATCGCGGCCATCGCACCCGCAGACAGACCCGGATACATGGCAAACGCGTGGTTGGATGAGATCATCATCTCTTCAAAACAGAAACCAAGAACGTGCGGCAGCCCTTGCCCGCCAAAGTCTTCGTGCTGCGTGAGGCCGGCCCAACCGCCCTCAACATACTTGGCGTACGCTTCCTTGAAGCCTTTTGGTGTGGTTACGCTGCCATCGTCGTGGCGCGTACAGCCCTCGCGGTCCCCTGAATAGTTGAGCGGCTGAAGTTCGTTTTCGCAAAACTTCGCGCCTTCTTCCAGAATGGCGGAGACAAGGTCAGGGCTGACCTCGGAATACCCTGGCAGGTTATGATACTGGCCAATGTTCAGAACGTCATTGAGCACGAAGCTCATGTCTTTTACGGGAGCGCGATAGGTTGGCATTTTTATACCTCAACTATGTCTGTTTATGTGTGTAGGGGATTTTAATGTCATTTTTTTGGTGCGTAGTGGCTGAGTGGCTCGCCGGTATCCCGCCTGAGCCAACGCCCGGTTTTTTTGCACCGAACAAGATTCGCGATCAGCGAGCAGAAGTCGTGCAGCTCGTCGATGGTGGCATTGATGTCGTCACGTTGTTCCTCAAGTGCGCGGATACGTTCACGGCATTTGTCTACGGTCACGGAGCGTTGGGTTTCCCGGCCGTCGCCCAGATCATATAGATCGAGCATTTCGCCAATTTCCTGCAAGGAGAAGCCAACACGCTTGCCGCGCAGTATCCAGGCAAGGCGTACGCGGTCGTGCGCATGATAGATACGATTTTGGCCCTGGCGCTCGGGTGTGAGCAAGCCTTGGTCCTCATAGTGTCTGAGCGTGCGAGACGTAACACCAAAATCGCACGCCAATTCCTTGATGGAATAAGTGACGGTTAAATCTTCCGTTTGCATTGCATCCTTCCCATTAATGCTCTCCATTATCTAGTTGACGTTTACGTTAACGTCAACAGGTGCGCGTATGATATTTGCTAGATTGCTGGTTTCGCACTATATTTTCTAGACGGACCAGTATGATTTTTTGGCGCCGTGCCGCGGGAGACGGCTGAATACGACACGACTCGGATCAGAGGGAGGATAAAATGGCACCAAAATTTGAGAGTTTCCGGGAGTTTTTCCCATATTATCTGGCGGAGCATTCCGACCCGGTTTGCCGAGGCCTACACTATACCGGGACCATGTTGGCGACGGCTGTTTTTATCTATGCGCTCTATAGCCAGACCTGGTGGCTGCTGCTGGTCTACCCTGTGATCGGGTACGGGTTCGCCTGGGCAGGGCATTATGTGTTTGAGAAAAACCGGCCCGCGACATTTGATTATGCGTGGTGGTCGCTTCTTGGAGATTATAAAATGCTATCGCTTTGGCTTACGGGTAGGCTGGCGCCTGCGATGGAAGACGCCCTCGCGCGTTTTGGCCGCAGGAATAGTAAAGGCGTTTCCGGCACGGTATAACGCTTTGATAGAAATGCTCGGCGTCGGTTCCCGCCCGGAAGGAGCAAAAGGTCAGTTATGAGTAACCCTATACGGCAGCCTGATGAGGGTGCCGCCTCGACAGGTGGGAATGTGCACCCCAGAATACTTTTCTCCACCAAGGATGATTGGGAGCCCCATATCCGCGCCCGGCTGCGCGACTTTGAGGCTGACTTCAGGGACTTTTCAGATCCGCACACCGACTGTAGCGGGTATGCCGCGGTGTTCCCACTCACGTTGGCGGCGGCCGCGCGTCTCCATATCAAGCGGGACGCGGGGGAACCTATTCCGTGCTTGCTACCGAAAAGAGAAACCATAGCCTTATGTAATGATAAGGTCGCCTTTAACCGGTTTCTGCGGAATAGCGGCTTCGCTGGCCATGTGCCAGAAACCGGTAAAAACATAGGCTTTCCCTACATTCTAAAAACCTCGATTGACGAATGGGGTAGGTCATCGGTTCTGATAGAGAATGAGGCCGATGAAGCGAAACATGCTGCAAAACTGAGGTCATCGCTGTTTTTCAAACAGGTGTATGTCAGTAGCAAGTATGAGTATGCATGCCATCTGCTCATGCTTGATGGGAGGATTACCTTTGCGCGCGCAATCGAGTTTGAATTTCCCCATGACCGCTTTGTTTTTGGAAAATGGGCTGAACCGGATCTCCTCAAGGAGATCAACCACAGCAGATTCTATCCGCTTTTCCAAAGTATATTGGAAGCGGTTGGTTATCAGGGTTTCTGTTGCATTGACTATAAACTGGATGCGGACGGACAGCCGGCCATATTCGAGTTAAACCCAAGAATGGGTGGTTCACTTCGATATTTTATAAATAACGCACTGAGGGCCTATATAAAGGCCATTGGTGTCCGTGGCTGAGACAAATGAGCCCATGCGGGTCAGCGAACCCGTAAGGCGCGTTAAACCCCATATTTCTGGGAGTAAAGCGGCTATCTGTTTGCATTCAGCCGCCACTTTAGGTAGGACAGAACTATAAACCAATTGCTGTCCTTTTGGGATCAGTCCACATATGCCGCTTTACCTACCCATCGCCGAACTTTCGATGAATATTTTCCTCGTCATCGGTATGGGTGCGATTGTCGGCTTTCTATCTGGCGTATTTGGTGTTGGTGGTGGTTTTCTGATGACCCCGCTTCTAATTTTTGCCGGTGTGCCACCTGCCGTTGCGGTTGCGACCCAATCCAACCAGATCACTGCCGCGTCCGTGTCCGGCGCGCTCGCCCATTGGCGTCGTCAGGGCGTAGATATCAAGATGGGCATGGTGCTGATTGCGGGCGGCGCGGTTGGTGCCTACTTTGGCGCGCAGGTGTTTACTTATCTGCGCTCGCTCGGGCAGGTCGACCTCATGATCTCGCTGGCGTATGTCGTGTTCCTCGGTTCCGTTGGTGGCTTGATGTTATGGGAAAGCCTGCGGGCAATTCTCCGGCAGCGCCGCGGCTATGTTCCGCCCCGGAAGCCGCGAGAGGAAAGGCATAAAGCCTGGATTCATGCGCTCCCCTTTAAAATGCGCTTCCGTAAATCGCATCTCTATATCTCGGCGCTCTTGCCGCTGACCATTGGCATGTTCGTCGGGCTTCTGTCTGCGATCATGGGTGTAGGCGGTGGTTTTGTGATGGTGCCAGCCATGATCTATATCCTCGGCATGCGCACGAATGTTGTGATTGGCACGTCGCTGTTTCAGATCATCTTTGTTACGGCGCTCACCACAATCTTCCATTCCGTGAATACTCAAACGGTGGATATCTTCCTTGCAATCCTCCTTCTGCCAGGCGCGGTAATTGGCGCACAGATCGGGGCGTCGATCGGGCTTAAACTCAAGGCCGAGCAGTTGCGTGCGCTTTTGGGGCTTATGGTGCTGCTGGTTTGCATGAAAATGGGCCTTGGGCTCGTTGTTGAGCCTAGTGAGCTTTATAGCGTGACTGATGCCGCGGACCTAGGGGAGAAGCACTGATGCGCCGGCTCCTTTGCATACTGCTGCTGATGATTGCCGCTACGGCTCCTGCGCGGGCAATTGTCACAGATCTCTCAAACAAGCGTATTGAAATCCGGTATAGCTTTGATGGTGCAGAACTCATCCTGTTCGGAGCGGTTGGCGCCACGGCGATCAATACACTTTATGACAAATATGATGTGGTGATTGTGGTGCGGGGCCCAGAGACGCCGACCATCGTCCGGCGTAAGGAACGGGTCGGCGGTATATGGGTCAATGCGGATAACATCCGCTTCCCGGCAGCGCCGGGTTATTACGCCGTTGCTGCCACGCGGCCGCTTGAAGAAATTGCGAGCCCGATTGCTTTTGCAAGCTACGGCATTGGTTTCAAGAACCTGCCGCTTGTGGCGGATAGCGGACGAGGTCTGATGCGCCCGCCGCCTGAGTTCAGGGACGCACTGTTTCGCCTGCGGGCAGGTGAGGGGCTGTACCGACAGGAGATTGATACGGTCAGCGTGGTGGATGAAGGGCTGTTTCGTACCGACATACATTTGCCTGCAAACGTACCGATTGGCGAGTTTCTGGTTGAAACATTTGTGTTCCAGAAGGGCAGTATGAAAGCGCGCCACCGGATCAGCCTGCATGTGGACAAAGAAGGGTTTGAGCGCGCCGCCTATAGTTTTGCGCACGATATGCCATTTCTATACGGCCTGATGGCGGTGTTTGTGGCGTTGGGGGCTGGTTGGCTTGCAGGTGTGCTAGGCAAGAAGTAAGCAATCAATCGCCCACGATCGCAGATGTTCAGGCCTTGCCCTTGCGAATTTCATAGTAAAATTTACCGTCTTTCGAATGCGCCATCAAAAGCGTGTGCCCCGCCATGGAGCAGAAGGCGGGCATGTCGTGCATCGATGCGGGGTCTGATGCAATCACGAGCAACAGCTGGCCAGCTTCAAGGTCATCAAGCGTGCGTCTTGCCCTCAGTACCGGCATCGGGCAGGCGAGGCCTGTGGCGTCCAGCGTCGCGTCAAACTCGTGTTCAGAAGGTTCCATTACATACTGCCCTGACGGTTTCCAACCAACCCAATCATGCCTGTGCGCGCAGATACATTTCAGATTAGGCGCTATTTCTCAATAGCGCGTTAACAGCGGCGTGCGTTTTTTGTTTGCGGGTCGGGACTAGTCGTCAAGAATGCCGAGTTTAAGGGCGCTGGGTAGTATTTCCCGCGTTGATGTACAGGCAAGGGCCTCTTTCAACTCCTTGATATGGAACGATACGGTTGGGGCGCTTACACCGAGGCGTATGGCAATCTGCCCGTTGGTGAGGCCTGCATTGAGCTGCTGCAACACCTCATGGGGGCGACCTTTGATGCCTAGGCGCTCGGCGCGTTCCTTCCGTTCCAGCGGCTGATAGAAGGTGTGCATGTAGATGCTTGCCAGATGAACTTCGTCACCGTGCATTTTCATGATCTCCTGCAGCTTGCCGATACGGTGGGCAGCGTGCAGGGTCACTTCCCCGTGGCCGCGTCCAAAAGCATGGCGTAGTGGAAAGCCGACAGCGGAGAAAATACCGTAATGTTCGGCGCGCTGCAGAATAAAATCAAAGCCCTTGAAGTTGGGGTCATTTGGGTCGAGAAGTTCCCGTGCCATATAAAGCGGTTGCATGGAGCGTTTCTCGATCTGGTGGATCATAGGGTCCACTTTTTCATAGCGGCGGCTTTGGTATTCTTCCACGCCTTCCTTGGGCATGCTGGTGATCCAGGTACGGCCCGCCAGAGAAACACGCACATGGGTCTCTTTACCGTTTTCAGTTTCAATTGCCGTGTTGATAGGGGCGTATGAATAGCCGTATGTGGCGCACTTGAAGCTGCGTCCCTCGATGAAATCGAGGAAGTATTGCCAAACATCATGGCTTGTCGCGGCATTCTCAAGTTGGCCTATGAGCGTGCTGACACTGTTCACTAACAGTCTCCAACTGGTGATCGGTTCTTTTTATAGGTTGAATTACTGCACGTGAGAAAGTTTCAAGCAAGTGAAAGATAGATGAAAAATTCGGCGCAGCTCAAATTAGTGGGAAACTTTCCCAATGTTTGAGCACAAATGACATGTCAGGCAAAGTAAAGCCCGCCCCTTGGGTGAGGGGCGGGCTGGTGACCGGGACTGGGTATATCCCGGTCGAAGGACGGGCCGGTTAGGTGCCGGGTGCTGAGAGATGACCCGTCCAAACTCAAAACAAAATTAGTGGATGACCGCGGTCTCGTTGCGGAAACAACCAGCCGCTTTAGTGGTCAGCTGCTCATGGATCGCAAGCCAGAGGTCGAAACCTTCTTCGTCGCCGATTGCTTTCATCTTGGAAAGAGCTTCGTCAGCGTAGGTCAATGCTTTTGGACCCAGATTTTTAAGCAGATTGTCGGCCACAAGGCCGAAGTAAAAGTTTGGGTCAAATGGCAAAGACTGTTGCATGATCTTTCTTCCTCAAGGTAGCGAGTGAAACTTGCCAGCATTAAGAGCAACAGGCGTGCCAGTTTCTACTCAGCGTAGGAGAGGCGAAGCATTTCAATAGCTTTGGGGTTCGTGTGCGGTTGGTCGGTCCGACTGGAATATTTGGTGCGGACAAAGATGCCGGGCAGAAGGCGTCAATGCTCGGTAAGGCTTGCCGCCTACAGAGACTTCTAGAGAAGGTGCGTAAGATCGGGGGCCACTGTCCACGGCTCAGGGATAATCGGTAGGCGCGGGATAGTAGAAACTTCAAGCCCTGTAAGCTGGCGTATTTCATTGGCGGTTTTAATGAGGTCAGGGTTGTCGCCTGCGCTTTCACTGATCACAATTGCCCTTATAACAAGCCCGCGAGCGCGCATGGCTTCAAGCGTTGCGATAGTGTGCGATATGGTGCCGAGGTAACTGCCAACTACCAGCAGGCTTTCAAGCCCGAGGTCTTTGATCCAGTCAGCCACCAACCGATCACCAGTAAGAGGTACAAACGAGCCACCCACACCTTCAACCAGGGTAAACTGGTTTTCAGCCATCGCGATGCGGCAGGTGCGGATAAGGTCTTCGTAATCAAGTGCGCGGCCTTCAAGCACTGCAGCCATCGTGGGCGCGAGCGGTGCCTTATACCGGAAAGGTGAAATACGCTCTACAACGTTGGACGTCATTGGCAGTCCAAGGCTTGCTGCAATCAGCGCTGTGTCGCTCCCGTCCATGGTGTTATCTGTCACACCACTGATGATGGGTTTGATCGCAGCAACCGGTTTGCCTGCTGATTTCAACTGGTGGCACAAGGTGGCGGTAACCAGGGTTTTGCCAATCTCGGTCCCGGTTGATGTGATGAAAAGCCCCTTCACGCTACACCTCCCAGCCTTAGTTTTTTGCATGCGGCAATAAGCCGTTCAACGTCATGATCCCGGTGACTTGCAGAAAAACAGAAGCGGAGACGGGATGTGCCTTCGGGCACGGTTGGTGGGCGAAAGGCTATGACCTTGAAGCCTAGATCGGCAAGGTCTGCCGAGGCTTTAAGGGCGTCAGCTTCACTGCCAATAACAAGCGGTACAATTGGTGTGACGGGCTTATTGAGGCCAAGCTCTTTTGCGAAGTGCTGGGCAAGCTTGGTTGGGCGCGCCACAAGGTTTGGGTCTGCTTCTATCAGCTCCAGGGCCTTGAGTGCCGCGCCAACAGCGGCGGGCGGAAGTCCGGTGGTATAGATAAAAGAGCGGGAGCGGGTGCGCATCAAATCACACACTGATTTTGATGCAGCCAGATAGCCGCCGTAAGCCCCTGCGGCTTTGGAAAGCGTGCCCATCTGCAATGGCACAAGGCCGTGCGCGCCGGTCTCATGCAGGCTGCCACGCCCTCCACCGATGGTGCCAAGCGCGTGGGCGTCATCGTTCATAAGCCAGGCGTCGTACACCTTCGCAAGCTCGCCCAATTCCTTAAGCGGTGCGATGTCGCCATCCATTGAATACACACCGTCCACCACAATAAGGGCGCGGCCAAAATTGGCTCGCTCAGCTTCAAGTATCTCGGATATGTGCGCCACATCATTGTGGCGGCAAAACCGGATGGTTGCTCTGGAGAGCTGAATACCACCGTGGATGCTGGTGTGGATAAGCTCATCCGCGATAATCAGATCATTCTTGCCGATGATTGTCGGGATAATGCCCACGTTCGCAAGATAGCCGGAACCGTAAACAACAGCATCTTCCGTGCCTTTGATGCGTGCGAGTGTTTGCTCGAGTTTGCTGTATAGCGGGTGGTTGCCGGTCACCAGGCGGCTCGCGCCCGCTCCTGCACCAAACTCAGCTGTTGCGGCTTGTGCGGCCGCGATCACGCTCGGGTGCGTGGAAAGGCCCAGATAGTCATTGTCGGTAAAGCTGATAAGCTCCGGCCCGCCGTCCACGTGCATGCTCATGGCGCCCGCACGGCTGCTTTCAACAAGGCGCCTGCGCTGGTTTTTGGCTTCCAGCTGCGCCAGTTTGTTTTGCGCAAACGCGTTAAGGCTTGAGCCGTTATGGTCAAATCTGGTCATGGATGCTGGCTTAGGCGCTTGTGAGCCAGCCGTCAAGCAAGCATGCACACTCTTGCGGTTAGGTAATTTTACTTGACTTGACCCCGCGCAGCCGCGATTTTCCGGGGCAAATAGCCCCAAGGAGTTTTTCATGAACGCACCTGTCGCCATCACGCCAAAAGATGCTCCCATCCGTCACGACTGGAGCCGGGATGAGATCATGGCGTTGTTTGCCATGCCGTTCATGGACCTTGTGTTCGAAGCACAACGCGTTCACCGCCTGTATCACGACCCCAACAAGGTACAACTCAGCCAACTGATCTCGATCAAGACCGGCGGGTGCGCAGAAGACTGTGGCTATTGTTCCCAGTCTGCGAAGCACGCCAAAACAACCGGCCTGACAGCGACCAAGCTGATGGAAGTTGAGCGCGTGATTGACGCCGCAAAGCGGGCCAAGGAAGGCGGCGCATCGCGTTACTGCATGGGCGCTGCATGGACCAGCCCGAAAGACCGGGATATGGACAGCATCCTTGCCATGGTGGAAGGCGTGAAAGCGCTTGGCATGCAAACCTGCATGACCCTTGGTATGCTGGATGACTGCCAGACCAAACAGCTCAAGGACGCTGGCCTCGACTATTATAACCACAATGTGGATACCTCTGAAGAATACTATAAAGAGATCATCACCACGCGCAGCTATCAGGAGCGGATCGACACATTGAATCGGGTGCGCGACGCAGGCATCAATGTATGCTCTGGCGGTATCGTTGGTATGGGTGAAAAACCTGAAGACCGTGCAGGAATGCTGATGACACTCGCGAATCTTGATGAACACCCGGACAGTGTTCCGATCAATATGCTGGTGGCCGTGCCGGGCACACCGCTTGAGCACGTTGAAAAGCTTGACCCGTTTGAATTTGTCCGCACCATTGCAGTCGCACGTATCATGATGCCGAAGGCTGAAGTGCGCCTCTCCGCTGGCCGGCAGGAAATGTCTGAGGAAACTCAGGCGTTCTGTTTCCTCGCGGGCGCCAGCAGCATCTTTTACGGTGAGCAGCTTCTGACCACGCCAAACCCTGAAAACAACAAAGACATGGCTCTCTTCTCCAAGCTGGGCCTCAGCCCCGCCTGATATGCCAGAGACACCAAATTGGTATGATGAGGGCATAGGCCATATCTGGCTGCCCTATACCCAGATGAAAACGGCTGTACCGCCGTTGCCTGTGGCCTCCACAAACGGTGTTCGCATCACGCTTGCTGACGGGCGTGAGCTTATTGACGGCATCTCAAGCTGGTGGGCTGCGGCTCACGGCTACAATCACCCGCATATTCTCGATGCCATGAAGCAGCAGCTTGAAGCCATGCCGCATGCCATGTTTGGCGGTATGGTAAACGAGCCTGCGCTGAAGCTTGCCAAGCGCCTGGCGGCAATGTTGCCGGGTGACCTGAACCGCGCGTTCATTGCGGAATCAGGCTCGGTCTCCGTTGAAGTCGCGATGAAAATGGCGCTGCAGTATTATTTCAACCGCGGGGAAAAGCGTACGAAGTTCGTGCATTTCCGTGGCACCTACCACGGGGATACGCTCGGCACCATGGCGGTATGCGACCCGGAAGAAGGTATGCACGGTCTTTTTGGTGATGTGCTGGCGAGAAACCTGCTTGCCGACCTGCCGCGCACACCGGAAGAAGCTTCACTGTTTGCTGATTTCCTTAAGAAACATGCATCTGATGTTGCGGCGGTAGTTACGGAGCCATTAGTGCAGGGTGCTGGCGGCATGGTGTTCCACCAGCCAGAGACCCTGAAGTGGTTGCGTGAGGCATGCGACGCGGCAGGTGTGTTGCTGATTGTGGATGAGATTTTCACTGGCTTTTACCGCACCGGCACACGGTTCGCGATTGAACAGGCCGGTATTGTGCCGGATATGGTCACACTCTCCAAGGCGCTGTCAGGCGGGGTTTCGCCGCTTTCGGTGTGTGTGGCGCGCGAGGGTGTGTTTGATGCCTTCTATGACGACGACCCTATGAAAGCCCTGATGCACGGCCCGACCTATATGGGCCATGCGCTTGGCTGTGCAGCTGCCAACGCGTCGCTCGATCTGTTCGAACGAGAAGACTATGCCGCAAAGGCGCATGCCATTGAAGGACAGTTGATGGCCGACTTGGCACCCTGCGGTTTTGCGCCAAACGTGAAAAGCGTGCGCGTAAAAGGCGCCATTGGCGTGGTGCAGCTTCATGATGCATCCGGGCTTGAGGCATTGAAGCCCAAGTTTGTTGAGCGCGGGGTGTGGATACGCCCCTTCCGCGACATTGTTTATCTGACGCCGCCGCTTACCATCAGTGAGGATGATCTTGGCACCCTCACTGGCGCTATTCGCGACGTTCTTGGCGCCTGACTAGAACCAGCCGCTCCGCCGGAAGAAGAGCGCCAGCGCACCCGCGATGGCTGTGCAGCCCCCAGTCACAATCCAGAAGGCGATGTCGCTTTCAACCCCCGGCATGCCGCCAACATTGATACCAAACAGGCCGGTGAGGAAACCAAGCGGCAGGAAAATCGCCGCCACGATAGACAGCGTATACATATTGCGGTTGAGCCTGTCAGACAGCACGGTGACCAGCTCTTCCTGTTGAAATTGCAGGCGGTCACGAGCGGCATCCAGGTCCTCAAGGTGCCGGGTCAGGTCGTCGTGTGCGTTCCGTAGCCGTCTGGTGTATTTCTCCCCAAGCCAAGTGGTGGCGAGGTCCTTGAGAAGGCCAACCGCAGCGCGGAGCGGGTTAAAATAGCGTCTCAGCAACAAGACCTTGTGCCTGAGGTCAGCCAGCTTGAGGCGGTGCTCCGGCTTGCCGCCATCAATCATTTCAAGCTCCAGCTCGTCAATCTCTTCCATCAAATCCGCGATGGGGGTCGCCATGTTTTCAATGATATTGACGGTGAGGCCCACAATCACTTCCGATGAGCTCGCCGGTGTTTCTGACGCCTCCAGCTTGGCTGCAAGCTTTCGTGCAGCATAAACCGAGCGCCGTTGAGCGCTGATCACATGGCTGCCGTCGCTCCAGATGCGCAGGGAAACCATATCTTCCGGGTCTTCATCCGGGTTAAGGTTCACACCGCGCAAAATCACCAGATATTCATGTTCAAACTCTTCAACCCGGGGACGGGTGTCGGTCGCGCATAGCGCATCAATCATCGCCTCATCAATATAGGGGGCGGCCTTTTTTAGTTCTGCCTTTGCGTCTGGCCCGGCCACGTTGAAATGCAGCCAGATCGGTTCATCAATATCATCCGCGCCTTTCTGGGCGTGCCTGCCGGTGTCTGCACCATCGCGAAGATATATGGCGCTGAGAAGGGCTTTATCTGTCATGGCTTATCTTCCGCCTTGGCATCGGACGCATCATCACGCGGCTCCCTCAGCAAACCCTTCGGGGCTGATTTGATATGCAGATCGCGCTGCGGGAACGGTATTTCAATATCGTTTTCAGCAAACTTCCGCCATATGGTGAACTGCACATCGCTTTTCGGGCCACGCCTGCCTTCGGTAACGTCGGCGACCCAGAAATGAAGCGTGAAATTTATTGAGCTGTCGCCAAAACCATCCAGATAACACACGGGTTCGGGAAATTCGGCGCAGCGTTCATGTTCGTGCGCAGCCTCAAGCAGTAATTTGTGCACCAGATCAAGGTCCGCGCCATAAGAGACTCCAACCACAATCTCTACCCGGCCATGTTTGTTGGTCAGTGTCCAGTTGATCACCCGCGCGGTGATGAAGTCCTCATTGGGCACCATGACCTCTTTGCCGTCGAAGGTTTCAACAAGGCTATAGCGCGCGCCGGTGTGGCGCACAAACCCCTGTGTGCCGTCGGAAAGCTCAATCAGGTCATCCACCTCGACAGACTTTTCAGCCAGCAGAATGATACCGCTGATGAAGTTGGAGGTGATTTTCTGCAAGCCAAAACCGATGCCGATACCAACCGCACCTCCAAGCACAGTTAGCGCCTTGAGGTCGATCCCGATCATATCGAGCGCGGCGACAAAAAAGATGAAATAAATGATCAGCGTCGCCGCTTTTGAGAGCAGTTCCCGGTTGCTGACCCGCATACGGGCAATGCCTGCAATACGCTTTTCAATCTGAGCTGAAACGAGCGACGACACCCAGAAGAAACCAAAGATGATCAACAGCCCCTTGAGCACTGTGTAGGGGGAGATTTTATACTCCATGAACTCCAGCGTCAGCCGTTCGTCATTCAGGAATTCACGCACCGGCACCAAGTGGCCATTATATCCGGCCCAAACAAGCGCCCCGAGTGCACCAACAATCAGAACCCTCGCCAGGATCGTCCGGGGGTGAAAAAATTCGGATGTGATAGACATAGCCTGAAGGTCGCTCCTGCCCGTGGGCGCTGGGGTCGTTTTGTTTTGCGCTGTAGCGTTCGGCCACATTGTTACGGAAATGAAACCCTAAGTCATCCGTTTTCGTGATGACACCGCGCGGCGCTTACACCTTCAATATGAGGCCGCGCTTTTGCATCACCGCCACGGGCACCCAGCACAGGAGCACTACGATGATAACGGGCAGCAGCATGGCCAGCTCCGCTGGCAATGAAGTGGAAAGTGTTTGCTGCAGGCTGGCGGTAACGCCGTTCAAAAGCACCGGCCCCATCAGATAGGTGTGGATCACATAAGCCGTGATGGCGTTGATACCAAAAGCCTGGCCAAAGCTTGCTAGCGGCCCACGCCAGCCTTTGATATCCAGCATCCATATGAGAATGGCAAAGACAAGAAGCGCGAGGCCTGAGGTGGTGAGTACAAAGGTGGATGACCATGTGGCTTTGACGATAGGGTGAATGTCCGCCAGCGCAAAACCAAGGCACACCAGTATAAGACCAGTGAGGCACATGTTGCGCAGCAGCCCCATGCCTGCACCCTTCTTGCGAATATACATGCCCGTGAGTGCGCCCATCAGCGCCTGCGCAATGCTTGGCAGGGTACCGAGAAGACCTTCAGGTTCAAAAGGCACAGGTTCATTTCTGGCGTATACATGGTCGCCAAGGAAATAACGATCAAACCAGCTTGAATAGTTGAGCCCGGGCTCCAAGAGGTTGACCTCACCGTCCGGGATCGGAATCATCTGCAGGAAGTGATAGCCAACAAGGATGATGACGATAAGACCCAGTTGCCCACGCCAGCCATAGCCAATGAAGAAGATCGCCGCACCAAGGAAGGTAATGCCGATGCGCTGCAAAACACCCAGAAGGCGTATGGGCTCAGACCAGTTCGCAAAGGACAGTGTGAGCGCGAGACCGATGAGGAACAAGAGACCAGCGCGCTTGATAAGCTTGAGAATAAGGCTGCGCGTGGGGGCTGTGTCTTTCACGCCGGAAAGCGCGAAGGGCAGGGACACGCCCACCATGAAAATAAAGAAAGGGAAAACAAGGTCGGCAATCGTCAGGCCCGCCCACGGTGCGTGCAGGAAAATGCCGTAAGCTGGCACATCGGCGCCGTAATGAAACACTGCAACACTGTTCACGAAGATCATGCCAATAACGGCAAGCCCGCGAAATACATCAAGCGACAGGAGGCGCTCTTTGGCCATTTGTCTTTTCTCCTCGTTGGCACACGTATGCCGAAAATGACAACGTTAGACAAAATAGGCAAAACTGCAGCTTTTGCAATAGTCGTTGGCTTGGGCTGTTGATGCAAACAAAAAGCCCGGCACTCAGGCCGGGCTTTTCAACTGTTTATTATGGCTTCGTTTATTCGCGATTGCCAAGGAATTGCAGTAACATCATGAACAGGTTCACGAAATCAAGATACAGGGCAACTGCACCCATAATCGCACCCTTGGCTACGGCTTCACCTGTCGCCATCATGTAATAGCTTTCCTTGATGCGCTGCGTGTCATAGGCGGTGAGGCCCGCAAACACCAGAACACCAACCACAGAAATCACGAACTGCAACATTGTGGAGCCAAGGAAGATGTTCACGATACTGGCGATGATCAAGCCAATGAGGCCCATGAACAGGAAGGTACCCATGCCAGACAGGCTCTTCTTCGTGGTGTAGCCATAGAGGCTCAGCGCACCAAAAGTAGCCGCTGTGATGAAGAAGGTACGCGCGATGCTGGTGCCCGTGTAGGCCGTGAATATCCATGCCATCGATACGCCCATCGTGGCTGCGAACGCCCAGAAGATCATCTGTAGCGCGCCGGATGAAAGCTTATTGATGCCAAAGCTCATCACCATAATGAACGCGAGTGGTGCCAGCATTACAATCCAGTGTAGGCCGGTGCCGTAAATTGCGTTGAGCATGGCTGGGCTGTTGCCAACAAACATCGCTACGATGCCGGTCAGCAGCACGCCAGAGGCCATGTAGTTATAGACCTTGAGCATGTAAGCGCGTAGGCCCTCGTCAAACTCCGCAGTCTGCGTGGTCGAAGCGCCATAAGTTGAATAATTACGTTGTACCATTTTTGCTCCTCATGAGCTTGGTTGTTACTTTGAGCCTAATATGGCGATTATACCCCGCGCTTTCAACTGCAATCGGTAGGGTATAACGCCGATTTTATGTGCGGCTATTCGGTTCTCAGCACCTGATTGGGTTTTGCCGCCAATGCCCGGAAGCTGGAGCCAAGCCCAAACAGCACTGTAATAAGCAGGCTGGCTGTAACCGTGAAGACCATCGGCCATGGCAGGAAGGTAAATTCCATTTCCATCACAAACTCCACTACTAGCCACCCGGCCAGCGAGCCGAGCGCAAGCGCGACCGTCGCCGTGATCAGGCCGATAAGGGCGTATTCCAGCAGGTAAGCCCCCAGTATCTGGCGCCTTACAGCCCCCACCACCTTGAGGATCACCGATTCGTAAACCCGCTGGCGGAAACCCGCTGCAATCGCACCCGCAAGCACAAGAATGCCCGCGATGATCGCAACCGCTGCGGTCGCCCGCACGGCAATGCCGATCTGTTCCATCATCACATTCACGCTTGAAAGCACTTCTTTCATGCGCACAGCTGTCACACCGGGGAACTTGTTGGTGATCACCTTGTGGGCTTCCCCTTCCGCATCACCGCCAGCTTTCAGCGTTGCCATATAGGTGTGCGGTGCTGCCTTGAGCGTATAGGGGTCAAAAAGAATAACGAAGTTGAAGCCAAAGGTGCCCCAGTCAATCTCCCGCAAGCTGCGCACCGTTGCGGTGATCTCCCGGCCCAGCACGGAAACGCTGATGTTGTCCCCGATCTTGAGGCCAAGGCCATCGGCCACCTCCTTGCCGAGGCTTACTTCAGGTTCGCCGCTATAGTCAGTGGGCCACCACTCACCCTCAACCACCCGGCTGCCTTTGTTGAGGTCTGGCATGTAGCTGAGGCCCCGGTCACCGCGCAGAACCCAGCGCACTTCAGAGTCAATTTCCACATCCGCCGCATCGACGCCGTTCAGTTTGGTTACGCGGCCACGCAGGTTAGGCACTGTCACCAGTTCTTCAACGCCGCTTACGCCGCGCGCGGTGGTCTCAAAATCATCAAGCTGTGCTGCCTGAATATCGAGCATGAAGAAGGCTGGTGCTTCATCAGGCACCTGTTCCGTTAACCGGGCTTCAAGGTTGCCCTCAATCAGCGCGAGGGAGGCAAAAAGTGTGAGGCCAAGCCCAAGGGACAACACAACGGCACCGGTGGCAGCGCCCGGCCGGTGCAGGTTTGCGATTGCCATACGCCGAAGCGCGTTTTTCGACCGTGGCGCTTTGGCGGCTCCCCGTTCAATAAGCCAGCTGATGCCACGCAGGATAAAGAGCGTGACGCCTGCACCCACCATGAAACCAGCGGCCAAAATGCGGTTGTCAGACATGCCAACGGCCAGAAGCACCACAATCATACCTGCACCAAAAATGGTAGCGAGGTAAATCATACGCGGCCAGCGGTTCTCAGGTGCCACAAGCGCACGGAAGAGGCGCACCGCAGGCAGGTCCCGCGCTTTGCCAAGTGGCCATACGGTGAAAGCCACAGTGATCATCAGGCCATACAAGGCGGAGAGAAAGAGCGCGAGCGGGTAAACGCCGCCGTCCGGTTTTACGGGCAGGGTGT
This sequence comes from Kordiimonas sp., assembly GCF_965216265.1. Taxonomy (GTDB): domain Bacteria; phylum Pseudomonadota; class Alphaproteobacteria; order Sphingomonadales; family Kordiimonadaceae; genus Kordiimonas. Next base: position 2,586,038 of record NZ_OZ244153.1, read on the forward strand.
CTGGCAAAAACAGCGCCAGCACGCTTGGCAGCATTGCGCCAACACCCATGCCGATCACAATCGCCACAAGCCCCATAAGCAGCACCTGGAAGAAATAGGTCTTGAAGATGATGGAACCGTCAGCCCCCAAAATTTTCAGCGTTGCGATGGTGCGGGTCTTGCGGTCCATATAACCTTTCACCGCGTTGCCAACACCAACACCGCCAACCACCAGCGCAGACACCCCAACGAGGGTGAGGAACATGCCCATCTGGTCAATGAAGCGACGGAGGCCGGGCGCGCTGGTGGACCGGTCACGTACCCGCCAGTTCTCATCGGGGAACGCTTCCTTGAGGTTCTCGCGCATGGTTTTGATATCCAGGCCTTCATTAAGGCGGATTTTATAGTAGTGATTGATCAGGCTGCCGGTGGTCACAAGCCCGGTGGCGTCAAGCGCCTTGTGGCGGATCATCACCGATGGCCCGAGCTGGAAACCAAGGTTGGCTTTGTCTGGCTCCCGGTCGATAAAGGCGCGGATATCAGCCTTCACGCCGCCAAAGGTGAGCGTGTCACCCAGTTTGACGCCAAGCCGTTCAGCCAGCATCGGGTCAATGGCTGCGCCCCAGCGGCCCGCGCGTTCTTCAAACAGCGCGTTGTTGTCAAGCTGGGGTGTGGTCTTGAACTCGCCGTAAAGCGGGTAAAGCCCGTCAACAGCGCGCAGTTCCACAAGGGTAGAGGTGCCACCATCCTCAAATCGCGCCATGGTACGCAGGCGCGCGGATACGGATAATGTGCCTTTGCCGTCCACCCATTCCAGAAGCTCGGGCCCTGCCTGGCGCTGGAAGATATTGATCTCCATGTCGCCGCCGAGGATGGATTGACCTTCGCGTTCCATACCTTCGGTGATGGCGCGGGTAAGCGAGCCAATGGCTGCGATCGCCGTCACGCCCAAAATCAGACATGCCATAAAAATTCTGAAACCCGAGAGGCCGCCGCGCAGCTCCCTCAGCGCCAGCCTTAAGGCCACTGGCAGGGCCGGGCTGCGCGTGATCATTTGCCGCCCTTCACTTTGCTTGTGGGCCTCTCTTCGATCTGCACAGATTTGGTGTCGCCGGTATCGTCCACGATATTACCGTCAGACATAGAGATCACACGGTCGCAGCGGTCCGCGAGCGCCGGGTCGTGGGTCACAAGCACAAGGGTTGAGCCGCGTTGCTCGGAAAGGTCGAAAATCAGGTCGATAATCGCACGGCCGGTTTTGCCGTCCAGGTTACCGGTGGGTTCATCCCCAAACAGGATCGCCGGTTCAGGCGCTAATGCGCGGGCAAGCGCCACGCGTTGCTGCTCGCCACCAGAAAGCTGGGCCGGGTAGTGTTCCATACGGTGGGCGAGGCCAACGGCCTCCAGCTCCCGCGCGGCGCGGTCAAACGCATCGTTCACGCCAGCAAGCTCGAGCGGTACCGCCACATTTTCAAGCGCAGTCATGGTCGGGATCAGGTGAAACGCCTGCATCACAATGCCTACGCGGCTGAGCCTGTGGCGCGCAAGCGTGTCTTCGTCCGCCCCTTCAAGCTTGAGGCCGTCAACGGTCACGCTGCCGCCGGTGGCCTGCTCAAGCCCGGTCATCAGGCTCATCAGTGATGACTTGCCGCTGCCCGATGGGCCCACAATGCCGACACTTTCGCCTGCTTTAATGCCAAATGAGATAGATTTAAGGATGTTTACAGGGCCCGCGCCGCTTTCAAGCGTGAGCGCAACATTCTCAAGCTGGATGATTGCTTTGTTATCAGCCATTGAAATAGTCTTCCTTCGCTGCCAGATATTTTTATCCGGTATTTTGTTGTTTATACACACGGTTTGCCGTGTTTTGTACGTTTATAGCTAGGAGCTGGACCTATGATGGTCAATCGTCGCCCCATAAATAAAGTTTTTAGCGCATTTTTTGCGCGCTGTTTAGCTTTACTGACAATATTTGGTTTTGGCCTGCATGTCTCTGTGGCCGGCGCGAAGGCAGATGAGGGGGATGTGGTGCAAATTCTCGCATTCGGGGACAGCTTGACGGCGGGCTATGGCCTCGCACCCGGTGAAGGGTTCACCGAGCAGCTCGAGGTTTGGCTCAATGAAAACGCTGAGGTGGCGATTGAAGTGATCAATGCGGGGGTGTCGGGTGATACATCGTCTGGTGGTCGTGCCCGGCTTGAATGGGGCCTCGCGCCGGTGAAAGACGGCAAGCCCGACCTCGTTATTCTGGAACTGGGTGCCAACGACGGCCTGCGTGGTATTGACCCGCATATCACAGCTGAAAATATCGACGCCATGGCGGCTACGCTGGCGGAACGGGATATCCCGGTGCTGATCGCCGGCATGATGGCACCGCCCAACCTCGGGCCCGATTATGCGGCTGTTTTCAACCCGATTTTCCCCGATACGGCAGAAAAATACGGTTTTCCGCTCTATCCCTTTTTCCTTGATGGTGTAGCGGCAGACGCCAGCCTCAACCAGTCTGACGGCATGCACCCAACGGCAGAAGGTGTTAAAATCATTGTGGAAAAGATTGGCCCGGTGGTTCTTGAAGCCCTCGGTCTATGAAAAACTCGGATCTCGCCAACTTAGATGAAAAACTCCCGCTCGTCGTGTAGATGAGGTCTGTTGTGCATAGTTTTGGAAGAGCTTGGTTATTTCCAAGGCGGCCGCATATGTAATCTTGTTCCCCGCATCGGGATTTAGAGCTGTTTCTATGTCCTTCACACCGGCTCGAATTGAACTGTAATTCTGAACACCAAACGCATCAATGAACAGTCCCGTATTTTCTCGCCATATATACAGCGGTTCTAAGGGTACCCGATTACCTGCGTTTGAACGTTTGTCGAGTAGGAACTCATATTGATCAACCATCGCCAATAATATGGCGCTCGCTTTGAGTAGTTGTTCTTCTTTTTTTCTCTCCCTATCAACTTGGTTTTTGATAAAGTCATTATGCAGGGACATTTTAGTTGCAACTAAAGCAAATCCGGCCCCTGCCAACGCTATCAAGCTGCCATTGAGAGTTTGCCAGTCATGGAGAACGCCTTGATAGTACTCCCATGCATCCAGTACGGTCGCATGTCCAACTACTGCTTGTAATGCAGGGATCAGATACATTGACACTAGATAGATAGCGCCCATTCCGCTGACAAAAACACGTACCCATATGTTGATATGATTCATTTTTTCCACCCCCAAATTTTGGCCCCTATCTGAACATTTTAACGGTTTTTCCCCATTGTCACAAAAATTTCAGCAAGGTTGACGATTCCCCTCCGGCGATTTTTACGCTAGCATTAGTATGTCGGGCCATTTTGAGCCCGATATCTTGATCGAAGGAGGCAGGCCATGGTGCGTTTATTCGTCGGCCTGGAAATTCCGGAAAATATCAGGGACGCGCTTTCTCACGTACGCGGCGGCGTTGAAGGCGCACACTGGCAACGGGATGACCAGCTTCACCTAACCCTTGCATTTATCGGCGACGTGCCGAAGAAGACCTTCCGTGAAATTGAAGGCGAACTTTCGCGTATCTCTTTCACGCCGTTTGACCTCGCGCTCAAAAGCGTGGGTCTTTTTGGTAAACCCAAACAGCCCAAATGCCTGTGGGCCGGTGTTGAAGACAAAGCACCGCTGATGCACCTGCATGAAAAAGTGCTGAACGCACTGGACCGTGTTGATGTTGAGGTGGAGCGGCGGAAGTATAAACCGCATGTCACGCTGGCACGCTTTAGGCGCGGTGCCCAGGCGAGGGTCGGGGACTGGTTGCTGCACGGGGAGATGTTGCACACACCGGTTGAAACCGTGCAGCATTTCACGCTGTTCTCAAGCCAGCGCACGCATGAAGGCTCCTACTACACGGTGGAAAGCCGCTTCGGCAGGGCGCTCGAAAGCGAACCCGATGTGGAAGACAGCTACAGCTCGTTTGATATGGCCCGCGAGTTTGGCTGGACGCTGGAGCCCGCTTATTGAAGATGCTGCCATGCCGGACATCTCCAGCATGGCAGCGAGCGCTAACGCCTAGTGATGCGGCGCTTGTGTATCCTCATCGCTTTTCAGGTATACGACCGGCGCGGGCGTGGGCACACTGCCCCATGCGGCTCCCTCGGGCGGGATCATGGTCCAGCTTTTTTCACCAAGCGCGCAGGATTGCACGGTCGGGAAATAAAGCGGGCCTGAACTCGTTGGCAGCTTCACCAAAAGGCCGAACTGGTCGACCATATTGTCAGGGAGCGCACCACCACTCCAGCGAATGCGCGCGACGCGGTCGGTCAGCGCTTTGCCGTGCGGGCCAACCACCGGGGCGGGCAGGTCTTCCCGTATAATCTCAACCTTCCAACCTGTTTTTGGTTGCGGTTTTGCGCTATAAACCCCGGCGGGAATTTCTACCGTCAGGCTTTCTGTTGCCTGCCCGTCGCAGCCGTGGCCAACCCGCAGGAAAGTGAAATGATAGGCACCCGGTTTGGCCTCTGTTTCGCTCAGCACAACATGCGCTTTCACGGGCGACGCGAGCGCTGCGGCACTGAGCACAAGGGCGGTAATCATCTTTTTCATCCTGTCTCTCCCTTAAAAGCGGTAGGTGATGCCGCCATAAATGGCGCGGCCTTCGCCGGGGTAAAATACAGCCAGGTTTGCCCCGGCTGCGCTCGCGTCATTGATGGCCCCAAACTCGGGCACATAGGCTTTGTCGGTTAAGTTGCGGGCATCAACAAACAGGGTGACACCCTCACGTACTTCAAAACCCGCGTTCAGCGACAGCACCGCATAGCCCGGCGCTTTCATGGTGTTGGCATAATCCACAAAGGTATCGCTTGGCCGCCACTCCACACTTGGATGCAGGAAAAAGCCCGCTGTGTTCTCATACCTCAGCCCCAGGTGGATCTGGTGTTTGGGCACCACCGGCAGGCGGTTGTCGCCGTAGGTAGCGTCATCATCGAAGGTGAAGTCCGAATAGGTATAGCCAAGCCGTAATGTAAGCCCGCCGCCCATGAAACCTTCTTCTATCAGCTGCCAGTCAAAGGCAGCCTCAAGGCCGCGATGGATGGTGTCATCAGCGCCTGCAACCGCACTGGGCAAGCCAAAGGTATTGGCGAACGACAGCAGCTCATGCTGGAGCCAGGCCTGATAGAGCGTGATATCCCAAACAAGCTTGTCGGCCCGGCCACGGGTGCCGATCTCGGCGCTTACCGCCTCTTGCGGTTTGTTAGGTACAAAACCGGGGTATGGGGCCTGCACAAGCGCACCAAAGTGCGGTGGCTCTACAGATTTGGTCACGTTGGCGTAAACCTGGGTGCCGTCTTCGCTTTGCCACAACAGGCCAACGCGCGGGGCGAACCAGTCGAAGGTTTTGTCCGCGTCATTCGCTGGCGCAAGGTGGTTGGTATAGTCCCGCGTCGCGCGCCCGTAGGACGCCCCGGCAACCAGCGCGAGCGTATCGGTCGCAAAAATGCGGGCTTCAGCAAAAACATCAAGGCCGGTTGCCTTGTGGCGGCTGCCGCCGAACTGGAAGCCGCTTTCACCCCCAATGTTGCTGTAAAGCTGTTGGTCAAGTTGTCCCTGCCGGTAGGAAATACCCCAGAAGATGTCTGTCTTATGGCCACCAACTTCACCGGCCCAATCAAACCGGCCAAAGGCGCCTTGGGTGTCTGACTGCTGGTCGATGATGATGGGGATCGGGTGGTGCAGATCGGTTGTCGTAGCGTGTAGCCCACCTTCAAACAGCAGGTTTTCACTGAAGCGCCAGCGGGTTTGCAGGCTCAGGCGGCCCAACTGTTGATCCCGCGCCCATTTGCCGTTTTTGACTGCATCAGTTGAGGTTTCCGGTGCATCAAGCGCGGTGGTGAGGTCAAGCGAGCCGGGCACGTTCTGGTCGATATCAGCGCCGTACGCGATCAGGCGGATCTCGCGGTCCTCGCCAAAGCTATAGCCCATATTGACGGTCGCACGCACTTGGTCTTGTTTTGCCCATTCCCGAAAGCCGTCTGAGCGTAATGCGTTTACGGATGCGTACACATCAAAGTCACCCAGCACCTGGGCGAGTGCGGCACCGCCCCTTAGGGTATCAAATGAGCCACCTTCAAGCCGTAGCATATAATTTGACTGTGCGGTGTGGCCGGTGGGGGTAACAAGGTTGATGGCACCGCCAAGCTGTGCACCGCCAAACCGCAGCGCATTGCCGCCTTTGTAAACTTCAATATAGCGCGCGGCGAGCGGGTCGATTTTTTGGAAATCAGAAAAACCGTCTGCGTCTGCGAAGGGCACACCGTCCTGCGCGAACATCACACCGCGCTGGTGGTAGGATTGCCCGATGCCGGACCCGCGGATGGAGAGGCGGGATTCTTCGCCGTAGCGTTTTTGGGCCATCACACCCGGCACGTCGCGCAGCATATCAGCAAAGCCCTGGGCCGTGCGGTTTTCATAAGCTTCAACAGCAACAAGGGCAACAGCGCCCGGTGTGCGGGCGAGGCGCTCGCGGTTTTCAGCAATCACCGGGGGTTCACCTTTGCCGCGCTCAGCGGTGACGATAATAGTTTCCACATCATCGGTGGCAGCATTTGTGGCAAGCGCAGGCGTGGTGAGCATGAGCGCTGCGGTTGAGCATGCGCCTTTCAAAAGGGACTTCATGAGTTTCCTCCAAAACAGGGTGGCGCGGCGGTGCGCGCCGATAAATCTGATTTATGCTGTTTGGAGGGCGGCGGGCGGTGCGCGGCTGCCGATGGTGCCGTAGTGCGGGCTTAAGGGAAGGGTTGGCTGTTGTGCGAAAACAGGGCCTTTTGGCTCAGGCATCCTCGGCAGCAGAAGGTTTGCGGTCACGGGTTCGGACACGAAAGGCGTGCCCATCATCACGCAGTCGCATTCATGCGCGGCATGCTCGCCGGAATGCCCGGTGCTCAGGCTATCGACCGAACACCAGGTGTCATCGCCAAAAACAAGGTGGTCGCCTGCCGGCAGGCTCACACAACAGGAAAGCGCAAGCCATAGCTGTGCCAACACCGCGAAAAGCGCGAGGTCGGTGGTCATGCCGGACGATTTCCTGAAGATATTCATGGTGTGCGCTTTAGGGTGTTTCATGCGCACGGACAAGTGCGTTTTTTGTCGCAGGTGCTTGCCTGAATTGTCATCGGATTGTGATATAGGTGGCATAGTCAGATGAAGTGGTAGGCCATCATCCCGGGGGCGAGCATGAGCAATTTTTCACGGCGACAATTTATGCGCACAGCCAGTGCGCTTGGTTTTGCGGCTTTTTCCGCGCCACTGCTTGCAACACCAGCCTGGGTAACCGGGAAACCGCGTTTTATCTCATACCCCTTCACGCTTGGCGTGGCTTCGGGTGACGCCATGCCCACCGGCTTCGTGATCTGGACCCGGCTGGCGCCTGACCCCTTGGATCACAGGGCAGTGGGGCCAGACCCGGTGCCGGTGGCTTATGAGGTTGCTGAAGATCATGCTTTCAAGAAAGTTGTGCAGAAAGGTGCGACTGTGGCGCATGCGGAGAATGCCCATGCGGTGCATGTGGACGTGGTTGGGCTAGCGCCCGGCAGGCCGTATTTTTACCGTTTCCATGCAGGCGATGAGGTCAGCCCCGTGGGGCGCGCGCGCACGGCACCTGCTGTTATGGCGCCGCTTGAGCGCATGAAGTTTGCCTTCTGCTCCTGCCAGAATTTTACCGAGGGATATTTCAAGGCATACCGCGATATGGTTTTGGAGGATGTGGAGCTGATCGTCCATCTGGGGGACTATATCTACGAGCAATCCTATGGTGCGGCGCACCGGCGTGTGCCAGTGGGCAATGCGGTCACGCTGGATGATTACCGCGCGCTGCACGCAACCTATAAACTGGACCCGGACCTGCAGGCAGCCCACGCGCACACAAGCTGGCTGTTCACCTGGGATGACCATGAAGTGGCAAACGATTATGCCGCCGACCAGGGTCAGAATTTTGAGGACCCGATCGAGTTTCTGAAGCGGCGCGCGGCGGCCTATAAAGCCTATTATGAGCATTTGCCGCTCCGGCGGGCGGCGGCGCCTATTGGGGCAGACGCCGCGCTTTTTGGCCGCACGAATTATGGCAATCTGCTTGAGATCAACATGCTTGATACCCGCCAGTACCGGACCGACCAGCCCTGCCAAACCCCGGATGACGGCGGTTGGCGGCTTATTGACGGCACGTGCGCGGAGCGGTTCGAGCCAACCCGGTCCATCCTCGGTGAAGCGCAGGAAAAATGGCTGATGTGGGGTATGGGTCGTGCGGGCGCCAAATGGAATGTGATGGCGCAGGGCATGCTGTTTTCAAAGCATGACTATAAACCGGGGGATGGCGAGTTGATCGGCAGCGAATATTGGGACGGCTATGTTGCCTCCCGCGACCGGGTGCTGGACATGTTTGAAAAACGCAATGTCTCCAACCCGGTGATCATCGGCGGGGATGTGCATGCCACCTACGTTTGTGACGTGAAGCGGGATTTTGACGACCCAAACTCGAAAACCGTGGCCAGCGAGTTTGTGGCGACCTCCATCACCAGCGGGAACAGTTATTGGCAGCGCAATATGCCCTCGATCCCTGAAAACCCGCATATCAAGCTCTATGAAGGGCGGTATCGCGGCTATACGCTCTGTGATGTGAGCAAGGGTAGCTGGACCGCAGACATGCGTGTTGTGGGGGATGTCACCAAACCCGAGCCTGATGCCAGCACCCTGAAGCGGTTTGTGATCGAGGACGGGGTGGCGGGCCCGCAGGAAGCCTGAGAGCCAAACTCAGTCTAACAGTCGAACTGCTCAAGTATGCGGCTGACCTGAGCGACATACCCGCCCCCAAACAGGCGGACATGCACCAGAAGCGGCCAAAGCTGGTAGATGGATTTGCGTTCTTCATGAAAGCCCGGTTCGATGGGGCGGTGTTCATTGTAGGCATCAAAAAACACCGGGTCGAGGCCGCCCATCAGGTCGATAAACGCCAGGTCCATCTCATTATGACCGTATGAAATCGCAGGATCGATGAAACCTGCGGCATGGTCGCCATCTATCAGCATGTTCCCCGCCCACAGGTCCCCGTGCAGCAGGCTGGCGGGTGGGGTGTCGGGGATCAGGTCACCAAGTTTGAGCGCGAGTTTTTCCACCCGGGCGTAATCGCTGCTGCTCAGTTTATCGGTGCGCTGGCACGAGCCTGCCATGGCGAGCAAGCGCCGGTCCCTAAAAAAGGAAACCCAGCTCGCGCTCACCGCATTTTGTTGCACCAGCGGGCCGATATAGGTGTCGTGTTTGAAGCCATAGGGTTTTGTCACACCTTTCGCCGCACTTCGCCCAAAACCTGACACGGATTCCGCCACACATGCATGTAATTGCGCCACATTTATAGCCACAGATTTTGATGCAAGTGCAACATCCTGTGGGCCTGCGTGAGGGATATGGCTCAGCACCAATATGCCGGGCGCGTGGAAAAGTATATCCGGCACGGGCAGGCTGGAGTGCGCCTTAAGGTGTTGAAGCATAAGGGCTTCTGTGTCGGTGGTGTCGGGTTGGTCGGCGCGCGGGCGTTTGGCAACCACGCGCGCACCGTTCTGGAGGGTCAGAAGCGAGACATCAGCAATGTCTCCCCCGTGCATGGGCCTGGACCCCTTGATCCCACAACCCAATGCTTTTTCAAGCTTTTTTGCAAGCGGTGAGGCCATGGGTTCTTCTAGAAGCGCTCAGCTTTTATCTTGGCCAGCAAGCCATCAGACGCGTCCATCGCCGCCAGATAGCAGCTATCAAACTGGCTGATATGTCCTTGGTAGGGGTCGGGCATTTCATCAAGCGGCATATCCGGCGCGTGAGTCAAAAACAGGGAAATCCGGTCTTTATATTCGTCCGGGCAGCGCTCCATCACGTCCCGCAGGTTGTCATGGTCCATCACCAGAATATAGTCGAATGTACTGAAATCCGCGTCTTCCACCTTGCGGGACCGCTGGAGAGAGATGTCGATCCCGCGTTCTTTTGCGGTTGCGATGGCGCGTTTGTCGGGCGGTGAGCCAGCGTGATAGCCGATGGTGCCTGCGCTATCAATCTCGAACCTGTCGAGAAGGCCTGCCTTCTCTGCGGCGGCGCGGAAGGCCCCTTCCGCCATCGGTGAGCGGCAGATGTTCCCCATGCAGACAAATAAAACTTTCACCACCATGTGTGTACCCCTGTTGGCCTTGGTCTCGTTTCTCGGCTAAAACATACACGCAAGACGTAACCGATTGGCGGAAAAAGCGAAAGGGGGTGCCCTAAATGCCTTATAAAAACATTGTTGTGCTGACAGGGGCGGGCGTTTCGGCCGAATCCGGTGTGCGCACCTTCCGCGACAACGGTGGGCTTTGGGAAGAACACCGGGTGGAAGATGTTGCAACACCTGAAGCTTTCGCCCGCAACCCAAACCTTGTACAACGGTTTTATAACCTGAGGCGGGCACAATTGAGGGACATTGAACCGAACCTCGCCCATCAAGCCCTCGCGCGGCTTGAGCGGGAGTTCAGTGGTGAGGTTACTGTCGTGACCCAGAATGTTGATAACCTGCACGAACGAGCGGGGTCCCAAAATATCATCCATATGCACGGGGAGCTTGTGAAAGTGCGGTGCGAAAGCTGCATGACGGTTCACCTTTGGGACGGTGACTGTGAGCAGGCAACACAGTGCCCGGCCTGCGCTCTCGCTCCCGCGCTTCGGCCGCATATCGTATGGTTTGGTGAAATGCCTTTCCAGATGGACGAGATTATGGCGCGGCTTGCGGCATGTGACTTGTTTGTCTCTATCGGCACGAGCGGTAATGTGTATCCTGCTGCCGGGTTTGTGGCTGAAGTGCGTGCCATTGGCTACGCCCACACCATTGAGGTGAATTTGGAGCCAAGCCAGGGCGTTAGCTATTTTGGGGAGTGCCGCCATGGACGCGCGGGCGAGCTTGTGCCAAAACTCGTAGAAGAAATTTTGGCATGATATTTTGATGCATTGTTAGGGGAAGAGCCATGAGTACACGACCACAGAAACTTGACGACGCTGCCCGCGCTGACGCGCTGGGTAAGCTAGCGGGCTGGGCTTATGATACGGAAGCGCTGGCGATCAACAAAACCTTCAAGTTTGCTGATTTTTCAGAAGCGTGGGCCTTTATGAACAGGGCCGCGCTTCTCGCGGAAAAAATGGATCATCACCCGGAGTGGTTCAATGTTTATAACCGTGTTGAAGTGAAAATGACCACGCATGACGCAGACGGTGTCACCTCACTCGATATCGATATGGCGACGGCGATGAACCGTTTCGCCGGGGAGTAGTGAAATGCTGAAGTCCCTTTGTGGATTGGCCGTTACCGTTATGCTCACAACACCTGCATCTTTCGCCGGTGTTGAAGAATTGATGAAGGCGGATAAGGATATCCTTGGCAACCCGATTTCTTACCCCAATGGTGACCCGGCCGAGATCACTGGCATCATGATCACTATGGAACCGGGGGACAGCAACGGTTGGCACAGCCACCCCGTGCCAACATTTGGCTATGTGCTGTCAGGTGAGCTGACGGTTGAATATGAAACCGGTGAAGTGAAGGTGATCGGTGTTGGGGATACGCTTGTTGAAGCCCAGCATACACCGCACCAAGGCCATAATCGGGGCAGCGAGATGGTGAAGATTGTTGTGTTTTATGCGGGGGCACAGGGTGTGCCAAACACCGTGCGCAACAAGTAGGGAAACAAACTTGAAACGGCTGAGGTTTCCCCCAGCGGTTTCATATTTTACACCGACTTATGCGTAATAATGCGGAGCCTGCTGGATCTGGATCGGGCGGACCTTGCTACGGCCAAACTGGATCACAAGCATAACCTTGTCAGGGGTTTTGTGATCCGATGCAAGCGGAAGATAAAGCGTTGCCGCCTCTTTCTCGCCAACCTTGGCTTGCTTGCATATCTCCGTCCAGAAGTTTGGGCGGCCTTCCTCGCACGTCTTGATCATATGGTCCCAGAAGTCACTTCCGGGCCCTTTTCCTGGGAGTTCAGATATTCGAATGCCGGTATAGTCCTGATCCAACTCGTCAGCGACATCCTGCCCGATAAGGCGGTATTCGAAGTCTAGCGGATCGGTCTTGATATCGACAATTATGATCTTCGATGCGTATCTGCCGATGTCCTGAAGCCTCATATCTGCGCGGGAAGGGAGGGCTCCATCACGCATGGAAAGCTTGGTCCAGTGGCTCAGCATATTCTGCTGCGGTTCAGACATTCTCATAGACGCCTCCATGTGCCATTCTGGCTTAGTATTAAAGGGCGACCCTGAACAAATCTTAACAACATGTTTACTCTAACATGAATACTTAACGTTTCAGATACTTTTAGGAAAATTTTACAGTAATTCTGCCTAATTAACGGTATTGTGATGAAGAATTATTGCACCTGTAGAAGCTATTATTGCAAGTGCAATAAAGTGCCGCGTGAGACTCGGATATTTATGCCTCGCTGAGCCAGATGTCCATCAGGTCCCGGGCGATCGCAATGAAGGGTGGCAGGAAAAAGTCGTTGTTTTTTCCCGCAAGTACATCGCGGGCCTGTTCCTTGGTAATCCAGATCGCGTCGTCAATCTCGGTGGGGTCGATCGTCAGCTCGTCATCCTCTACCCACGCAAAACATCCGATCATGAGCGTAGACGGCCACGGCCAGGGTTGGCTGGTTTTATACTCAACCTTGGTGGTGTGCACGCCCACTTCTTCATAAAGCTCGCGCGCGACGGCTTCTTCTATTGTTTCTCCCGGCTCCATAAAACCAGCAAGCGCTGAATAAAAACCGGGCGGTACATGATGGCCGCGGCCCACCAGCGCTTTGTCACCATAGAAGGCGAGCATGATCACCACCGGATCCGTACGCGGGAAGTGGCTGGCCTCGCACGTGTCACACTTGCGCTCGTACCCGGCTTTGCTCAGCGTTGAGGGTGCGCCGCATTTGGCACAAAACTGGTGGCTCGCATGCCATGACAGCATGGATTTGGCCTGCGCGATGATGCCGAGGCTGGGGTGAGCGTGCCCGAACTTGAGGCCGATAGCGCGTGGCTCCCGGAACTTGCCGGGGGTGAACATGTCATCAAATTCTTCTGGTGAGCCGTTCAATTCGGCACCGTAGCGCGGTGCGTCGCCGCCAGGTCCTTTGTCCAGCCCGAGAAAGACTGTTGTGCCGATAGGGAGAAAACGACATTTTGCAGCACTTACCCACAGTATATCGCCAAACTCATCGGTCAGTACCTTGCCTTCGGCAATCAGCACGAATCGAGCGTCATCTCTTTGCGCCCAGGCACCCAGAATTTCGTCATCTGTACGCAATTGGTCTGCCCGGTCGAGCGGATTACCTGAAAATGCAGTGGTTACGGTACCTAAGGCCACGTTTTTCTCCCGTTATCATTGCGGAGTAAGCTAGGGCGGGCACATTCCTCTTGCAAGTCAGATCAAGAATCGCCATATACACCGACGGGAGAGCCGGCGGACATTCCGCTCGCCAACCCGGTCAGGTCCGAAAGGAAGCAGCCGTAACGAGTTGTGCATGGGTCGTGCAGGCCCTCCCACCCATCATCCTATTTTTCAGAATACTTCATGAAATTCGCATGACACGCGCGGGAAATCTTGCTCCGCCTGTCATCGGGTGTTCGGTATTTTCCCAAGCCTTCAAAATGGTGCTTTGGCCTTTCCCCATGCGGTCAATCCTGCTAGTCATGAAAATCAAGAATGACCCTGAAGAATGCGCACAAGTGGGGGACGCACATTAAAATGAGCGACAAGGCACAATCACAAAACTACAGGGTGCTGGCCCGTAAGTACCGCCCGTCTGACTTCGATAGTCTTATCGGGCAGCAAGCCATGGTGCGCACGCTTTCAAACGCTATTGATAGCGGTAGGCTGGCGCATGCCTTTGTGCTGACAGGGGTTCGCGGGGTCGGAAAAACCACCACGGCGCGTATTATCGCCAAAGCGCTGAACTGTACGGTGCATGATGGGCCTTCCATCAACCCTTGTGGTGCGTGCGATAACTGCAAGGCCATTGCGGAAAGCCGACATGTTGATGTGCTGGAGATGGATGCGGCCTCCCGCACCGGTGTTGATGACATTCGCGAGATTATCGAGAGCGTGCGGTACGCCCCCGTTTCTGCGCGTTATAAAATATACATCATCGATGAAGTGCACATGCTTTCAAAGAACGCGTTCAACGCGCTTCTTAAAACGCTTGAAGAGCCGCCTGAGCATGTGAAATTTATTTTCGCGACCACAGAGATCAGAAAACTCCCGGTGACGGTGCTGTCGCGTTGCCAGCGGTTTGACCTCAAGCGTGTTGAGGCGGACGTGCTGATTGCCCATCTGGCCAAGCTTGTTGAGCAAGAAGGCTGCAAAGCGGAAGATGGCGCGCTTAAGCTGATTGCACGTGCGGCAGAAGGGTCGGTGCGGGACAGCCTGTCGCTTCTGGATCAGGCCATCGCGCATGGTGCGGGTGAGGTGACGGAAAGCCAGGTGCGGGACATGCTCGGCCTTGCTGACCGGGCGCTTGTGCTGGACCTGTTCGAGCAACTGATGAAAGGCGATGTGGCCACAGGCCTTGCAACGCTTCGGCACCAGTATGACGCAGGCGCGGACCCGGCTGTGGTGCTGAATGACCTCTTGGAGGTTACCCATTGGCTCACGCGGCTTAAAGTTACGCCGGACACGGGCACGGATACGCTGGTTTCCGAAGCGGAGCGCACACAGGGCGGCGAGATGGCGCAAAATCTCAGCATGCCGCATCTGACCCGTGCGTGGCAGATGCTCCTCAAGGGCCTTGGTGAGGTTCGTACCGCACCAAGTCCGATTGCGGCTGCGGAGATGGTTCTCATTCGGCTATGTTATGCAGCCAACCTGCCCAGCCCGGCTGACCTGGTGAAGCAACTTCAAAGCGGCAGCGGTAGTACGCCCAGCGGTGCGCCTGCGCCGTCAGGTGGTGGTGGCAATGTACACGCCATATCCGGCCAGCAAGCGCCGCAAGCCTCAACGGGGCAAGGGCCAACAGCGCAGCAAGGCGCGCAAGTGCTCGCGTTCAAGAATGATGCGTCTTATGGCGATGACCACGCCAAACACCCCATGCCGGTGGATTTTGAGAAGCTCGTCGCACTTTTTAATGCCGAGAAAGAAGCTTCGCTCGCAGTGCTTTTGAAGGACCATGTGCGGCTCGTGAACTATAAGCCGGGCTCGATTACGATCCGCACGCTTCGCCAGATTCCGCCGGACTTCATGATGCGGGTTAAATCCTGCCTCAAGATGTGGACCGGTGTGGACTGGCAGATCACCATCACGCGGGACGCCGAGGGTGAGATCACCATCCGCGACAAGGAAATCGCGCGCGACAAAAAACGCCGTGATGAAGCGCTGGCGGAGCCGATTGTGAAAGCCCTGCTCTCGTCCTTCCCGGACGCCGAACTTATCCACGTGCGGGACAGCCGGGCGGAGGAGGAAGACCTTAGCGCGAGCGATGACCCGCTTGAGGGTGTTTCCTTTGATGACGCGGATGATACCTCAGAGTTTGATTTTTAAGTCTGGAGCGATTGAGCAATGAAAAACCTTTCCGAGATGCTGAAAAAAGCGCAGGAAATGCAGTCCAAAATGGGTGACATGCAGGCGGAGCTGGACACGGTTGAGGTGGACGGCACGGCCGGCGCTGGCATGGTGCGGGTGGTGCTCACCGCCAAAGGTGACATGAAATCCGTATCGATTGACCCGAGCTTGTTCTCAAGCGAGGAACAGGAAGTGGTGGAAGATCTGATTGTTGCCGCCCATGCGCAGGCGAGAGCCAAAGCGGCAGACGCCATGCAGGACCGTATGAAAGACCTTACTGGCGGCTTGGACCTACCACCTGGTTTCAAGATGCCTTTCTGAGCAATTGACGGACACGTTTGAATATCCCTGCTTCACCTATATTCTTGGCAGTGTCAAAGATGGCACCGCGAGAACTTATGTGGGCTGGACAACCGATGTTGAGAAACGGCTGGTCGCTCACAACGCTGGAACGGGCGCGAAATCGACACGCGGGCGGGTTTGGGTAGTCCTCTACTCAGAAGAATTTAAAACCCGGCCGGAGGCCATGAGCCGGGAATGGCACTTGAAACGTGACCGGAAATTCCGCAAAAAGCTGATGGAAGAATATTTGGGCAGGGTAGGCTAACGGCATGACAGAAGAAGACACACAACAGGGCAACGCGCGTTTGATGCCAACCATCGGCACCTTCGCGGTTTGGTATATTTGCGCCATGCTTGCACTCACCGGTGTCAGCCTTGGCTTTGGTATCAATTTCGGGCGGTTGGGCAGCATTGCCATATTGCTTCTGTCCGGCTTTTTTGCGGGCGTACGTTTTGCCAAAGACCATGAGCGCAGCCTTGAAGGCACCGAGAAATGGAAACTGGCGCTGGGTTGCCTGATGGTTTCTTACCTGTGCTCAGCCGCGAATATGGCGGCGATCACGCTTGCAACCATGAGCGAGGGCGAAAGCGCGCGCTTTATGGATGCACTTACCAACATGCCGCTTGATGTATGGGGTTTTGTGTTTGCGCTGGTGTCGCTGTTTTATTACCTGGGGCTTGTGCTGTTTATCGGTCTTGGAGTTAAGAACGGCCTGCCGCTTGATACTGAAAACTCAGGTTCCTAGTCTATGCCCCGTTCCCACGGCAGTGAAATCGATACGCTGATCCAGCTTCTGGCAAAATTGCCGGGGCTGGGCCCACGCTCTGCGCGGCGGTCTACGCTTCAGCTTCTCAAGAAAAAAGACAGCGTGATGATCCCGCTGGCGGATGCGCTTATGCGGGTTGCGGACAAGATCGTGATCTGTGCTACGTGCGGCAATATCGACACGAGCGACCCCTGCCATGTGTGCGAAGACGTGAGGCGCGACCGCACCACCATTTGTGTGGTTGAGGATGTGGCTGACTTGTGGGCGCTTGACCGAAGCGAGACCTTTAAGGGGCTTTATCATGTGCTTGGTGGCACGCTCTCGGCCCTCGACGGTGTCGGGCCGGACGAATTGAATATCGCGAGCCTGCTCGACCGTGCGGTCACGGGCGAGGTAAGCGAAGTGATTCTCGCACTCAACGCCACGGTGGATGGTCTAACCACCAGCCATTATCTGGCGGAACGCTTGTCTGAAAGCGGTGTGAAGGTCACGGCACTTGCGCATGGTGTGCCCGTGGGCGGCGAGCTTGACTATCTGGATGACGGCACGCTTGCGGCAGCCCTCAAAGCCCGTAGCAACGTGAGCTAATGCGGTGATGCTGGACGAGATATTATATGCGGTGAAGGTATGGGTCGACCCCACAAAGGGGCAGGTCTATATCAATTGGCTCAAGGGTGGGCATGTGGCTGAGGTCGCATCGGTGCCGGGCGTCATGTGGGCACGACTTGTGGAGCTTGAAGACCGAGCTGATGATGGTTGGCTTGGTTTTATGGCGCTTTATGCTTTTGAGAGCAGGCAGGCGCTGGAGGAGTACCAGAAAAGCGATTTGTTCCGGTCTTTCGCGCCGGTTTACAAGCAGTTTGATGGTGTCTTCCGTGTTGAGCGCATGGTTGGCAAAGTGGTGGAGTGTCATGACAGGTAATATTACCCATAAAGGCGGCTGCCACTGCGGCGCTGTCTCTTTCGAGTTGGACGCCCCGGCCGACCTGCAAGCCAAAAGCTGCACATGCAGCATCTGCAAGCTGACCGGGTTTGTGCACTATTTTGCCACTAAGGCCGAGTTCCGGATTACCTCTGGCGAGGATAACCTCACCGACTACCGCTTCAATACGGGCACCGCCAGGCATCTGTTTTGCAGCACCTGTGGTGTTAAGGCCTTTTATGTGCCGCGTAGCCACCCTGATGGCTGGTCGATCAACACAAATTGCATCGATATGGCGACGGTAAACTCGCTTACTGTTGGCGAGTTTGACGGTGCCAACTGGGAAGACAATATCGCAGGTCTACGCGGCGAATAACAAGCCGAGCCTTGAGTTGAAAAAAGGGGCCCGCGGGAGGTGCGGGCCCCTTTTATTTGAGCGCCTGAGATTGTTGGGCAGGGCTCAGGGGAGCTGGGTTCAAAGAAGAAAGGTGCGCGATCACTCGCAACGCCATTACAGGGACCCCTTTGGGGCAGAACCGTAGGGACGGCGGGGTTTCACCCCTGTACTCTTCCGTGAACCACGAGATGACAATAGCCTCACGCATATGCTCGCGAAACTAGAATTAATTTAGGTGGGATTGGGGACTATTATCCGATCAACCGCTTGAGCACGTCTTCATATATGTCTGTGAGCGCATGAATGTCCGCAACGGCCACATGCTCGTCAACCTTGTGCATGGTGGCACCTACAAGGCCAAATTCCACCACGGGGCACATGTCCTTGATGAAGCGGGCATCTGAAGTGCCCCCGGTTGTCGACAGTTCAGGCTTCACGCCAAGGCGGGATTCCACGGCGCTTGAAACCGCATCCGAAAGTGGGCCGCGTTCTGTGAGGAAACTGTCGCCGGATAACCACCAATCAACTTCATAGGTCACGCCCGCGCTGTCCATGCGTCGGCTTAGCTCCGCCTTCAGGCTTTCCGGCGTGAATTCATTGTTGAAACGCACGTTAAAGCGGGATTTCGCTTCAGCGGGGATCACGTTATGGCTTTCGTTGCCGATGTCGATATTGACGATTTCAAGGTTGGAGGACTGGAAGCTCGCATTGCCTTCATCCAACGACCCTTCAAGGGTGGCAAGCACCTTCACGAGATCCGGGATCGGGTTTTTCGCCAAGTGCGGATAGGCCACATGACCTTGCGTGCCCTTAACCGTGATAACGCCGTGCAGGCTGCCGCGGCGCCCGATCTTGATCATTTGCCCCATAGCTGTGGGGTTGGTGGGTTCACCCACAAGGCACATGTCGACCTCTTCACCGCGCTCGTTAAGCCAATCCAGCACCTTGCGGGTGCCGTTGATGGCCATGCCCTCCTCGTCGCCGGTAATCAGGAGCGAGATGGAGCCATTTGGCGGCGTGTCCCGGCTAGCCAGAAAACGCTCAGCCGCTACTACAAATGCAGCGATTGCCGACTTCATATCAGCGGCGCCGCGGCCAAAAAGCTGGCCGTCCCGCACTTCTGCTGCAAAAGGCGCAACACTCCAATGGTCTGCGGCACCTACGGGCACAACATCTGTGTGACCTGCGAAACAGAAGTTCGGTCCTTCACTGCCGAAGCGCGCATAGAGATTGGGAACTGGCTCAGTGCCTTCTTCCTCGAAGGTCAGTTTGTGGCATTTAAAACCCAGCGTCGTGAGCGCACCGGCGAGAAAATCAAGCGCATCGCCTTTGTCGGGCGTAACGCTTTCACGGCGAATCAGATGCTGGGACAGGCTGACAGGATCGAGGGTGAGCATGACATTAATCCCTGAGGAGGTCGTTTATCGACGTTTTAGAGCGTGTGCGCTCGTCTACCCGTTTTACAATGACAGCGCAGGCGAGGCCAGGGCCTGGTGTGCCGTCAGCGAGCGGCTTGCCTGGCAATGTGCCAGGCACCACAACGCTGTACGCAGGCACTCGGCCCATGAAGACCTCACCGGTTTCGCGGTCAACAATCTTGGTGGAAGCACCAATAAACACACCCATGGAAATAACCGCACCTTCTTCGACAATCACACCCTCTGCGACCTCAGACCGCGCGCCAAGAAAACAGTTATCTTCAATAATCACCGGGCCAGCCTGCAACGGTTCAAGCACACCGCCGATGCCAGTGCCGCCTGAGATATGGACGTTTTTGCCAATTTGTGCGCAGGAACCCACGGTGGCCCATGTGTCCACCATTGTGCCTTCGCCAACGTACGCACCGAGGTTCACAAACGACGGCATCAGCACAGCGCCTTTCGCAATGTGCGCGGAATGACGAACGATGGCACCCGGCACGGCGCGGAAACCTGCTGCCTGGAATGTGTTGGCAGACCAGCCTTCAAACTTGCTGGGCACCTTGTCCCACCAGTGGGTGCTCTCACCAGGGCCGCCTGCAATCATCGCCATGTCGTTGAGGCGGAAAGAAAGCAGAACCGCTTTTTTAAGCCATTGGTGAACAACCCAAGCGCCACCTTCTTTGGAAGCGACACGCAACTCACCGCTATCAAGAAGCTTGAGCGCTTGTTCAACGGCGTCGCGTACGTCACCTTTTGTATGGGCGCTTATCTCATCGCGGCTTTCAAACGCTGCATCGATGGTGGCTTCAAGGTGGGCATAAGACATGGGCGGGCATCCTCATTACGGCATATTCGCGAAAAATCCCGAGAACAATAGCGGCGAAGGGGGTGAAGTCAATCAAACCTGGGCGCTCTATGCCCTAGAATTCCTTACCTAGCGGGTTAAAAAAGCCTGCAGCCAGGTGGTGAGCTCATCCGTTTCTGCATGCACAAAGGCTGCATCATAGTCTGCTTGCCCCCAAACACTGCCCGTGTTGATCCAGACCGTTGCCATGCCAAGGGCGTGTGCGGGTTTCAGGTTTCGCACCATATCTTCAAACATCACCGCTCGCTTGGGGTCGATGTCGAACTTATGCACGAACTTGTCGTAAACATCTTTTTTCGGTTTTGGCTCAAGCGCGGCTTCATGGATATCAAAGATGGCTTCAAACTGATCCGCGATGCCAAGACGTTCGAGTACCTTCTCGGCATAGGGGAGGTCAGCATTGGTGAAAACGATCTTGCGCCCTTTGAGGGTGGTAAGTGCCTCACGCAATGCGTCGTCACGGGCAATCGGGCTGAAGTCGATATCGTGCACATGGTCAAGATAGTGGTATGGGTCCACCTTATGGTTGGCCATCAAGCCCTTGAGCGTGGTGCCGTGTTCCAGAAGGTACCCTTTCTGGATTTTTCGCGCCTCCTCAGGGTCCAGACGCAGCAAATTCTGTACATACTCACCGATCTTTTGGTCGATCTGCATGAAAAGGTTGCACTTCTCTGGATAGAGCGTGTTGTCCAGGTCAAATACCCAGGTATTTCGATCATCATCGAAAGCCGGGTGGAAGCTATGATTTTTATAATCCAACATAAGTCTTAGAATTATGCGCAAATCACTGTTAAATCTACCTTAACAGTATTTAATCTAGTTTATTGTTGGCATTGCTTGGGTTTGGAATTTGTCTTGTGAGCACATTGGCGAAATTTGTAGCGTCCTGGAAAAAGCAAGGTGGGTCAAACGGCTTGGCTTCTGCTGAAGGCTGCGCAATTCGCATCAACGCGAATGGGAAAATATGTGACCAGTCAGCTCATGCTGGTGCTTTGGCCGAGCTTTGGCGTGAGAATGAGCCGACACTTCACAGCCTGGCCACTAAGGCGCTGGCATCCCGCGTGCCGTGCGACGCTCGGCTGGAAGGTGTGGCGGGGACAAACTTTTGGTTGGTTGCCGTACCTGAGGGTGATGGATGCCTCATCGTCGGGCGGGATACCACGTTGCCGGACAAGGTCACAGAAGCGCTGATGAAAAGTCGCGCTCTGTTGAAGGAGCTGCTTGATTCCGCCGTAGATGTGGCATTTGAAGTGGACGCGGACCAGAATATTCGCTTCATTACACCGGTTGAGGCCTTTGGTTTCAAAACAGAAATGTGGCTGGGGCGTGCGGCAAGCCAGCTTTTCTGGCCAAAAGGGGATGCGCCCGTGCGTAACCCGTTTGCGTCCAAAGTTGCTGCCCATTTTGACGCTGTTCCCGTTCAGCTTGAAGGGCAGGAACGGCGCTGGCTCCATTTTTCCGTTCACCCTCAGCTCGATAAAACCGGAAATAGGGTTTCGCTACGGGGTACGTGCCGCGATATGACCGCGCGCTTGCTGGCGGAGCGCAAGGCCAAGCAGGACAGCCTGCGGTTCACACTGCTGCAACGCATCACAAGTAGCTTGAATAGTTCGGAGACGGCACAGGAACTGATGGACAATGCCTCCGAAGCGCTTCAGGAAATGCTGCGGGCGGACATGGTTTGGGCTGTCGTCAAATATCATGAAGGTTTGGTGCCGATATCCATCATGGGCTCTCGGCACGAGATTTTGGATCTGGATACCATCTGGCATTCGTTTGACGACAAAAACGGCGCGGGCGTGATTGCGGGCGATAATCGAGCCCATCTTGGCATCCGGCTTGACCTTAATGGGCAGGCGCTTGGCATGGTGATTATCAGCCGCGACACCGAGGTCAGCCCTTGGTCAGACCAGGAAAAGCAGTTGCTGGACGGTGTGGCCGGCGTACTCACCGCTGCGTTTAGCAAGGCAGAACTTATCGACCGTCTGTATCGGCTTTCCAGCAAAGATGACCTCACAGGCCTTCTTAATCGTCGCGCACTTGCAGAAACCGTGGAAGCGCGCCTTAAGCATCAATGCCGGACAGACCTTTCAGGTTGCCTGGTTTTTATTGATTTGGATCACTTTAAGGAAGTGAACGATACACTAGGCCATCAGGCAGGCGATACCGCGCTCAAAATGGTTGCGGAGGTTATGCAAAACATGATTCGGCCGTGTGATTACGCCGGACGGTATGGCGGCGATGAATTTGTTTTATGGCTTGAGGACATGCGGGCGGAAAAGGCGGCTGATAAGGTCAGGTCGCTGCTCGACTTTATGCCAAAGGTGAAGGCTGCTATCGGCGGTGAAGACCTGCAATTAGGCGCGTCGATTGGGGTTTGTCAGTCGCGTCCTGGTGTTGATCTTTCGTTTGTTGAACTTGCCGACAAGGCAGATGCAGTGTTGTATGAGGTGAAAGGGTCGGGTCGTGGTGATGTCGCGATCGCCAGAAATGAAACCGACGTAGTGGTGGAGGAAGCGTAATATGCTCGGGAAGCTCAAATCGCTTTTGGGGGGAGGCGGTAAAGCCAAGGATGGCGGCGGCAAAGGGTTGCCTGCAACGCTGACCAAAGAGCAAGAACAGCAAATCCTGCAGGGCGGCACGCAGGGTGAGCGGCAGGCTTTGGCGCTCCGGGAAGATGCCCGGCCCGAGGTATTGTATTATCTGGCGGAAGATGCCTCACCAGAGGTGCGCAAGGCCATCGCGCAAAACCCAGCCACACCAATACAAGCTGCAGAAAAACTCATCTCTGATGATGATGAGGAAGTGCGTCAGGAACTGGCCCGAAAAATTGGGCGACTGGTGCCTGGGTTGGCGCCGGGTGAACAAACAGCCTTGCGCGAAAAGGCAATCAAGGTGCTTGAAACACTGGCGGCTGACCAACTGCCAAAAGTGCGCGCCATTATAGCGGACGAGATCAAAAGCAGCGATCAGGTTCCCAAGGATCTGATCGATAGGTTGGCGCGGGATGTCGAAGCCATCGTGTGTGGCCCGATTCTGCAATATTCGCCTCTTTTGAACGATGATGATCTCAGGGAGATTATCGCGGCGGGCGTAAGCGAAGGCGCGCTTAAAGCGATCGCTGGTCGCTCGAACCTGCCGGCGGAGATATCGGACGAGGTTGCGGCTTCGCTCGATGTGCCCGCAATCGCGGCCTTGCTTGCAAATGCCAGTGCGCAGATCAGGGAAGATACCCTCGACCAGATTATCGACCACGCAACCTCGATTGAGGCGCTGCATGAGCCGCTTGCATTGCGGCCACAGCTTTCCATCCGCGCAATGAAGCGCATTGCCGGTTTTGTGGCGTCGGCGCTTGTGCATGCGATGATGGAGCAGGCCAAACTGCCTGAAGAGCAGGCCGAAGATTTGCTTGAGCGTGTGCGGGACCGTTTGAGCGAAGAGCGTGTGGGTGATGATGAGGAAGCCAAGTTGGCGGCGCGCGCGCTGGAATATTTCCAGAAGGGCATGCTGGACGATAAGTTTGTGCATGAACAGGTTGAAGCCAACCGGCGTGAGCTTTTGCTGCAGTGCCTGGCTGTAATGGCTGACATCCCTGCGGCGACGGTACGACAGATTATTCATTCCAAAAGCGGCCGGGCGGTCACGGCGTTAGCATGGAAGGCCAACCTTGGTATGCGCACCGCCTACGAGTTGCAAACCCGTTATGCGCTTGTGCCAACAGCGCAGCTACTGAGCGCAAAAGATGGCAACAAATACCCGATTGATGAGAACGAACTTGATTGGCACCTGAGCTATTTTGTTGAACAGGCCTAGTGCCATCCCAATATAGCGTGAAGAGTGTTATGCCTTTGCAGTGTGAAGGTCGTTCATTGACGGGAGCATTTCTGTGACAAAAACCCGGGCTGAAACAGATTCGATTGGGCAAATTGACGTTCCCGCGTCGCGGCTATGGGGCGCGCAAACACAGCGGTGCCTGCAGAACTTCCCGATCGGCACGGAACGCATGCCCACACCTTTTATCAGGGCACTGGCGCAGCAGAAAAAGGCTGCGGCACAGGCCAACAAGAAGTTGGGCTTGCTGGAGGGTAAGATTGCGGACGCGATTGTAGCGGCAGCGGACGAGATTGTGGCGGGCCGTCTTGACGACGAGTTTCCTCTCCCCGTTTGGCAAACCGGGTCCGGCACCCAAAGCAACATGAACGCCAATGAAGTGATCGCGAACCGTGCTGCGGAACTGCTCGGGGGGGCGCGCGGCGCCAAAGATGTCGTGCACCCAAATGATCATGTCAACATGGGGCAGTCATCCAACGACACGATCCCCACGGCCATGTTGATCGCAAGCGCTACCGGTGTTGCGTCAGGTTTCAAGCCTGCGCTTTTGAGGATGATTGACACTCTCACGGGCCTACGTGAGCGTTTTGGGCACATTATCAAGCTGGGGCGCACACACCTGCAGGACGCGACGCCCATTACATTTGGTCAGGTATTATCAGCTTATCAGGCGCAAATTGAAGCGCTTCTGACCGAGGCAGATAATGTGCTGCCAAGGCTGCTGGCGGTGCCGCAGGGCGGCACAGCCGTTGGCACTGGCATCAATTGCCATGAAGATTTCGCCGCTGTTTTTTGTGACTACCTGAGTGCTAATACAGGTATGGCGTTTAAGCCTTCCAGAAACAAGTTCTCTGGCATCAGTGCTCATGATGAGTTGGTCGCTCTGTCCGGTGTATTGAATGGTGCCGCCGTGGCGCTTATGAAAATAGCGAATGATATTCGCCTGATGGGATCCGGCCCGAGGGGCGGCATTGGTGAATTGATCCTGCCCAAAAACGAGCCCGGTTCGTCTATCATGGCGGGCAAGGTGAACCCCACACAGGCTGAGGCATTGACCATGGTGTGCGCGCAGGTGATGGGTAACCATACGACGGTCACCATCGCGGGCAGCCAAGGGCATTTTGAACTGAATGCGTTCAAACCGGTGATTATCTATAACGTGCTGCAGGCCTTGAACTTGCTTGCGAGCGCGGTTGCGAGTTTCACGGAGCGTTGCCTTGAAGGTCTGGTGCCGGATGAAGGTCGGGTGGAGGAGCTGCTCAAGGGTTCTTTGATGCTGGCAACGTCGCTGGTGCCACACATCGGCTATGACAAAACGGCGCAAATCGCCAAACTGGCCAATGATGAAAAATCGACGCTGAAAGCTGCGGCACTCAAGCTTGGGTTTGTGTCAGAAGAAGATTTTGAACGTTGGACCGACCCAAGCCAGATGGTTGGGCCGGACAAGCGGCAATAAGAGCGCCTATAGTCGGATAAGGGTACCCGCACCGCGCTCGGTAAAGATTTCCAACAGCATGGCGTGCATGACCCGACCGTCAAGAATAACCGCGCCCTTCACGCCAAGGTCAACAGCGCTCAGGCAGGTTTCCACCTTGGGCATCATGCCGCCTGTAATGGTACCATCTTCCACCAGCGCTTCGATGTCACTGCGGTCAAGCTCGGTCAGCAGTTCTTTTTCTTTGCTCAACACCCCCGGCACATCGGTGAGCAGGAAGAAGCGCCGTGCATGTAAAGCACCTGCGATACCGCCCGCCATTGTGTCCGCATTGATGTTGTATGTGTTGCCGTCTTCCCCTTGTGCGATGGGGGAGATAACCGGGATGATACCGTTTTCGATGCATTGCTCGACGATGCGCGGGTCAACCGTTGTCGGTTCGCCCACAAAACCAAAGTCGATGACCTTCTCAATGTTTGAATCCGGGTCACGCTTGGTACGCGCCATTTTGGTTGCAGTGACCATTGAGCTGTCTTTGCCAGATAGCCCAATAGCCCGTCCTCCCGCTTCGTTGATATCAGCAACAATGGATTTACCAATGGAGCCCAGGACCATCTCGGCAACCTCAACGGTGGCCTTGCAGGTCACACGAAGGCCGTCAACAAATTCGGTTTCGATGGAGAGACGTGACAGCATCTGACCGATTTGTGGGCCGCCGCCGTGAACAATCACGGGGTTGATGCCGACCTGTTTCAGCAGCACGATGTCTTGGGCGAACTGCTTTGCAAGAGCGGGGTCGCCCATGGCGTGCCCGCCGTACTTAATGACAAATGTTTCACCCGCATATTTGCGCATGTAAGGCAGGGCCTCGACAAGCGTTGCGGCTTTTTTCTGTAGTTTTCTTTTATCGTGGTCCACTTTAATCATGACCTTCTATCCTGAAACCGAATGACACCTTTTGGGCGGAAATGCCCGATTAGTCAAATCGGTACCCACCATAGCTGGCTGGCCGGTCATCGGTCAGCATCACACCCAAGGTCACCAGAAGTTGGCTGAGATAATAGCTAATCCAGACAAAATACCCAACATAAGCGGGTACATCCAGGAACTGGCGTGCGCCGAGCGCAGCGTCTGATGCCACAAAAAGAATGGCCCCAAACCCGACCAGTTTGGGCGGGAATTTGCTTAAGAGTGCCATTGTTGCCATCAATGTAAGGATGCCAGCGTAGGCGAACACATAGACCGTGAGGTCACCCAGTTTTTCATACATCGTGAAGCAGGCGATAAATGCCGTAGCCCACAACAGGGCGGCTGTGCGCAGGCGAGTATTGCTAACATCGCCGAGCCGCTGTCTGTTCGCACTATATAGGATGATAAAAATTGCATGGGCTGCGGCAAAAGCCATCAAGCCACGCAGGAAGGCCTGCTCATGGGGTAGAACCAGCAACACATCACCGGCGACAGAACCGATCAGCGCAAGCAAAAGCAAAAGATGGCTGAAAGTGCGCAGGTTGATGCCAACAAACAGGACGAGAAACCCAACAGCGCTCATCTTTACAAGCGCTTGCCAAAGGATGCCTTCCGGATACAGACCAGCACCATAGGCAATAGCACCTAGGAGCGACAGGACGATGAAGATCTGTCCAATCGCCTCAAGAACCGGGCGCTTGCGTCTACTGAAGATGCGGGTCACGAAAACTCCTTCTCTCGGTCACTATATGCAGCAGGGGAACTATGCCACAAGTCTTTGATTCAAATGTATCTATTTCAAGGCGCTCATGCACATATTTATTGCTGCATTCGCTTCATCAACAGCATGGCGACGGGTACGATGGCCAGGTTGGCAAAGGCAAACACCAACAGAATCTCGGAGGACGATAGCCCCAGCACAATAAGGATCGCCGCAATGATAGAACCACCAGCCATGAAACCGCTGTTGAAAATGTTGTTTGCCGCAATCATGCGGGACCGTTCGCTGCGCTTGCTGCGATCCTGTAGGATTGCATAGAAAGGCACGATTACCATGCCTGTCGCTATTGCCACAGCAATAATGAGCGCAAGAACGATCCAATTGGTTGGTGTTACCAGAAATTCGCCGATATTGATAATCTCATCCGGGGTCACACCATTTTCGCCGGGCAGAGAAAGGTATAACAAGAGGCTGGTGACAGTGAGTGTAAACAGTGCGGGTTTGGCCAGTTTGGCGGAAATTTCGCCTTTCAGGAGACGCGCGCACATCAAAGACCCGACACCGATGCCGATCGAGAAACAGGCGATGATGATGGTGACTACGGTTTCATCACCACCAAGCCTGTTTTTTACCACGTCAGGTATTTGCGTGAGATAGATAGAGCCATACAACCATATCCAGCTGATGCCAATAATAGCAGGGCGGGCAATTTCATGTCGCCACGCCGCTTTGACCTGCCGACCGGTTGCGGTGAAAATATTGAGGTTGAGTTTCAAGTCTGGCGCCGCTGCACCTGTGCTTGGCACCATGCTGCCTGAAATAGTACCAATAATGGCCAGAGTGATCATCAGTATGGCCATCTTGTCTGTGCCGCCGGGTTGCAGCACCAGAAGCCCG
Organism: Kordiimonas sp.; assembly: GCF_965216265.1. GTDB lineage: Bacteria > Pseudomonadota > Alphaproteobacteria > Sphingomonadales > Kordiimonadaceae > Kordiimonas. Next base: position 2,614,164 of record NZ_OZ244153.1, read on the forward strand.
CCGATCAGCAAACCAAGGAGGATGGATACAAATGTGCCAGCCTCGATGAGACCGTTGGCGCTCAGAAGCTCGTCCTTGCTCGTCAATTCAGGCAGGATGCTATATTTGATGGGCCCGAAGAAGGTGCTTTGCAGCCCAAGGCCAGAGAGGACCGCGATCATCAGCGGCAGGCTTGAAAGCTGGAACGCAAGTGCGCCTACTAGCATCAATCCCACCTCCCAAAGCTTAATCCAGACGATTTGTTTCGATTTGTCAAATTTGTCTGCGAGTTGGCCAGCAAGGGCTGAGAACAGAAAATAGGGCAGGATGAAAAGCCCGATCGCCAGATTATTCAGAACCGCCGGCTGCATGGCTACCTGTTCCGCGATGCGGTAGGTGATCAGCATGATTAACGCCTGCCGGAACAGGTTGTCATTCATGGCTCCCAGAAACTGGGTAATGAAAATGGCAAGGAACCGACGGGTTCCAAGGAGCGAGAATTTTGTATGGCTCATGCGAAGCCCCTATTCTGCGGCAGCGTGATGCCTGAGATGGGCCAATTCCGCTCGGGCTTGTTTGATGATGGTGAAGGATCCGCTCAGGAAAATACTGGCCATAATGGCTGCGACAATAAGATCGGGCCAGCCGGTGCCGGTAGCCCAGACACCTGATGCCGCGATCATGACCATCACGTTACCGATGGCGTCGTTACGGCTGCATAACCATACGGAACGCACGTTTGCGTCTCCGTCCTTGAAGCGCATGAGCAGAAGCACACTCGCGATATTTGCGGCCAGAGCAGCGGCGCCAACAGAACCCATGATGAACGCCTGCGGCTCCTTGAGGTAGAGCACCGTGTATAGTGTTGAGCCCAGAACCCAAAGCCCCATTGCGCTGAGGCTGAGCCCTTTAAAAAGCGCAGCCTTTGCACGCAGGCTGGCGGCTTTTCCGATCACATAAAGTGAGAGCGCATAGGTGCATGTGTCGCCGAGAAAATCGAGAGCATCGGCCTTGAGCGCTTGGCTATCGCCGACAAAACCCATCGGCATTTCGACCAGAAACATGACAGCATTGATAAGAATAACCAGAATGAGAGCACGACGGTATCGTGGGTCCATGCCTTCAAATTTTACATTATGACAGCAATTGGCGCCCATAGGGAGCTCTCCTTCCCCTCTATTTGGCACTAGCTGGATTGTGCGCGCAACCCAATTTTCCGTGCAGTATCAGAATGATGATTGCAACACGGTGGTTTCGTCTGCGAATATGTGTACCAGATTGTGGAAAAGGAGATCGTTTGGTGGGGTTTGTCAGGAAAGCCTTGATCATGGTGCTGTGCGCGATAATGCCCCTTGGCAATGCTTTCGCAGACCACCCGGTTGAGAAAGCCGCACCGCCTCTCATTGATCGGCTGGATACGGCGTCACTGACACCTGGGCGACACCATTTCTATTTCCGTGCTGGAGCGAGGGGTACGGGTGTGCCTGTGCTGGTGCCGGTCATTGTGATGAAGGGTGAAAAACCAGGTAAGCAGCTTCTGCTTACAGCGGCGGTGCACGGTGATGAATTAAACGGTATTCGCGTCATTCACCGGTTGCTGGAAGAAATCCAACCCGTTGCCCTCTCGGGTACGATTGTTGCCGTTCCCGGCGTAAACCAACCGGGCATGGAGGCCCATAGCCGGTATTTTGGCCCACGTGGCGGTGACCCAAACCGCGCGTTCCCGGGTAACCAGAAACGCGGTGAGGCTGAGGCAGTTTATGTGCGCCATCTGTGGCAGGACCTGTTTCTGCCGGGTACGGATTTCGCCGTCGACCTGCATACCCAAACCACAGGCACAGCCTATCCGCTTTTTGTGTTTGCTGATTTTCGCAACAATACAGCGCGGAAGATGGCTTACGCCCTGTTGCCTGAAATGATCAAAAACGACAAGGGCGAGAAAGGCACGCTGGAAACCAGCCTGCTTGCAAAAGGCGTTCCCGCCGTTACCTATGAAATTGGTGCACCCAAGCGGTTTCAGGACCAGTTGATCGAGAAGGCGGTTATGGGGCTTGAGAATATGATGGTGACCAGCGGCCTTCTTGATGGAACACCCCTTAAGCCAAAAGCGTCCCCGGTTGTGGGTACGCATTATAGCAACGTTACGACGGAGGAGGGCGGGCTCGCTGTTGTTCACGTCTCGTTACGTGACCGGGTGGAAAAAGGGCAGTTGGTAGCGACGATCTATGACCCTTTTGGCACACCAATACGCTCCTATCACACGCCCCACGCTGGATGGGTGCTGGCTGTTGCAACGGACCCTGTGCGTGATGCCGGACAAATGCTTGTCCGGATATTGCAGTAATCCCAAAAGCTTCCAGTACGACATATGACCGCAGCGATTGCAGAAATCGCGTTTTTTTATGAGCTAAAGGCGCGTGGATGTCGTAGGAAAAAGCATGTCACACAACGGTTTTGGTTAAGAAGAAAATGAACGATCTGCATCCTTTGGTTAAAAACGGCAAGGTTGGTATCCTTCTACTCAGCCTTGGGACGCCAGACGCGCCAACCTATGGCGCCGTGCGTCGGTATCTGGCCGAGTTTTTGTCAGACCCGCGCGTGATCGAAACACCAAAACCCATATGGTTGCCCATTCTTTATGGCCCCATCCTGACATTCCGGCCAGCCAAGTCAGCAAAGGCGTACGCCAAGGTCTGGGACTATGAGCGTGACGAATCGCCTCTTCGTACCCACTCACGAGACCAGGCAGAGAAACTTCAGCAATTGATGGGCGACGCGGCGCATGTGGAATGGGCGTTCCGTTACGGCCAGCCCTCAATAAAACGGGGGCTGGAGGCCCTGAGGGAAAAGGGCTGTGACCGCATCCTCGCATTTGCGCTCTACCCGCAATATAGCGCAACCACAACGGCAACGGCCTACGATAAGGTCTTTGAAGTGTTGGGTGAGATGCGCTGGCAACCGGCGGTGCGAACCGTTCCCGCTTATGTGGACCATCCGTCCTTCTCGGAGGAGCTCGCTGCATCCGTGACAGCGTCACTTGAAACGCTTGACTGGCAGCCGGAGAAAATCCTCGCCTCCTATCACTCCATCCCCAAATCATATTGGGACAAAGGAGACCCATATCCGTGCCAGTGTTTTAAAACCAGCCGTCTGTTGCGGGAACGCCTTGGCAAAAGCGAAGATGAATTGATCACCAGCTTCCAGTCCCGTGTCGGGCCAACGGAATGGGTCAGCCCCTATACAGATAAAACTGTGGAGAAGCTCGCGAAAGATGGCCTCAAACGCTTGGCGGTTTTGGCGCCAGCTTTCAGCTCAGACTGTCTTGAGACGCTGGAAGAGATCAATATGGAGCTGCGCGAAACCTTCCTGGAGAATGGCGGCACGCACTTCCATTACATTCCCTGCCTGAACGCGACCGAGGGGGGCATGCGGGTGATTGACGCTGTTGCGTGCAGCGAGTTGCAGGGTTGGCTCTAACGAAGGTTATTCAAGCCCCATAAGGCCGGTGACTTCAACGATGACGGGCGTGGCCCCGGCATTCTCAAAATCAAGCGTGATGGTGAACACGTCGCCTTCGGCAAGTGGTTTCGTGAGCCCCATCAGCATGACGTGGTAACCGCCCGGTGCGAACTCTAGCGTTTCGCCGGGTGCAATGGGCAGAGTATCCATATGGTCCATCTGCATCACACCATCCACTTCACGGGACTGATGTATCATAGCCATGTTGGCGATGTCTGTTGAGACGCCGTTCAGGAATTCCATATCGTGTGCATCGTTGGTGATGGTGAGATAGACGGCAGCGGATACCGTACGGCTGGTCTTGCGTGCCCAGGCTTTCTCAATGCTCAGGCCGTGGCCTTCTTCGCCGTGTGCGAACACAGGAGTTGCACCAAGCGTAAAACAAAACATGATCACAGCCAAAATAATCTTCATGGTCACTTCCTCATTAAACGAACGCAGGCAGCCTTAGCGGTTTTCCGGCATGTCGGCAAGTGACAGATTGGCGCATGATGAACGAGTTTGTCAGACCGCGTCTGTTGCGCATATGAGCTCGTGCTGGATAGCAGGCTCAAAAGCTGAGTGCCCTGCAACGGGTACAATCTTCAATGTGGCCCACGGCATCGCCCGTGCAAGTTCCCAAGCGCTGGTTGGGGGGCATATGGCGTCGTAGCGGCCCTGAATGATAGTGACGGGGATATCCTTGAGCTTGGGCGTGTCGCGCAGGATGTGGTTGTCACTGTCGAGGAAACACTGGTTGAGGAAATAATGCGCCTCAATGCGTGCGAAGGCGAGTGCAAACACCGGGTCAACCGAATGGGCGCGCTGCTCGTCGTCCGGTACAAGCGTTACTGTGCTACCCTCCCAAAGGCTCCATTCCTTGGCGAAGCTGAGCCGCTCGCGTTCAAATTCCGGCTCGGTCAGGCGCTTGTAGTAGGCTCCGATGAGATCATCTTGCTCATCCGCTGGTACCATAGTTGAGAAACGGTGCCAGGCCTCAGGGAACAAAGAGCGGGTCCCATCCTTGTAGAACCAGTCCAGCTCTTTTTGCCGCGAAAGGAAGATGCCGCGCAGGATGATCTGTCGTGTACGGTCTGGATGGGTTTGTGCATAAAGAAGCGACAGTGTGCTGCCCCATGATCCACCAAACAGGACCCATGTTTTTACCCGCAGGTGTGTCCGGATAGCTTCCATATCCGCAATCAGGTTCCACGTGGTGTTATTTTCAAGCGACGCATGAGGGCGGCTTTTGCCGCAACCGCGCTGATCAAACAGAATGATGCGATATTTGCTTGGATTGAAGAAACGGCGCTGGATAGGGCTTGTGCCACCACCCGGGCCGCCATGCACAAACAGTACCGGTATGCCGTGCGGATTGCCCGACTGTTCTACATAAATCTCATGCCCGTCAGCCACGGGAATGCGTTCACTCGTATAAGGCTCGATTGAGGGATAGAGTGAACGAAAAGTGGTGGTGCTGTCTGCTCGCAACGTGCTGTCCTTCAGGTTCTTCTTGAAACCAGAATAGGCAGCAAGAGTTAAGAAAACAAGAATTGCGTGCGGAAGGCTGGCTGGAAAATTGACGGTTTATATGGGCTGGTGGCACATGGCTGCCATTCACTCAGAAGCCACCATACCGTATGAGGTGGCTTCTTATGAGGGGAAGTCCTATTCAGCCGCAGCTGCGTGGCGAGACTGCAATATCCGCTCAGTCAGTGCAAAGTCACCGGGGTTGTCTACGTCAATCGGCGCATCGGCAAACGGCATGCGAATGACCTGCACCTTCAACTTCCAGCGACGGCTGAGCATGCCTGCTAACTGGTCGATAGTGGCAAGCTTAAACTTGTAGAGCATCATAAACATCAACCCAAATGCCTTCATGATGCGCTGTGGCTTTTTGCCAAACTGGCCGCCGCCTTCAAACACTTTGGCAGCTATCACGGCCTTGTTGCTGGTCAGAGCGTATAGATTACAGCTGGACCAGCCGCCATCCTTGAGGTTGTGAAAAGCGCGTTTGCCGTCCGGGTATGTCGCCAAAATCACGTCAGCAGGGGTCATGCCTACTGCTGCGTCTGCACCACCAGTTTTCAGTTCGCCGCAGAAATGGTCAATCATCTCGGATGTGTGCAATGCATTGTCGCCTGTGGTGATGATCACCGGCCAAGGATCGTCAATAGTGGCGATCCCTTTTTCAACTGACAGATAGAGGTTGTCGGCACTTTGCACATAATGGATTTCACTGCGGTCCAGCATTGCTTCAAGCGCAGGGACGGAGCGCAATAGTTCTTCGCTCTCGATCGAGACATAAATCTTGCCAACGGATTTAGCGGCCAGAACTTCGCGTACGACACGCTCGAGCATGACAACCCCATCAAGGGTTACCAGACACTTGTGGCTGACACCTTGAATTTTTGCCACCGTATCTTCAGCCCCGCGCCGACTTGCAGCCAGCACAAGGGCGGTCACCAGTTTACCTTTTGCCATCTTCTTATCCTTTGCCCTTCTGCGGGGTATAATAATTCACTTCTGCCGTGTAAGCAAAGCCGTGAGATTTCGAACACTTTGTTCGCTCTCAAGCGACAACAGGGCGCCTTTAACCATATCCGCGCGCGTTTTGTCCATCCTGCCAGTGACACACCCGTCAAATTTCTCAAGAAGCTGCGCTTCTGAAAGCGGTGCGACGGATGACCCGACAGGCATAGCGACGCTGGTTTGAACGGTTGTACCGTCCTTGAGCGTGACATGAACTTCTGTTGGGAAATCGCTCTCCAGCTTCTCGACATATTCCTTCTTAACAAGCGGAAGCAGGGCCGACACTTCAGGTCTGCCAATAGCTTCAGGCTCATAGTCGTTGAGTGTTGCATTGCCGCTGAGAAGGCCAACAGCCAGGCCATATTCCAGGCTGAATTTGGCCTCCATCGGGTTAGTTGGGCGCTCATACATCAGGTTGCGCAGGTGGGCGGCTGGTGCCCGTACAAAAATCTCGGCCACGTTTTCAGGGCTTAGCCCGTGAGCTTCACGAAGTGCCAACAAGCCATCAAGCGCACGGTGCACGCTTCCGCAGTTGGGGAAGCGTTTTACTTTGAGGCCGTATTTTTCAATATGCAGGGGGGTGCCGATGTCTTCTGTCGCGAACCTGACTTTCTGGCCATGCTCATCCTTGTCCGCCATGATCGCACGAAGCTCTTCAACGTCTTGGCCAACCATCAGGGTGCCCATGCCGTTTTGCCCGTGCAAGGTCTCGGACCCCGCAGTGATCCCGGCTTCGGCGAACAAGGCGGCTTGCACCGCGCCCGAGGCCGCGAGGCCCGCATGCAGTGGTTTCGTCATGGTGCCAAACTGGCTCATGAACCCACCCGCAAGGCTGGTTGAAAGTGAAATGGCGTGGGCGGTTTTCTCTGTGTTCAAGCCTAGAAGGCGTGCGCATCCTGCCGCAGTACCAACCGCGCCAACAGTTGCCGTTGCGTGCCAGCCGCGGCTGCGGTGATAGGGGTTCACCCCTTGCCCAACGCGACCAATGATTTGCAGGCCGACGATATAAGCATCGATCAGGTCTTCGCCTGAGAGGTCTCTCTCGTCGGCGAGTGCGAGAAGGGCAGGCGCCAGAACAGCCGTGGCGTGTGCTTTGGCGGGGTCAAAATTGTCATCAAAATCGAGCGCATGTGCTTCCGTGCCGCCAACGAGCGCCGCCATGGGGGCGGGCAATCCGCCTTCAAAACCTATGACATGGCAATCGCCACGTCCCCAGCTGTGCGCCAGATTATACACCGTTTCGCTGACAGGCTCTGCGGCACCGGGCACCATTACGGCGATCACATCAATAAAGGCGTCGCGCGCACGTATGCGGGCAAGTGCCGACCAGTTGTCGTCTACATTCGCCGCCCAAGCTGCGAAAGCGTGCAAAGGGTTGGTAGGGTCGATCTTCATTTGTCCGCTGCCCTTTATAGGGTTGTTTGTTGGCCCGTTTTAGGCAAGGTTTGTTATAGTTAATTCGCGATGTTAGATAAAGTCTTACGGACCCCTATGTGCAAATTGAGGCGCCGATAATCAAGGGCTGCGACTGCCGTGACACAGAAACTTTATGAAAGCGCCTTTGTGAGCGTCGAGGCGGGCACGCCTTCAGCCATGGTTCGGCTGTTGGGTGACTGGACGATTGAGAACGCAGAAGCCATAGATGGCGCTATGCCGAAGACGGTGACAGCATGCGGCGACGGGGCAGTTATCGACTGTTCTGGCATTACTCATCTGGACACCACCGGCGCCGTGCTGATCAGGCGCTATGCCGCGAGCATTGAGCAGTCTGGCGCAGCGCTTCTAACCGGTGTGTTGGCTGACCATAAAACATTGCTGGAAGTCATATCGTCTCGCCCTCCGCCGGCGCCTACCCTGCCAGACAGTGTTGCCTGGTATTTGCAGCCGCTATTGCAGCTTGGGGACGCAACAATTATGGGTTTGCGCTCCAGCGGTCGTCTTCTCAGCTTTATGGGGCTTATCCTGATCAGGCTTTTTGGTGCGGTGATGGACCCTGCGCGGCTGCGCCTTGTGCCAACCGTGCACCAGATGGAAATTGTGGGCCTGCGTTCAATGGGGATTGTGGGCTTGATCGCATTTCTGATCGGTGCGGTCATGGTGAACCAGGGGGCCATTCAGCTTGCCAAATTCGGGGCCGATATCTTTGTTATTGATATGCTGGGTATTGGGCACTTGCGCGAGCTTGGTATCCTGCTCACCGCCATCATCGTCGCTGGGCGGTCCGGCAGTGCGTTTACCGCAGAGATAGGCTCCATGGTGCTGCATGAAGAAGTGGATGCCATGCGCACGCTTGGCATGAACCCGATTGACGTGCTTGTGCTGCCGCGCCTTCTGGCTCTTGTCATCTGCCTACCTCTTCTCGGGTTTTATGCAGATGTGGTGGGGATAGCGGGAGGTGCTTTGATGGCGTGGATACAGCTTGATATCACACCGGCCAATTTCCTTGTCTACTTCCGTGAGGTTATCGCGATCGAACACTATTGGGTGGGTATTATCAAGGCACCGTTTTTTGCTGCGATCATCGCAACTGCGGGCTGTTATAACGGCCTGCGGGTTGAAGGCAGCGCAGATTCTCTTGGCACGCGCACAACGCGGGCCGTGGTGCAGTCTATCTTCATGGTGATTGCGCTTGATGCGCTTTTCGCCATTTTCTTCACCAGTGTAGGGCTTTAGGGCATGGAAAACGATCAGGCGACAAACGATATCGCGATCCGGGTCCGCGGCCTGAAAACCGCTTTTGGGACGCATGTGGTGCATGACGGGCTTGATCTGGATGTCAGGCAAGGTGAAATCCTTGGGGTTGTTGGCGGATCGGGCACCGGCAAATCTGTCCTGTTGCGAGCTATTGTGGGACTATTAAACCCAGCGGAAGGGACGATCGAGATCGCCGGGCGTAACCGGGCAGAACTCAGCGATGAAGAAGACAGGCTTTCCCGCCGCGAATGGGGTGTTTTGTTTCAGGACGGCGCGCTTTTTACCTCGCTTACGGTTGCACAGAATGTGCAGGTGCCGCTGCGGGAACATTTCCACATGTCGCAGGATCTGATGGATGATCTGGCGCTGAGCAAAATAAGCATGGCGGGGCTGCCGTTTGACGCAGCAGCCAAGTTTCCTTCGGGTCTTTCCGGCGGCATGCGGAAGCGGGCGGCGCTTGCACGATCTCTCGCGCTCGACCCAAGTATCTTGTTTCTGGACGAACCAACAGCGGGGCTCGACCCGATCAGCGCATCTGCGTTTGATGCACTGGTGCGCGAATTGAGCCGCTCCCTCGGCCTCACGGTCTTTCTGGTGACGCACGATCTCGACACGCTCGCCCGTGTGTGCGACCGTGTGGCTGTGCTGGGGGACAAGAAGATTCTGGTGAATGCGCCTCTACGTGAGGTACGTAATTTTGATCACCCTTGGGTGAAAGAGTATTTTGGTGGCCCGCGTGCGCGTGCTGCAGGAATTGATGAAAGCTAGGCAGGGGCGCTTCAGGCGATGGAAACTCGGGCATCACATATATTGGTTGGCGGCTTTGTCCTCGCGTTTTTGACGGGGTTGATAGCATTCGCCATTTGGGTTGCGAAGGTCGATCTGGATGCAGAATACCGCGACTATGACATCTATTTCGATGGCACGGTGTCCGGTCTATATAAGCGTAGTGTGGTGTATTATCTGGGTATTCCGGTTGGCGATGTGCGTGATATCCGCGTGGCAGCACAGGACAGCAGCAGGGTGCATGTGATTGTCAGGCTACGGGACGAAGTGCCTGTGACGGAGGGCGCTACGGCAAGGCTTGAGTTTCAGGGCCTTACTGGCGTTGCCTATATTGAGCTGAAGGGTGGCCCGCAGGGCGGTGCGAAGCTTAGGCCGAAAGAAGGGCATGAGCGGGCAGTGATCCCGTCTGAAGCCTCCCCGCTTCTTGAGTTTTATGAAAGCGCGCCCAACCTGATCAACGAAGCCATTCTTGCAATCCAGCAGGTTCAGAAACTCTTGAGCGATGACAATCTGGGCCGGGTGTCCAACATTCTCTCAAACGCTGATAGCGTCAGCGCCAACTTGGCTGACGGCACCAAAGATCTCGACCTGCTTGTCGCCGAAGCGCGTTCGGTTATGGCAAAGGTGAATGAGACGGCCTTCAAGCTTGATCAGTTGGCGGACAGTGGTAACAAGCTGTTATCTGAAGATGCTACGCTTCTGATGAGCGAAGCTGTTAAAGCTGTGAACGCGGCTGAGGCAACGCTGGCACGAATTGATGGGCTGGTGGCCGCGAACGAAGAAAACATCACCCAGTTTGTGGCAGGTAGTTTGCCTGAGGTAACACGTATGATTGCTGACCTGCGGCGAACCGCGAGGAGCTTGTCGCGGTTAGTCACTCGTATCGAGCGGAACCCGAGTGAAGCGCTGTTTGGGCCTAATGAAACAAAGTATGACCTGAAGACCCGTTCCGAAGAGGAGAAGAAAAAATGATGTTGCGAGCCAAAACATTCTTCTCTCGTCGCAGAGAGGCAAAGGTTGCGGCTCTATTGCTGGCGACCTTCGGGGCCGCTCTATCCGCATGTGGGCCGATCATCTCCTTCGGCGGGGATGGCCCTGCAGACACCGTATATTCGCTTCGCTATGACGGTGCTTACCACAGCGGCGAAGCGGGTGCTGCGGTGATTTATGTGGACGAACCTCATTTGGGTGATGGCCTTGTCGGTCAGAATATCTCGGTCGCGCTTGCGGGCCAGAAACGTAGCACGCTTAAGGGCGCGCGTTGGTCTGCACCGCTCAGTAACCTCGTCAGGGATTATGTTGTGCGCTCGATGGGCGATAAAGCCGGTGCGCATATGATTGGTGAAGGCGGTCTTGATATTCATGCAGGCTGCCGTTTGGGCACAAAGGTCTGGGCGCTTGAGTTCGTGCCGGGCGATGTCGCCACTGATGACAAGGTTGTGGTTGCGGTTGAGATGGCGCTCGTGAGGTTGAGGGATAGCAAGCTGCTTAGTCACCCAACGTTCGAGCAATCCGTCGAGGTGGTTGGTGCAAGCGAAAACGACGCGATTGCGGCAGCCTTTAACCGGGCGATGGCTGCAACGGCCCGTGATATGGGATCGTGGCTTAAAGGGCAGGCAATGCAGTGTGTTGGGCAAAACAGTTAAATGTTAGCTGTGTGAGACGCGCCTGACCTCTGATGCCGCCCAAATAAAGGCGATAACCCCTGTGGCGGCGACTACAAAAAACGGCGAGTTCGCAGAATAACCGGCAAAAACCATCCCGCCAGCCAGCGGCCCAAAAACCCGCCCAAGCGCAGACATGCCGCTTGAAAACCCGAGCGCCGTGCCTTGCAGGCGTTTGTCAGCCCTGCGGGAGACAATGCTGTTGAGCGCGGGGAAGGAAACGGTCAGGCCGCTCATGACAAGCGGGAAGGCAATCAGCGCTGTGGTGACGGTGCCGGGACCAAATATCAAAATTGCACAACCTATCAGATGTGCGGTTGCACCTATCATCAAGGACTTCAGTTCGCCAAACCTTTTAAAGAGAGGTCCGATGGCAAGCGACTGTATAGCCGCGACGCAAAGCCCGACACCCGCCAGAAGGAAACCAACTTTCACTTGATCCCAGCCAAGCATGGCTTGGGCCCAAAAGGGCGTGATTGCAAAGCAGATACTTTGCCCGATGGCAGTAACGAAGAACATGGCAAAAAGCATAAGCTGGCCCGGTGATTTGATCACAACGGTCCAATGCGGAAGGGGTACTTTTCCTTGCCCGTCGTCTGCGTCTTCCTGCCTGTGTTTGCTGGTTTCCGGCATGTAGCGTGCGGTCAGGAACATGGCCGTGAACGAAAAGACCGCTGCGGCCAGGGCGGGTAGAAAGATGTTGGGCTCACCGCCTACACTGCCCAGCAAGCCACCGATGAAAGGCCCGAAAGCGAAACCGAGCCCGAAGGTGGCGCCTATCAGGCCCATGGCACGCCCGCGGTTGTTTTCATCCGTCAGGTCAGACATGGCAGCCATGGCAATGCCCACGTTCCCCGCCATCATGCCGGACAGCGCGCGCGCTACAAAAAGCATGACGAGACTGCTTGAGAATGCGAGAGCGATATAAGCGAGGGTGGACCCAAGGAAGGTTGCGGCAAGCGCAGGGCGCCGCCCGATACGGTCCGAAAGGCGGCCCCATAAAGGCCCCGCAAGAAATGTCATCAAAGAATAGATCGAGACAAGGGCGGTGCCGACCATAGTGTCGCCGCCGTACTTCAGTGTCAGGAACGGCAGTATGGGGACGATGATGCCAAAACCCAGAAGGTCGATAAAAATTGCAAACAGAATGATTGGCATGCCGGAAATCCTGACAGTGGAAACGCGTTCAGCATAGCGAAATTATAGGCGGTTAGTATCACAAGATCGGGAGATGGCCGTTAGTGGGTGCGTCTAATTGGAAAGCGCGTCCACCTTTTCCTTGAGCGCAGCCAACTGGGCTTGAAGGGCTGCGATCTTCTCGTCCTTCTCTGCGGTACGGTTGGCGGAAGGTTTGGCAGGAGCAGGCCCCGTCTTGCCGGTCGTGCGGCTGGTGAAAACACGCATGCTTTCTTCAAAAAGCGCCATGTTCTGCCGGGCGATCTCTTCAAAAATGGGCATGAAACTACGCGCATTTGTATCGCCACCACAGGCGCGGCGGATTTGGTCCTGGTTGCGGGTCAGAACTTCCATGGCGCTTTGCAGGTACGTTGGCACCATGACCTGCAGCCCGTCACCGTAAAGGCTGATCAACTGCCGCAGGAAAGAAAGCGGTAGCATGTTCTTCTCATTGGTTTCTTTTTCAAAGATGATCTGGGTAAGAACAGTGCGCGTGAGATCATCGCCGCTTTTGGCATCCAGTACGATAAACTCGTCTCCGCCTTTGATCATGTCTGCCAGATGGTCAAGCGTAACGTAGCTCGAAGTCTCAGTATTATAGAGACGCCGGTTCGCATATTTTTTTATGACGATTGGTTCGCCCGGCTCTCGCTTTTTACGCGCCATAGTTAACTTCACCCTTGGAGTGACTGCTTGCCCTTAACAGTCACCCGGTTCATATATTGCGTCGGAGCTTTGTTGCTGCGCAAGATATGCATAAATCCTTATTCTAGCGCGGAATTAAATGGTATTTGGTGCGCTGCCGCAAGGAAAATTGTGCATTTGCACACAGAAAATGGCTTTGCTTGCCGATGTGGCTCCTTTAGGAAATTACCCATGGGTGATGAAGACATCGATAAAGCAGCGGACGTGTTTCTGGCACTCTGGCAGGAAAACATCCGTCTATGGGCGGTTGAGAAAGAACTGTTGGCCCCCCGCGAACTTGAAGCCCTTCTGGAGGCCGCTGGCCTGAGCACACCTGTTGGTGATGGTAGCTCGTTCTCAGATAAGGAGGGCGACGAAAATGCGGCGTGAATTTTCCGATAAAGCAAGCACCGACGCAATGTCGCCGAGCGAGATCAAGGGCCCAAGGCCGATGGCGCTGCATCTTTCCAACGCTCTCGGCATATGGCGGGAAGCGCCGGCTGGCGCGGTGCGCTTTCTAACAGGGGACGGTGCGTGGCATCCGGTTATCGCAGATGACATGGCCGCCCTTAAGGCTTGTATGGCTGACCCGGATTCCCATAGCCGTTTTCTAAAAGCTGTTGGAGCGGGTGCGGGGAGGCAGGCAGAAGGGTTCCTCCAAGGTATAAACCAGTATCTGCAACATCCCTATGTTCGTCCCGAAAGCGACGCGGTTTCATGCTTGAATGTAGGCAGTTGTGAGCTCTTTGATTTTGGGGGTGATGGTCAGCCCATCCTTATGGTGCCAAGCCTTGTGAATCCACACTATGTTCTGGACCTGATGCCGGGGCGCAGTTTAGCCCAATACCTGAAGCAGCGTGGTTTTCGGCCCTTTCTGGTGAAGTGGTTTGATCCGGGTGAAGAGGAACTAACCTTTGGTTTGAGTGATTTTATCCTCAAGCGCGCCAAACCGATGCTCGAATATATATGCGCGCTATCTGGTGCGGCGTGCCCGGTGCTGGGGTATTGCATGGGTGGCACATTGATGACCGGGCTAGCTGCACGAGCGGGAGACCTGGTCTCTAGCCTGGCGCTGGTGGCGGCCCCGTGGGATTTCGCCTCGGAAGTGCCGCATGCGGGTCGCAGGTATGCCCATGTGATGGCCGAGCTGCTGGACCAATTGCCCGAAGGCATGCCGGTGCCAACGGATATGATGCAGGTATTTTTCACGAGCGTTGACCCGACGCTGAGCGACAGAAAATTCAGGCGTTTCGCCGGGCTTGAAGCTCAGAGTGAGGAAGCGAAATTTTTTGTTGCGCTCGAGACATGGGCCAACACAGGTGCACCGCTTGCGCGCAGTGCGGCGGAAGAATGTATTCGCGCATGGTATCTGGAGAATGAGACGGGCAGAGGTGTCTGGAATGTAGGGCGCGCGCCTGTAGCGCTTGAAGAGATCAACTGCCCGGTATGGATAGCTGCCCCCAAGAAGGATAGGCTGGTGCCGCAAGATAGCGCATTTGCCATGGCGCGGCGCTTGCCAAATGCCACGACACATGACCCGGGTGCGGGCCATGTGGGTATGATGGTTGGTTCCCGGGCCGAGCGTGGGCTTTGGGCGCCACTTGTGAGCTGGTTAAAAAATGGGGAGGTGGCCCGTGCGGCCTGAGGTCCTTAAACTACACCGCTTTTATGCAGGGGCGCTTGGTCAGACCGTGGCGACACTGGTGTCTGATCGGCTTCGTAATCTCTTGTCACGCCGCGCTGGCGGTGTGACCGTTGGCCTTGGTTATGCGCTCCCTTATCTGGACGTGATTGAGCAGCAGGAAGCTGACGCGGCCGCGCGCTATCTGGCATTTATGCCGGCGCAGCAAGGCGTGTGTCACTGGCCGGGCGCGCACGGCAGCCGCACGGCACTGGTTGAAGAATACCATTTGCCTTTGCCGGATTCGAGTGTTGATCGTTTTATCCTTGCTCATTCGCTTGAGCATGCAAACAGGCCCAAACATTTGCTGCGGGAGTTGTGGCGTGTGCTGGCGCCGGGTGGACAGATCGTTCTGATTGTACCCAACAGGCGCAGAAGCTGGTCTGCGCTCGATATCACCCCGTTTGGGCACGGCAGGCCCTATTCCAAAGCCCAGCTTTATGAGCTGATGAGCGAGCAGATGCTGCCCCCCGAAGGGTGGGATACGGCATTGATGTTACCACCTTTCTCATGGCCCGGTGGTGCGCGTATCGTGCGGTACGGTGAACCGGTGGTGCATGCCCTTGGGCGTAATCTCGGTGGCGTGCTTCTCGTATGTGCACAGAAGCAGGTTTATGGCGCGCTGCCGAAGGCCTCCAAATCGGTGCGGGGCATGCCGGTATTAACCGGGCCGGGGGCTGGGGCCTAGGCGCTCAGGGCGCAAAGTTTCTTTCCCAAACCTCTTTCAGTTCAGGGATGGTATCCACGCGCTTGGCGATACCAAATAGTTTGGGGCAGTTTTCCTCGAACCAGTCGCGCCGTGGACGCCAATGGGTCATAACCGCCATATAAATATCCAGCGCTGTCATCGCATCACCCAATAGCCAGGGCGCTGGTGTAATAGCGGCTTCAAACTGTTGCCACATCACTTCCCGGCGCTTGTCTGTTGCAGTTCTAAGCGCTTGAGCAGCAGCCTCGTTTTTAAGCCAGCGTTCAGGGTGGTCGCCATAGCTGAAGGTGGGGTATACGCTTGCAACCAGCCATATAAGCCTGCGCAGGAACTCGGGGTGTTCTGGTGTGCCTACGAGTGGCACCAGCCCGCTCTCTGGCCTTTCAGCCCCCAGCCAAAGGGTGATGGCGGCAGATTCGGTCATCACAGACCCGTCCTGCAACAGAAGCGTTGGTATCTCACAAGCGGGGTTCACCTTGGAGAGGGGGCCACTTGGATCGTGCAGGCTATCCCAATCCAGATACCGGCGTGCGTAGGGAAGGTCCAGAATAGCAAGCAGGGCCTCAATGATGGCGGAGCCGCCCCCTTTTGCACCGAATAATGTCATGCCAGCCAGATGATCAGCCATGTTTGTCCTCCTGTCATTGTGTTAGGATGGTAACGAGAAAACAGGGTGCGGGCCATTCACGATCACGCCAGACAAGCGCATGTTGGCCTTGTTATTTTGCGGCGACGGTCCACCTTGTATTCTGGCCGAACAAACGCAGGGCACCCAGAAAACGCCTAGAAAACGCCTTGTATTATTATTGCGTGGATAATATTGTTTGGGTCATAAAATTATTCAATAGCGTCTCAATAAGCGGAGAGCCCCATGACTGACGATACCCCTAAAGAATCGACGATGAGTGACGACAAAGAAATGGCGATCCGGCAGGTGGCAAACGCCCTGCACCGCTTGAACGATGCCGTTATTTCCGCCGTGAGCAAGGGCGTTACGGTGGAGTTGATGCGGGCATCACGTTACCATAATGAAGAAGGCGCATGGGGCGATATGCTGGTGCCAATCATTCACAAGCAAGACTAGCCGAACGGACGGACAAAACTGACAGCAGGACGGACCAATATCATGCCCCTTGGCAGAATTATCACGCCAAAACTTGCGACTGCAGATGTGTGTGACGCGATGGGTGACGCTGTGTCTGTCCTGCCGGTCGATTTTCATGACTATGGCGGGACGCTCGATTTCGCCGGGCCTGCCGTTACCCTCAAAACGCTGGATGACAATACCAAGGTGCGGGCGCTACTTGAAACCAAGGGTGAGGGCCGTGTGTTGGTGGTGGATGGTGGCGGCTCAAGCCGCGTGGCGCTTCTGGGCGGCAACCTGGCTGGGCTTGCAGCCAAAAATGGCTGGGAAGGTATCGTGATTTATGGTCGCGTGCGTGACCAGCATGAACTGGCGCGGGAAGATGTGGGCATCAAGGCGCTTGGTTCCTGCCCGCAGAAAAGCGAAAAGCTGGGCCGAGGGCAGGTGAATGTCGAGATCGCCATCGGCGGTGTCACAGTGCACCCCGGCAATTGGGTGATCGCTGATGCTGACGGTGTTGTGATTTCCAAAGAGCTGCCGAGCCTTTAGGAACCGCGTGCGGCTATTTGTTCCCGCATTTGTTTCTGAAATTCAGGTACATCCATGATGTCCTCGTGATAGCTCACGAGATTGTCTTTTATCCTGATAAGCAGGGTCATCGGTACATCGAAGGTAAACGCCTCACCCTCCACCCCGAAAGCTTCTGCGGGCAGGGTGAATACTATCCGGCTCGGGTATAACATGCGGTTGCCACTATAAAGCGGTGTGCCCAAAGTGAAGCTCTTGAACGCAACTGGCGAGGTGTCAGCGCGATTTGCGAACCCTTTCAGCGTGGTGGTGCGTCCTTCCGTTTGCGCGAACCGGTCAACAAAGGTGATATCGTCTGTTGTGTGCGGTGCGAGCGATGAGAAGCTCTGCTCAAGGTATAGGCGCGCGTAGGCGTCCGAATGGCTGTAATCGATCTGTTCCTGAGCGGTGACGGCTGACGTCAGAAAAAATACACATACCACCTTCAATATCCATGCACGCATCAGCATTCTTCCTTCCCATTAATGAGAGGCAAGAGAGCCACGGCACGACTGAACGGTCAATCCCAGCTTTTGGTCTAGGCTTTGGGCTTAGGGGGTTAGCGTTCAAGCAGGAACAGGCCCTGATCCGCATGCCAGTTGGCGCGGGTGCGGCCCATAGTGAGGCGGGTACCATCACGGCGGTGTGGCACAAATTCGCGCACCTTGAAGCCTTCGGCCTCAACCAGGTCGAAAAGATCGAGGATCGTACAGAAGTGAATATTGTCTGTGTTGTACCATGTTTTGTCGAGCGCTTTGGTTACCGGCATACGGCCGCGCATCGCAAGGCTCATGCGTACCTTCCACTGGCCAAAGTTCGGAATGGTGACAACCGCGTGTTTGCCGATGCGCAACAACTCTGAGAGCACAAGCTGTGGCCGGTGAACCGCCTGCAGGGTTTTTGAGAGGATGACATAATCAAAGCTCTCATCAGGGTATTCCGCCAGATCATTGTCCGCGTCACCCTGAATGACAAACAGCCCTTTGGCCACGCAGTCGTTCACGCCCTGCTGGCTGATCTCGATACCGCGTCCATCAACGTTTTTCTCACGCACTAGATAGTCAAGAAGCGCGCCATCATCACAGCCGACGTCCAGCACACGGCTCCCGCTTTCAACAAGGTCTGCAATCAGTTTCAGGTCTGGCCTTAACTCAGTCATGCACAGCCTCCCCCGTCTCCGGGTCCAGCCCGTTGGTGCGTGCGGCGGCAGTTACGAAGCCGGTGAGCATATGGTCCATCTCCGGCACATCCAAAAGGAAGGCGTCATGCCCGAACGGGCTTTCGATCTCTGCGAAGCTTACCGGCACACCAGCGGCGTTTAGCGCATGCACGATGCGCTTGTTTTCAACCGTCGGGTACAGCCAGTCTGACGTGAAACTGATAACGCAACAGCGCACGTGGGCCGCGCCTTTGAAGGCATCCGCCAACCGGCCGTCATGCCGCGCCGCGATATCGAGATAGTCCATCGCACGGGTGATATAGAGGTAAGAGTTGGCGTCAAACCGGTCAACGAAGGTGGAGCCCTGATGCCGCAGGTAGCTCTCCACCTGAAAGTCTGCTTCAAAACCGAAGGTAACCGCTTCCCGATTCTGAAGGTTGCGGCCAAATTTGGCGGTAAGCGCATCTTCAGACAGATAGGTGATGTGCGCGGTCATGCGCGCAACAGCAAGGCCTTTGTCGGGTTTCTCACTATGTTCATAGTAGCGGCCATCCCGCCAGTTCGGGTCAGCCATGATGGCTTGCCGGCCAACCTCATGGAAGGCAATATTCTGTGCTGTATGCCGGGGGGCAGTTGCCAGCATAACGGCGCTGTGCAGGCGCTCAGGGTAGGTGGTGAGCCACTCCTGCACCTGCATGCCGCCCATGGATCCGCCGATGATCATCATCAGCCGCTCAATGCCCAGGTGGCCAACAAGTTCGGCCTGCACCTTGACCATGTCGCGCACGGTAATAACCGGGAAACTGGTGCCCCACGGTTTGCCGGTAGCGGGGTTTGGCTCCCACGGGCCGGTAGTGCCAAGGCAACTGCCCAGCACGTTGGAGCAGATGACAAAATATTTGTTGGTATCGATCAGCTTGCAGGGGCCCACGAGGCGTTCCCACCAACCGGGTTTACCGGTGATGGGGTGCACGCTTGCGACATATTGGTCACCGGTGAGCGCATGGCATATCAGCACAGCGTTTGAAGCATCTGCGTTCAACGTGCCATAGGTCTCATAACCGACGGTAACGGGCGCAAGTGTTGCGCCGCTGTCCAGCGTCAGCGGTGTGTCTTCAAACAGGACAGCAGATTGGCCTGCACCTTTATTCACGTCTCGCTCCTGAGCTATCAAGGGCGCCAAGAAAAGCCATCACGCGCCCGGATGTCAATCTTCCTAATCTAACTTGGTGCATTAGGAAACTTTCCTTTGCCTTTGGCGGTGCCTCCCATTAACTCTAATGCCGCAGTAAATATCGGATTTCAGCGACTTTTGGGAGAGATTTGCATGCCCGCGCCTAAAGCACATGACTGGATTATGGGACTAGCCCCTTATGTGCCCGGACGCTCACATGCGGACGGTGTGAAAAAAGTCGTCAAACTTTCGGCGAACGAAAGCGCATTTGGCCCAAGCCCCAAGGCGATTGAGGCTATCAAAGCCGCCGCAGGCGGTGTGATGCGCTACCCTGACCCGGCTTCAAATGACCTGCGCGCAGCCATCGCCAACGTGCATGGCCTGAAGGCTGAACGTATTCTCTGCGGTGCGGGCTCAGACGAAGGGCTCATACTTCTCATTCACACCTATGCGGGACCGGGCGACGAGGTGATCTTCAGCACCTACGGGTTTATGGTCTACCCAATTCAAGCGCAGGCGGCCGGCGCCACAGGTGTGGCGGTGCCCAACAAGGATTGGGCGGCGGACGTGGACGGCATTCTAGCGGCGGTGACGGACCGCACCACCATGGTGATCATTGATAACCCCAATAATCCGACCGGCGCCTATTTGCCGTGGTCCGAGGTTGAGCGGCTGCATGCGGGCTTGCCAGCCCATGTGATGCTGGTGCTTGATGCGGCTTACGCGGAATGTGTGACAGCAAGCGACTATGAGGCGGGTGAAGCCCTTGTGGATTCTGCCTCCAATGTGGTGATGACCCGTACGTTTTCCAAAATGTATGCGCTTGCCGGTCTTCGGGTTGGCTGGCTTTATGCCCCAGATGCGGTGATAGATGCGCTGAACCGCTGGCGCATGCCTTTTAATGTGTGCCTGTCCGGGCAGGTTGCGGCCCTTGCTGCAGTGAATGACCAGAAGCACCTTGATGCTGCCGTGCGCCACAACAACGAATGGCGTGACTGGATGACCGCGAAGCTGAGCGCACTTGGTCTTGACGTGGTTCCCAGCGAGACGAATTTCATTCTGGTAGAGTTCCCGCACGAAGCGCCGTTTACGGCTGCTGCGTGCAATGAATATCTCACGGCTAACGGTTATCTCGTACGGGCACTGCCTGTGTTGCCGCACCACCTGCGCATATCCGTTGGCACTGATGAACAGAACCGAGCGGTTACCCAACTGATCACCGCGTTCATGAGCGGCACAGATGCAGAGGAGGCTGCCAATGGCTGATACACCTCTTTTTGACCGCATCACCATTGTGGGCGCCGGGCTGATCGGGTCGTCGGTCGCGCGTGCTGTGCGCCGGGGCAAACTTGCCGGACATCTGACAATTGTTGATGCGTCACCTGAAGTGCTCGGTGAGGCGAAGGAACTTGGCCTCGCTGACAGCTACCACTTGGGCGCGGCAGAAGGCGTCGCGGGTGCAGGGCTTGTGATGCTGGCGGTGCCGGTTGGTGCCATGGCATCGGTGGGTGCGGTGATGGCACCAGCGCTTATGGATGGCGCCATCGTGAGCGATGTGGGTTCTGTGAAAGAAAGCGTTTTTAAAGCGCTGTCACCCTTGCTGCCAAGCCATGTTCATCTCATTCCCGGCCATCCGGTGGCGGGTACAGAGCAGTCTGGCCCCGGTGCTGGTTTTGCGTCCTTGTTCGACGGTCGCTGGTGCATCCTTACACCTGATGAAGAAGTTGACCAAAGCGCTGTCGACAAGCTCACCGCGTTCTGGCAGGGGCTTGGCAGCACCGTTGAGATTATGGAAGCGCGGCATCATGACCTCGTGCTCGCGATCACCTCGCATGTGCCGCATCTCATTGCTTATAACATTGTCGGCACAGCCTCTGACCTTGAAGAGGTCACCCGCTCCGAAGTGATCAAATACTCAGCGGGTGGTTTCCGGGATTTTACCCGGATCGCGGCCTCAGACCCCACCATGTGGCGGGATGTTTTCCTCAACAACAAAGACGCGGTGCTTGAAATGCTCGGTCGCTTCAGTGAGGACCTGACGGCCCTTCAACGTGCCATTCGCTGGGGTGATGGCGATGCGCTGTTTGACCTGTTCTCCCGCACGCGAGAGGTTCGCCGTCGCATTATTGACGCAGGGCAGGATGACGCGAAGGCGGATTTTGGCCGCCCTCACGAGGAATAGGCCATGGAAACGCTGGGCCCGCTTTTGCTGTCCTTTCTTGCATATGTGATTGGTACTGCGAGCCCGGGACCAGCAATCCTGACGATCATGATGACAGCAGCGGGTGCTGGCCGCGCGGCAGGGCTCCGCCTTGCGGCAGGCGTTATGACGGGGTCGGTTCTTTGGGGTATCGCCGCAACGCTCGGCCTGTCGGTTGTGATGAGCGAAGTTGCCTCTGCCCTTTTTGTCCTGAAATTTGTAGGCGGAGCATATCTGCTATGGCTTGCTTATAAGTCTTTCTGTGCTGCGCTGCAGCCTGACCAACAGGCTATCGGCTCCATCGCCAGTGAAGGGTATTTTCTGAAAGGATTGCTGCTTCACCTTACCAACCCCAAGGCGGTGCTGGTGTGGGGTTCTATTCTGACAATTGGCATGAACGAAGGATCGCCCGTATGGGTAGCCCCCACGATTCTTGTGGTATGTAGCCTTTTGGGCGCTGTGGTGTTCACGGTTTACGCCTTTGTGTTTTCTACCCGTAGGGCAATGACCGGATACCTGAAAGCGCGGCGTCCGGTGCAGGCGGCCTGCGGCCTGCTTTTTGGCGCGGCTGGGTTGAAGCTTGTGCTCTCGCGAACCTAAGACACAAACGTCAACCATCCGTGGCAGCGTGGGTTTAGTCCCTACCAGACCTTCATCAGCTTGGTTGGCAGGCGCTCCACCACTTCATCAGGCACAAAGAAGTCTGGCACCAGCGGGCCGTCTGCATGGGGTGCGTATTTCGAGAAATCCGTCATGCCTTCCGCGCGCAACACTTCTTCGTCGATAAAGAAATTGCCGCTGCATTCTTTGCTGTTGCGCACAAGTACGGCGTGCGCCGCGTCTGCCATGATCTCGGTTGTGCGGCTGTTTTTTGCCATGCCATCCCCACCAATCACGTTGCGCACTGCGGCGGTATCAATTGCGGTGAACGGCCACAGCGAGTTTACGGCAATGCCCGCCGCTTTATATTCTTCCGCCATGCCAAGTGTGCACAGGCTCATGCCGTATTTTGCGATCGAATAGGCCACATGCGGCGCAAACCAGCGTGGGTTGATATCCAGCGGCGGTGACAGCGTAAGGATATGCGGGTTATCCGACTTGAGCAGATGCGGGATACAGGTTTTGGAAACAAGGAAGGTGCCACGGGTGTTTATGTTGTTCATCAGGTCGTAGCGTTTCATCTCCGTCATCTGGGTATTGGTCAGCGCGATAGCAGACGCATTGTTCACGCAGATATCAATGCCACCAAATGTCTCAACCGTTTTGGCAACCGCTGCCTGAACCTGATCCTCGAACCGGATATCACATATGAGCGGCAGTGCTTTGCCGCCTGCGGCTTCAATTTCTTCTGCGGCAGTGTAGATGGTGCCGGGTAGTTTGGGGTTGGGCTCAGCGGTTTTGGCGCCGATAGCGACATTCGCACCGTCTTTGGCTGCGCGCAGGGCAATAGCAAGCCCGATGCCGCGGCTGCCGCCACTCATGAAAATTGTTTTTCCCTTTAGGCTCATGACGTGGTCTCCCCTTCCAAGGCGTGTATGATTGTTGATTTATAACATAGGGCGATTGCGCGTAAAAAAAGGCTGAAATGTTACTCTTCAACCAGCGGCTTGAGCCTGAGCACACTGCCATTGTTGATGCTGAGGATGCCCATCTGCGCCATAAACTGCATGGTCTCTGCCTGGCTCCCGAGGCTTGAGAGTGCCTCGCCCGTATCAACGCCAAACTCTTTCAGGTAATCCGCGAGCGCGGGACCACCAGCAACGGCGAGGCTGGCACTGCCCAGTGGCATGAAGTTCTCGTCCAGCGTCAGGCTGCCGTTCCCTTTAACGCGCGCCCCGCGCACTGCGAGGTCTATGGTGTCAAACTCCACAAGGCCACCGGCATCCCGCCAGGCGCCAAGCGCACTGGGGGTCCAATCCTTGAGACCCGGGCCCATGACGCCGCCCATCACTTCAAAACGGTTGCCGCTATCCAGCGTTAGTTTGAAGTCCAGGAAGCGCTTTTCATAAAGCCCGTCTGTCGGTTCGGCTTGACCATCATACCGTAGGAAAAGTTGCCAGTCCTTGAGTGAGATTGGTCCGTCAATACCGGGCGCGGCCTCGATGGTGAAATCATCTGTCGTGAGCGAGTCGATCGCGATAACAGCTTGCTGCTCGCCGTGGCGTTTGAAGCTCGCGCGCACGTAACCGTCTTTTACTGCAATCGCGCCCTGTGCAGCCTCAAGCGATGTAGCGCGCGCCTCAACCATCCAGTGGCCCGGTGTCCAGAGGTGGCTGATAAGGGTCACGCTTTCAGCGCCGAAATCGAGCCCCTCCGCGCGTGTCTTGACGCTAAGGCCATCAATTGTCAGCACAATCCGGTAGGGAAAACCTGAAAGCTTGATCTTGCCATGCTCAACCCTAAGGCCCTGGTCGCGAAGATCCGCGAGCTGCATGGCCGCAGCTTTCTCGGCCTTGAAGGCCGAGGTGTACCAAAGGCCAGAATAGACGAGTATGGCGATGAAGATGAGACCGACAAGAGCGCGCAATTTGGTCATTTTATTCCCTGTTCGTTGTTCAGCTATAGGCCGCGTGGCGAACTAATGTGACGATATATTTACTGTATTCTTTGGCAAGAAAAAGGAGCGGCCACTCACCGCTTACCGGGTGGGCGATGATCATAACATCAGGCATTGCCGCTTCAAAGAGGATGAGCGTGCGCGGCATATGATAATCAGCCGTTACCAGAATGAGGGTGCTGACCTTATTCTCAAGCGTCCACTCGGCGGTTTCAAGCGCGTTTCCCTCTGTGTTGAGCGCAGCTTTCCCGAGGTCCACACAGCAGTTGAAGAGCGCTTGTTCGGTGCCCGTTAGCGCGCTTAATTCATCGCTTTTGACCACAGGGTTCACGCCCGAGATCAACATGCGTTTTGCGGCACCATGCTCCAGAAGGGCAAGACCTTCTTCCAGACGCCCTGCGCCGCCCGTGAGCACGACAATCGCATCGACGCGTTCATCCTTCGCTGAGTTCTTCGGCAGCTGGATAAAATAGAGCCCAAAACCCAGAAGCCACGCCACACAAAGATAGATGGTGGCTTTAACAAGCACTCTCAGTTTGGATGATTTGGCCTTTGGCATGGTCTATCACCTACATCATATGAAGCAGGGCGCGGCGCACCGTGATGCGTGCCGTCACCATGGTAAGTGCTGCTGATACGAGCGGCAGCAGGGATAGCCATAAAAGATTGTCGCTTGTGGGCAGGGTGGCCGTTAAAAGCCCTTGGCCCATACGCTCCGCCAAATGAGAGATCAGATAGAGCGTTAGCGCTGCCAGTAGCACACCCAATAGCCCGCCTTTGAGGCCGTGGGAGAGATATCGCTCGTCAAACGCTTTGGAGATGGTGCTGTCCTCAGCGCCCATCAGGTGCATGATTTCAATGCTTTCCCTGTGGGTTGCGAGGCCCGCACGGCAACCAAATATTACAATAGCGATGGTACAAAGCACCACCATCACCACAATACCAGCCAGCAGCAAGCGGACGACGGCGGCGAGGTCAAGTACCTGCCCCATCCATGCCTGATGGTCATCCAGCTGCGCGCCGGAGGCAGCGGCAACCAACCGTTCCCTGAGGCCTGCTGTATTCACGGCATCGGGCTTTGCAAGTTTCACATCAATCAGTGTGGGGATTGGCAAACCTGCGTCAAACGGTACCTCGCCAAGCCAGGGCGAAAGCAGCGCAACAATATCAGCATCGGCCAACACGCTGGCTTCTACCACGCCCGGTGTGGCGCGCAGAAGCGTGAGTGCGGCCTGTGTCTGGCGTTCGCGTACCGCCTTGTCTTCCACCACGATCTGAACGGTCAGATTTGTGGTCAACCCGGCGCTCCAGCGGTCCAGGCCTTTGCCAAGGGCAAGGCCGCACGCAAGCGCAAGGGTGCACAGAAATAGCATTACGCCAATAACCCACGGCAGCAGGCCTTCGCGCATATTCTCTCTGGGCAGGAATTGAAGCGTGCGTCCCCACATAGCCTAGGCTCCCGGGTCAATCGGTGTGCCGCCAGGCAGGAAGGACATTTCGCCCTTGTCCAGCTTGAGGGTAGGCGCACCGATACTTTGCACCAGATGGTCGTCGTGGGTGGCGACAACGGTTGTTGTACCTTCTTTATTGAGCGCCACAAACAGATGCATCAGACGGCGGGACATCTCAGGGTCCACGTTACCGGTGGGTTCATCCGCAACCAGCAGGTCCGGTTTGTTGATAACCGCGCGCGCTATGGCCACCCGCTGTTTTTCACCGCCGGATAGTGTGGCGGGACGGGCGTGCATGCGGTCTTCCAGCCCAACCCATGAAAGCAGTTCTTCCACATGGTCAGCGACCTGCGCGCGTTTGGCGCCCTGAATGCGCAGCGGCAGTGCCACATTCTCAAAGGCGGTCATATGATCAAACAGGCGGAAGTCCTGAAACACAACACCAATGCGGCGGCGGAGGCGGGGCAGGGCGTCACGTTCCTGGGTCATCAGGTCCCGGCCAAAAAAATTGATCAGCCCGCGGGAGGGACGATGCGCCAGATACAAGAGCTTGAGGAGGGTGGTTTTGCCTGCGCCGGATGGCCCTACAAGGAAATGAAATGAGCCGCGATCAAGGGTAAAGCTGACATCCTTAAGGACCTCGGCTCCCATGCCGTATCGCATGCCCACATTCTCAAAGGTAATCATTACTGCTCCCACGATCTCGGCGGGCAGAATTGCACATGGCATCTTATCCGTCCAGCGGGCAATTTTATGGCGCAGATTAGCGCTTATTTAAGGCAGCTTCCAAGAAGCTGTATGGTCTTTGTTGCCTGAATGCGCCGAGGCGCTTGTCTTTTTTGCCTGATTTCATATACAGTTGACGGGCATTATAAAACGCGGCTCAAGGCCCGGCGCTTTGAGCCCAAAATCAGGTCCGGGCTTGTCATATGATCCTTGTTTGTCCGTCGTGCGAGGCAAAATTTAAAGTTCCCGACGGCGCTATTCCGCCAGATGGTCGTACCGTGCGGTGCGCAAAGTGCAAGCACAGCTGGCGTGCGCTGCCTGACCAGATACTTGCCCGCCCTGCCGCGGTACCTGCACCAGCGCGACCCGTAGTACCAAGCCCTGCTTCGCCGCCGCCGGAGATGGACGCAGGCATGGCCGCCCGTGCGGCCGCTGTGCGCCGGACAGTGCAGGACGACCCCGCAGACTATGCCCCGCCGCCTCCGGTGGAAGACGATATCTACGATGATGACGGCGACGTTCGCTCTGCCCCGGAACCCAGCACCAAGATGGATGGTGATGATTTCGGTGTTGGTGCTGTGTTGAAAGCCAACTTTGGCTCAGAGTTTGATGAAGACGACGACTATGCTGAGGATCACGAAGGTGGTGCCGGCGACAATGGTGATGATGACCAGTATGACGAAGACGACTTTCTGGCCCGGCGTCGTGCGGAACAGCGCCGTCAGGCGGAGCGTCAGTCAGCGGCACGCAAACGCAAATTGCTGACAGCGCTTTGGGGTTTGCTTCTCGTTTTCTGGTTGGTGGTTCTTTATCTGCTGGTCTTCAAAAAGGAAGAAGTCATCTACAAGATGCCCGGCATGGCAGGTTTTTATGAGATGTTTGAGGGTGTGAGCGATGTTGAACGTTTCCAACCCGAAGAGGGGGAAGAGGTTTCCACCCCGCTTGGCGAGGCCGAAGTATATGTAAGCGCCGCTCTCTATAATGATCGCACCAAGGTGGAAGAGATTGATGGCCGCAATACGCTGATGGTGCGCGGCTATATCCAGAATACAAGCAAAACACGGTCTGCGACGGTGCCGCAGGTAAGCGTGGAAGTTCTGGATGGCAATAAACGGGTGCTTACCAGTTGGGTGACTGACCCACCGGGCCGCATCCTTCGTCGGGGCGCGATCCTGAATTTTGAAACCAGCCTTTATCCTATCCCAAGCGGTGCGGCCAACGTAGCCGTGAAGGCCATTGAAGGCAGTCGCTCGGCGGCAGAAGCACAGACACCCTGATGGATTATTTCTTCGATTGGAATAAAGCGGGCGATGCACATCATGGCATCGAGCCGGTGTTTACGGCTGAGGAAATTGTCGCAAAGGTCGAAGATCTTGCCGCACGGCTTACCCGATGGTTTGATACAGAGCCGGTTGCACAGGTGGTGATGAACGGTGCGATGATGTTTGCAGCTGATCTGACGCGGGCTATGTCTGCGCGTGGATGCGTCATGGAGATGGACTTTATTCGCCTTGAAAAAGACAGAAAAACGAGCTCTGTTAAGCTTATATCGGCGTCAGATCTGCCGGTAGAGGGACGAGATGTTCTCGTGATTGATGACATCTATGAGCATGGCAAGACGTTGGAGTTCGCAAGGAAGTATTTTCTTTCACTGGGGGCAGAAAGTGTAACCAGTGTTGTATTACTTGACAAAAGTAACGGCCGGACAACTAATATCAAGCCTGATTTTGTTGGTTTTGAGTGCCCCGATATATTTGTTATCGGATATGGAATGGACATTGCATACAGATACCGGGAATTGCCTTTCATAGGCAAAATGGGCCGGGCATAAAAAGCAATGCCGTTTCTTTTGTGGGAGTAAACCCCAGTGGCACGGGTATTGGTTGTTGAAGATGAAGAAACTGTTCGCGACTATGTTAGCCGCGCCTTAAACCTGCATGGGCACACGGTCCTCGTGGCCAGTGACGGTGCGCAGGCTGTGGAGCTGATGAACGACCATCACTTCGACCTGCTGGTTTCAGACATTGCGATGCCGATGATGGACGGTATTTCCCTTGCGCTCAAGGTACGGGCAACGCGCCCACATGTTCCCATTATTTTGATGACCGGTTTTGCGAATGAGCGCCAGCGCGCCCATAACCTGTCGCTCCTTATTGAAGGGCTTCTTTCAAAACCCTTCACCATGGACCAACTGTTGGGCGCCGTTAACAAGGCTCTTGCCAACCGGCGCAAGCAGGAGCGGGATGAAACGGAAGAGGTTCTTCAGACCTCGTCGTCAGACAGCCAGGACGGCAAGGTATCGAGCGCCAGCAAGTCCTCAAGCGACTGACGCTTCCTGATCACCGCGAACCTGTCACCGTCCACCAGCACCTCGGGCACCAACGGGCGGCTGTTGTAGGTTGAGGCCATCACAGCACCGTAAGCTCCCGCCGATTTGATCACCACCAGGTCCCCGCTTTTAAGCGGTGTTGTCTTGCGGTCTTTCGCGAATACGTCGCTGCTTTCACACACGGGGCCGACAAAATCCGCCACAGCTGTCTCGGCTGATGAAGGTTCAACCACAGGCGCAATAGCGTGGTAGGCGTCATACATCGCGGGCCGGGTCAGGTCGTTCATTGCGGCGTCTATGATATAGAAAATACGGTTTTCACCACGCTTCTCATAGATTGTCTTGCTGAGCAGAACGCCCGCATTGCCAGCAATCAAACGGCCGGGCTCAAGGATGATGTCACAGTCGATATTCCCCATAACGTCCTGGATCATCTCGCCATAAGCGCTAGGGGCAGGCGGGGCTTCCGCCTCAGGGTCATAAGGAATGCCAAGGCCGCCCCCGAGGTCGATATGCGTGATGTCATGCCCTTTGGCGCGCAGGTCTTTCACGAGCGCGACCACGCGGGTGAAGGCTTCTTTGAAGGGCTCAAGCCTGGTGAGCTGTGAGCCGATGTGCAGGTTAACGGCAACGGCTTTCACATGCTGAAGTTCTTTGATCCGGGCATAGACCGAATCTGCCTTTTGCCACGCGATGCCGAATTTATTCTCAGACTTGCCTGTTGAAATTTTCGCGTGGGTCATGGCGTCCACGTCCGGGTTAACCCGAATTGAAACAGGGGCGACTTTGCCGAGCTGGCCAGCAACCACATTTAGTGCCTCAAGCTCGGCTTCGCTTTCCACACTGAACTGCTTGATGCCAGCGTGGAGCGCGGCTTCCATTTCCTCATCGGTTTTACCAACACCTGAAAAGACGATGCGCTCACCGGGTATGCCAGCCTTGAGAGCGCGCATCAGCTCTCCCAGGCTCACCACATCCGCCCCCGCACCCTCACGAGCAAGGGTTGCCAGCACCGCCTGGTTGCTGTTGGCTTTCACCGCAAAGCAGATCAGCGGCTGAATGTCGGCGAAGGCTTCCTTGAAAACCCTGTAGTGACGCCTGAGCGTCGCCGTCGAGTATACATATACCGGTGTGCCGACCTCTTCCGCGATTTGCGAAAGGGCAACATCTTCGGCATGCATCGCGCCGTCTTTATACTGGAAATGGTCCATCGGGTCTCCGGCTCACTTTAATCGTTGCTGTTCTGGTAGCTTGGCGGTGGCTTGACATCGCCCTTTTTCCCGCATGCACTCAGGCTGGCGCCAGTGCATAAAAGCACGCTCATGATGACGACAGATTTGATCAGTTGTTTCATTTCAACGTCTCCCGCGCGGCCTGGACCGCAGCTTTCACATTTTCAGGGGCGGTGCCGCCAAACGAGGTGCGGCTGGTGACAGACGCCTCAACACTGAGGACAGAATAGATATCTTCCGTGATGCGCGGCTCAACCGCCTGCATGGCATCAAGTGGCAGGTCTTTAAGGTCAACACCTTGTGTTTCCGCTTCTTTTACCACGGTGCCTGTCACGTGGTGAGCGTCGCGGAACGGTAGTCCAAGCACGCGTACCAGCCAATCAGCGAGGTCTGTGGCGGTTGAGAAACCGAGGCTCGCTGCCTTGGCCATCTCGTCCGTGCGGGGCTTCAGGTCAGCCATCATGCCGGTCATGGCGGCAAGGCACAGCACAAAGTCGTCCACAGCCTGGAAAACAGGTTCTTTATCTTCCTGCATGTCTTTTGAATACGCAAGCGGCAGGCCCTTCATGACCATCAGAAGGCCATTCAGGGAGCCCGTGATGCGGCCAACCTTGGCACGCACAAGCTCGGCTGCATCAGGGTTGCGCTTTTGCGGCATGATAGACGAACCAGTTGAAAAGCCGTCTGAAAGTTCAAGGAACTTGAAGGCGGACGTGGCCCACAGCACGATCTCATCGGCAAGGCGTGACAGGTGCACGGCCGAGATTGAGAGCACAGACAAAAACTCAAGCGCGAAGTCCCGCGAGGATACCGCGTCAAGCGAGTTGGCCAGCGGCCGGTCAAAACCAAGGGCCTCAGCCGTCATGTGCCGATCAATGGGGAAGCTGGTGCCAGCAAGGGCTGCGGCGCCCAGCGGGCTTTCGTTCACCCTCGCGCGGCAGTCTTTCAGGCGTGCACGGTCCCGTGCAAACATTTCATGATAGGCCATCAAATGGTGGCCAAGCGTAACCGGCTGCGCAGTCTGCAAATGTGTAAAACCGGGCATGACCGAACCAGCGTGTTTTTCAGCCTGATCAAGAAGTGTGCTCAGCAGGTCCCTGAGGCCATGGTCCAGCTCGTCACAGCGTTCACGCACCCAGAGCCGAAAGTCTGTCGCGACCTGATCGTTGCGGGAACGGCCGGTATGAAGCCGCGCGCCAGCATCGCCCACAATCTCGCGCAGGCGATTTTCCACGTGCATGTGGATGTCTTCAAGTGCGGGGTCAAAAACCATCTCGCCCGCTTCAATCTCAGCTTTGACCTGATCAAGCCCCTTATGGATCGCGGCAACATCATCGGTCGGGATAATACCCTGTGCGCCCAGCATGGTTGCGTGCGCTTTTGAGCCCGCGATGTCTTCCGCGTACAGGCGGCGGTCAAACCCGATTGAGGCGTTGATTTCCTGCATGATGGCAGAAGGGCCCGCACCAAAGCGCCCACCCCACATGGATTGGCCCTTTTGCTTGTTTTTGTCGTTATTGTGATCCATGCCAGTCTTGCCTTTCCAATCAGCGCCTATATGTTTGTGGCCGCTAACGTACCTTTGTAACCCGGAGTCAGTGGATGCCCAAAAAAGTCCTCATACTTTCCACCATCGTGGTCGCTCTTTTGGGCGTTGCAGCTTATCGAGTGTTTATAACGCCGACAACGGCGGATGCACCGATAAATTCTTACCTGAAAGGCGAAATGGCAAAGCTGACCTTGCCTGAAGAGCCAATGATGCTGCCGTCGCACGAAATTATATTCGAGGATGGCAGCAAAGCGCCGCTTTCAAGCCTCAAAGGCAAGGCCATGCTGGTGAACTTGTGGGCAAGCTGGTGCGCGCCGTGCCGCGCGGAGATGAAAGAGCTTGCTAATCTGCAGCATGAGCTGGGCGGCGAAAACTTTGAAGTGGTGGCGATTACTGTGGATCGCGGCGGCATTCCGCAGGCGGAAGAAACCCTTGAGGAATGGGGTATTGAAGGCCTCGCGCTTTATGCCGAGCCCACAATGAAAATCGCTTTTGATCTGGCTGACGGCGCCCTGCCCACAAGTTATGTGGTCGGGCGTGACGGCGAGGTGAAAGCCCTGTTTCTTGGCCCCCTGAAATGGGACAAGCCAGAGGCGCTTGAGCTTTTCAAAGCGCTGGCAGCCGGGAAAATCTAGGCTTTCAGTTTTTGAAATTCACACTCTTGTCATCGTTGTAGGCCCACATTTGTGCTATTATCAACCCGTTCAATGATTGCATGATTGGGGAATGATGATGCGTAAATTGATAGGTTTTTCACTCGTTCTTTTAGCCAGCCTATCGGCCAGCAACGCTTTTGCGGCTGATGTGGATGATTACCTTGTTGGCGACCTCAGTGGCCTGAACGTGAAGGCCGGTGAAGTGCAAGTCGCTGATATGAAAGTGGTCTCTGATTTCAACGGCACCAAAAAAACCGTTGAGACGCTCGGTGAGAAGGCAGGCAAAGCTCTTATCGTCACCTTTTATGGTCGGGAATGTCTTGGCTGTCGCGCCCACCTGCGTAGCCTCGCCGCACTTCAGCGCGAGATGGGGGATGACCGTATGGAAATTGTCGCTCTCAGCCTTGACGAAGGCAACATCCACCAGGCAAAGCGCACCCTTGACCGTTGGGGCATTGAAGGCCTTGCGCCTTATACACCGTATCACCTGAGCATCCTGCGAGACCTGACGATGGACCCGGATTTCCGGCGAAACGGTACAGGGCCCGCCTCAGTTATCATAGGGCCGGACGGTTTGATAAAAGCGACATCCTATCGCCTCCGGCACTGGGAAGCGCCGGAAACAATAGCATTTTTTGACGCACTGGCGGACGGTAAAATCTAGCCTAAGCGCTTGGCATCAATGGGAATTTCGTCCTGCGCAACAACTTCATTTTCAAGGGCCGCGTCCTTGTACCATGCGTCCACCAGCGGGTGGGCGCGCACGGCATCCATATAGGCGCGAGATGTTTCGCTGACCTCAATGCCGTAGGTGATAAGTCGGGCCACAACGGGGGCGAACATCATGTCTGCCGCGCTGAAGTCACCAAACAGGAAATCACCAGCACCGCCAAAGCGAGCGCGGGCTTCATCCCAGCGTGCGGTGACCTTTTTCACGTCGTTCTCGACAGCCTCACAGAGCTCCATATCGGACCATGAGCCCCTGAGGTTCATGGGCGCATATGTGCGTAAGCCCATGTAACTAGAGTGCATTTCGGCGCAGATGCTGCGGGCGAAACCATAAGCCGCATCATCTTCCGGCCACCAGTAAGCCTGCGGGGCGATGCGCGCGCAATAGTCGATAATCGCGAGCGAATCCCACACCACCGTCGCACCATGATGCAACGCCGGCACGGTCCTGCTTGGGGAAAGTGCACCAATGCGTGCGTAAAAATCCGGCGTGTCCAGCGTCAGTTTCTCTTCCTCAAAAACCAGGCCGGTATGGGCAACAGCAAGCCACCCGCGCAGGGACCAGCTTGAATAAGTCTTTGTTCCGATGACAATTTTAAGGGCGGGCATGGTGTGGGTTCCTCCAGATGCCTAAGAGAGACTATTGCACATAACACACCGCGGATGCGGGTGCGAGCGTGTTTGATCCCTCATAAAGCAAAGACGAAAAGAGGTGCCCATCTTTGGTATTGCAATTAAGAATGATTATTAATTATACTGATCTTCAGGCCAAATGCAGCGCCGCCGAACCACCTGTTACGCCACACATGTGTGGCGGGTCTGTAGGCAGGAGTGTGGCGCGAGTGTGCTGGTTTTTGTGGCGTAGGTGTGGCGGAGCACCGCCACAGGTAAATTGCGATATAAAGGAAGGGGACCGATGACCTGTTGCCAGAAGATGTCACGTTCAAAACCCGTGATGGGTGCCACCATGAGCATCACGACACTCGGGCTCCATGGGTTTTGCGCGGCGCGGGTGATCAGGCGGGCATTTGAAGCGGTGGACCTGATAACCGGCATGGTGGACACGGAGAGCACAAAAAGCGAATTGATGCGCCTGCTGGCAGCGCCGATTGGGGAGAGCCATTATGTCTCAACCCCGCTATGGCAGATGCTCAGGATCGCGAATGAGATCGCGTACCGTTCAGACGGTGCGTTTGATGTTGCTGCAGCGGGCACAGGCGGTACAGCACGCTGGACCGATATTGACCTTTCGGTGAAAAACCTTGTCCGGCTCAGCAGGCCCTTGCAGGTTGACTTATGTGCGATCGCCAAGGGCTTTGTGGTTGATGCTGCCGTCAAGGCGCTGCAGGAAGCTGGGGTGCACCAGGGCATTGTAGACCTTGATGGCTGTATTCGGGCGTTTGGCCCACAGGAATGGCGCGTATACTTCAGCTTGAACGCATCCGGAGACGGCGCGAGGCTGCCCATCACCCTCAGGGATGGCGCCTTGGCATGTTTTGGGGAGGGATACGGCAGCGCAGCCCTTTATGATGCCCGGCAGGATATGTTGTTCGCGAAAGAAGAGTGGGGGACCGACGGTGTGATTATCCGTGCGCCTTCGGCCGCGTTTGCCGCTGGCCTCACGCATGTTGCTGCCCTTATGCCCACAGATGCCGCCAAAGTCCTGAGGGGCCTCAGCGCCCAAGGGCTTGTGTTAACGCGTGAGGGGCCGCGGGTTCTGGAGTGCACGCCATAAAAAAACCCGGCAGACGCCGGGTTTTTCAGTGATTGGTTTCAGCCGCTTAATTAAGCAGCAGCTTTCCCGCGCTGTTTGCGCTGGCGGCGTACCATGTAAACCAGTGCAGGCAACAGCAGAAGCGCGCCAGCAGGTTCAGGCACAGGCGCCGGACCAACAATCAGCGCAACGTTCGAGAATGCTGAGTGTGAGTTCGGAGATAAGTTGCCGGGGTTCGGCTGGAATGCACCGGTATCACCGCCAGGCAAAGCGAATGTGGAAGAGGATGGAGACAGGGTCACGTTAAGGCTTAGGAAATAAGTACCCGCTGCCTGAATGAGGTCACCAATGCCGCCGGTTGTCAGGATCGGTGCAACCGTTTCCTCGACAACATAACCAAGGAACGAATAGGTAGCGACGCCATCAAATTCGTAAATACTCCAGGTGAAATCGAATGGAGCGAGGTCAGTGACTCCGTTGCAAAGGGAAGTCAATGTCCCCTGCACATTCACGTTGGGATTGGTGTCAAAGGACGATCCGCAGCCGTCGAGCGCAACAGATTCTCCCAAAGCGATCGGGGAGTAGACGCCCGCATCAGCCTGTAATTCGCCATAAATAGTGGCCGCCGAAGCTGCATTTGAAAATGCGATACCCGATGCCAAGGCAAAGCCTACCGCGAAGATTTTCTTTAGAACCGTCATTTTTAAATATCCCATGACAATGTGATTTGATGTCCTTATATCTAAATTCTGGACGAAATTCTATTAAAATTGTAAGAAGTACGCAAATATCTGACAGGGGCGGCTCACAGCATGGTTCGGAAATATGGTTTAGTGGTTGCGTTACTTCTCGCTGCGTGTGGGGATTCCAGCGAATTAGGTTTAGATTCCAACGAGTTGGCCGGATATGACAAGGCTGCGCTCGAAAAACTGGTGGAGGATGGTCAATCGGATAAGGCCATCAAGGTTATTCGTGCAAAAGAGCAGCTCAATATTGCTGGTACGGATGATTTTCTGGTCCTTGCAGATATTTATCTGGGCCAGTTTAACGGAGTCGCGGCCCAGGTTGCGATTGAAAAAGCACGCAACAGCGGTGCCATTCGTTCCCAGACCGCACTGCCGATGGGCTCGGCCTATATGCTGCAGCGCAGGCTAGAGGATGCCAAGGCAGAGCTTCGCAATGTCATGCTGTCCGGCAGCGGCGGTTTTGAAGCCCTGATGCTTCAGGCTGATCTGGCGGTGCAGGGAGATGATATTGAGCTTGCGCGCAAATATTACGCAGCCGCAGCAGAGATGGAACCTCAAAACTACCGGGTTGATCTTGGTATCGCGCTTCTGGAGTTGGGCGAGGGCAATTTGGACGCCGCGAAGGCGGCGGCACAGGTAGCTCACGGTAAAGACGATAGTAATGCGATGCCTGAGTATATCATGGGCTCGGTGGCGCGCGCGAAAGGTGAGCCTGAGCGGGCAATTGAGCTTTTAAATAACTCTCTTGAACTGCAATCAACCTATATTCACGCTCTCCTCGAGTTGATCGCAGCCTACATGGACGTTGCCAATATAGAGAAAGCGGAAGAAACACTGGACCGGGCGATTGCCATCGCGCCAAACTATTCTATCACCCAGTTTTATGCAGCGTTTATTCTGGCAGAAAAAGGTAACCTGCAGGAAGCACAGGAAACGCTGCTCCGCACCGGCGATTTGATTGGTGTTTACCCGGCCGCCACCCGCCTCTATGGCTTGGTGTCGTTCCGCGCGGGTAAATATTCAATCGCCTCAAAATATCTGCAACTGTTCCTTGATAGATATCCGGAAGACCGTGAAGTGAGGCTTTCGCTGGCCGAAAGCCTTGTGCGCACCGGCTTCCCGGGACCATCGCTTGAGGTGCTCAAGCCGCTCACGGTACAAGATGCGGCAGATGCGGACGCGCAAGCGGCTGCAGGCGCTGCGAATGTGGCGCTTGGTAACGGCAAGGAAGCAGCTGAGAATTACCGCAAGGCGATTGAGTATGCCACGGAAGTTAAAGCCTCTGAGAATGATGATACCAACCGCCAGATCAAAGGCAGCTTGATTTCAGCGCAAGCGATTGCGGAATACCGGGCAGGCAACCGTGATCGGGCGATTGAGTTGATGAGCGGCCTTGAAGAGCTTGGTTTGCTTTCAAGTGAACACCTGACATCCATCGCCAACATGCAGCTTGAGAATGCGCAATATGTAGATGCCCTGGCAACGGCGAACAAGCTCTTGGAAAAAGGCGGGAGCGATGCTTTGGCCCATAATATCAAGGGGTCGGCCTATTACCGCATGAACCAGATGGAAGACGCTGTGGCCTCACTTTCAAAGGCGATAGCGTTGAAACCTGATTATCAGTCAGCACTCAAGAACCGGGCTTATGCTTATAGTGTGCTAGGCAACTATCAGGGCACTAAAGCTGACCTGAAGGAGCTTGTCACCAAGGTTGCGGGTGACGGTCAGCTCTATGCAAAACTCGGGCATACACATTTGATGTTGTCTGAGTTCTCGGAAGCACGGGTTGCTTTGCGCACGGCTCGTCAGTTGCTACCAAACTCAGCCGCAGTGGCCGCAAACTATGGTTACGCGCTCGCGCAACTTGGGTCATACAGTGAAGCAATAGCAGCGACAGAAGCGGCGTTCGCGCTCGCAGGCTTTGATAAAGCGTTTCAGGCTGAGCTTAGAAATACCATTATTGAATATAAAGCCGCTCTGGAGCAGAAAGAGAAAGAGCAATAATAAGCTTTACTTCTTCTGGCTTGGATGCTCCTGACCAGATAAAAAGAAAAGCCGCTTCAAATGAGGCGGCTTTTTCATTTTTGGCGCTTGTCTAACCGGTTGGGTTAGCGGGTCGGAACCGGGTCGCCTTCAACGCGGTAATCATAAAAACCGCGCCCGGCCTTGCGGCCAAGCCATCCGGCTTCAACATATTTCACCAGCAATGGGCAGGGGCGATACTTGCTGTCCGCCAGTCCATCATACAGCACCTGCATGATGGAAAGGCAGGTATCAAGGCCGATAAAGTCTGCCAGCGTGAGCGGCCCCATGGGGTGATTGGCACCCAGCATCATGGCATTATCAATCGCTTCAACGCTGCCTACGCCTTCATAAAGCGTGTAGATCGCCTCATTGATCATCGGCATCAAAATGCGGTTGACGATAAAGGCCGGGAAATCTTCCGAAATGACAGTGGTTTTGTTGAGCTTGGCGGTGAACACCTTGAAACGCTCAAAGGTTTCTTCAGATGTCGCAATGCCGGGGATCAGTTCCACCAGTTGCATGAGCGGCACCGGGTTCATGAAATGAACACCCATGAATTTCTCTGGCCGGTCGGTTGACGCTGCGAGGCGAGTGATCGCGATCGAGGATGTGTTTGATGCCACAAGCGCGCTTGATTTCAGGTGCGGGCACAATTCCTTGAAGATCGTGGTTTTGATCTTCTCGTTCTCGACCGCCGCTTCAATAACAAGGTCGCAGCTCGAGTGCGCGCTCAAGCTATCAGCAATTTTAATGCGTTTGAGGGCGGCATCCATTTCATCAGCGGTGATTTTGCCCTTGCCAACCTGGCGGGAGAGGTTGCCTTTGATGATCTCAAGGCCACGCTCAACCTTTTCCATGCTGACATCGGAAAGCATCACATTCATGCCCGCGAGCGCACTGACATGCGCGATGCCGTTACCCATCTGGCCCGCGCCAATAACCCCTACCTTCTCAACCATTCTTATTTCTTTCGAAGCTTTGTTTTCAGAGCCTTATCTGGCTTCTTATTATCACGTTTAAAAAAAGGGCGCTATAGAAGCGCCCTTAATTTCTGATTGTCTGTAGGCTTAGAGAGCCTTCTCGAGAGCAGGCACTGCCTCGAAGAGATCAGCCACAAGGCCGTAGTCCGCAACCTGGAAGATCGGGGCTTCTTCGTCCTTGTTGATCGCAACGATGATCTTGCTGTCCTTCATGCCGGCAAGGTGCTGGATCGCACCCGAAATACCAACGGCAATATAAAGCTCAGGCGCCACGATTTTACCGGTTTGGCCAACCTGATAATCGTTTGGCACAAAGCCAGCATCCACAGCGGCGCGGGATGCACCAACGGCGGCGCCAAGCTTGTCAGCCACAGCTTCAATGATCTTGAAGTTTTCGCCGGAGCCCATGCCGCGACCACCAGAGATGATGATTTTGGCGGAGGTCAGTTCAGGACGGTCAGATTTCGAAAGCTCGGAACCCACATATTCGGACACGCCTGCCTTGCCGGCTGCTGCGATATTTTCAACGGTGGCAGAACCACCTTCAGCGGCTGCCTTGTCAAACGCCGTGCCGCGCACGGTGATGACTTTTTTGGCGTCAGACGACTGCACGGTTGCGATGGCGTTGCCAGCGTAAATCGGGCGCTTGAAAGTGTCTTCAGACACGACTTCAATAATGTCCGAAATCTGGGCAACATCAAGAGATGCGGCTACGCGCGGCAGGAAGTTCTTGCCTGATGTCGTGGCTGGCGCGAGGATCGCGTCATAATCACCAGCGATAGACAGCACCACGGCTGCCAGCTCTTCCGCCAGCGGATGCGCATAAGCGGCATCATCGGCCACCAGCACTTTGGACACACCGTCGATTTTCGCGGCAGCTTCAGCGACCCCGCCGCAGCCGGAGCCCGCAACAAGCGCGTGCACGTCACCAAAAGCTTTGGCCGCGGTTACGGTTGCGAGCGTTGCGTCTTTCACCGACGCGTTATCGTGTTCAACAATTACGAGAGCGGTCATTAGATTACTCCCTTTTCTTTAAGCTTGGCGACAAGGGCTTCAACGCTTTCAACTTTGATGCCGGCTTCGCGTTTTGGCGGCTCTTCAACTTTCAGGGTTTTAAGGCGCGTTGCCATATCAACCCCGAAGTCTTCCGGCTTCTTCTCATCAATCGGCTTGCGTTTCGCTTTCATGATGTTCGGCAGCGATGCATAGCGCGGCTCGTTAAGGCGAAGGTCGGTGGTGATCACGGCCGGAAGCTTCAGCTTCACGGTTTCAAGCCCGCCGTCAACCTCACGGGTGACATTGACGCTGTCGCTATCGGCCACCACTTCGCTGGCGAAGGTGCCTTGCGGCCAGCCAAGCATTTGCGCGAGCATCTGGCCGGTCTGGTTACAGTCATCATCAATGGCCTGTTTGCCGAGAAGCACGATGCCGGGCTCTTCTTCTTCCACAATAGCCTTGAGGATTTTCGCAACCGCGAGCGGCTCGCTCTCGCCGTCATGCTCAACGAGGATGCCGCGATCTGCGCCCATGGCAAGGCCTGTGCGCAGGGTTTCCTGTGCGGCTTTGGGGCCGATGGAAACAACAACAATTTCGTCTGCCTTACCGGCTTCCTTCAACCGGATTGCTTCTTCAACAGCAATCTCGTCAAAAGGGTTCATGGACATTTTAACATTGGCGAGTTCGACGCCGGTATTGTCCGATTTTACGCGAACTTTCACGTTGTAATCGACTACCCGTTTGACGGGGACCATGATCTTCATGGGGTTCTCTCTCCCATTATTGTGCAGGGCAACAAAGCCCGGGGAACCTATGTTGACAAAGCCGAGGCGAAAATGGCCCCAGCCCTTGGAAAATTTAGGGGTACAAAGCGTTAAACCAGATAAAAACCCGAGTCAATGCAGTGCAGCAAAAACCGGATTTTCGGTGCGGACAACACGTTACCGATTACCGCCTGGCACCCACAAAACGTCACCTGAACCTTTTTTGTTCAGATACCTTGAGAGGACAAATAGGTGGTCGGACAGCCGATTCAAATATTTTATCGCTGCCGGGTTGATTGGCATGGTGCGGCTTGCGGTGATTGTCTTCCGCTCCGCGCGCCGCACAAGGGTGCGCGCGAGGTGCAGGTGCGCCGCTGCGGGTGTGCCGCCGGGCAGTACAAAACTGGTGAGTGCTGAGAGGTCTGCATTCAGCGCATCAATCTCTTCCTCAAGCCGGGTGACCTGCGCGTCTGTGATCCTGAGTGTCATCTCACTAGGCGTGAAATCCTCACCGGGAGTTGAGAGGTCAGCGCCCAGGTCGAACATATCGTTCTGGATACGCATGAGCATGGTATCCGGCACGCCTTCGGTGGTGAGGCGCACGATACCAATGGCGGCGTTGGCTTCATCCACGGTGCCGTAAGCCTCGATACGGGCGTCATCTTTCGCCACACGATCCCCGCCGGTGAGGGAGGTTTGTCCGCCGTCGCCGCCGCGCGTGTATATTCTGGTGAGCTTGACCATCTAGCTTGAGAAGGCCCACAGCACAAAACAAAGGATAGCGAGCGCCTGACACGCAACCCGCGCCTGCATCAGCTTGTTGCCGTATTTTTTGTTAAAATCGCCGCCCTTGGACATGCCACCAACACCCACAAAAAATACCGCGAGCGTGATGAACATAAAAAGGAGGCCGAGGAAAAACAGGAAGTTCATGGGGAGACCTTTGCCAGTTATTTTCGCCCACTATAAACCTATGGAGCGTGACCACAAGCCCGGACAGATTGACGCAGGCCATGCCTGTTTTTGGTCGCTTCGGGTGTAGCGACATAACTTTTGGCATAAGTAATTAGATGTAAATTACAATCAACGATTACAAAGGTATATGCTTTACGTTTCATTTACGCTATGGTGATCGTTCAAGTCGATTGGGGTGGCAGGCGGTAGAGTTTGTGTGCGAGTGGTGGCATGTCACATATGGCCCTTGGGGCAGATGGAGATGAACATGACGAACAGAACCCGTAAGTCAACCATCGGGCGCACGCTGGCAACTGTGGCCACAAGTGTTGGCGCTATGGTGATAGCAAGCACAGCCACACAAGCAGCAGGCAAGCTGGACGTTGTGTGCGCGCAACCCCTTCAAACCGAGGAAGTACGTGACCTGTTGGCCATGCCCATCAGCGAAACCTCGGTGATGAATGATGATACGCTGCGCGGCTATCATATGTTTGTGCGCGAGCTACGGCACCATTCAAAAGACCGGGTTGAAGATATGGTTTTGGGCAACTGGGACTTCCGACTGGAGCTGAAGTCAAGCGATGTTGCTTTGATAACAGATGCCAATGCTGAGGTGATCGACAGCCTTGATTTCGATTCCCGGCGTCGTCGCCCTGTGACTATCGGGTATGAAGGCTCGCAGGGAGGTGCCATGTCGTTCCGCCCAAGCAAGTCTATCCCTACATATTATTTTGCCAGTGCGGATGTACCAGACCGCTACTATAAGTTTCAGGAAGGCGCAAAGGGCATGCCGTATCTTCTTTATGTGCGGGAGGCGACCTCAAAAGATCCGATCGCTTTTTCTACCAGAATTTACACCTGCGCAAAAACCGGCAGCTAGGTCCACAGGCTAAGCTGTCGAAATACCGAAAACAGATGAAGGCTCCGCTGCATAGCGGGGCCTTTTTTATGGTGTCAACGCTGCCATCAACGCGGTGGGGTCAACCCCCGCTGTTCTTAGGCTTTCAAGCGTGACGGACTTGTTGCGTTTTGCAAACCGCTGGCCGCCTTCATCCAGCATAAGCCCGTGATGAAGATAGACGGGTGTGGGGTAGCCAAAGAGACGTTGCAGTACCACATGAATATGGGTGGCGTGGAACAGGTCTTCCCCCCTGATGATATGGGTGATGGATTGCAGCGCGTCGTCCACCACCACACTCAGATGATAGCTTGTTGGTGTATCCTTGCGGGCCAGTACCACATCGCCAAGCTCTTCCGGTGTGGCGCGGATCACGCCCTTCACCTCATCCAGCCACTCTAGGGGCTCACCGATGAGTTTGAGAGCAGCCTCAAGGTCAAGCCGCCAGGCGTGGGGCGTGCCTGCGGCAGTCTTCGCCGTGCGTTCGGCCCCGCTCAAATGCCTGCATATGCCGGGGTAGATCGGCCCGTCCGGCCCATGGGGCGCGGAGGCTGATTTGGTGATCTCGGCCTCAATATCCTTGCGGGTACAGAAACACGGGTAAGCAAGCCCTTTGGCCTTCAGTTCCTGAAGTGCGACCTGATAGTCGTCAAAATGTTGGCTCTGCTGGCGCACAGGCTCTTCCCATGTGAGGCCAAGCCATTTGAGGTCTTCAAAAATACCGTCCGTAAACTCGGGTTTGCAGCGGGTGGTATCGATATCCTCGATACGCAGCAGGAAACGCCCGCCACGCGTCTTGGCATAGCGGTATGCCATCAGCGCCGAATAAGCATGGCCCTTGTGCAGCCTTCCCGTGGGGCTGGGCGCAAAGCGCGTGACGCATGTGGGGTCTGGCCTGTTCATGGGCGCAGCTTAGGAAAGCCGTGGCTGAAAGAAAACAAGAAACACGCGAGGCACCCTTTAGGGGCGCAGAAGCCCATGGAGGGCAGTGTCAAGCAGTCTGTCCATCGCGGCTTTATCAAGCGGTTTTTGTTCCATCAACAGGCGGTAAAACACCGCACCAAACATCATATCAAGCGCGAGCTGCATATCGGCACCATCGCGGAGCAGGCCATTTGCCTCCGCACGGCTCAGTTCAGCTGCGGCTTCGCTTCTGCGGGTGCGAATGAAATGGCTGCGGAAGGCTTTTGAAACCTCGCTGTCCTCATTGGCTGCGGCCAACATCATGGCTACATAACGGCCTGTGGTGCTGGCGAATGTTTCTGCAATGCGGTGTAGCACAGCCCGAAGCGCTTCAATCGGGTCGTCGGCCACCGGCGCTTCTGCCTCGTTGCTTGGAGCTGTTTCCATCAGCGCGGCCATCACCAGCTCATGCGCGTTGGCCCAGTAGCGGTAGATGGTGGGCTTGCCCACGCCCGCGCGCGTTGCCACGGCCTCAATCGTCACGCCGGG
This sequence comes from Kordiimonas sp., assembly GCF_965216265.1. Classification (GTDB taxonomy): domain Bacteria; phylum Pseudomonadota; class Alphaproteobacteria; order Sphingomonadales; family Kordiimonadaceae; genus Kordiimonas. The sequence goes on from NZ_OZ244153.1 coordinate 2,657,509, forward strand.
CACGCCGTTTTCGCGGGTTAGTTCTGCCGTGGCTTTGAGGATAGCCGACCGGGTCTTTTCGCTTCTCGGGCGGCCACGGGCCGGTTTCCCGGTGTCTTGATTTTTTGGGCTCTTTGCCATGCTGCTTGACTCGTTTTCTTAATTACGTTACGTAACGTAACATAAATGATTCGCTCGATCAAGCGGAAGCGGGCGAAGAGCCAGAGCAATGACATTACAGAGGAGCAGGCCATGAGTGACGACAGCAAAAATAAAGGCGGGGCGGTAAAACTCGTCAGTACTTATCTGACCGTGAAAGACGCGAAGAAGGCTTTGGCGTTCTACGGGGAGGCTTTCGGTGCGCGGGAGGTTTTCCGCCTTGAGGGACCGGACGGTGTGATCGGCCACGCCGAATTCATGATCGGTGATACGCTCTTGCAAATCGCCGATGAGTATCCCGATTTTGGCGCGCTCAGCCCCGTCACCATTGGCGGGTGTCCGGTGAAGTTCACCGTTGAGGTCGAGGATGCGCAAGCGGCGTTTGACCGTGCGGTGGCAGCAGGGTGCCAGTCCATGCGCGGTGTGGAGAAGCAGTTTTATGGCTATCTTTCCGGCCTTGTGGCGGACCCGTTTGGGTACAGCTGGTTCCTGCAGCAGAAGGTTGAAGACCTGAGTGCGGAGGAGATGCAGGTGCGCTGGAAAGCTGTGTTTGAAGAAGGTGGGGCATAAGCCCCCCTTCCACTATCTGACGAAGGCAAAAATGAATCATTCCCCCAGCATTTTCCTGATTCTTTTACCTGATCCGGCACAAGATAAAGCTTTGTCATTAAGGCGTAACACTGTATCTTGATTCTCGGACGTGTCGGAGTTGATGCCCATCAGGGCGGGACCGACGGTGGACGTCGGTTCCCAGTATGATCAGGTTGTGTATAAGTCACGACGATCAGTTAGGGGGACAGGAACATGGGTGTTAATTTTGCACCCCATTTGCCTTCGCCGGATAGTTGCCCGGCCTTGGTGCTGAACGCCGATTACCGGCCGCTCAGCTATTTTCCGCTCAGCCTGTGGAACTGGCAAACGGCACTGAAGGCCGTTTTCCTCGACCGGGTAAACATTCTTTCACAATATGAACGTCAGGTGCATTCACCTTCTACGGCAATCCATCTGCCGAGCGTGATTGCGCTCAAAAAATATGTGCGCCAGCCGCGCTATCCGGCTTTCACACGGTTTAACCTTTTCCTGCGTGATGAATTTACCTGCCAGTATTGCGGCGCAACGGAAGACCTGACCTTTGATCATGTGATCCCGCGCACTTATGGCGGCCGTACAAGCTGGACGAATATTACCGCCGCCTGCGCGCCGTGCAATTTGAGGAAGGGTGGCCGCACGCCCGAAGAAGCCAGCATGTTTCCCATGCGCTGGCCCCATAGGCCCACCAATCAGGAGCTGCATGCAAGTGGTCGCCAATTCCCGCCAAATTATCTGCATGAAAGTTGGCGGGATTTTCTTTATTGGGATGCCGAGCTGGAGCAATAGGCCGGTTTAGCTGTCGCGATATGCGTGAGCGCTGGGCGCCGAACCTCATACAGGATGTGTGAGGTAATGGCTGTCGCGTCATCAAGCGGGTATCATGCTTGTATCAGTGTGCGCTGGGGGTATGGCGCACCTTCCTAGATTATGGGTTGGAGCAATAAATGACAAATATATGGGGAAAGTTGTGGGCGCTTATGGCGGCTTGTTTTTTGTGTGCGGGCGGCAGTGTTGTGGTCAAGGCGCAGGACGGCTGTGATGGTGCCATTACCCTTGATCATGTGGTGTATGCGGTGCCAGATTTGGCGGCCTATGCCTTGCGCTTTGAAGCCCTCACAGGTGTGAAGCCGGTATATGGCGGCGCGCACAGCAATGGTGTAACCGCCAACTATCTGGCGCAGCTCGGGCCCTGTACTTATCTCGAAATCGCAGGGCCGAAAGAGGGCGTCACACCTGATATGATGGGCGAGCGTGCCGCCACTTATGCCCATGCACATATTGCGGGTTTTGCGCTTGGCATGCGAAGCGCTGATGAAGCACCCGCCCTGTTGCAGGCTCAAGGCCTAGAGCTGGGTGAGGTACGCGAAGGTGGCAGGCAGAAACCTGACGGCACGAGCCTGAGCTGGCGCACAGTATCCCTCTCAGGCTTAAACTGGGGCGACAATACCTTCCAGTTCGCGATTGAGTGGATGACAGAGCCGCACCCTGCCATGACATCACCGTCGGGCACGGAGATAGAGGCCCTTGTGCTAGGCGGGCCGTCTGCAAAAACGCTACATGGTCTTGCTGAGGCTTATGGGTTGCCGTTTGAGTTAGACAGCGCAGAAGCCCCTGAGCTCACGCTCATCCTGAACACCCCAAACGGCAGGGTTGAACTGCGCTGATTGTACTTGTACGCGGCGGTTTGTTTATCCCGCAATAAAGCCCAGTAATATGCAAAGCCCGGCTGCGGCCAATATCCAGCGCCAGATATGCGCGGAATCTGCCGCCGGCTGTTCGTAAGCGGTCTTGATCTCGGGTGAATTTACCTCGGTTGCTATCGTCTCGTGTCGCATGGTTGTTGCCCCGGTTTTATCGTGGGCAAGACTATACGATGGGATAGCTGACAATAATTGTCAGCTATGATTTGGATTTGGGTTTTAAGAGACGGCGTTAAACCCGCTTGGAGATCCAGATCGCGGTACGGCACCCGGCCTTGATGAGGCCGGACAGCAGGGGGTAGCCGGTGGCGTCTTCGGCCCCGTGGGCTTTCGCGATTTCCATATGCTCCACCTCTTCCGCCTGGAAGGTCTCAATCACTTCTTCAAGCTCATGGTCACGGTGGGCATCGTCGCGCGCGGCGAGGCTGTCGCGCTGGTGCTGGTAATGGTCGTCGATCACTTCTTCCACGGCGGCGGTGCAGGCCATGGCGGCTTTCTCACCCATTAGCGCCGTGGTGGCCCCAAGCGCAAACCCGGCCACATGCCAGAAAGGCGCCATAAGGGTCGGGCGCACGCCGCGCTCAGTGATCATTTTGTTGAAGCGGGCGAGGTGAACCTCTTCCTGCTCATACATATGCTTGAAAAGCCCGGCGCGCGGGTGGCCTTCACCCAGCACGGCGCGCTGGCCCGCATAAATGCGCACGGCACCAAATTCGCCCGCGTGGTCCACCCGCAGCATGCGCTCTGTCTCCGCCGTATAACCACGGTCACCGGGCAGCGGGCGTGCCGGTGTCTGTCTCTCGGTAGTGGCTTTATGTGTTGGCTCGGTTTTGCTCATCGGCTTCAGGCATCTTTGGCTTTTTTCAACATAAACAGGGTCATCCCTGTTGCGATAAGGAAATTATAACCCGCCATTGATATACCAAACAAGGACCATGCTATTTCGTCGCACCTCACAACGGGCGCGTTCATGATGGCGTCAAGCGCGTCATCAACGCTGCCGCCCATATTCACATAACCTGAACAGGTGGCGAGACCTTCCCACCATTTCTGCTCCACCCCAAAATGGAAGGCAGCGATGCCTGCGTCTAAAGCGAACAGAAGCGCGAGCACTATGAGCACCAACCCCTGCGGCAACGCGCGCATGGCTTTGCCAACAAGGGCAACCGCAATCACACCCATATAGGGGTAACGTTGCCACCAGCACAGCTCACACGGCGGATAGCCCGCATATTGGAAGGCAAACGCACTCAAGAGAAGCGCCGCCGCCACTAGGCCAGCAAAAAGCACGGGCTCACGGTTAGGCAGGGACATAAGGGATGACGCCATGAGTTCTCTCCTGAACGCTTACAAAAACTTTATCGCGGCGAAACCGGCAATGCCAAGGGCGACAAAGGCGGTTGTCACCAGCCCGAGGCGCTTTTCAATAAACTCCCGGATCGGGTCACCAAACTTCCACAAAAGCGCCGCCACCAGATAGAAGCGCGCACCCCGTGCCGGTATAGCGGTGAGGAAAAACACAAAAGGGTTCATGCTCACCACGCCGCTTGCGATGGTCACCACCTTGAAGGGGATGGGCGTAAACCCGGCCACCAGAATAATCAGGATACCATATTCCGCATAGTTCTGCTGGAAGGTGGCGAAAGCCTCCTGGTAGCCATAAAGCTCAAGAATGGGCTGGCCGATGGCTTCAAAGAGCAGTGCGCCGATCATATAGCCGAACATGCCACCAAGCACGGAGGCAACCAGCGTGATGGTGGCAAGCCGAAACGCGCGCATGGGCCGGGCCAGAATCATCGGGATCATCATGAGGTCGATGGGGATGGGGAAAAAGCTGCTCTCGGCAAAGGATATGCCCGCCAGCCACTTCTCACTCGCGGGGCTCTCAGCCTTCGCGATCGTCCAGTCATACAGCTTTTTCAGCATTGGTGCTCCCCGCCACTACGCCAAATGATGGTTAGCAACGTGGGCGGGGAAATACAATCACACAATCTCACTTTTCCGCGCTTGACGTGTGTGCGGCGGTGTATATGATGCACGGCGCTCAACAAGAGCCCACCTCACAGGCCCCTGTGGCGGAACTGGTAGACGCGCCGGATTCAAAATCCGGTTCTTTCGGGAGTGTCGGTTCGAGTCCGACCGGGGGCACCACATTTTCTTTATATTTCAACATACTTAACCATACATGGCGTAAATTTGCGCGGTGTGTTCCGTCATTATGCTCGGTATTTGAGCGTATTCAAGTCATGAAAAATGGGTGGCCAAAACTATGACCACCCACTTCCGAAACACCATTTTTTGAGTCTCACTTCTGGTGACGCTTGATATACGTCTTCACCTGATCTGGGCACCACAGCGGCTCGAGCTTGGCTGCGGCGCTTCTGTTGTCGTTGATGACCTCGGTCTTTGGTTTGGCACGTTGGTGCGACGGAGGATGGTCCCGTCAATGTCGGTGGCATAAGTTCATTAATCAAAATATGATAAAAAATATGGCGGGTTTCTGAACCCTAACGCTCTCATTACATAGTGGCGGTGTATCAGGGCGATGGAAAGGGTGCGATGTCGAAGCGTAAAAATAGGATACTGGGTACCTTTGCCGAATACCGGGATGTTCTGGTGCGCGGTCTGTTGAGGTTGTCTGTAAGGCCATCAGATGTTGATGACATATTACAAGAATCTTTGACACGTACATTGGAAGCAAATGAAACCCGCGAAATTGATCACCCCAAGAGCTATTTGTTCACGGTGTCTCGCAACATTGTTTTTCGGGACCAGGAACGCAGTGCCCGAGAAGTACAATGGGAAATTGATGAAGCTATTCTGGAATCGCATACAGCCCCAATTGACCGAGAGCTATATTATAAACAAATGTTAGAGGTGTTTTGGGAGGCTTTAGAAACGCTACCCCAATCGCACAGACGGGCGATTTTATTGCGCAGAGTATACGGTTTTTCGCACAAGCAAGTAGCCAAGAAAATGGGCTTGTCCGTTAATACGGTCGAGAAATATTTCGCACGTGGCATTAAGCGCTGCCAGGATGTCATGGCAGGGCGCGGTTATGGTGTGGAATTTATGGGGCAGGTTTCGGCAAAAGAAATAAACAAGAAAACAGCGGCGGGTAAGCATGCCAGAAATGGTAAAGGCGACAGAAATGAATGATGATCCAAGCATCGTGCCCTTGCGGCAAGAAGAGAAACAAAAGTTACAGGCGGCGGATTGGCTCGCCAAGTTGGACCGCGGCGACTTAACAGCAGAAGAACGTGCAGATTTTACGGACTGGTTGGCGGAAGATCCGAAGAACAAGGATTCAATTCAGCAGGCGGCGGACCTTTGGTATGGCCTTAATGAACCTTTAAGCAGGCTTGCGCCGCTTATGGCAGGGGAAGGACAGGAGGAGGGGCGTGCGAATGGTCAGATGCCGCTGGGCCTATTCGGTCCGGCTTTGGCGCGCCTTAAGGTAACGGCTTTTGCAGTGGCTGTCCTGCTCATCGGCGTTGTTTCAGCGAGTATCTTTTTGTCATCTCCATCTGCAGATGTGGAAAATTATTATGCCACAGCTGTTGGTGAGACGCGGATCGTTGATTTGGTTGATGGGTCACAGGTTCATCTGAACACCGATAGTATTATTGAGCAGTCATATTCCGGGGAAGAACGCGTTGTTCGTTTGATTGCTGGTGAGGCAATCTTTGATGTTGCTCATGATAAGGAGAGGCCATTTCTGGTCTACGCAGCGGATGGTGTTATTCGTGCAGTGGGAACACGCTTTGCCGTACGTGTGGCTGAACACAAGGTAAGTGTGACTGTTACTGACGGCCGAGTTGCACTTGCCCGGCGGTTAGACAAAAGCATGGCTCAAAACAATGTAATGGATGCCTTGGTATATCAAGAAACACCTATCATGGTAAGTAAAGGCGGGGCTGCCGACATAGGCAGGACCGAAACCAATGTCCAACAATCTGTTTCTGAGCGTGATCTGGCTAAACGCCTTTCGTGGACTACAGGTCAGTTGGTTTTCTACGATGAAGACCTGCAGTCTGTCATTGACGAAGTGGCGCGCTATACGACGGTAAAGATCAAGGTGATGGATGACGCCCTGAAGGATAAGAAAATTACAGGAATTCTTCAAATTGGCGATGTGGATTTGATGCTGGAGGGTGTTGAAGCTGCCTTAAATATCAAGGCAAATCGTATAGAACCCAACCTTGTGCATTTGACTGCGAGTTAGATTGAAAAAAGTAGCCCAGAGACCTTAATGACAGAAAAAATATAAAATATGTCCGGTTTTTTCACCCACCCTGCTCTCATTATATAGGTCGTTAGAGATGACGGATTTGAAACAACGGCCGAGGGATAAATGGGGTGGACTACGCAGGTATATTGGGTTTGTTTTAATCTTCGTTGGATTAAGCTGTGGAAATGCCGTCGCGGCAATCGCTGATGGTCCAGCACTAAAACACTATACTCTCGATATACCTTCCTCCCGAATTGATGTTGCTCTCTTTGCCTTGGCGCGAGAAACGGGGAAATCATTAATTATTCCTTCGGGTGATACAGCCACTGAACGCTCTCAGGCACTAAGTGGCACGTACACGTTGACCGAAGCACTCTCGATAATGCTCAGGGATACAACCCTTGCCGGCGGCCTAACCGAAAACGGGGTCATTGTGATCTCGTTCAATGAAGCCAAAGGGCGAGGTCAGGCCACAGAGCAGGGCCGGGAGGAAAACACAATGAATAATAGCAAGCTGAAAAAGAGCTTACTGGCAAGTGTTGCCAGTTTCCTGTTTGGTGCAGGGGGTGCGCATGCGCAGGACAATGCTACGAATAGTAGCGCCTTTGACCTGGACGAGATTGTGGTGACAGCTACTCGTCGAGAATCGAGCGTGCAGTCAACAGCGTTGAGCATTAGTGCGTTTGGCGGCAAAAGCCTTGAAGAAAAAGGCTATAATAGTATTGGCCAGTTTATCGATACTGTGCCCGGCGTTACAGCTAATGACGAAGGTGGCGGTTCAAACAGAATTATCATCCGTAATATCAATACTTCCACGCAAGAGTCAGGCAGTTCGTCGGTAGCCACATATTTTGATGACTTTGCCCTCACTACAACCAGCTTCTCGACAGCAGCGGATATCCGTCTGGTTGATGTGAGCCGTGTGGAGGTGTTGAAAGGCCCGCAGGGCACACTTTTTGGCCGTAGTGCCATGGGCGGCATAGTGCGTTATATTTCCAATAAGCCCGACACTGAGGCTTTTGCCGGCGGTCTCAATACTTATCTTTCTGATACTGCGGACGGCGGCTCCAATTATGGCGGGCATGGATATTTGAATATACCTGTTGCGGAGAACCTGGCTGTCCGCATGACAGGCTATTATTACGACAACGCAGGCTTCATCGATAATGTGGAGTTGGGCATTGACGATATTAACGAAGAAAAAACATGGGGTGGCAGACTTGCGGCACACTGGGACGTAACAGACACCTTCAGCGCTGATTTCACCTATCTCTATCAGAGCCAGAATGCAGGGCCTAACTCTGTCACCACAACTCGCACCCCTGGAGATTTGAACATAGCAGGTGACGAAGGGCCTGATGTTCCCTTTGATCTGAATGCGCGTACTGCAATTGGTGGTGTAGTTGAGGAACGCGACAATACGTATGAGTTTTTCAATCTAAAACTCGAAAAAGATTTTGAGGGTTTTACGACAACATTTTTGGCGACACGCAATAAGCTGAAGTTCGACTTTACGTTTGATCAGAGAGAGTTCGTTGGCTTTAGGAGTGGCTGTGCCTGTGATATTCCAGCCGATGGCAACCCTTCTCAGGATACAGAAACGGATATCCTCGAGTTACGCTTTGTGTCTTCCAGCGATGGCTTTTTTGATTGGATATTCGGCCTTTATTATGAGGATGAAGAAACAGCCATTAAGCAGTTCAATATTTATAAAGGACCTGATCAGATACTGTTTGGTCTAATACCGTTCACCGACGGAGATGTGGCCCTTGACTCTATCGATGCGATGAATGGTGAAGAACAAGCGGTGTACGGTGAACTGGGCCTGAACTTTACAGCCGCAACCAAGTTCACGGTTGGATATCGGCGCTCTCATGTTGAATTTGACAGGCTGGGCATCAAAGCGGATGGTATCTTTAATGCGTTTAACGGAGCAGGTGCCCTTGTCGGACTTCCTTTTGATACCAGTGAAAATGTTAACACCTTCAAGTTTTCGCTAGAGCATCAGTTGAACGACGATGTATTTGCCTATGCTACGGCCACCTCAGGGTATCGTCGGGGCGGCTTCAATTTGCCAACAGCAATATCTGAATTTTCCACTTTTGATTCCGATACTCTCTGGAACTATGAGTTAGGTATCAAATCAACATGGTTGAATGGTCGTTTGATCGCCAACCTTTCAGCTTATTTGATTGACTATACAGACATCCAGCTAACTGTTCAGGACCCGATTACCTTTGGCAGAACGACACAAAACGTTGGTAAAGCGCAGGTGACAGGCCTTGAATTCAGCATGGTGTTCCAAGCCAGCGAAGCTCTCAACCTTTCTTTCAATGGTGCGCTCAGCAACCCTAAACTGAAAGAAGATGTGCCGGGTGGTGTGTCAGGTAAAAATGGTGATCGCCTTCCTGGTTCAGCGAAGGAAAGTTTTGCGATTACAGCTGATTGGGCTCGGCCGCTGAACGATGAATTGTCGCTATATAGTATCGTGACATACAAATATGTTGGCGAGCGATTGAATGACTTTAACCTGGATCTTGATGTTGCTCTGCCATCTTATGGTCTCGTCGATGCCCGTATAGGGCTGCGCAGTGTCGATGGGTATAGTATCTCTTTGTTTGCAAACAACTTATTTGACGAAAAGGTACTGTACGGCATCGACCGTCAAGGTCCGTTTTTTGAGGCAGCGAGTACAAATCGTCCGCGTACGATTGGCCTTAATCTCGCATATGATTTCTAAAGCCGACCTATTCCTCTTCTGACAAAAATCACCGCTACAGAAGAGCCTGTCGAGGCTCTTCTGTAGAAGAGACATAAGCAAATTCCTGTCCACAAGACAGCAGGTGTTCCAGCCTGCTTCTATTCGGCTACGTAAGGATTTACATGATGAAATACTGTCTTTTTCACCCAATTATAACATTGGCCTTGAGCTTGTTTGCCATTGGTGCGCAAGCAAACTCACCACAAGATATTTTGCCAGATACCTCAGAGAACCGCGCTCGTGTAGCTGCAGCATATGAACAGTATTTGAATATTGATAGAGAGCATGGGCGTTTCATTGAGGTCAATGGCATCAAAATGCATTATCTGGAGTGGGGAGACGATAGCGGTGTGCCGCTTATTTGGTCACATGGATACAGTAGCACAGGATTTGAGTTGGTGAATGTCGCTGACCAGCTTGTTGAAGCCGGTTATCATGTCTATTCCATTTCATATCGCGGCCACGGTCACACTCAAGTTGACAACTATGAGTTTTCCCTCGCGCATATTGCCGATGATATTGCCGCGATGATGGATAAACTTGGCATTGAAAAAGCGGTTATTGGCGGCCTTTCTCTGGGGGGAGGTGTGACGACCACCTTTTATGAAAACTATCCAGAGCGCGTGCTCGGTATCGTTCTGGAAGATGGTGGCGCGGATGCTGTGCAGCTCCGGACAGAAATTATGTACGAGCAGATGAAAGCCATGTTGGAGCATATGCCTGCGATGCAAATGCCAGTGTTTCAAGACCGTTTTGCAGGAATAAAGTTTATGGCGAACTTATATGTTCCGGGATGGGGTGGTGAATTTCCCAAATTATCAATGGTTGCTCTTCATTCCTTTGTGGTTGAAAAAAAAGACGGTACGTTTGGCATGCATCATGATGATGCCAAAATGTTCGATGCCTTTGGTGAGGCGGCAATTAATCCCGGCCTAACCCATAGGCTTCCCTTGCTGCACCAATCCTGGCGCCGTGTTCATCCTTATATCACATACCGTAATCTGTCAGTTCCGATGGTCATTATTGACCCAACAGGGGACCTGTTTGACGCGACGGGGTCCTTTGAAAAACTGCGTGATATGCACCCCGACCTGATCACACTTGTGGACTATCCAAACACCCCTCATGCGGCCCATCCCATGCGTCCAGAATGGTTTGTGCGGGATTTAGAAGCCTTACTTGAGAGGATTAAATAATGAAATCGTATCTGTATCTCGCGGTATGTACCGCTGTTGGAACCATATCTTTGCAAGCTCAGGCAAACGAGCACCAGGACATGGCAACGATTACTAAGGAAATGGCGGCGGGTGCGGGTGCGAAACTGGCCTGTTCAGGTGTGTTCCTGCAAAACCGTACCCCTGAAAATGTGGTTCAACGTGATCTGAGGCCCATTGCATATCCCTTGTTAAAGGATGTTGAGTTTGGCTTTGATCAGAACACCAAGATAGCCACGGCAATTGCGGGCGATGTAAAGCGATCTGCCCTGTACCGCCCCGGGGTGGGGTGCACACTTATGTTGGATAACAGCACCCCGGACCAACTGCTTGAGCAAGCAAAAGAAATCGCTGATAATTTTAGGCCCCGACGTGCGCAGGAGTGGCCTTTAGGCGATGAAGTGTCTTTGGACAGGAACCGTAGAGGCGTTGACTGGAAAAAACTTGATGCTGCTGTAGATGCGGCTTTTGTTGATGCTTCTGAACATCAGACCGTTGATACACGGGCTGTCCTCGTTGTCTACCAGGGGAAGATTGTTGCAGAGAAATATGCTGAAGGCTTTAATCAAGAAAGCCGGTTTTTAGCGTGGTCAGCCAGCAAAAGTGTTGCCAGTGCGCTGATTGGAACAATGGTAACCAGGAATAAGCTTGCGCTAGACGAAGCGGCACCGGTTTCAGAGTGGTCTGCAGAAGGTGATGCACGCGGTCAAATTACGCTTCGTAGTTTGCTGAATATGACAAGTGGGCTTGAGTTTACAGAGCCCTATATTCCAGGGAACGACAGCACGAACATGTTGTTTCGTGAAGGATATATGGCGAAATACGCAGCGAATAAGCCTGCTGAAACAGCGCCTGATACAAAGTGGTATTATTCATCGGGAACGACAAACATATTGTCTCATATCCTGTTTGATGCAGTAGGGGGCACTCTGCAAGACGTACACACCTATGCCTGGGATCATTTCTTTAAGCCAGTGGGCATGACAAGTGCTGTGTTCGAGCCGGATGTGTCCGGTTCGCATGTTGGTAGTTCATACTTTTATGCCACAGCCCAGGATTGGGCACGTTTTGGTCTATTATTTTTGAACGAAGGCATGGTTGGTGACAAGCAGGTCTTGTCTAGAGAGTGGGTGGCTTATACGCGATCAGTTACACCGCTGGCTCCAAAAGGTATGTATGGCGCACAGTTTTGGCATAATCGTGGCAGCCTGGATAATGAAGAGGACCGTATGTTAGTTGATGCACCCAAGGACCTGTTTATGGCCGCAGGGTATGCGGGGCAACATATTGCGATTGTTCCCTCGAAAGATGCCGTTGTGATACGGTTTGGCTGGACGAACAGGGGAGAAAAGTTCGATGTCAATAAGCATTTCTCAGAAATACTGAATGCGTTACCCGAGAAATAAAGGGTGATGAGGAAGTATAGTGAGTTTGGCATTGTATTGTGCCCTCAGGTGTTTTTTTTTGGTTCGTGACGGTTATGCAAAAAATCCGAACCAAAAATCCTCCTTTAAGTAAACCCGCTAACCTGTCCCATAGGCGCTGACGGGGAACAGTAGGCATGCAAATTCTTGGGGGTGCTATCGAGGGATATAACTACTTGAGGAAGAAAGAAACGCCGGGGCACGTTATCTTCCGAGTTCCCTCTGCGATGACGAGCCTGGTCCTCTCAGGCCAGCTTCTAGAATTGTTGAACCAGCTCCGCATATTTTCTGAGAAGGGGCGTTTTTTCAAACAGGCGGTCAACCCGTTTGGTATAGGCAAAGGCGTTTGCGACATAGGCCCTGTCTTGCGCGGTCAGGCCCACCTGTTGGTGTTTTGCCAGAAACCGCGGGTGAAGCAGGCTCAGCAGTGTCCACAACGATAGTGGTTCGTTGCTTTCATTACCGGTAGCTTCGCCGCCGGTAGCCTCAGGTTTTGGGGCCTGCCACATCTTGAGGATGGTGTTGGCCGTTAGCGGCGTCTGTTTTGCGGGCGCAGGCGCGCGTTGTTTCAACATGCCCTGCGGCACGTTTGCCAGAAGCCATGCTCCCCTTGCTTTCATGTCTGCGACATGGCCGAGCGCGCTTTCAAGGTCATTGCTGCCGTTCAGAACACCGCGTGTTAGCGAGCATAAATAACTGCGGCACGCGCCGGGGCGCGTTTCATAAATGGAGCATGATGTGCCTGACAGCGCAGCACAGGGCTGGCTGAAGATGGTTTTGCCGTCTTTGTCTGCGCGGATTTTGATTGGTGTGCCCTTCAGGGCTTCAACGTCTTTTTCCTTCAGGGCAACAAAGGAAAACAGCGCGCCATTGCAGCACAAGCCGCAGGTTTGGCACAACACGGCAGATTGCTGCGCGGAAACTATCTCCGGATGCTGTGCCTCTATGCTGTTTTCCTCAACGTCCACAGTTGGTTCTGCCCGTTCGGTGTATTGCGTATACACCAGTACATATCACGCTTCACTTTTCCGCGCGATGATGAACACGGCCTTCTTGGGGCCGGGGCGCCAGTTGTGTTCAAGGGTAAAACCAGCACTTGTGATCATGCTTTCAAGCTCCTCCTCTTTCAGGAAACCCACATGTGGCGGTGCATACCCAACCAGGCGCGCGATAGGCAGGATGTATTTGAAGAATCCCAAGCCGTCCTGAAGGCATACGGTGCTGGAGACAAACAAACCGCCGGGTTTGAGCATTTTGTGCACACTGGCAACTGTTGCTTCGGGTTCCGGCAACAGGTGCAGGATCGAATGCGCCATCACCATGTCAGTGCTGCCATCCGGCACGGTCAGCTCGTCAATCGGCGAGCATTCAAACGTCACATTTGTGATGCCTTGGGCTCCGGCCTTCTCCCGCGCGATGGCGAGCATGTTCTCAGAGATATCAGTGGCGAGGATATGTTTCACGTGTGGCGCATGCAAAAGGGCTGTGCTGCCAGTGCCGCAGGCGATCTCAACCACCTCCATCTCAGGGGTGAAGTAACTGCGGGTAAGCTCTAATTTGTGTTCATAGGATGCCTGATCGGCAATGGATGACTTCGCATAACCTTTGGCCATACGGTTCCAGAATTTCGCTGTCGCGCTCATGATGTTCCCCCATCTGTCGCTTGTTATATAAATCGATTGCAAGACTTATGTGGGGATTGGGGCGGGAATGTGTAGGGGCGCCGCATATCTTTCTATACTTGCCGGCTTGTTCGAGCCAGCACGGTTATTGTCAGGGCACTCAGGAGTATGCACCCAGGCCATATGAAGCCAAGACCGCCGTGCGAGAGTGCTATACTCCCCGCCGAGGCGCCTATAGCGATGCCGAGATTGCATACGGCGATATTAAGAGAAAGGGCGAACGCGCGCGCCTGAGGCGTGGCTTGCATTACCCTGATTTGGCACGCGAGGAAACTGCCAGAATGGGCGGTACCCCATAAGGCGAATAACAAAAGGTTCAGCCATGCCCCGTTTGTTACGACGCTGAGCATGGCGGTGCAAAGCGCGACAGCAGTGGTAAGGATGCCGGTAGTAAGCCTTGGGTGCTTTTCTACGTGGTGAGCTGCCAGGCTGTTGCCCCAAATGCCGGCAATGCCAAAAAGGAGTAAAACCAGCGATGCCACGGTTTCGTTCGTTCCGAGAAATGCAGTACCAAACGCGTGGTTGATGAACAGCCGGATAAAGCTATAAGGCATAAAAAGAACAGCAAATGTGAGTGCCGAAGCAGCAAGGTGCCGCAATACCATCGGCTGTTTCAGAATACCCAGTTGGTTCGCGATGCTGCTGGTTTGTGATGCCGGTACAGGCGTGGAAGGCAGCAGAACATGCGTGAGCAGGGAAGCTCCAGCAAGCAGGAGAAAGAGCACTGTAAGCCCAAGGTATGCTTCAAGCGCGATAAAGGCAGGCACGACAAACACAATACCCATGATGGTGCCGAGATTAACACGAGCCACAGCGAGAATTTTGTCTTTAGGTGGCGCTAGTTCCGCCGCGAGTGCACTGGCGACGCTGATAAAAGGGGTAAGGAGAGCACCCTGCAATATACGGATGCCGCCATGGAGCCAGAGGTTTGGTACCATAGCCAATGCGAGATGGCTGAGCATAAGTGCCAGCATGCACCTCTTCAACACGACAGTCGGGCTATAATCAGACCAGACAAGTGTTAATAGAGGCCCCAGGATTGCGGCAGATAACGCAAAAAGCGAGATGAGTATGCTGGCGTGACTTTCTGTAATCTGTAGGGAGACTGCTATCGCGGGCAGCGCCCCCACAAACAGGAATTCCGTTGTGACAATGACCGCCGCACCAAGTGCGAGCGGAAACACCGTCGGACGCGTTGTGGGGGAGACGCCAACTTTCATGCCAGGCCTGGCCATCAGATTAGGCGTTGGCTCCGTGGTCGATCGTATATTCAGCCCCAGTGATAGCACGCGCCTCCGGGCTTGCGAGCCACGCGATCAGTGCTGCGACATCTTCCGGATCGCTGAAGCGGCGAATGGCCATCATATCGAGCTGGCTAGCGGCTGCTTCATCGTCTGCTGGGTTCATATCGGTGTTGGTTGATCCAGGATGCACAATGTTGACGGTAATGCCTCGGGGACCAAGGTCGCGGGCAAGTGCCTTGGTGAGGCCTGTAAGTGCGGCTTTGCTGAGCGAATATAAGGTAAGGCCTTCAAAAGGCGCGCGCACAGCCAACGTGCTGCCAATGTTGATGATGCGGCCGCTATCACTCATAAGGTGTGCAGCAGCGAGGCAGGCTTCATACACGGCACGAATGTTAACGTTCGCCGTTCGGTCATAATCAGCCATGGTAAAATCCAGAACGGGTTTTACATCGAAGATGCCAGCGTTGTTCACCACAATGTCAAGCGCACCATAGGCCGCGTGCGCTGCCTCAACCGCTGACGTGACAGCGCCGTTCTCAGCGTTATCTGCCTGCAGGGCCAAAGCTTTCAGGCCATTTTCTTCAAGCTCGGCGACCAAGGCGTTTGCCTTCGTTTCGTTCGAGTTGAAGGTAAAGGCAACGCTTGCGCCCTGATGGGCAAGAGCCCGCACGGTGGCGGCTCCGATACCGCGGCTTCCACCGGTTACAAAGGCTACTTTACTGTCGAGAGTTTGCATGGGGGTATCCTCAATTTATGTATTGATCGATACATAAATGTACCGCTTGTCTCATACCGTCAAGTGATTTATTTATTGATCGATACAAAATAAGGAGAAGCCGATGGCTATGAGAGGAAGGCCGCGCGCGTATGATCGCGAGGATGCGCTGAGAAAGGCGATGCACGTTTTCTGGGCCAAGGGCTTTGAAGGTGCTTCGTTGAGTGATCTGACTACCGCCATGGCATTAAAGCCGCCCAGCCTTTATGCAGCGTTTGGCAGCAAGGAAGGGCTTTTTGAAGAGGCGATTTCCCTTTATTCAAAGGAGGAGGGAAGCGGAATCTGGGATATGCTCTCGGTAGCTGAAACAGCTTTTGATGCGGTACGTCATGTACTTGTGGCGTCCGCGAATGCCTTCACCCAAAGTGACCATCCCAGAGGGTGCATGATTGTTTTGGCCGCGCCACAACCGAACGGAGCCAACCAGAAAGTGTGTGACGCGCTCAGGGCTCTGCGGGCACAAAACATAACACTTCTGGAAGAGCGTTTTGAGCAGGCAAAGGCAGCGGGTGAAATCTGTGAGGGAGCGGATACGCATGCTATTGCGGCATATTATGTGTCTGTACAGCACGGTATGACATTTACGGCGCGGGACGGTGCTTCACGAGAGACCCTTCTCGCGGTAGCGCACTGCGCCCTCGCGGCGTGGCCTGCTTTAACTCAGGCCTAAGACGGCGAGCCCCCGCGTGTGCTTTTTTGCCTGCGTTCTTTCAGCCGGTGGCCGACGCTCACAATGGCGGCAATGGCGGGCTGAAGCTCAGCGCCCAGATCGGTCAGCGAATATTCCACCGTTGGTGGGGAGGTGGGCATCACCCTGCGCTTTACGACGCCATCCGCCTCAAGCTTTTTCAGCCGTGTGGTGAGCATTTTGGCAGAGACGCCGGGGATATCATCCTTCAGCTCGCTAAAGCGGCGCGGGCCTTCGCTCAGTTGCAAGATGATGTTGGGCGTCCAGGCACCGCCAATGATCGCGAGGCAGCTGTTGAGCGGGCATTCATGCGGTGGTGGGGCCACCTTGCTTTTGCGTCTTGTGAGCATATCCATCTCGCGGACATCAATAAAAATGTAATATTCATAGATAGTTACGGTCTGGTGACCTAC
The DNA here is from genome assembly GCF_965216265.1 of Kordiimonas sp. GTDB lineage: Bacteria > Pseudomonadota > Alphaproteobacteria > Sphingomonadales > Kordiimonadaceae > Kordiimonas. Next base: position 2,674,370 of record NZ_OZ244153.1, read on the forward strand.
TTACCATATGGTAACTTATAAATACCTGGTTACTTCTTGAAACTTAGTATGCCGTGGTTATCTCAATCCGTAAAGCTTGCTCACTTTATGGAAGGAGAACACGCCCCATGTGGCAGAAAACACGCTTTACCGAAGCTGTCGGCATTCAGTATCCCATCATCCAGGGGCCTTTTGGTGGTGGCTTTTCGTCGACCGAGCTTGTGGCGGCGGTTTCAAACGCAGGCGGGCTTGGGTCCTTTGGGGCGCATAACCTCTCGGCAGATGAAATCCTCAGCGTTACACAGCAGATACGCGCAACAACAGATAAGCCGTTTGCGCTCAACCTCTGGGTTTCTGTGGTTGATGAGGGCGGTGAGGGGCTTGATGAGGCCGGTTATCAGAGCGCGGTAGAGTTTTTCCAGCCCTATTATGACGAGCTTGGCATGCAAGCACCGGGCATGCCCAAAGACCATGTGGAGCAATATGAAGCACAGGTTGAGGCGCTGATTGCAGCCAGGCCAGCTGTGTTCAGTTTTGTGTTTGGTATTCCAAGCGCGGAGGTGCTGGCGCGGTGCCGGATAGCGGGCATTAAAACACTGGGTGCGGCCACAACCGTGGCGGAAGCGAAAGCGCTTGAGGCCGCAGGGGTTGATATGGTGCTGGCCACGGGCTTTGAAGCGGGTGGGCACCGGCCGTCTTTCATCAAACGAGCGGAAGAGAGCCTCGTCGGTACACTCCCTTTGGTGCCACAGGTGCGGGACGCCGTGGGCATTCCTGTGGTTGCTGCTGGCGGCATGGGTGATGCACGCGGTGTTGCGGCAGCGCTAACGCTTGGGGCTGACGCTGTGCAGCTTGGCACCGCCTTTCTCGCGTGTGCGGAATCAAACACCACCGACCAGCACCGGGATTTGATTTTTGACACCGCCGCAGATGAGACCGTTCTTTCCCGCGCTTATACGGGCAGGCTTGCTCGCTTTTTGCCCAACCGCTTTGTGGCGGATGTAGAGAGGGTGAAAGCCTTCCTGCCGTTCCCGCTTCAGGCATGGTTCACCACCCCGCTTAAGAAAGCCGCCCTGAAGGCTGGTAAACCTGAGCTTGCTTCTTTTTACGCAGGGCAGGGCGCACCGCTCCTTAAATATCGCCGCGCAGCGGATGTCATGGGTGCGCTCACGGATGGCGTCACACAGATTTTCAACAAACCCACAAACACTTAAACCTAGTTAAAAATGAAAAAGGAGACAGATATGTATCAGCTTTATTATTCCCCCGGCGTCTGTTCGCTGGCGATCCACGCCCTGCTTATAGAACTGGGCCAGCCGTTTGAACTCATTAACAAAAGCGATGTTGAAGACTTTGCCACCATCAACCCGCTGGGGGCTGTGCCTGTGCTCAGGGACGGTGACATGCTGATCCGTGAAGGGGCTGCAATCGTGCTTCATCTTGTTGAGAAACACGGCAGTGACCTGTTGCCTGCGGCTGGCACACCGGGGCGGGCAAACGCGCTGCAGTGGTTACTGTATGCTAACGCCACTGTGCACCCAGCCTACAGCAAGCTCTTTTTTGTGGCGCGGGCTCTGGACGGCGATGCGGCACAGGGTAAGGCGTTTGAGGCTGCGGCAGGTGCGGCTGCCAAGCTTTGGTCGTTGGTTGATAAACAACTCCAGGAAACCCGGTTCGTGACCGGTGACAAGGTCAGCATCGCCGATATCATGCTGACAGTTTACGCCAACTGGGGCGGCTATTTCCCTGTGGATATCCCACTTGGTGAAAATGTGCGCCGCATGTTGGCAGAGGTATCTGCCCTACCGTCCTTCCAGCAAGCGTTGGGCGCTGAGGGGGTGGAGTATAAGGCTGCGGCCTAAAGCTCTGCGTTATTGAGTATAAGCGCGCGCTGGCAAACGCTGGTGCGCGCTTCATTTTAACGGCTGCTTAACCGCTCTGACCTATAAGTGTTTGCGGGGTCAACGTAATGGTGAGCATGCTAGAAAAATACAAAAAGCGTATCCTTGTTACCAGCGCCCTCTTCCTGATCGGGGGCGCAATCCTTTTCTATTTCCTTTTGCAGGCACAGGCGCAGGAACATCATGCGCGGTCAACTGACCTTGTGTCGGAGTACCGAGCGGTTCTGGAAGAAAAACTCATCCAGAACCTGGCGCTGACGGCCAGCCTGAAGTCCTATATCTCCGTCGAACCCGAGATTGATCAGGCTCAATATGAGGCGTTCGCACGCGACCTTCTTACTCAGGAGAACCAGATCAGAAACATGGGTGCGGCCCGAGACCTGATTATCTCGCACATGTACCCCCTTGAGGGGAATGAAAAGGCTGTCGGGCTCAACTTCCGCACCAATATCAAGCAGTTTGAAATGGTTGAACGCGCGATTGAAGAGAATACCACGGTCCTTGCTGGTCCTCTCACGCTTGTGCAAGGCGGGCAGGGTATTATCGCTCGACAGCCGGTTTTCCGGGCAAGTGACGGCACGCTGTGGGGTATGGTGTCTGTTGTGCTTGATGTGGACGCGTTGCTGACAGAGGTGCACGCGGTGTTGCCTGATGCCAAGCTCGCTATTCGCGGCAAGGATGCCCTTGGCAGTTCGGGGGACATGATCTTTGGCGACGAGACATTGTTTTCCAGTGATGCCGCGACGCTGTCGACACTGAAGCTGCCATCCGGTAGTTGGCAGCTTGCGGCGGAGGCCCCTTATGCACCAAGGCGGCACATTATCCGAGTGATCTTTTTGATGGGCGTTTGCCTTGCTTTTCTTTTTGCTGTCAGGTTTCTCAGGAAACAGGAAGCCTATGAGAATGAGCTTTTGCTTGCGAAGCGGGAAGCAGAAGCAGCCAGCTTGGAAAAATCCAAGTTCCTTGCGCATATGTCACACGAAATACGTACACCGATGAACGGCATGATTGGTGTGATTCAGCTTCTGGATCAGGAAAAATTATCTGCGGGACAGAGGGATTTGCTGGAGGCTGCCAAAAGCTCGGCCGATAACCTGATGCATGTGATTAGTGATATCCTTGATTTTTCCAAAATCGAGGCACGGCAATTGACCCTTGAGGAAGCCCCGTTTGTTCTGGATAAGATCCTCAATTATATAGAACGCAATGCCCGCACCAGCCTTGGCGAGAAAGATGTGAAGTTTGAGCTGGTGCTTGAAGATGGCCTGCATCGTTTCTGGATAGGGGACGAAACCCGCATCGGCCAGATATTGATGAACCTTGTCAGCAATGCGATTAAGTTTACCGATAAGGGCACGGTAAGTATCCGTGTTGCGTCACGCTATATGGACAACCAATCCATGCTCGAGTTTGTGGTGTCTGACACCGGTATTGGTATTAGTCAGGAGGAACAGAGCAAGATTTTCAGCTCATTTGTGCAGGCCGATGCGTCTATCAATCGGCGTTTTGGCGGTACCGGGTTGGGCCTTTCCATTGTGCGCAGTCTGATCGATCTGATGGGAGGTACGATCAAGCTTTATAGTAAAAAGGGGGAGGGTACGCTTTTCCGTATCAGTCTGCCGCTCAAGCAAGGTGAGCGGCGCCAGAAAGAACGTACACAGGACTCCGCCGCTGCCCCGGACTTGCGGGGCCGCATGGTTCTGCACGCCGAGGACGTAGAGCTGAATTCTGTACTTTTCAGCAAGATGATGCGCCCCACGGGCTGCACCATCGTGCGCGCTATCAACGGTGCGGACGCAATTGCGAAGATGCGCGAATGTGCGTTTGATATTGTTTTCATGGACATACAGATGCCGGAAATGGATGGCATTACGGCAACACGGGAAATTCGCAAATTCAATGCAGATGTCCCTATTGTTGCGCTTACGGCAAACGTTACTCAGGGCGATGTGAAACTATACAATGAGTGTGGTTTTGCCGGGTTTCTCGCGAAACCCACGCGGCTCTCCGATCTATACAAGTTGCTGGCGTCACAGCCATTGCAGCCTCAGCCGGACCTGCCAGTCTCAATTTAGGCGATCAGCAGGGTCTATAGCTCAGATATAGTCGAAATCATCGTCTGATTTGTGAGTATCAAGGGGTTCTGGGTATTTGGGTAGTGTGAGATGTACCTTGGTGCCCTGGCCTTTTTCAGACTCGATCTTCATGTCGCCTTTCATAAGCAGCACAAAATGTTCAACCAGCGGAAGTCCAAGGCCGGTGCCTGAGCCCTCATCCTGCCGGATGTACATATGTCCGCTTACCTGGGCAAAGGGCTGCATGGCGACATCTATTTCCGCTTCGCTCATGCCAATGCCCGTATCGGCAATGGTGAGACAATAGTTGTCACCACATTCATAGGCATGAACGGAAACCTCACCGTCGGCCGGGGTGAATTTCACGGCGTTTGAAACAAGGTTGATGATAACCTGCTTGAGGATGCGCGTATCAGTCCTGACCTGAAGGCGAGGACAATCCAGGCTGAAGCGCAGGTTCTTGCGCTCAATGAATGGCTGGCTGAGTGCCGCGGCCGCCGTGACAACCTCATCCAGCAGCGCGTCCCTGATTTGCAGTTCAAACCTGCCAGCCTCGAGCTTGGATAGGTCGAGAATATCATTGATGATATCAAGCAGGTGTTTGCCGCTATCGCAGATATAGGTGAGATATTCTTTTTCCTGCTCTGGCGTCACCGGGATATCGCCTTTCAGCATTTCGGAAAACCCAATCACAGCGTTCAGCGGTGTGCGTAGCTCGTGGCTCATGGAAGCGAGGAACTTGGATTTAGCGATATTGGCGGCCTCGGCCTCCTCCTTGGCGAAGGTCAGTTCCATCGTGCGTTCCACCACCATCTGCTCCAACCGGTCCTTTTGCTCAGCCTGCAGAATATCGTGCTGTTTCATCTCTTCCAGCATGTCTAGGAAGGCGATTTGTAAGGTCGTTAATTCGCTGGAATTGTGCTCTGAACTGGCGGATGCGATGGCAGAAAGGTCCTCGCTTTCCATCGCGTCATCAAGGCCGTTGGTGTAAATCTTCCGCGCGATGCGCGTGAGGGTGTCAAGTGGGGCAATCCATGCCCGAAGGAGGATGGATGCGACGGCAAGACCAAGAACGGCGAGGAAAGCGGCAACAAGCCCAGCACGGCTGATGAGCGTATCAATTTGTTCGTGCATTCGTTCGGTTGAAAGCCCGACCCGAACCATGCCAATGATATCCGAATGGGCCATGTTGCGGTCCATTTCTTCTGGCGTATCACTACCGGCAATGACATCGCGCAGCACGGGGGCGCCGATATGATAGCCGGGCATATCGGAAGAGCTGGCCGCTGCGTCGGAAAGCTTCTGAATGACGATTTCTTTTGTAGCGAAGGTTTCCTCCAACAAGGTGTCGGCAACCTCCAGCGGTCTGATATCTTCAGGTAGACTGATGAGCATCACGCCGTCTGAGGCCACAACATCAATGTGTATGATGTCGGGGTCGAGCAGGTAGGGGGCCAGCGCTGTTTTAAGGAGCTCCCGGTCGGCTACCAGAAGCCCGAGTTTGACGTTCTCTGCAATGCCAGCCGCAGCAACACGCCCGCGTTTTTCAAGATCAGCGGTCATGAGTTGGCTGGTGGTGCCGATAAATACCATCGCCATCATGCCGCCAACGGCGGCCACGAAAAGAACGAGAAAAGCGATAGCGCGTGTTCTGAGCGTAAAGCGGTCAACAAAGCTCCGCGCACTGGGGCGAGAGGAGGCCGGGATCATGGGGGTATCGTCAGGTAAGCTCATTTAAAAACCACCTCCCGGCCTTTAGGTGTTGTTGCGCCGGGTATATGACGCATTGTGCGCTCATTGACCTCAAGGATGAAAATGTCCGCTTCGGACGTGATGTCCGTCAGGGTGGCACCTGTTAGTCGCGCCTGAGACGCAGCGCCAATTCGCCCCCCAAGCTTCACCGGGTCTGCTTGCAATGTCGCTGTCATCCCCATATTCACAAGTGATGAGGAATAGACAAAGGTCGGGATCTGGTTTTCCAATGTCAGCCTCAGGATATAGCGCACAGTATCACTGTTGAGCACCATTGGGTCACGCAGGAAAATAAGGCCGTCAGATTCCTTGATGGCCTGCCTGAGGCCTGCACCTACGTCCTGAGGGGCTTCCACATAATAAACACGCAGGTTGATGTGTTGTGCCTGAGCGGCCTCAATGACGCTTTGGCGTACGGGCTCTAGCGTTTCCCGGCGGGCAATAATGCCAACGGTCTGGATGCCGGGTTTCAGTGTTGCCAGCGCTTCAAGCTGAAGCGGAAGAGGGGGGCGAGCATCAAAGAATGTTAGCTGGCGGTTGCTGATTAAATCCTCATCCGGTTCATCATGCACGGTGAACAGGGTCGGTGTGTCTGGCAGACCGTGAGCAATAAGACTGGCAGCGCGTGGCCCCAGGGCGATAACCAGATCGAGAGTGCCGTCTGCTTTTCTCAGCCGCAGGTCTTTGATGATTTCACGACCAATGGAAGGCTCGCGCTGCATATCCATATATTTGATCGTGCCGCAGGCCGGGCAGTTTTTGCTGATACCGTGCGCTATCTGCATGCTGGTGTGGTGCTTGTACGAATCGACGATGATCACGTCTGCGCGCAGGGAAGGGCCCAGGGTTATAACTGCCGCGCTCAACCATATAGCCCAGAGAGGCCATAGTAGAGGTTTGAGAGGCATGAGCATCCGGTTCATAGAATTCCCAGTCTATGACCCCCATTGAGGCCAGTTTACGCCATATCCCCTTGGGGTTTCTAGAAATATTGTAACCAAACATGGTTAGGGCAAAGTAAACGCTAAAGGGCCACGCAGTTAGTGCGGGCCTTGCCGCCTTTTCTCGGGCCTTCTATTGCCTTGATCCGGGCTTGGGCTATCTTTTCACTGAGGGAGGATGTCACCATGAAAAAATACATACTGTCGCTTGTGTTAGCCTGTCTGCTGCCGATGGGCGTTTTTGCCGCTGAGCTGCCGGAAGCTGACCCCGCCGAAGTGGGTCTTTCTGCAGAAAAACTGGCGGAGATGAGCGCGCATTTTCAGGCTTATGTAGACGACGGCAAGTTGGCTGGCTTGACGACGCTTGTTGCGCGCAAGGGCAAGGTTGCGCATTTCAAAACCTATGGCGCGCTTGATATGGAAAGTGGCCGTACGCTGGCGGAGGATGCCATCTTCCGCATCTATTCCATGACCAAGCCTGTCACCGGTGTGGCGCTTATGATGCTCTATGAAGAAGGCAAGTTTGAACTGGACGACCCGGTTTCAAAATATATTCCAGAATTTGCTGACGCCCGCGTTTTCAAGGCTGAAGCGGAAGACGGCACGCTTGAGACAGAGCCCGCAGCGCGCGATATCACTGTGCGTGACCTGATGCGGCATACTTCTGGCCTTACCTACGGTGTTTTTGGTGATACGCCGGTTGATAAAAGTTACCTCAAGAACCAGTTGATTGGCGTGGACCAGCCGATGGCCGAGTGGGTGCCAAGGCTTGCCGAACAACCGCTTCTCTATCAGCCAGGCGCAGCGTGGGTTTACTCTCTTTCAGTTGAAGTGCAGGGCTATCTGATTGAAGTGCTTTCGGGCCAGCCGTTTGACGAATTTCTGAAAGAGCGGATATTTGACCCGCTGGAGATGAGCGACACAGATTTCTATGTGCCTGCGGATAAGCTTGATCGTTTTGTTGGCATCTATGAGCTGGACGAAGAGAAGAAGCTTATTGCTGCCCGCAACAAACTCCTGCAGGACTATTCAATCAACCCCCAGTTCAAGTCTGGTGGTGGTGGTCTTGTTTCCACAACGGCTGACTATTGGAAGTTTGCGCAAATGGTCGCAAACGGTGGCACCATGAACGGTGTGACATACCTTAAGCCTGAAACGGTTGCCATGATGTCCAAGAACCAATTGCCGGAAGCACTGCCGGGCATCGCCGGTGGCAAACGCGGGCTTGGTTTCGGGCTTGATTTTGCCGTTGTGCTTGACCCGGCGAAGTTTGGCAATACGGGTGAAGTTGGAGAGTTTTTCTGGGGCGGCATGGCCAATACGGTATTCTGGATCGACCCCACCCACGATATCGTGGCGATCCTGATGACAAACATCCTACCCACCGGTGTTTATGATGTCAGAGGCGAGATGCGCACTTACGTGAACGACGCCATCGTCGACTAGGTAAAAGGAAAAAAGGGGTGGCAAACCTTCGCCACCCCTTCCCCGCGGTTCCGTCGTAACGCCCATTACTCAATCAGAACCGCAATCCTCTCGTTCGGCATGCCTGCTTTTCGCGCTTCGTCATGTAGGCGAACAAAGGCTCCTGTATGCGCCCCGGGGTTTATGGAGATCACGACCGGTGCTTTGGGGCGCAACACGCTCTCTCCTTTGATGATGGGTTCTACGAGCCATGGGTCGATCAACCGTCCTGCATAAAAGATGCGATTTTCCGCGTCTATCTGAAATGCGATCGGTTCAAGCGGTGACTTGGGGCTCGAGCCTTGCGGCATATTGGGCCTAATGCCCGTTTCCCGCATAAAGGTTGCGGTGACAATGAAGAAGATGAGCATGATAAATACGATGTCGAGCATGGGCGTCATATCGGCTTTTGCCTGAGCGCCCGTTTTGGTGCGTATTGGTCTCATGAAATGCCTCCTATTCGCCAGCCAGTTCAAACGCCATACGGAAGCGCACACCTTTGGAGGCATAGGCCTTGCCGTCAACCACAGTGGGTTTGTACTTGAACTTCGAGATCGCTGCTAAGGCTGCACGCTCGAAATACCCCGCAGGGTTGGCTTCTATGACTTGGGCGTCCTCAACGGTACCGTCCTCGGTGACAGTGAACTCAACAACAACTGAGCCTTCTGTGCCGCGTTCGAGCGCGCGGCGCGGGTACTGTGGCTGTACACGCACAAGCGGCAGGCGTTCACCGTCGGAAAAACCAAGTTGGATTTTGGTGTCGTTGCCTACCGACACCGGCCTTTGTGGGCGGGCGGGCAGGCCAATTTGGGGGCCGCCGGTAGTTGGCGGGCGATCAATCTCTATTGGCTCAAGTTCTATAGGTTTGGGCGGGGGAGTTAGACGTTCAATTTTGCGAACCGGTTCGGGAATGGGGCTCTCGATAACGCCATCGAATTGGAGAACAGAGACATCATCAAGCAGCTCAAGCCCGTCATTGCGTACGAGGTTTTGCATCAGAAAGAACAACATGAAGGTGGTGAGCGCTGCGCCCGACATGATGGGAAGCGCCCTTGCATATGGTGTGATGGTCATAATACCCTCCTGAATCGTTACTATGTAACATTATCATGAAAAGGCATTAACAAAAAGTTATAATATAACTTAAGTAGCGTTTGCGCCCAGCTTTCTCATTCGGGCGAATAGTCGCTCTAGGTCACGATCTGTTTTTTCTCTACCATGCCAACCACCGTTGTTCGGATCGGCGCGACGCCTGAGAACGCCAGTATGTTGCGGCATAAGACCTTGAGGCCCTGCGATAGGTAGAATACCCGATATGCAATGCCGGGCATTCCCATAGTGACAATGACGCGGGCCGAGCATCCTTTAAGGAGCGAGCGCCATTTGGTTGGGGAGGCGGCTCTGGCTGTAAGCGAGGGCCGCAATGCCTGCTCTAGAAACCCCTTTAGTTTCGCCGGCATGGAGCCGAGCCATAAAGGGTAGATGATCACCAAATGTTTGGCCTGCAGGATGGCGTCCTGAGCAGCAAGAAGCGTTGCGGGTGTATCGCCTGTTTCCCATTCAACCTTGCTTGTCAGGAGTGGGAAATCGAGCGCGCCAACATCGACACAGGTTTCCTGATGCCCTGTCGCTTCCGCTGCTTCCCTATAGTGCGTTGCGAGCGTATGGCACAGGTGCTGTTCCTTGTGGTCCGGGTGTCCCTGCAGGATGACGATGGTCTTGGTGATGATAGACCTCCTTTAACTATGGAGACAGTGTACCGCGATTGTGGCGGGATTGGTTTGACGCGCATCAAGCAGATGGCAGCCGTGCGCCGATAGGCATGTAGGGCCCCACAAAAAAACGGCGCCCCAAGGAGCGCCGCTTGTAATCTGCCTTTTGTCTGGAAGCTTTAGCCTTCGAGCATTTCCTCGCGGGCTTGTTCGGCTCTCAGATAGTTGCGCCACTGAGTGATCATGCGCTTGTCTTTGCGGTCTTTCGCCATGCGGTTGGCCGTATCAAAAGCTGCATGTGCTTCTTTGAAGCGCTTCAACTCTGTGAGGGCCTGCCCCTTCTGCATCACAGATGTAAGGCGCTTGTCAGCGTCTTTTTCATCTTTGGTGCCATCGAAGGATTCAACCACATTGTCAAAGCTTTTGACGGCGTCTGTATAGTGGGTCAACTGCATCTGCACCTGTGCAATCTGGAACCACAGGTCACCGTCTGCCTCGCTTTTCGCAGCAGCAGTCAATGGCTTGAGCGCACGCTCATACTCGGTGGCCATCAAGTAACATTGGCCAAGAGTTCTGTAGTTCTGTGCGGTTTTCTCGATACGGTCTTCTTTGAAGGCTTTCTCAAGAACCCATGCACATTTGATTGGTGCACCGCGTGCAAGCTGGATCTGAGCAACGTTTACCAGCTGAAGCGGCTTGTCATCAAGGAACCCTTGTTTGTAAGCCGCTTCTGTCAGCGAGTAAGACGTCTTTTCGTCACCAAGTTCCTGATAAACACCAGCCAGCTGAATCCAGTATTGTGGCTTCGGCCAGTTGATCAGCAGGATCTCAAGCACATCGCGAACCTTGGTGTATTGACCAAGTTCCCAGTGTGCGGAAAGAGCCATGCCGTACCAGGTTTCCTTCACTTCGACTGTGTCCACAGCCTGAGCGTCGGAAATAGCGCGGTAGATGTAAGCCAGTGAGTTGTCGAAATCGGTCAGGGTGTAATAAACCTGCGCGATAAACACGAGGTGGTTTACACTGATGACCTCAGCCCGAGGTTCCCATTTCTTCACATACTCGATGGCCTTCTGGTAGTTTTCTTCGCTGTAATACAGCTGAGCTAGGCCATAGATGATGTTCAGTTCAAGCGCTTCCGGGATGCTTTCCGCATATTGAAGGATTTGTTCGTAGGCACGGATCGTGCCTGCGGTGTCGTCCTCTTCATAAGAAATCATCGCGCGAAGTTGCCAGGCAACGGCACGTTCATAGTCGTTGATGCGTTTGCTTTCGAGAGTATCCGTAAGGATCTCCTTGGCTTCCACATACTCCTTGAGGTCCATTGCCTCCTGAGCTTTTTGGATCTTCTTGTGGATATCCACGCTCATGGCAGGAACTTTACGGGTTTTTGCCCGTGAAGCGTATGATGACTCTTCCTTCTCTTGCGCGAACGCTTTACTCCCCAGAGGGGTGCCCTCAGGCATTGGCAGAGCGGCGAGGATCGCAGCGGTTGCCAAAGCCATAGGAAGAGACTTGATGGTTTCAATCATGTTCATGACGGTCTCCTGTCCCCCAATTAGTCTGCAAGATCGAAGGAGAAGCGGTATTTCACGCCGGTCACCTTCTGCGGTTGGCCATTAACGACCTTAGGCTTGTACTTGAACTTCTCTGCAGCTTTTGTTGCAGCACGTTCAAAATACCCCTTCGGGTCAGCTTCAAGTATGAGGATGCTCTCAGGCGGTACAGTACCGTCTTCGTTCACCGTCAACTCAACGATCACATAACCCTCAATGCCGCGCTCCTGCGCACGACGTGGATATTGAGGCTGAACCCGTACCAGTGGCAGATAGTCACCATCCTGGCTTGGGCCGAGGTCGATGGAACCGAGATCCACACCAGAGCCAGAATTGGCGCGGCTGATGGAAAGGTTCATCTTGTTAGGACCGTCAACTTCAACCTGAGGCGTTTCCATCTCAGGCGGAGGTGCTTCCACCTCTGGCGGCTTTTCCACTTTACGCTCCATGCGCTGTGGTGGTTGGTCATCAATGTCTTCTACAACATCGATGAAACGCAACTGCTTGTCCTCATTCAGGTCTACTTCATCATTGAAGGAAACCAGGCTTTGCATCAGGAAAAACAAGCCAAAGGTTACGCCGGATGCGGCAATGAGCGACGAAATTACACGTGTAATCATTATTGTCTCTCCGCTGCTATGGCAATTTTTTCAACGCCTGCGTCGCGTATGGCGTCGTATACTTTCATCACCAAACCAGCCTTCGATTCGATATCGGCCTGAATAGCAACAGTCCCTTTCGGGTTTTCTGCATGAAGCTTCTCGATCGTCGTACGGACACTGTCGAGAGCGACTTCATTTCTGTTGATATGGATCTGGTCGTTTGGTGTTACCGCGACGAGAATGCTGACTTGCTTTTGGGCAAGGGCTGTCTCGGCGTTCGGTTTCACGACCTCGATCCCGGCTTCCTTCACGAAGACCGCGGTGACGATGAAGAAGATCAGCATGATGAACACGATGTCTAGCATCGGCGTCATGTTGATTTCCGCTTCCTCTTCTTGGTTTTGTGCGTGGTCTCGCATTGTTTTCTCCACTACGCCCCGAAAGGCGGCCCTTGAGGCGGGGGCAAGGCCCCCACCGGCTTTACTTCTTCTTGGGCGTTACGACGATTTTTTCCCGTGCGATGCCAATTTCCAGGGCATTGTCATAGATACGAATGACATTCCCTGTATGAGCACCTTCAGCAGCCTGGATAACAACCGGAGCTTCTGGGCGTTCCACGCTTTCTTTTTTGATGATCGATGCAACAGACGAGATATCAATGACACGGAAGTCGTGAGTGATACGGTTGTTGTTATCGATAACAAAAGCGATGGCACGCTTGTCGTCATCCGGTGGCGGAGGATCGTTCTGAGTATTGTTATCCTCCGGCTTGTTGATTTCCAGACCAGATTCCTTGGTAAAAGTGGCAGTGACGATGAAGAAGATCAGCATGATGAACACGATGTCCAGCATCGGGGTCATGTTGACTTCTGCTTCTTCTTCTGCCTTTGCGAATTTACGCATTGGTTAAACTCCAGTTCCTGGTCTAGTGATCAGTCGTCAGGCTATCTTCGAGACGCTCTGATTCGCGCTTAGCACGGCGTTCGATATAGGTGCTCAAGAACACGCCCGAGAGCGCAGCAACCATGCCCGCCATTGTCGGGATTGTTGCTTTTGATACACCTGCTGCCATGGCACGGGCGTTTGACGTCCCCTGCGAACCCATGACATCGAAAACCTCAATCATGCCTGTCACTGTACCCATCAGCCCGATAAGGGGGCAGAGGGCCACGAGCGTTTTGATCATACCCACACCCTGATTCAGGTTGTGGTGGACCTCAGAGATCATGGCGATGCGGATTTTATGCGCATACCAGGACCGCCGCTCGGCACGGGATTCCCATGCGTCAACAACACGATTCTTCTGCTTTTTGTACTCCAGCGCGAAGTACCAGAGACGCTCAACGATTAACACCCACATGATGAACGTGACCGCGAGGATCATGAGAAGGACGTCGCCGCCCCTCTCCATGAACGCACGGATCGCGTCGAATGCTTCGTTAAGCGCTAGCATTCGCATGCTCCTTCTCTGCGTGTACAGCAATGATACCAGCGGATTGCTCTTCAAGTACGTGGATCACGGACTTGGAAGCACCGGCAACAAAGGCATGCAGCAGCAGAGTCGGGATAGCAACAACGAGACCTTCAACCGTCGTCATAAGGGCAGCGGAAATACCGGATGCCATCATGGTCGGGTCACCAGCACCGAAGAGGGTGATAGCCTGGAAGGTTTCGATCATACCGGTCACAGTACCAAGAAGACCGAACAGTGGAGCTACAGCGGAGATCAGTTTGATCAAGACAAGGAAGCGCTCAAGGGCGGGCGTTTCCTTCAGGATGGCTTCGTCAAGCTTGAGCTCAAGTGTTTCAACATCAACGTTTCTGTTGTTGTCGTAAACAGCGAGAACACGGCCCAGCGGGTTGTCAGTGCTGACGGTGTCAGACTGGATCTGCCGGCGAACCTTGCCTTTAACGACCATGAGGTACAGCCACTGGGCAATTGCCATCAGAACACCAACCGCACCAAGTGCAAGTGTGATGTAACCAATTTCTTTACCCTGAGCGATACGCTCTTCAAGAGTTGGTTTTTCAACTTCCAGGTTCAGGAGCTGACCACGTGTTGGGTCAAGCGCAACGCCCGGCATACCGGAGTTAGCTGAAGTGAAGGAAGAAACCGTGTCAGTGAAGCGGCCTGAAGGCTGACGTTGCAGTTCTTCAACGGAACCGTCGTCCTTCAGAATGAAGAATTTTTCGCCGCTCATCAGAGCAAAGTCACCAACGCGGGTCAGCCGAATAACTTCCGTTGTACCGTCAACCATACGAACTTCGTGGTCGAACGTAACAACTTCACCTGAACCGATAGACTCGAGGATCATTTGCGCAGGCCAGGAACGAATTTCGTCAAGTGTTGGCAGTTCAGCACTGTCAGCAGCTTTAGCAACGAGATTGTCGATCTCAGCCATACGGTCTGGGTTGTCGATAGTAACGTGCGAGCCTTTGATAACAGCTTTCGCGTCACCAGCAGCTTGCTGAAGAACACCGAACAGCTCTTGCAGCTGACCAAGACGGTCGCGCTGGATCTCGAGCTGACGAGCAATTTCTTCTTCGTTTGTGCGGCGTGTCTCTTCGAGACGCGCTGATTCGCGCTCTAGGCGCTCTTGTTCACGGCGTGCATCGGCCAGCAGCGTTTGCTGTTGGTCTTTGCGTGCCTGGAACTCAGCTTCGCGGCGTTTATGTTCTGCGGATTCGGTTACACTACCTTCACGTACTTTGTTGAGAAGGGAACCGAGATCAGCGGTTTGGGCCTGGACGGCAACAGTTGCACCAAAGACCAGGACAGCAGCAGATGTCAGAATCTTTTTCATTATTACTTACCTTTCGGCGCCTGGATCGGAAGAACGACGAGGTCATAAGGAACCTGGCGGCGTGCCATCCGGATCATTTGTTTCACCGGGGTAGCAAATTCCGCATCAAGCTGTTTCCAGCTGCCGGTTGTCTTGTCCCAAGCTGCGCTCTCTTTGCCGTCTTTGGTTTGATAGTAGAAACCAACACGACCAATACGCGCGAAGTTAACGCTGCGGCCGTCGTCAAGAACGGCTTCATAGGCGTTAACAGTACGACCGTACTGTGTCTCAGCTTTGTAAGCCTCAAGCACAACACGGAAGCGTTCTGGGTCGCTTACGTTAGGATCGTCCATTGCATCACGTAGAGAATCGATGCGAGCGAGACGCTCCTCTTTTTGGAAAGGCACGTCTGCGTTGACGAACTCTTCGAGGTTCGAGATCATATCAAGCATCAACGGTGTGATCTGACGTTTAATTTCGTCGATCTGACCGATTGAGTTCTTGATCTTCTCGATCTCTTCTATCTGTTTGGTGATCACGCGGCGCTGTTGGGCATTGTATGCCTCCAGGCCCGCGTTGGTTTTAAGCACCGTTCTATATTCACCAAAAAGTTTGGAAGTGGCATCAGCAGTTTTATCAATGCTTTGCTGAGATTCCTGTGCGATTTGATTGGCCTGGTTGACCTCTTCTACGATCGACTTCAGGCGTGCATCTTGTGCGTTGGCAAGAGTTGCGCCGAGAAGGACCGAGGCAACCGCAGCCGTCGAGACAGCTATCCGTTTCACTTTAGCCTTATCCATTTTCTGCCCACATGGGTTTTAACAAAGCCGCAAAAAACTCTCCGGAGAGAAAATCCTGCAGCGGATTAAACCTTGCAAAGATGATGTGCCTTTGGATGGTTTATCCGCAGGCCTCAAAATCTTTACCCTATAAAATTGGGAGCAAGCCAACATACGACAGAACCCGAAACGAAATCGTTCGGTCTGACCAAATGTTGTTTCAAAAGGCTTTCCCGTACCTCTCCCAATTGTGCCGACCACCTCACGGATTAATTCCGCGTTATCTCTTTTGTATCTCGCCATCACTTGTCCCTCCTCGGGGAGGTGGGAGGACGATTTTTTATCATTGGTTCCGTGATTGGTGCACTTTCGTACCTCGACCCCAGAATGAGATGAGCGGTCCGGCTCGGTGCCTATCATCCAAGAATCTTCTGTGATTCCAAGCAAAAATTTCACTTTTCGTCTTTGAAGGGGGGTCAACATATAATTTTACTGCTTTCGGTATGGGAAATGATGACAGTTTTGTATATGTGATAATATAACTTTTACTGAAAAAAGTCAAACGTTTAGAAGTGCATCGCCAGCAAGGGTTGTGAATTACATCCAGCAGAATGTAAAAGTTTCGAAATAAACCTTAGTTTAGATTCGATTGGGCGAGTGCGTTATTTTTTTCGCTGCATTTCCCGAAGTGCCGCTACGACACCGTGCCACTGATTCTCGTTACTGATTTGTAACGCATGCTCCAGACCCATGTGGCCTGAAAGACGACGAGCGAGTGCACGACAGTCTTCGGAAATATTGCTATCTTCGAAATCCGCCGTTGGCACTGCGGCTGAACTTGCTGACATCGGACTCATACTCATACACCTCAACGTTACCTAGCGAGCTGCCATGAGATCCTGTGAATTCCCCATGAACAGGTGATTCATGACTGCAAATATCCTAGCTCGCAGTTCTAAAGAACGAGTTAATGCTTGGCTAAAAGTGAGGCGTTATTTGGGCGGGCCCTGGGGCCTATTTTTGGCCTACTGCGGCACAATACTGGTTGATATGACCTGAACGTGTAGCGACTCGAGGCCTTCGATTTCAATTTCAACTGTGTCACCGCTCTTCAGAAATTCGGGTGGGGTACGTCCGGCACCCACACCTGCGGGTGTGCCGGTGAGGATAATGTCGCCGGGCTGAAGCGCTGTCATGGCGCTGATGGTGGCGATGGCGGTCTCAATATCAAAGATCATGTCGGCGGTATTGCCGCTTTGCTTCTCATGCCCGTTCACGCGCGTGATGAGGCTGAGGTGAAGCGGTGTGGGCAACTGCTCAAGCGGTGTAATCGTCGGACCAATAGCGCCGGAGCGGTCGAAGTTCTTGCCCAGCGTGAATTGGCTGGTGCGTTTTTGCAAGCGTCGAAGCGACCCATCGTTCGCGGTTGTGACGCCGAAAACGTGTAACCCAGCATCTCCGTGCGTGATGGCGCGCCCGGCTTTCCCGATAACCACAGCTAGCTCGCCTTCATAATCGAAGGTCGATTCGCTTTCCGGAAACTCGATTGTCCCGCCATGGCCAACAAAGCTTTGCGGAAAGCGTACAAAGATATCGGGTGCGGCTGGCCCACCTGGCGTTGTCATGCCCATCTCACGCGCGTGGTCGGCATAATTTTTACCAACACAGAAAATGCGACTTGTACGGTCGATTGGTGGCAGGAAAGAGGTTTGGCCGAGCGGTTGCCATGTGGTCGAGGCCTTAGCGCCTTGTTCAAGCTTGGCCCATTCATATTCGGCAATCAGGGTGCCTATATCCTGAGGAGCGTCAGGCAGAATGTGGGAGACGGGCAGGAAGTTGGTGCCTTCTACCAGCGCGAGAACCTGGGCATCATTAAACAGCAAACGGGCTAAACGCATCGGGGTCTCCTACATCTCTACCAGGGCGAGCGTGACCTCACGCAGCCCTCTTACACTGTTGCCGATATATATCGTGTCGGCGGACAAAAGCATCGCCTTTGAAATGGGGCGCACGTTAACAGCCGGGTCTTCACCATCCAGAAGGCTGGTGCGCAATACGCCAGGTAACACGCCCGCCTCAAGGGGCGGGGTGTACCAGCGACCATCACAAACAATAAAGACCGTGCTGATCGCGCCCTCGGTCAACTCGTTATGCTCGTTGAAGAACAGAATATCCGCATATTCGGCTTTGAATGCACGAGCATAGGCACCATCGTAAATCTTGCGGTTGGTGGTTTTATGCGCGAGGAACGGGTCGCCTGAGGCGACACGTTCTTTGGCTAAACAAACGGTTAGCGGCTTGGCGGGCGAGGCTGGCAGCAGTGTACTGGTAATGGAAACCGAACCACGGGGCCCGGAAAGCACCCTGACCCTGCGGGGTAGGTCTTTATCTTCAAAAGCGGCGGCGTGGTCTTCCAGTGCGTCCCTGAGGCCTGCCTCATCCACATTGAAGTTGAAATAGGCAGCACTGGCCTTGAGCCTGCCTAGGTGCGCAGCCAGCATATGGTACTCACCACTCTGGTCCAGCCTCATGGTCTCGATCAGGGAAAAGTCTTCAGCCTGTTGCTGCGCGAACCGGGCTTTAAGCAGGCACTCATCATATTCATTTTCTGTATTGCTATCGGCAACAACACCGCTGCCCACACTCATCCGGCCTTTGCCGTTTTCATCCAGCACAACGGTGCGAATTGGGACGTTCAGGCACCAGTGGGCACTTTGGGTCTGGATTTTGGGGCTGAAATGCCCAATAGCGCCACAGTAAATGCCGCGAGGTGATTTCTCTAACTCACCAATAATCTCGAGCGCACGCACTTTTGGTGCACCGGTGACGGACCCGCAGGGAAACAAAGCTGCCAGTAGCTGGGATGGCGTCAAACCTTCCGGCACGGCCGCTGTTACCGTTGAGGTCATCTGATGCAGGGTCGGGTACCGCTCGACCTCAAAAAGCGCAGGTACGGTAACGCTTGCGGGCAGGGCGATGCGGCTGAGGTCGTTCCTGATCAGATCAACGATCATCAGGTTCTCGGCGCGGGACTTGGCGTCTGTCTGCAGGAAGTTGGCCTGTGCGGCGTCTTCCTCATTGTTGCGGCCCCTGGGGGCTGTGCCCTTCATGGGGCGAGATGTCAGTGCGTTGCCGCTGCGTTCCACAAACAACTCAGGCGAAAGCGACAGAACCCGCCACGCACCGGTGTTTATCAGGGCACCAAACGGCACGGGCTGATTGTGCCTCAGGTCTTCATAAAGTGCTAAAAAGTCACCGTCGAGGTCGGCGGGTAGCTGAAAGGTGTGGTTGATCTGGTATACATCGCCCGCTTCAATATAAGCGTGGATACGAGCCAGTGCTTCCGCATAGCTTTTTTTGGTCTCCCCGCTTTCACCGAAGTTCAGGTTCGATGGGCGGCCATTTCCTCGCCGTGCCCGGAAAAACATGTCCGTCAGTTCATGGGCGGCAAGTTCCAGCCTATGCTCGGTTGCCATCATCCATATAAGCGGTTCAGGCGCTTTGTTTTTGATGACAGCGCTCAAGCGTGGCTCAAAATGCGCGGCACATTCATAGGATATCCAGCCGGCGACATGAAGGCCTTGTTGCTGCAAAGCGTCAATGCTTTCAAGTGCTGGGCCAACTTCGTCAAAGCTGTGTGCGGTGACAATTTCTTGTGGGCTATGAAACAGAAGGGAGTGCCCCGCAAGATGCGGAGGTCTGCTATCGTCGAGCAGAACAAAAGGCTCCTGTCTCAGATGGGCTGCCGTCACGTAAAAATGCCTCAGTAGAAAACACCTGTGGCTCCAAGAGCCTCGCGGGCACCTTATGTGCCGACGGAGCGCTCACGTCAACACGCAGCGCACCCTCATAGCGGAAACTTGAAGCAGATGGTGACGCCGCGCTCACCGACCTGACGTCCGCGTTGCAGGAAAAATAGCTACGGGTAGGGCGGCGATAGCAGATTGAAGCAATCATCCAGATGCTGCACAATGCATGCCCGTCAGTTAACTGCAGGCAAAAGGTTGTGACATGCCGTCATTTGAGCATCTGATACCATTTTTTATCGCCACGGCTATCTTCGCGTTTGTGCCGGGCCCTGCGATTTTATATACGGCCGCACAAACACTGGCGCGAGGTAAACGGGCTGGCTTTATGGCCGCACTTGGCATCCACTTCGGGTGCTATGTGCATGTGATTGCAGCAGCCCTTGGGCTGTCCGCCATATTCATTCACGTACCAGCGGCCTATATGGTGGTGAAAATAGTGGGTGCTGTTTACCTCGTTTGGCTTGGCATCAGCTTGATAAGGCAAAAAGTGGCCAGCGAGATGCCTGTAGGGGCCGGGGCATCCGGTGCACCTAAAACAGCCCGTCGCGCGTTTATTGAAAGCATGTGGGTAGAAATCCTCAACCCCAAGGTCGCGATCTTTTTCATCGCCTTCCTGCCGCAGTTTGTTGATGCGGCGGCGGGGTTGCCCGTGTGGGCGCAGTTCCTTGTGCTAGGGGCTTTTGTGAATATCTCATTCAGCACAGCGGACGTGGTGGTGATCATGGCGGCAGACAAGGTCGCGCGGAAAATGAAGTCGTCTGGTGCAGGGCCAAAGATTGTGCAGGCGCTTTCAGGTGTCACGCTTATTGGCCTTGGTGCACGGCTCGCGCTTTCCGACAAATAGGCTTATTCGCTACCCGCCAGAATTTCGTCAAGAAGTACAGCCATGCTTGGTGCATGGAAAACATTTTAGCTGAACTTAGTCTGAGCATCGTCTCTGGTCGTGAACTGCTGTTGCGCGTCGGGCTGGCCATGCTTTTTAGCGCGGTGATCGGCCTTGACCGGGACCGCAAGAGGAAGCCCATGGACTTCCGGGCCTTCATGATCATTGCCGCCAGCAGCTGCGTTCTGGCTATCATGGGGCAGGAGCTTTATGCGGACTATGCCCATGTGGGTGAGCCGGTGCTGGTTGACTTATCCAAAATCATCTCAGGTGTGATGACGGGGATCGGCTTTTTGGGTGCTGGTGCAATCCTTAAGCGGGGGGACAATGTGGTGGGTACCGCCACGGGTGCCAGCATATGGGCGTCCGGCGCGATTGGCTTGTCGCTCGGTTTCGGGTTTTACCTGCTCGCGGTCATGGCTTTCATCGCAGTGTCGCTGACGCTGATCATTGGCGGGTTTTCCATGCAGCATGTGAGAGGTGAAAGTGACGAGGAACGCGGCAAAACGTCTTGATGCCGGGATGATGGAGGCGCCGTAACGGTCACCGCGCCTCCGGCGCATGATTATAGCAGATTGTAGCCGTCAAGCAGACCAATGATCGATGCCGCAAGAATAGAAAGCCAGGACAGGATAGTGCCCCAGAAGCGGAACGGATTAGCCCCTTCAAAGCGCCCAAAGGTCAGCCCATGCATGAAGCGGCCAACCACAAAGGCGGCAGCCAGCACCAGAAGAAGCACGGGGTTTGCCTCGCGAAACTCCAGAAGGCCCAGCAGGATGAGAAAGAAAGGTGCAAATTCTGTCAGGTTGCCATGGGCGCGGATGGCGTTGGCTAGCATTTCATCGCCACCGTCACCAATTGAGACCTTGGCACGTTGCCGGTTTTTTGAAACCCTGACAGAAAGATGAATGAGCAGCAGGCCTAAAAGGCTTGCAGAGATAAGGGTGATCGTCATATGCCCTCCCCAGACATTGTCCGCTGCATTCATTTGCAGCAGACTGTAAAACTGGGGCTGGTGCCAACGTTGGTCAAGGGGAATAGCAGTGAAAGACCGCTTTAGAGATTGGAACCTGTATCACAAATCGGTGGTGGCTGCGCTGGCGGCCTTTGCGGTGAGTGTGATCTTCCGCCTGATTATCGTGATTGATGCGGGTTTTGAAATCTCTGAAGAAGCCGTGCTGCCTTATAGCGCTGAAGCCATCTGGCCCTGGGCCACAAGTGATGAGAACCGGGAACGCTGGCAGGCTGAGCTGATTGACCTGCAACGCTTGAAAGGTGAGGCGACCGAGACGGACGCAACCCGGCTTGTTTTCTGGCGGAAGCGCGGCAAACGGTGGCATGCCATGGAACAAACCAGCGAGGTTTTGCCGGGCCGGGTGTTTGCGACCATTCAGGAATCAGACAATGACCAGCGCTGGTTCCGTATTGAGCTGAAACCAGAAGGTGAATGTTCAACGCGTGTGTTGATAACCGAAGTTATCCGGCCCAAGGCCTATAATGCACGGTTCTGGTTTTTCAGGGAAAAGGACGACCACGCAGAGAAGTGGGAAACCTCATTGGAGGCGCTGGATCGCTGGTTGGAAAAGAGAGCCCCTGCATGTGTGGCAGATGCCCCTCAAGGGTAACGAGGTGGTCTTTGCGCGGCCTTAAGCGTTGGCAACCTCAAAATCGGTAAATTCCCACTCGTCGATATTTTCCATCTCGGCCAGAAACAGGTTTTCAGCTGCGACCACAGCTTCTTCTTCTGTGCCTGCATTCACCTCGGTAACCCAGTAAAAAGTGCCATGGGGCAGGTTCGCTTGCAGGGTGACTCTCTGACGGGCCATTGATGTGTCCTTTGTAAGTGCAAGATGGGGCGCCGGAGCGCCGTACTTTTGCCCGGTCTAGCATGAAGTGTGACGGCCTGCAATCAGTGTTGGCGCTTACTCGGGCGTGATGGTTTCCCGGCGGCGAAAGGCCGCGTTCAACTCGTAATAATAGGCCATGGGGTGGCGCTTTACCGCCTGAAAGACTTTTCTGGCGCTTTGCACAAAAGACCGACGGCTCGTAAACACACGTTTGGCAGACTTGCCTTCCGGCAGGGCTTCCAGAAGCTCAAAATACTGTGCCTTTTCTTCCGCATCAAACAGGATTTCCGCGGTCGCCAGTTTGTTGAAATGGAAGTATTGCACCTTGTCTTTCCACGGCGCGCCGCGTCCGTCCCGGTAGATATGGCCGATTTCCACATCCCTGATCAGTTGGCAGTTGCCGCCCGAAAGCCAGGTTTTGATACTGATCAGCGCTTCTTCCCCGCCATACCTGTGAAGGCCCCTGTAGCCACCGATGCTGAGGAAAAAATCGCGGCTGACAGCATAGTTGCCGCCCAGCACGCAAGGCACATAGGCCGGGCCGTCACCTTCGATGGGGTAGATGTTCCAGTCCGGTTTCAGCGCCGCATTAAAATTATCCGCGCCGAAGATCATGCTGGCCCCGTGCCCAACGGGTGCGCCAGAGGCTTCGCCCCCGGTTTTCAGGGGCCTGCTTTTGGTGCAAAAGAGCGTGGCGGGATGCTCAAAGATCATCTCATTGACGACAGTATGCCAACCTTGTTCATAAAACCGCATATGAGCATCAAGGAAGATGACATTGTCCGTTTTGGCCCAGCTTGCACCCTTGTGGCGGCTATGGGCCGGGCCGATCTGGCTTTCGTTCAGAAGATACCGGCAGCCGTACCTGTCTGCGACGCTTTCATAATCGAGTCCGTCATCCGAGGCGTCATTGATCAGCAGGATATCTATATCATCGCCGCAGGTTTCACGAAGGCCGCGCACCGTCGTTTCAACTTCCTCGCCTTCATTGGCAAAACAGATGACAGCGGTAAGGGAGGGAAGTGACATATAACCTGCTTGATAATAGCGCCCGCTAAAGCGAACGGCCGATAAGTTCCTTCATGATCTCAGACGTGCCGCCATAGATACGCTGTACCCGGCTATCGGTGAAATGATGGGCGATTTCATACTCTGCCATGAAACCATACCCGCCATGCAACTGCACGCATGTATCCACGATACGGCCCTGCATCTCGGTGGTCCAGAGTTTTGACATGGCGCCGCCCACAGCATCAAGTTCACCCTTCACATGGCGCGCCAGGCATTGGTCGATAAAGGCCCAACCAACATCGATCTCGGTTTTCATTTCAGCAAGCTTGAAGCGGGTGTTCTGGAACGCAGCGATCGGGCGGCCAAAAGCCTGCCGCTCTTTCACATAATCAAGCGTGATATCAAATGCGCGCTGTGCCCCCGCCATGGCGATAACACCGATGGACAGCCGTTCCTGTGGCAATTGCTGCATCAGATACATGAAACCCGCGCCCTCGTGCCCGATGAGGTTGGTGGCGGGCACACGCACTTCGTCAAAAAACAGCTCGGACGTATCCGACGAATGCTGGCCAATTTTCTCAAGGTTGCGGCCACGACGGAAACCCTCCCGGTCGCATTCCACCACCACAAGGCTCACGCCCTTGGCGCCTTCCTTGGGGTCGGTTTTGCAAGCGACAATGACAAAATCACAGTTCTGGCCATTGGAGATGAAGGTTTTGGATCCATTGACCACATAGTGGTTGCCATCCAGCTTTGCGGTGGTTTTGATGCCCTGAAGGTCACTGCCGGTGCCGGGCTCTGTCATGGCGATAGCGCCGACCATCTCGCCTGTGGCCATTTTCGGCAGGATGCGTTCCTTGAGGTCGTCTGAGCCGTAGTGCAGCAGGTAGGGCGCTACAATGTCTGAATGCACCGCAAGGCCCGCGCCGCCCGCGCGGTTATAAACCTGTTCTTCGTTGATGATGCAGTTCAGGCGGTAGTCACCACCAACACCGCCAAATTCTTCCGGCAGTTGGGGGCAGAGGATGCCCGCTTCGCCCGCCTTGTTCCAAAACTCGCGGGGAACCTGGCCCGCTTTTGACCATGCTGCCGCGTGCGGCGTGGCTTCAGCTTCAAAGAATTTACGGACAGCATCCCGGAAAATATGGTGCTCTTCATCGTAAACGGCGCGGCGTGCAAGCATGGATCATCCCCTTGTTTTATTGGTTGGAAATGAAGATGGGGCGGCAAGTGGGGGCTGTCAAATTTTATGGACGCTATAGTCCAATAATGTCAGGCGATTGTGGGCAGCGCACAAAAAAAGGGGCTCTGGAAGCCCCTTACTGGTCACTCTGGTGTGGGTATCGCTCTTTTAGCTGTCCTGACGGCGGTAAGCCCGGATCGCTTCATTGAGCTTAACCTGCAGGTCACGCCGCTCGTTGTGGATCTGGGTGAGGTCTTCATCCCAGCGGGCTTTCTGTTCCTTGGTCAGGTACGGCAGAATAACCGGCGCGCGTTGGTCCATACAGGTCAGATACTCGTCGACGGAGCGTGAATAAGTCAGCACAGCATCACGGGCATCGCGGATATCATCAGCGGATGCACGGCTGCCGTCTGGTACAGGTGGCTGCTGCATTGGCGGCTCGCCACAGTCTAGCGCCATGGCTGGCAGGCTTCCAAACAGTGCAGCGGCAAATACAAGAGACAAATGTTTTTTCATCGGTGCACAATTCCTTTGGTTAGTGCGGTATTCAGGCCCAAGCGGCGATATCTTACAGAATTTATTCTCCTGTGCAAATACCCCGGTAACCCGGCCCACAGGTGCGAAAAAGGGCAGGCAAACGGCCCACCCTTTTCACCATATTTCTGCTTAGTCGCTCTTTGCGGCTTTTTTCGGGGCAGCCTTTTTAGGCGCAGCTTTTTTAGCGGCAGTCTTTTTTGCAGCTGGTTTTTTGGCTGCAGCCTTTTTCGCAGGTTTTGCCTTTGGCTCGTCTGCGGTGTCGTTTGCTGCAGGGGCTGCGGTCGGCGCTGCTTCAGCGGCGACTTGTGCGGGCGCTGCTGCCTGAGCGGCTTGTGCTGCCTGCTGTGCTTCCATTGCCTGGCGGCGCGCTTCGTCTTCCGCTTTTGCCTGCTCAGGGAACATCTGGCGGTAAACAGCGTTTACGCGGGTTGCCACGTCTGTCAGTGCGTTGGCAACAGCCTGCAGGTTATAGGCAACACCGCGATACCAGTAGATGCGGGCTGCAGGGTTATAGGCGCGGTAGATACACGCGTCTGGTGTCTTGCCGTCCCCAACCGTTGCAGGGTCACCCACAAAGTCAAAAATAACCTGTTGGCCGCGTGTGTCTGTGATCCATTCCTCAAGCTTCTCGTCTGAACGCTCCCACAGTTCGCAAAGGCGACGGTCGTTCAGCGGGTGCTTCTCCGGCAGCTGCAGCACTTTCCTCAGCGCTTCGCCGCGAGCGCGAGCGCGGGCACGAGTTGGCCACAGCACAGATGCGATCTGGCTGCCGGGAATGAGAATCATTTGGCCGCCATAAAGGATGCCGGACCCCATGCGGTTTGTCATCGCCTGGTTGAAGATGTTGAATGACGCTTCAGCATGCAGGCACTGGTTTCTAAGTTCGTGAATGTAAATCGCGAGGGTATTATTATCCATGTCAACTTTTCGCTTTTATCTTGAGTTTTATCAGTGAGCCCCCCTTAAGCACCTTCCCTCTCTGCCGAGCAGGTAGCCAGAACACACCGTTTGCGGCTTGAGCGATAGCACAGCAATCGGGGGCATTCCAGCAACTATTAGCGGCTTTTTGCGGTTCTGCGTTGCCTTTTGGGCCCATAGCGCGATAAATTGGTGTGGGTGAAAATTTTTGGGTGCTTGAATGGCGGATGCAACATTTGCCATGAGGTCGCAGTCTGCGGCCCCTATAACGCGTACGGAACGGGCAGGTGCCCGGCCCTCTGGCGCAAGCGAAGCGCGGTCGGGGGAGTTCTCCCGTAGCCTGTCTTCCGATAGCTCTGCCCTTTCTTCCGCCTCTGCCGTCAGTACGGCTTTTCAGGACAACAGCCCACGGCCGGGCAGTGGTTTGCTTTCAACCGGGGTGCAGTTTGCCCTTGCAGAGACCAGAACACAGGAAGCCAGCGCACCGCTGCCGCCTATCTCAAGCCTTGGCCGCGCGCGGGACAGTTACCTGAATGTGCAGGCAAGTGTGAGGGAAACAATCGCGCTCAACCGCCAGTTCGCAGCGCTTACCTCTGGGCAGGAAGCCAGCCCGCAGGGACAAACGGCTGCGGCTAGCGCGCTCAGCAACACCTCAACAAACAGCGTTGTTGCGAGCAGTGCATACGCGCAGCATAGCGATGATGAGTTTGATAGCGAAAGTTACTGAGAACCGTTAGTTCACGAGCCGTGACGAGATCATCCTGATCCAGCGTGTGACACGCTCTTCATGATCCTCGGCGTTGCTGTCACCCACGGGTGTGCGGCTGTAGATCACCATTTCACTGGCGTAATTGCCCTTGTCGATAATGCGGACTGTAACAACAGACGGTAGGCTTTCGCCGGGCAAACGCTCGGTGAAATCAAACTGGTTGGCCATGGGGTCGAACCGGAAGGTGCGCACCGTGGGCATGTTGTCGGTATAATCCGCAAGCGCGAGCCGGAG
This sequence comes from Kordiimonas sp., assembly GCF_965216265.1. Taxonomy (GTDB): domain Bacteria; phylum Pseudomonadota; class Alphaproteobacteria; order Sphingomonadales; family Kordiimonadaceae; genus Kordiimonas. Next base: position 2,701,105 of record NZ_OZ244153.1, read on the forward strand.
GGTCTGGGCATCTACCTCAAAGCGGGGGGCAGGGCCGTCTACTTCCGCGTTCGCGCACAGGTCCTTGCTGCACAGCAGATAGCTCGGGTCGTCAAACGCACGATTGAGCGCATGGAAGTCAACAGGGGGCAAAGTTCCTTCCTTGCCCCCGAAAATTTTATCGCCGCCGCCAGTTTGCACGAGGATGTATAGACCAACCCCCGCCAGAATGACCAGAACACTAAGGCCTATGGCCGCGCTGCGAAATTTTTCAAACATATCAACCTGTTACTTTGGCCGTTTTCTTGGCTTATCCGAGGATCGAGCCAAGCTGCATGGCAAGGCTCATGTCGCCTTCTACACGCAATTTACCGGTCATGAAAGCCATCTGCGGGTTGAGGTTGCCCTCCGCGATCTGGACAAAGTTGTCCATGGTGACTTTTACGGTGCAGTCAGCTTCCGAATCAGCGTTATCCACCACTGTTGGTGAGGATTTTCCGTCGATACGCACAACGCCGTCATCGCCAAAATCAAACTTGATGATGGCGGTGAGAGGTGAGTGAGCGCCAATGCGGGTGCGCAGTTCGTCTGTAATTTTTTCTAGTGACATTATGGTCTCCCTGATGAATTTGATGAATATTGGACGGACCAGTCCAGAAATCAATCAGTTATTGCCGTCGTCGTCTTTTTCATCCGATTTTTTCTTGAGCTTGCCGACAAGACCACCAAGCCCCTTCTCAAGCTTGCCGCGCGCGTCATCAGCAATATTCTTCAGTTTTTCCGGTGCGTTAGCGGAAATCAGCGCCTTGGCGATTTGCGGCTGCAGCACGTCCATCACATGGCGGGCGATCTCGCTGGGCGCCAAGCCTTTCTCGTCCGTCCCTAGGTCGGTGAGGGTAAAATCAGCGAGCTTGATGCGCTCGTTCACGTCCATCAGGCCCCCCTCTGTCGAGACCGCAACCTCAGGTGCCTTCACCACCATTTCCTTGATGGTGAGCGTAACGCTGGAGGGCGCGTCGTCCGTCGCGGTATAGCCAATGCCCTTTTGCAGGGCGTCAAAATTTGTGAGCCTGCCTTTGGTGCGGGCATCCAGCACGGGGGCTTCAATATACATGCGGTCAATGATGATATGATCTGACATCAGCGTCTTGGTTCTGAGCTGCATGTCAAAAACCCCAAGCGATGCGATAGCACCCTCGCCAAAGCCTTCAGGCTGGCCAATGGTAAGCCCCTTGATGCCAACCTTGCCGGAGAAGGGGGAGAGCCTGACGCTATCAACCTTCACGTCCACCTTCAGCACGTCCGGGCCGGTGGTTTCAACGCCGGTTTTCACAATAGAATCAAGCTGGTAATAGGCAAATGCCGCCCCGCCGATGATCAGGACAAGAAGCAGGAGGAAAAACTTTTTCATCTATATGTCTCCGTCGCAATGTGCTTTTTCAAAGCATCGTATCAGATAAGCGTCCATTCGGCCCGTGACATTGGCCTCGTTCAAACGCTCATACCACATCAAAACTGGCGGGTGTATAAAAACACCGAAGCAGACGCGTTTCACGACGCCACACAGGTGGTATAAGTGTGACGGTTTTTGTGGCGCAGGTGTGGCGGAATGTCCGCGCAAAAATTGAGGGTTTTGGCCGATTTTGCCCTTTCAGGTGTGGCGTGCTGCAACAAAAGTCTTAACCTCGTCTGTTCCATGTGCCAGCATGGGCACCGAGCATAAGGGCTTAGGAAAAAGGACACGGAATTCATGGCGATCATGACACAGCTTTTGCTGTTGGTTTCCTATGCAGTTTTGGGGGTTGCGGTTGCGGTGATCCCGCCCCGGGCTTTTGCCTTCCCTGGTGATCTTTCCCTGGCCCTTGGCCTGATGGTGTTTTTTGGTGCCTGGCAAATCCAGATGTGGTTGATCAACCGCCGTGCCGAAATAAGCGCTGACGAGCGCCTGGGCAAACTGGAAGACATTACCGCGATCCTGAGGAAAGACCTCGAGCGCACCCGTCGCCACGGTGAAAAGGGTGATGAGAAAAGCGACCAGCTGGTTTCCGAGCTGAAGGTGTTGCACACGCTGCTCACGCAGGTGATGGACCGCGAGATTGAGTTCAGCGACAAGAAAGCTGCGGGCGGCAAAGGGAAGCCAGAGAAGGGGTCGGGGAAAAAATCCGGCAGCGACGAAGATGCTTTGGCCCTGAGCGCAGACACCGACGTGAAACCTGCTGGCAGGAAAGCGCCCACCAAACCAGCCCCTGAGGAGGAGATGGAACCCGCCTCAGACGAAGAGCTGGAAGAACTGGAGCTGACACCGGAGGAAGCCGCCATGGCGGTGGTGGATGAAGGCACGGATGAGGTTGAGCGTGAAGACGCAGACGCTGCCGCCGGGGACGTTGACCCCGATACGCTGGACGACACCACACCGAACCCGGCTGCAAAAGCGACCCCGCGCGGCCTGAGCCGCAAGAAAGCCCAGATCAGGATCATCAAGCGGGAAGACCAGCTTCTTTCCGTGGTACGCAACTCGCTTTCTGAAAACCGGGTAGACCTTTACCTGCAACCCATCGTGGGCCTGCCCGCGCGCCACACCAAACATTATGAATGTTTCTCCCGCGTGCGGGACGACGAAGGCCGCATCGTGCTGCCGCGCCAATATATGAAGGTGGCTGAAAGCAAGGGGCTTATCGGCACCATCGATAACCTTTTGTTGTTCAGGCTTATCCAGCTTGTGCGCCGCATGGGCAAACGCCGCCCCGGTGTGCGTTTCTTCTGCAACATGTCGAAACACTCAATGGCGGATGAGGAATTTTTCCCGCAGTTCATTGATTTCATGACCTCCAACGAGGAGTTCCGCGACAGGCTGGTATTTGAAATAAGCCAGGCAGATTACCTGAGCCTCGACGGCGAGGTGAAAGACAGGCTGCTGACGCTTGGGCGCAAGGGTTTCGGCTTCTCGATGGATCTGGTGAAAGACTTCAATCAGGATTTTGCCCTTCTGGGTGACAGGCACTTCCAGTTCGTGAAATCCGACCTTGGCGACCTGATGGCCAGCCACCCGGATGACGGTGATGTGGAAGCGGTTAAATCCTTCCTGCGCCGCAAGGGCATGGAGCTGATCGTCAGCCGTATTGAAAGCGAAGACATGGTGCTGCAGGCCCTTGAAAACAGGGTTGAATTTGCGCAGGGCTACCTGTTTGGCGAACCCACTTCCGCCAATGATATGAACCGAGAACTCTGAGAGTAATTTATGCCCAACAGCACCGGTGCGACGGTTGCCCTTGGTGGTGGCCTCAGCGACTTTAAAGACGACCTGTCCCTTGTGATTTGTGACCTGTGGGGGGTGATGCATGATGGCATCACGCTCAACGGCGGCGCGGTTCACGCCATCACACAAGCGCGCACGCACGGCATCAGAACCGTGTTTCTCTCGAACGCACCGCGCCCCCGCACCCACGTGCGGGAGATGCTTGAGAGGATGGGCCTGCCCACAGCGCTCAATGATTATATCGTCACCTCGGGCGGCCTCGCGCGCGATGAGGTGCGGGAGCGCTACAAGGGCGCGCGGCTCTACCATATGGGGCCAGAGAGCGACCACAACACGGTGGACGGCCTGCCGGTGGACAAGGTCAAAACCCCCGATGAAGCCGACATTATTCTGGCAACAGACCTGGATTTTTTTGAGGTTGAGACCCACAGGCCGTGGCTTGAGAATGCCGCCGCGCGCGGTGTGCCCTTCCTGTGTGCCAACCCTGACCGCGTGGTGCATGTGGGGGAAAAGCTTTACCTGTGCGCGGGTTCCATCGCAGACCTCTATACCGAAATGGGCGGCGAGGTGCACTGGTTCGGCAAGCCGATGGCAAGCGCGCTCACGTCCTGCCTCAAAGAAGTTGGACTTCCCGGCGATACACCGCCTGAGCGCATCATGATGATTGGTGATAGCCTGCAAACCGATATGGCTGGCGCGCGGGCTGCGGGCTATAAGGGGCTGTTTATCGCGGGTGGTATTCACCGCCGCGAACTGCCTGAGCTCTATAGCGCGGCCCGAGGGGCAGATAAGGTGCCTGTGGGAACCTTCCAAAACATATTCGGCGCGGGAAAGGCTGTTCCCCATGCCGTTCTCGAGAGTCTGGTTTGGTAGGTGGTGTGGCAACGCCAAAGCTAGCAACTGTATTTTGAACTGTACGATTGCGAGAAGTATTTGTTAGCTGAGTGCTAATTTTGAGACATCTGAGAGTTATGGCGTGGCAGCTAATAAAAATCAGCATTTCGTACCTAAGATTCATTTTAAGCCATTTAGCAAGGACGGCGAAAATGCATGTGTAAATTTGCTCGTTCTTAGCAACAAGAAGCTCGTTTCAAACGCCCCCATTAAGAACCAATGCTCAAAAAACTATTTTTACGGGAAAGATTTAGAGCTCGAGAAAGCATTTCAGGAGCTAGAGGGGTACTACGGGCAAATCATAGCTAAAGTACAGACTAATCCCTATGATGTTCTCGACGATGACCTTCAGTTCTTGCGCTTTTTTGCTTATTTACAAAGCGTGCGCACTGAAGCGGCAGTCCGTCGCAATAGCGCCTTTTTCACCGAAATGATGAGCAAGGCGTATGCTGAAAATCCTGAATTTTTGCCTGAATATGAAACCACAGATGAAGACATTGTCAGGTTGTGCCTCAGCGGTGTTGATGCTTTCTGCGAGCACTCTGCAGATTTGAGAACGTGTTTAATTCTAAATAGAAGCAAAACCGAATTTATCACTTCTGATGATCCCGCCATTATTACCAACAGATTTCATGCTCAAAAGGAATTTCTAAAGCACTTGGGTGTAGGCATTTCTGCTGCTGGTGCAATGCTATTTATGCCTCTTAGTCCCAAGATATGTTTCGTTGCCTATGACCAGAATGTCTATTCTGCCGACCACAGGAAGGCGCATATAATTACAACTTCTAAACCAAGCGATATATGCGCAATCAACGAATTGCAGATGCTGAAAGCAAACAAAAGCATATACTTTTCGTCTTGGGAACTTGGAGAGGAACTGAAGACACATTTTACAGGAATGGAAGCAACCCGCCCAACCACATGGCACGAAGTTCACGTTGCCGTGGAAGATGAAAATTTTCGGGACGCAACTCATAAACGCTATAAAGTAATCGACCTTGAAACTGAGACAGCGGGTGAGCGCGACGCTCTAATCCATGTGGTGACTAGATATCCCCAACCAAGCAGATGGTTCTCAGCCTTGCGACTTCGTACACAGCCAAAGATTTTCGATACTCACACCGGCCAAGGAATATTAAGGCCGGGTAGTGTGGCACATGCAAGTTATCTTATGCGCAATTATTCTATGGGTTCTGGGTCTTGAGATCCGCGAAATACGATGAGTAGTACAAAACCCCGCAGGCCGGGGCTCGCGAGGTTTCGGAAATTCTTGAAAGCAGGGTTGTTTAACCAAACAGGGCGTCGATATCGTCCTGGCTAACCTCTTCACCTGCGGGAAGGTCGACTTCTTCGTCTTTCTTCTCGTCTTTTTTCGCAGGTTTGGCTTCCGCTTTTTTAGCCTCGGCTTTCTTGGCTTCGGCCTTTTTCTCTTCCTCAGCCTTTTTCGCCGCAGCGGCCTCCTGGTCGGCTACCGGGTCGAAGTCTTCCTCAAACATGGCGTCCAGCTCTTTCGGGCTGACGGCTTTTGGTGCTTCAACTTTCGGCTCTGGCTTGGGCTCTGGCTTCGGTGCGGGTTTTGGTGCTGGCTTTGCTTCGGCCTTAGGCTCTGGCTTAGGCTCTGGCGGGGGCGCGGGGGCCGGTGCAGGGGCTGGTGCTTCCGCAGCCGCAGCACCGCCCATCAGGGCGTCAACCGCAGTCTGGTCGATACCTTCACCGTCAAGCGCAGGGCCAGACAGAAGGGCCTTGTCGCCGCTTGCGGTTTTTTCCTCTGTCTGCTCAGCCTTGGCCTGCTCGATATCTTCTTCCGTGACCCCAAGCAGGTTGCGAAGTTCCAGCACGCGCTTCTCAATGTGCGAAAGGGTTTCAACAACCTTGGATATGCGCTGGCCGGTAATGTCCTGGAACGAACAGGCTTCAAAGATGCGCATAACCGCATCCTGGCTTTTGGCCACATAATTGTCTGTATCAGCGGCGTCGAGACCCATGATCTCTTCCGCGGCTTCCATGATGGTATTGGTGGCTTCTTCGGTCTGCTGCACGATGGCATCAAGCTCAAGCCCCGCACGCGGGATGCGCGCGCTCTCAAGGTCCCCCGGTTGCAGGGAAGCAATTTCCTTGCGGGCGTTTGAGATATAGTCGCTCAGCGAGCGGCATTCGCGGTAGATCGACGTGTCGATAGACTTGAAAAAAACCGACATGGTGCCAATCAGCACTTCCGTCACCGATGCAACATCGGTGAGAGACAACTGCGCTGTATTTTGCTTCCGCAAACTGTCGACAAGCAGTTCTATCTGTTTGGGAAGCTTTTCGGACGTCATCAGAATTCTCCGAGCACCGCCACCAGTTTTTGCTTCAGTGTCGCAGCGTTGAACGGCTTAACAATATAGTTGTTAACGCCCGCTTTTTTCGCGGCAATCACGTTGTCAGTTTTGGATTCTGCGGTGACCATGATGAACGGCGTAGCCTTAAGCTGGTTATCGGCGCGCACTTCTTTCAGAAGTTCATAACCGGTCATCGGCTCCATGTTCCAGTCTGAGATAATCAGACCATATTGCCTGGCACGGGCCTTCTCAAGCGCCTGAGCGCCGTCGGTTGCCTCGTCAACATTATTGAAGCCAAGCTGTTTCAAAAGATTGCGGACAATCCGCAGCATCGTTTTGTAGTCGTCGACGATAAGGATCGGCATACCCAAATCAACGGCCATGATATTTCCTCAGTTTTATGATTTCGCACCTCCGGCGCCAAGCGACACCGTTTAATTCCCTTTTCGGGACACTAGCCCCGATGTAATGAAGAATTGGTTAACCCAAAGGTGACGACAATTCAAATACTTCCGACGCAAAGCCCCCCGTGTTAAGGAAGTTTTGCCCTTACCCGGGTTCAACCGAAAGACAGGTTAAGGACCGGAGGGTCCATCTTTCTGTATAAGTTCCAATTTTCCAACAAGTTTTCGACATTATTGTAAAAAAGGATACCAATTGCATGGTTGCCCAGTATTTTTTTGAGGAAATTTCCATCGGCCAGCGTGAGTCGATCACAAAAAAAGTGACACCAGCGCTTATTGAAGCGTTTGCCGATGTCTCGGGCGATAATAACCCGCTGCACCTTGATGACGCTTACGCGAAAACCACCAGGTTTGGCGAACGTATCGCCCACGGCGCGCTGACAACGGCTTTTGTCTCCGCCGTGCTGGGCACAAAGCTGCCGGGCCTTGGCACTGTGTTTGTGAGCCAAAGCACAAAATTCATCGCACCTGTGAAGCTTGGGGATGAGGTGGAAGCCGTGGTGGAAGTGACAGAAAAAATGCCTGAGAAAAATCGTGTGGTGTTTACCACTCATTGTCAGGTTGGGGATAAAAAGGTGGTTGTCGGGGAGGCAATCGTGTATGTCCCCAACCGTCCGCAGGCTTAAACTGACGCCTGCGGTAAGCAGATAAAACACCGCTCCGAGAAGGAATGCCCAAACGACCATGCGCCTCTATCGTCACATCAATGAAGTGAAGCCGAGCGAGCGCGGGTCTGTGGTTGCGCTTGGCAACTTTGACGGTTTTCACCGTGGCCATCAGGTGGTGATTGGCGAAGCGGGCCGGCAGGCGCGCGACATGGGGCTTAACCTGACCGTGGTGGTGACAGAGCCGCATCCGGTAAGCTTTTTTGCCCCCAAGGCACTGCCTTTTCGCCTGACCCCGTTTCGGGAACGCTCGCAGCTTCTGGAACAATTTGGCGTGGACCAGCTTCTGGTATTGCCGTTCGACAAGGGTCTGGCGTCCATGTCAGCGCAAGACTTTGTGCTGGATATATTGGTGGGCGGGCTTGACGCCAAACATGTGTATGTGGGCTATGACTACCGCTTCGGCAAAGGCCGGGGCGGCGGCACGGATGTGCTGGCCTGGATGGGCGAAGAGGAAGGTTTTGGCCTCAGTGTTATTCGCCCGGTGACCGTGGGGCTTGAAGGCTATGCGGGTGAGGTCTATAGCTCCACCCTCGTGCGGCAGGCGCTGCAGGCGGGCGAGGCCCGCAAGGCGGCGGCCCTTCTTGGGCACTGGTGGTCGATCAATGGCCGGGTAACGGGCGGCGACAAGCGTGGCCGTACCATCGGCTTCCCAACCGCGAATGTGGAACTGGGTGAAAGCCTGCAGCCCAAGCTGGGTGTTTATGCGGTTCGTGTGCATATTGAGAATGACGACCGTGTCATCGGCGGTGTGGCCAACATTGGTAACCGGCCGACCTTCGATAAGCGCGACGTGCTGCTGGAAGCGCACCTGTTTGACTTTGATGAAGATATCTACGACCGGCATGTGCGGGTTGAGCTGGTGGCTTTTCTGAGGCCAGAGCAGAAGTTTGACGGCATTGATGCCCTTAAGGCGCAGATCGATACGGACAGCAAGGTTGCGCGCATTGTGCTGGCAGAGCCCGAGAACGCACCGGACCGGCTTGGTTCCCCAACCCTTGAGCGCTATCTGAGCCTGTTTCCAGAGCCTCATATCCGCGCACGCTAAGGCGCCACATCCTCCCAATTGGTTCACGCCATTCGTATCCGGGCGTCCCTTTCAGGTATTCCAATTTGCCAAAAAGGGAGGCCCCCATGCCACAGTTTCCACTGCCCGGCGAAGTTAGCGAGCTACGCACGCTCAGGACCTGGCTCGCCAACTCGGGTGACACCTACGTCAATACTGGCGATCTGGTGCCCACGGCACTTGAGTTCGGCCTGATTGAAAGTTTTGGTGATGCCCGCGCCGCCAACCAGAAGTTCCTGCGCACCCGGGGAGACAAGACCAATACAGACGTGGACACCTGCACCATGACCAATATCGGGAATGAGCCCGGCCCGGATTTCCTTATGGATGTGACCATCAACGGAGATCACGCCAGCGCTTTTGCGGATGCGGACGGCAACGCGCTTGTGAACGGCGCAGACGTGCCGGCACGTCTGGCGCTTGACCCGTTTTTCCTGCCGCTGTTCAGCGACGGGGTTTCCGTTCATGACTTCAGCTGGAACCATGTGACAGGCAAGGGGAGCGATCACTACTATCTCGGCCTTCTCGAGATGTCAGATATCCCCGGCCTTGCGATCCCGTCGGGTAATAAAACCCAACAGGACAGGATGACGGAAAGCCTGCAGATATTCCTGACAGCCGTTGAGGCATTGCCTGCAGATGACCCGGTGCTGGTGGCGTTCGTATGGTCGAACACAGGGGATGTACGCTATCTGGTGCGTACGGTTCAGCCGGGCCAAAATGGGGGCCCGCCGACTGTGACAACCGCCGCACCCGTCGCGCCGCCAAATGGTTATTTCAAGTTGCTGCCGGACCCGTTCGACGCGGAAGCCTTTGACAACCTGTTTGCCTGAGGTGTAAGGCGAGGGATGGACACCGGGCGGCGCGAGCGGTAAGCAAGGAGCCGTATCTTTGCTTCAACCAACGCTTTGCCGGGGGACGCCATGGAAATCCTGTTTGATTATAACCTGTGGGTGAGTTTTTTCACGCTCACAGCGCTTGAGATCATTCTGGGTATCGACAATGTGGTTTTCATCGCGCTTCTTGTTGGCCACCTGCCGGAGAAGGAGCGTGAGCGGGCGCGGCTGATTGGCCTTTCGCTGGCGCTTCTCATGCGTATCCTGCTGCTGCTGGGCGTTGCCTGGATCATTGGGCTCAAGGAGCCGTGGATCACGATGTTTGGGCATGCCTTCTCGGGCAAGGATATCCTCATGTTACTGGGCGGTGGTTTCCTGCTTTATAAAGGCACCAACAGCATCCATGACGAGGTCACCGGCGAGAAGCGGGAGCATTATAAGGCAGTGAGTGGCACCATGTTTGCCGTGATCGTGCAGGTGGTGCTGATCGATATCGTTTTCTCGTTCGATTCCGTGATGACGGCCGTGGGCATGACGCAGGTTATCGGCGTGATTATTGCGGCCATGACCGTTGCGATGCTGGTGATGATGTTCTCAAGCGGATTGATCGCATCGTTCATTGAACGGTTCCCGACCCTGAAGATTCTGGCGCTCAGCTTCATCATGCTGATCGGGGTATTCCTGGTGGCGGAAGGCCTCGGGTTCCATGTTCCCAAAGGCTATATCTACTTTGCCATGCTCTTCTCCCTTACGGTGGAAACACTGAACCTTCTCAGGCGCAAGCGGCGGCAAAACGGCTTTCTGGACAAAGAGTAAGGTGGTTAACAAATCGCAAACTTCTGGCTTTTAGCCTTTATGGATTGTTAATATTCTCAACGTATCGTTGAAATTGACGATTTGGGAGGGAAGTGGCGGCCATGGCTGGCGCTCAATACGACAAACTGCATATTTTGCTCGCGCTCAAGAACGAACAGGCTGCTGATAGCCTGAAGGATGTTCTGATGCGTTACCGGGTTGGCAGTGTTATCGCCGCCCGCGATAACCGCGAGGCGGTTGAGCAGATGCAGGCGCGCGGCTTCAATGTCATCATTATTGGTGAAGATTTCCCCTCGCTTGGCGGGGTGGATTTTTGCCGTTTTCTTCGCCTGACCAACACACCCATGGCGGTGGCGCCGATTATTTTTGGCGTGCATGAGCCTGACCAGAAGAAGGTACTGCAGGCGCGCGATGTAGGGGCCACCAAAATCGCTGTTATGCCTTTCTCCGGCGCGAGCCTGATGAAGGCGATTGATGCGGCGGTGGCGGACCCACGCGCAATTGTGCAGTGCACCGCCTATAACGGGCCGGACAGGCGGGTACGCCAGGCACCGCTGCCGGGCGGGCGCGAACGCAGACGTGCAAATCCCAAGCTTATCTCCGACGCTATACAGCGCAAGATCCTCGACAGTCTTTAGGCCACTGCCGCCTATAAGCCTTAAATGGCCTAGCCTTTCCGCTCGACACCCCGTTTGAACATTGTTAAAAGTGCCGCCATGCAAGACGTGCACACATATAGGCGGCCCCATGTCGCCATAAGCATTCGAATTACTGGCCCGGCGCTAGAGTCTTAGCGACCGGGGTTTTAAGTTTGTAAAGTATTTCCAGAATTCCAAAACATTTGTGCCGCCTATATTCCAGTTGTGAGCACCAGAAAAAGAGCGAGACACCAGACCATGTCTGCTGATGAAAGCACCAAGCGCGATTATCGCGATACTGTCTTTTTGCCAAAAACAGATTTCCCCATGCGCGCGGGCCTGCCGCAGCGCGAGCCAGAGTTTCTGAAACGTTGGGAGGTGGAAGACCTTTACGGCCAGTTGCGCGCCGACAGCAAGGGCCGCGAGAAGTTTGTGCTGCACGACGGCCCTCCTTACGCCAACGGCAATATCCATATCGGCCACGCCATGAACAAGACGCTCAAGGATGTGATCGTCAAATCGCAGCAGATGCAGGGCAAGGATGCGCCCTATGTGCCGGGCTGGGACTGTCATGGCCTGCCGATCGAATGGAAGATCGAAGAAAAATACCGCAAGAAAAAGAAAAACAAGGACGATGTGGACCCGGTTGAGTTCCGCAAGGAATGCCGTGCCTTTGCTGATGAATGGATCGACGTTCAGCGCGAAGAGTTCAAGCGCCTTGGTATCTTTGGTGACTGGGCCAACCCCTACCTGACGATGGATTTTGGCGCCGAAGCAAAAATCGTTGAAGAGCTTTTGAAGTTTTCAAGCTCCGGTGCGCTGTACCGTGGTTCCAAGCCGGTGATGTGGTCACCGATTGAGAAAACCGCGCTTGCGGAAGCGGAAGTGGAATATCACGACCACACCAGCGTGCAGATCGATGTAGCATTCCCGTTTGTGAAATGCCCGCATGCGGACGCTGAGGGCGCACGCGTGGTGATCTGGACCACCACACCGTGGACAATCCCTGCCAACCGCGCCGTGTGTTATGGCCCCGATATCGACTATGTGGTGCTTGAGGTTGAGGGTGTGGCTGAAGGCGCATCGATCACAGTGGGTGATAAGCTCCTGATCGCGGAAAGCCTTGTGGCTGAGTTTGTTGCGCGCGCGAAAATTGAAGCCTTCAAGACTGTCAGCACATTCAAGGGCGCGGCGCTTGAGGGTGCTATCCTCGCGCACCCATGGCATGGCCATGCGGATGCGGAAGGCGGATATGATTTTGAGGTGCCCATGCTGCCGGGTGACCACGTTACCACAGATGCGGGCACGGGTTTTGTGCACACGGCCCCAGGCCATGGTGACGATGACTATCAGGTCGCCCACGTAAAATTTGGCATCGAGGTGCCTTTCACGGTGGATGAAGCCGGGTGTTATTACCCGCACGTACCGCTTGTGGCAGGCCAGCATGTGTACAAGGTGGCTGATCAGGTTTGTGAACTGCTCACCGGCGCAAGCGCCCTGATGAGCCAGGGCAAGCTCACCCACTCATACCCGCACAGCTGGCGCTCCAAAGCGCCGCTTATTTTCCGCAACACGCCACAGTGGTTTATCTCGATGGAGAAAACCGGCCTGCGCGGCAAGGCGCTTGCGGGCATTGAAGCAACCAACTGGTTCCCGGCGGTATCCAAAAATCGTATCCGTGCCATGGTCGCCGACCGGCCTGACTGGGTTATCTCGCGCCAGCGGGCCTGGGGTGTGCCGATCACCGTGTTTGTGAATAAAACCACCGGCGAAGTGCTGCAGGACGAAGCCGTGAACGCGCGCATCGTCAGCGCGGTCAAGGAAGGCGGCGCCGACGCATGGGTTGCTATCCCGGCGCAGGACTTCCTTGGCGCTGACTATAGTGCAGACGACTATGAGCAGGTGTTCGATATTCTCGATGTCTGGTTTGATAGCGGCTGTACCCACGCTTTTGTTTGTGAAGCGCGGGACGACCTGCAATCACCAGCCGACCTCTACCTTGAAGGGTCTGACCAGCACCGGGGTTGGTTCCAGTCGAGCTTGTTAGAGAGCTGCGGCACACGCGGTGTTGCACCCTACAAGAATGTGCTGACCCACGGCTTCACCATGGATGGTGACGGTCGCAAGATGTCCAAGTCGCTTGGCAACACAGTCGCGCCGCAAAAAATCATCCAGCAGTATGGTGCTGATATCCTCCGTCTCTGGGTGGTGTCAGTGGACTATATGGAAGATGTGCGCATCGGTGACCAGATCATCCAGGGCCAGGTTGATGCTTACCGCAAAATCCGTAACACCATGCGGTATCTCCTCGGTAACGTCGCGGGCTTCACGGAAGAAGAGCGCCTGCCAGCGGTTGAAATGCCGGAGCTGGAGCGTTTCATTCTGCACCGCTTGTCTGAGCTTGATACCCTGATCCGGGACCGGGCCGCGAACTTCGACTTCAACCCGATTTTCCAGGCGCTTTACCAGTTCTGTATCGTTGAGCTTTCCGCCTTCTATTTCGATATCAGGAAAGACAGCCTGTATTGCGACGACGCGAGCAGCAATCGCCGCCGCGCGGTGCGCACGGTGCTTGATGAAGTGTTTAACCGCCTGACCACATGGTTTGCGCCCATCCTTGCTTTCACGGCAGAGGAAGTATGGCGTTCGCGCTTTGGTGAGGATGCGCCAAGCGTGCACCGCCAGCTGTGGCCTGAAACACCGGCTGACTGGCGCAATGACGAGCTTGCGGAAAAATGGACCAAAATCCGCCGCCTTCGCCGGGTTGTTACTGGCGCGCTTGAGCTTGACCGCCGCGAAAAACGCATTGGCTCAAGCCTGCAGGCAGATGTCACCATCTATGTGGCAGATTACGCCTATGTTGAGGTTATGGCCGGGCTTGATATCGCTGAGCTGATGATCACCTCGAGCGCACGCCTTATTGAGGCTGAAGCACCTGAGGGTGCTTTCACGCTTGAGGATGTGAAGGGCATTGCGGTGGTGAGCGCCGCGGCAAGCGGTGACAAGTGTGAGCGTTGCTGGGTTGTCTCCGAAGAGGTGACAGCGCACGGTGAGCTTTGCAACCGTTGCTCGGACACCGTGAACAAAAGCGACGAGGCAGCTGACTGATGGCTCGGGGGCCTTATTTCCGCAATGGGCTTTTGCTGTCTGCCGCCATATTGGTGGCGGACCAGCTCAGCAAATGGTGGATCCTTGAGGGGCTCAAATTGCCAGAGAAGGGCAGCGTGCCGCTTCTGCCGTTCCTCAGTTTCTCCATGGTGTGGAACAAGGGCATTTCCATGGGCATCCCGGTTGGCGAATCGCTCGGCAAATGGGGCATTATTATCCTCACCGGGGCGATCAGCCTGTGGCTTGTGAAATGGCTCTGGAAAACGGCACGGCGAGTTGAGGCATTATCGCTTTCCCTCATCCTTGGCGGGGCCATCGGTAACCTCATTGACCGCTTTATCCACGGTGCGGTGGTGGACTTTGTGCACCTTCATGCCATGGACTATAATTTTTATGTTTTTAATGTCGCTGACAGTGCTATCACGGTCGGTGTGGCCATCTTGATCATTGATGGCTTGCGGGGGGAGGGCAAAAGCCCTAAAAATGCCCAAAAGGTCGCGGAAAGTTCGCGCGACCCTGAAGGAGAGAGTTCATGAACGTCAAGCCTATCGCGCTTGTTCTTATTGCGGGCCTGTCGCTCGCCGCGTGCGGATCGAATAAAAACAGCCCTAACGAATTTGATGTCGTTAGCCGGGCCCCGCTTGTGGTACCGCCTGAGGCAGACCTTTCGCCGCCACGGCCAGGTGAGCCAAACGCGCAATCCATTGACCCAGGTCGTCAAGCTTATGAAGCACTGTTCCCTGGCAAAGAGTTGAAGCGCACTGAGCCAAAGAGCAAAAGCGAGAACGAACTGCTGTCTCGTCTTGGCCGGTCTGATCCGGATGTACGTTCAAACGTTGGCCAGAAAGAGCTGGACGTTGTGAAAAAGGCGCTTCTGATGGCTGACCTTCTGGATGCAGACGAACGCCAGTACCGCACAGACAATGTCTCCATTGAGCGGGTATCGTCTGGCAGCTAAGCGCCGAACCTGTTGAACACAAAAAAAGCCGCCTGAAATTCGGGCGGCTTTTTGTTTGGCTGTTGCGGTTCTTGCTTTAGTATAATGATACATATCTACATTGGGGCAGGGGGGTAAGGATGGCAGCAGAGATAGTTAAATGCCTACCCGAGCTAATTCAGAGGGTCCAAGAGCATACGAAGACTTGGAAAAGAGATGGCTTTATTAAGCCATGGTTTCGTGGCGTGTCATCTGCTGAGAAGCATAAATTACTCCCGTCGATCTATCGGTACGAGCGAGGACTAAATCGAGAATTTGATCTCACAAAGAAGTTTAGATTGATGGCGCCTGGATTCGGAAAAACACCGGAAACCGGGCGAATTGATCAATGGCTTTTCCTCATGCAACATCATGGTGTTCCAACTAGGCTTCTGGACTGGACAGAGAGTCCCTTGGTTGCAGCTTTTTTTGCGACAAATACGGGGCGTCGGCTGGCAGGGCCAGAAGAAGATGCTGCAATATTTGTGATTGATCCACACGCTCTCAACAGTATGGCGGGAATGAATAGTGAAGACGCGGCTAACTTTCCAAATACTTGGGTTCAAAGCAGAACTCTACAGACCATTAAGCTAGCTTTTGGAACGGAAACGGATCAGGCGCACAAGGGCATATACCCGTTTGAGAACCCCGTAGCTATATATCCGTCAACTATCCATTCCAGAATGCCCTCTCAAAAGAGTTGCTTCACGCTACACGGCAAAAATCCGAATGATATAGGAACAATACTGAACTATGACAGTGAAGTGCTGCTGAAGTTTGTTATTCCAAAGGACTATATTGCAAGCTTAGCGAGGGAACTGCAAGAGATGGGTGTGACAAACTCGATGTTGTTCCCTGATTTCGATGGATTGGCGAGAGAACTGAAAGTGGGTTTCGGGATGTTGGAATAGATCCGGTGTTTATCTAAAAAGCCGCCCGAAGTTCGGGCGGCTTTTTTATAGCTGATCAGCCTTAAGGCAGACGCTTCTCATACTCGGCCTCAAGCGGCATATAGGTGGTCCAGAAGGGGGGCGGGGTTTTGCCTTCAAGCACACTGAACATGATGCTGATATGGGCGTGCCAGCCGCCGGCAACACCAACCATGGTGGTACGGTTCGGCAGCTTGCGGTGGGTCACTGTAAGCTGGGTCATGTCGCCTTTGGCTTCCAGCTCAAATGTAACTTCCGAATCCGGTGCTTCACCTTCTGCCCAGCTGTAGGCCAATAGGCGCGGTGGGTCGATAGCGGTGATGTGCCCGAGCATCCTGCTTTCGCCGCAGTATTTCTCGTATTTTTCCGGCACGGTTTCAGGCGTGGGCGACAGCGTGGCATGATCAAAGATATTTTCTACTTCTCCGCCAACGCGCAGGTCCATCTTGCCACGCGCGAGCCAGGTGCCGCGTTTGTCGCTTTCGGTTAGAAATGCCCACACGCGCTCAACCGACGCAGGCAATAGCCGCTCAAGTGTTACCTCGCCGGGGCCGATATATTGAGCGAAATCATCCATTGAACTCTCCTCTCGTGTCGTGATTCTGACGTGGGTTTTGCTTACAAGAACGTGGCCAGGCGTTGGAGCATCTTGGTCCAACCCTCTTGTGTGCGCTCGGTATATTCTTCGTATTCTGCTGCCATGGTGTGCGTCAGCGTCAGTATGCACCCTTCAGCCGTTGGGGATATCTCTACCATGACGATGTCAGGTTTGGGGTTGAAGGCGGGCAGGCAGAAACTGAATACAATGCGCGTTGGGCGGGTGATCTCCAGATATTCCCCTACATGCTCAACTTCCTGCCCATCGCGGTTGTCGGTGAAGCGAAAGCCGCCACCCACGCGTGGGTCCAGCTCCGCCACGACCATGTCGCCTCCGTCGGTTGCGAAAAACCACTTCCGGGCCAGCTTGATATCCAGCCAGGCGTCGAACACTCGTTCAGCCGGCAGCTTGAAGGCATGGGTGACGATTACCGTCAGCGTTTTTTGTGTCATTGGCTGTTCTCCGTGCCTTCAACATTTGCCATAAGCGCTTCTTCCAGCGCGTCGAGGCGACCGGTCCAGAACCGGGTGTAATAGTCCATCCAGGCATGGGCTTCAGCCATGGCTTTGGCATTCAGATGGCAGTAATGCGTTCGGCCTTTCACCTCGCGCCGCACAAGGCCCGCTGTTTCCAGCTTTTTGATGTGCTTTGAGGCGGCGGCGAGCGACATGGCGTAAGGCTCTGCCAGCTCGCTCACGGTTTTTTCGCCGAGGGAAAGCTTGGCCAACATGCCGCGGCGCGTGGGGTCCGCAAGCGCTGAGAAGGTGGCGTCAAGCCGATCTGATATATATTTAACCATGTGGTTTAATATAAGGACGAGAATCAAATAGTCAACCATTTGGTTAAATAAAAATGAGAAACTTGTGATCGCATGCCGCGCCATCTTTCTCAGGGGCAAAAAGCCTGCTAGGTTCGCGCCTATGACAAGCCAAAACAGACACGACCTACCCACCACTGCGGGAATCATTCGCCTGTTGTCTGAGCGTACCATCAACCGTATCGCCGCAGGCGAGGTGGTGGAACGCCCTGCCAGCGCTGTGAAGGAAATCGTTGAAAATTCGGTCGATGCCGGTGCCACCCGCATTGACGTGGTGATGCGGGACGGTGGCCGTGCGCTCATTCAGGTAACAGATGACGGGCGCGGCATGGACGCGGATGAAATCTCGCTCGCGGTTGAGCGGCACGCTACATCCAAGCTCACAGATGAAGACCTTGTGAACATCGCGTCCCTTGGTTTCCGTGGCGAAGCGCTGGCGTCTATCGGTGCTGTGGCGCGGCTGAGCGTTACCTCGCGCCCTCGTGGCTCTGATGACGCCTGGGCGGTGCGGGTTGAAGGCGGCAAAAAATCTGCCGTTGAACCTGCGGCCTTTGGCGAGGGTACGCGCGTTGAGGTGCGCGACCTGTTTTATGCCACACCGGCACGGCTCAAGTTCATGAAAACAGCGCGCACGGAATATGGCCAGGCGGCGGACGTGATGAAACGCCTTGCCATGGCGCATCCGGATATTGCCTTCACCCTATCCGACGGCGACCGCACCACCTTCCGGGCGCCATCTGTGGCGAGCCTGACGGGGGACGCGCGGCTTGAGCGGCTGGGTGCCATATTGGGGCGTGAGTTCCGCGAAAATGCGATTGAGATAGATGCGGAGCGTGAGGGCTTGAAGCTCACCGGTTTTGCCGGGCTGCCCACCTATTCACGCGGCAATGCCATGCAGCAGTTCCTGTTCGTGAACGGCAGGCCGGTGAAGGATAAACTTCTGACCGGCGCGGTGCGCGGTGCGTATCAGGACTATCTGGCGCGGGACAGGCACCCGGTGTTGGCGCTGTTTCTTGACGTGCCGCCCGAGTTTGTGGATGTGAACGTGCACCCCGCCAAAGCTGAGGTGCGTTTCAAGGATGCGGGCCTTGTGCGTGGGCTTATTGTCTCTGCGCTCCGTCACGGGCTTGGCATGGCCGGGCACCGGGCCTCCACCACGGTGGCGAGCGCTGCCCTGGGTGCCGCACGGCCGGAAGGCAGCGCAAGCCTGCCGTGGGGTCGCCCGCATGAGCGGCCAAACCTGCCGCAAGGGTTCTCTGATGTGGTGCGGGATATGTATGCCCCGCATGAAGGCAGTGGTTTTCGTGTGCAGGAAGATGCGCAGATGGCGTTTGAGCGGCGGGGCGATATGGCCATGCCGTCCGCCCGCGCACCCGAAGCACCGCTTGCCTCATTGCCGCAACAGCCCGCACCCAGCGAATATCCGCTCGGCACCGCGCGGGGCCAAGTGCACGCCACCTATATCGTGAGCCAGACAGCAGACGGTATCGTGATCGTGGACCAGCACGCCGCGCACGAACGGCTGGTGTATGAGCGCATGAAAAAACAGATCGCCGCCACCGGTGTGGCGCGGCAAAGCCTGTTGCTGCCCGAAGTGGTGGAGCTTGAAGATGGCCCCGCTGAGCGCCTTATCGCCCGCACGGAAGAACTTGCGGGCCTTGGCCTGATCATTGAGCCCTTTGGTGAAGGGGCGGTGATGGTGCGCGAAGTACCCGCCATGCTGGGCAAAATGGATGTGCAGGGCCTGGTGCGTGATCTGGCGGATGAGCTCACTGAGCTTGATGAGGCCCTCAGCCTCAAGGAACGGCTTGAGGAAGTGTGCGGCACCATGGCCTGCCATGGCAGCGTGCGCGCGGGCAGGCGACTAACGGTGGATGAGATGAACGCACTACTCAGGGAAATGGAAGCAACGCCCCACTCAGGCCAGTGCAACCATGGCCGCCCCACCTATGTTGAGCTTAAGCTTTCAGATATCGAGAAGCTGTTCGGGCGGCGCTAGGCGGCGTCTTCTTGCACTGTGGCTGGCTCAACTGGCTGCAGCGGGTAGGTAACCCCGGTGGAGCGGTGAACCGCCTTGGCGACCGCCACCAGAATGAGGCTACCCAGAAGCACGGGCGTGAACAGAAAGTCGATGCCGGGTGCGGCCAGCATGATCACAATCGGGTCCGCGCCTGCGGGCGGGTGCGTGATGCGCAGCAACCCCATCACGGTGATGGTAAGCCCAACACCAATGGCCAGCGCCCACCATGTGGGCGGCAGGAATGAGACGAGAACAAGCGAGATAATCGTCGCCACCATATGCCCGCCGATCACATTGATCGGTTGCGACAAAGGGCTTGAGGGCACGGAAAACAACAAAACGCAGGTGGCACCAAAAGGTGCCATCAAAAGCGGTGTATCGCTCAGGACCGACAGGCCACCCACAGCCATCAGCGCAAGCAAGCTGCCAATGCCGGAGAGCAGAGCATCCCGCTTTCGGGCGCGGGGCTGATGGCGGGCAATATAATTTTTCATATATCCTCACTGAATATCGAATGTACGAAATATCAGAATGGGTATATGGATACAAATTAGATGATTTTTCCAATCAAGTAATTATGGCTTCTCTGGCATATCGCTGATGCCCCGCTTTGTGGTGAGGTAGGTGGCGAAGCTGGCGAGCCAATGGCTGCCTGCATAGTGTGCGTCGCTTACCGCTTCGATTCCGGCTTTCTTGTGCACATCTGCTGCGGCGAGCAGGCTGGGGATGCGCGGGTCGCCGTCACTGAGCGCGGAGGCGATGCCCTCAAGCGCCCAGGCGCGGCTCAGGTTCACCCCGTCCAGATGCACAAGCTTGCCGTCGGTTGCGTCTTTCACAATGGCGGGGGTGAGCCAGCTTGCGCTGCCATCATCCGGGATGCCGGGCAGGAAGGCGGTGAGCCATGCGCTGAATTCTTCCACGTCCATCACGCGGCGCATCAGGTCAGCCTCCATCAGGCAGGGGGAGAGGAAATCCTCGCCTGACGGCTCATAGCCGATGGGGCAGTTCGTATCGTCAGCAAAGAAGGTGCGCGTGCGCTCGGTGAGCAGTGCTTCAAACTCGGCGTTCCCGACCGTGCGGGCATAATCGAGCATAAGGCCAAAAGCAAAAGCGCTCTGGTTATGCGTGCCAAGCCGCACGGGGTAGGCCAGATTGGGCAGCCATGCGCTCATTTTTTTCACAATTTCAGCCTCAAGCGGGGCCAGTATCTCCCGCCAGCTTTTGTGCACGGCGTTCGGACTTTCGTGCAGTTCCGCTACCAGTTGCAGATACCAGGCGATGCCGTACGGCCGCTCAAACCCGTTGCGACCTTTTGCCGTGTAATAAGCAACTTCGCGGTTGAGGTTCTCAATACTGAAGCTTTGCTCAAGCGCCTGTTCGGTAATGGCTGTGAACGGCGATGCAGGATCAAGTTTCGAGAGCCGCACCAGGAGCCAATGCCCATGGACGGACGAATGCCAGTCAAAACAGCCGTAAAACGCGGGGGTGAGCGCCTTGGGTGGCTTGGCGTCCTTGTCCGAGTTCATCACATGGCTGATTTTATTGGGATATTCACGGTGAATGCACGAAAGCGCCATACGGGCGAACCGGTCGGTGACCACACCGTCGCGGGCATCAGGCAGGCTGATGGCCTCAGTCCCGTGGCCGTCGGTTGCCGGTTTTTCTTCGCAGGCGGCTGTCGCCAGACATGCGGCGGCAGCGATACCTAAAATGGCGGTGCGTTTCATGGTCCCTTATCCCCCTTCAATTCCTTGAGGCTATTTCAGGGGATAACGCGAGCGGGTGCAAGGCCTTTTCGCGCCTTGATGATGCTGGTCAGACGTTCCAGCCGGATGGGTCCATCCTGTTGTGGCGGGTGATCACTGGTTTGGCGCCGTCCGTATCGGGTTTAAGGAGGTAATAGTCATCCTCATAAATGGACCAGCGGCACAGGTCGATTGGCGTGACCTCCGAGGCGTTGACGGAGCCGGTGACGCCTGCGCGTTCAAGCCCGGCTGCAACCAGTTCCGAGCAGAAGAAACGCGAAAAATCTTCCTTGTTGTAGAAGGGCCCGTTCATGCCGAAGGCGCCTTGGTCGAACATGTCTGCCGCTGACTTCAGCGCTTGCGGCAGGTCATAGCCGGTGCGGGCTTCTGCGTGGCCAAACAGGAAATTATAGAAACTTTTGTGCGCTTCTGCGTTTGCGCGCAGGTCGGTTTTTATCGGCAGCCACCACATGGCGCCGTGGTATTCATCCAACCGTTCAGAGAAGCGCGAGATATTGACGCCGGAGAAACCGCGTACGGTTCCGGCCTCAATGATCTGGTTGAAGAAGCGCCCGTTCGCGTGATCAGCGATCTGGGTTTGCAGAATTACGCCCACATGGCTGACCTCAGAGAAGGTCACCATCTTGATGATTTCGGAAAAATCGCTTTTGCCGGAAAAGGCAACCACATCCCCCGGTTTCATCCTCGGGCGTGCGTCGGTGTAGGACAGTTCGTGCATTGCCATGGTCTAGCCCCCCATTAATGCATGCGACACGAAGTATATCAGGTGGTGCGGAGTTTAGCGAAAGTTGCATTGCCTGTACAGGCTGGCCCTGTCCTGTGTTGTTACCTGCTTATTCGGGGGCTTTGAAGCGGGCTTGCAGTTCCTCAATGAGGTCACCTTTTTGCTCAACATGGTGGGCCTCGGTATTCACGATGGAAAGATAAAGCCGCCTGCGGAAGTCATCCAGGTCGAAGCCTTCGGGTAGGGCGTTATCACCTGCGGCATCAAGCACAAAATCAGTGAGGCGTTTGGCGGCGTGCAGGCGGCCCCAGATATAGTCGTTCTCGCGCGCGGCCCGGCTGAAAAATGCGCCAAAATTATAGAGCTGTGTGCCCATCAGGATATCTGCCGCAGGGTCTTCGTGCATGTCGGTACAGTCAAGCGGGCTGATGCGTGCCACACGAATTTCGTCCATCTCCAAAAGGTCTGCGCTGGCGCTCATCGGCAGCGTCAGCACATCATAGAAAGCATAGCCCACATAAGCGCGGAACAAAGTGGTGCGGAGGTCTGAATGCGGCAACACTGAAAGGATGGTCGCGAGAAGTTCGTCCTGTGCAAAATCCAGATCCTCCAGCTCCATGGCTGAGCCAAGGCTGTTCAGGTAATGGTCGATCGCCGCGTCTGAAAGCCTGTCACCGTTCACGCCCGCGAAGGTTTCCGCCGGGTACATGCTTGGCTGCCAGCGGGCACGGAACTGCTCAAGCTGCTCATAGATTTGTTTTTTGACGCGTTTGACCGGCTCGACCATATGGCCGTTGCTGTCCTGCTGCATAAACCGGTTGAGCTTGAGGATAACAAAGCGTAGCCGCCGGATGCGGTAGTCTACATCAAGCTCGCGCAGGCGTTTTACATGGTGCTGGAAACCAAAGGCGGGCACGATGTTCACCACACCGCCCTCCGGGCACAGTAGGCCTTTCATCTCCGCCCAGCGGCGCAGGGCCTCAAATGTGTCTGTCTCGCTTAATGCGGTGCCGGTTTTTACGCTACCGTCCACCATCAACTGTGCCAGCCGTTCAAGAAGCCGCACGGTTTTGGCCTGCATGTAGGAGGCATAGGCAAACCCGGTGTGTTTGTGGGCAAGCTCGTGTGCACGCTCCCGCCATGAAGCCAGCATGGCCACCTCAACCTTTTTCTCTGCGTCCAGTATCAGAAGGCTGTCTACAAGGCGGTTAACCTCAGCTTCGGCAGACTGCACGGTTGCTTCAAAACGCCGGGCCTTTTTGTTCTGCTGGTCTATCGCGCGCAGGTCTTCATAAATAGGTTCCCTGCGGGGTATTTCCGCAAGCGACGACAAGATGGTGCGGAAGAAGCCGGGCAGGTCTGCATGCCGGGTTTTCTCCTTTACCGTGTCCGGGTCATCGGGCATGGGGTCTACATAGATGATACGGCGGTCAACCTCCCGGTGCGCGGGGCGTTCATAGACGGCCTGAATGGCGGAGCCGAAAGGTTTGTTGTTGGTGACACCACCGTCAATGAAACACATGGCATTAAGCGTGGTCATGTCGGCAATCAGGCCGGGAAAGTTTTTGGCCAGAAACGATTGCCGCATGGGCCAGTCTTGCCGCCGTGCCGTCAGGCGGTCCTCAAGGTCGCTGAGCCTGAGGGGCGGAAAAGCGCCGGGGAAGCTGGACGTTGCGCGCGCCGCGAAACCGAGGGCAGGCAGGTTCTCGTCAGCAAATTCGCTCAGCGTCGCGCCGCCGGGAGATTGCCGGTAGCTGAGGTTTAATGTGACACCGTGCTGGTGCTCAAGCACCTC
The DNA here is from genome assembly GCF_965216265.1 of Kordiimonas sp. GTDB lineage: Bacteria > Pseudomonadota > Alphaproteobacteria > Sphingomonadales > Kordiimonadaceae > Kordiimonas. The sequence goes on from NZ_OZ244153.1 coordinate 2,724,773, forward strand.
GCCGGGGTCATGCAGTTTTACCCGCCGGGGTTGGCCGAAAAAATTGGTCAGGCTGACAAAAAGGTCAAGCTTGTGGCCGGGCGGCATGAGGGTCTCATTATCGGTCACATGCCCCATGTTCTCAACGGCATTGAGCATCCACGTGAGCATGCGTGTGCCCGAGAATGGCGGCTGGAACCAGCGGGAGCGCACAAATCGGAATAGCTTCCGGCGTGTTTCCTCATCCGGTTTGATGTCCCCAAACGCCTTGCGGCCAACGAGCCATAGGAAGGGGTAGAGGTAAAACTTGCTGGACCGGTCAGCCAGCGTGTCATCCTCCATCAGCTCTTCCACGTCACCAAGGTTGAGCCACATGGTGCGCAAGGGATCGAAATCCAGATCATGGGCGAGGGCGCGCGCGAGGAAAATACCGTTGATGCCGCCTGCGCTCGCGCCAGAGACCACATCAACAATAACCCTCAGTTCCAGCTTGTGACCAACAGCCTGCAACAGCTCAAAATACAGTGCTTCGGTATCTGTGGTATAGGGGCGCTCGGGTGCGGCGTCATCAAAGGTGGTGGCAAGCCGTGCTTCGCGGTCCACCACACCGTGAAAAGCGCGGGAAGCGCGTACAAGCTTAAGGATTTCACCGGAGATACCGTTCATATAGATGGCAAGCGATGCGCCACCATAACAAACCAGTGCCAGCCTTAATTCCTTTTCCCGCATTGTGCCTTCCCAACAGCTTACTCGCTGTAAGCTTATGACCAGTTTGCAGTTTTTTCAAAAAAAGCCAATGAGCTTTTATAGTAAGGCTGCTCGTTTTCCCTCTAGACTAAACCGATTGCAGGCTACCGAAGACTAGATGGAAAGTTTAGGATCACGGACAAATGAGGGTGTTTGTGCCAGGTGAAGCCCGTGGGACGTATTAGACGGAGTAGGTGATTTGAACGATAATATTGCGGCTGACCCCAACTGGTGGCCCCATCGATTTGACCCCACAAAAGGGCATGTTCACTTTATCCGGGCGACGCGGGATGATCATCGGCAGTCGGTTTTCCTGACGGATGAATACCTGAAGGATGCGCCCAACCCGCGCGCTGTTGGCCTGCAGGCCGCAGCCGGTGCAGGGGCGAGAGCACCGCTGCATTTCATTTTTCATTCGGCCTATTGTTGTTCCACGCTGCTTGCTAAGGCATTTGACCAGCCGGGCCTCTCGATGGGGCTCAAGGAGCCGCAAATACTCAATGACCTGTCTGGCTGGCGAATGCGCGGTGCGCAGCCGCAGGAACTGGCTAATGTGACGGCCGGTGTATTGGCTGTTCTGTCGCGACCATTTGAGGCGGGCGAGGCGGTTATCATTAAGCCGTCCAATCTGGTCAACGGGCTTGCGGGGTTGATGCTGCATGTAAGCCCCGCCTCAAAAGCAGTTTTCCTTTATGCCCCGCTCAGAGATTTCCTGGGTTCAATAGCGCGTAAAGGCATGTGGGGCAGGCTTTGGGTGCGGGACCTGATGGTAAAACAGATGCGGGAGGGGCTGATTAATCTGGGGCTCCAAGGGGAGGATTACCTGCGCCTCACCGACCTGCAGGCGGCGGCTGTGGGGTGGCTCGCCCAGCACGCTTTGTTTGCACAACTGGTCATGAAGTTTGGTGCAGAGAGAGTGAAAACACTCAATAGCGTTGAGCTGATGAAAGCGCCAGACGTGGCAATGCGGAAACTGACAGACCACTATGGGTTGGCGATGAGCAATGATGCGCTTGGCCAACTGGTTGAAGGCCCGGTGTTTACCCGGCATTCCAAAAATGACGCCGATTTTGACGCCGGTGCCAGAGAGGCTGAGCGGCAAGCGGGTGAAGCGCTGCATGCGGATGAGATTGAGAAAGTCTCTATGTGGGCCGAGACGGTTGCAAAAAGTGCAAACGTTCCGTTGACGTTGCCCGCCTTACTGCTCTGAAGATAAAGTCAGACCCGGTTAACCCAAACAAATATTGAAGCAAAGAAAAAGGCGGGCCAGTTGGCCCGCCTTTCATGTTTGTAATAAACGCGATGATTAGAAAGTGATTTTCGCGTTAATGCCATAGCGACGGCCAAGCGCATCATAAGTTGACGGGAAGGTGTTACCGCTGTTTGCAGCAGTCGTACCAGCGTCGTTACTTACGATTGGTGGGCGCTTGTTGAACAGGTTCGTCACGGTGCCTGTGAGGGCTACGTTTTCGAACACGTGGTAACGAACAGACAGGTCAAAATAGTCATAGGCTTTGATCCTGTTGAAGTCATGGCTACCGAGGCCTTGAACGTCACCGCTGTAAAGAGGCGCTGTATCAGCAAACTCGTACTTAACGCCGTCAATGTGACGCCACAGAACGGACAAGTCGAACTTCTCATACGTGAACGTGTTACGCATGTTCCAGGTAAACTTCGGCTGGATTTGGCCGTTGGTAGAACCACAGTTTGCGCTGTAGAGACCTACACAGTCGCGGTTCTCTGAAACGCCTGTCGTAGCCTGGAAGGTTGATTTGTTGGTCCAGTTACCAGCAAAGCTCATGTTCCAGTCAACGCTGTCACTAATGTTGTGGCCATAGGTTACCGTTACGTCAATACCGTCAGTGCGAAGGTTACCGCTGTTCGACAGGAACGTTGGCAGACCTTTTACAACTGCTTCGTCACCGCTGAGACCACCATCGATTGGCGAGCGAACGATCGCGCGACAAGCATCGCTTGTGGTGCTTGGGTTGTCGAAACAAGCGGCCAGGGCATCGTCAGGTGCAGGCTGAGAGATCGAACCATCGATTTTGATGTTGTAGTAATCGATCGTCATGGTCAGACCTGGAATTGCCGCTGGGCGAATGATCGCACCAAGGGTCCAGCTGTCTGATTTCTCAGGTACCAGAGCCAGGTTACCACCTGTCGTGTTGTTGGCTTGGCCAGCAGCCGGATCAGGAATAAACCCGATTGAGGTTGCAGGAGCACCCTGAGCGATACAAACGTCGCGAACAACACCGGTTGGGCCGGAGTTGTAAATCACGCCATTGTCGTCAACTGACGCACATGGATCGTTGTTCAGGTTGGTCAGGCCAGTTGTGATCGGGTTAAACAATTCGAAGATGTTCGGTGCCCGAACCGCATGAGAGTAGGTACCGCGGAAGCTGATATCATCCGTTGGCGACCAGCTCAGACCTGTTTTCCAGGTTGTGGTGTTGTAGGAAGGGTTGCTTGGATCATCAACCGAGTAATCTGAGTAACGGATACCCGCCTCAAGGTTCAGTTGTTTGGCCCATGCAGCATCGGTCACGAGTGGTACCACAAACTCCGCAACACCTTCATAGACAGAGAAACCGCCATCGATGTTTGGTGCAGCACCGCCGGCACCGCCGAGGTCACCGGACTGTGACAGCAGATCAGATTCACGTGTTGCGGAATACTTGCGGTATTCACCTGCAACAGCGAAGTTTACTGCTTCGGAAGCCCAAGGCATGGTGAAGCCAACTTCACCGCTCACAGAACCTTTAATCTGGCTCATAGCGAAATTGGTTGTGATCGCACTTTCGCCGCCTGACAGGTAAGCATTCTGTTCTTCGGTGATCGAGCCAGTCGGGCCGAAGAAGTCAACTGGAATACAGCCGTCAGTGGTGGTTGGGCAGCCAAGCAGTGAGTTACGGAAGCGAGACTTCAGCCAATAACCCTTTTGGATCTGAACTTGCTTGCTCTCACCGTGTGAAGCCATGACATCCCAGCTGAGAGTGTCAGTCAGGTCACCGCGCAGGCCAAGCTGGAAGTCAAAGTAATCAGCGGTAAAGTCACTGATCCGTGGGCCGCCTTCTACGTTACGACGACGAAGCTGAGTGTCAACTTCAAGGTAGTTAGGGTCTGAAGGACCGGTTGCTGTCGCTGCTGCGTCACACTGAGCCTGGGTATAAACAGGCGTGTAAACGCCAGCGGCCGGGTCTGTATCAAACGCACAGAAAGCGTTACGCTGAGCAGCAGACATGAGCGAGTGGTTAAGGGCCACAGTCACGCTGTCACCGAAAGCGCCGGACGGTGCGATCAGGGTATTAACCGTGTTACGCGAGTAAATGCCGCGGGTATAAACCTCGATATTATCAGCGATTTCATAGTTCGCAGCTGCATAGACGTTGTAGCGCTCAAACGGTGTCTGATAAACGTTCAGTGGTGAGAAGTTATAGGCTGTGAAGTCAGCCGCGAAAGTGCGGTTGTCTTGTACGCCGCCCAGGCCCAGGTTGGCATTGTCTGCACCGGTTGGGTTGACGTTACCAAAACGCGTGTTGTAGGAGCCGAGGCCAGAACCACCGCGTGAGCCGTCGCCGCCTGAGAGCGAATATTCGCCGTAGTCGCGGTCACCCATATAAACAGGGTCGGACTTCTGATAACCAAGGCTGATTACAACATTGCCTTTGTCTTCAATGTTGCCGCCCATGGTGATTTCAAAGCGTTTGGTGTCGCCATCGCCTTCTTCGGTCACACCGTAGCTTGAGTTTACTTCAACACCTGAGAAGTTTTTCCGAGTGATGAAGTTCACTACACCACTGATGGCATCAGCGCCGTATGTGGTGCTCGCGCCGCCGGTCAGAACGTCAACACGCTCGAGCAGGGCAATCGGAATATTGTTGGTGTCGAACACGCCTGTAAGCGTTGAAGGTGACATGCGAACGCCATCAACCAGTGCAACGTTACGGTTCGTGCCAAGGCCACGAAGGTCGACAGTTGCGAAACCGCCGTTACCGTTGTTTACCTGTGCACCAATCGCAGGCACTACGCCAGGGATGGTACGCAGAATTTCTTCCACAACGTTGGTGTTGCGGTAGGTCATTTCTTCAGGTGAAACGACTGCAACAGGGTTAGACCGTGTGAGGTTAGGGTTGCGGATCAAAGAACCCGTAACAACGATCTCTTCAAGGCTTAGCTCTTCTGTGTCCGCGTCTGTTGTATCTTGTGCGAATGCAGAAACGCTCGATCCCATTGCCATGAGTGCAAGTGCTGTCGCTGCACTGCCCATGTAACGGGTACGCCCCCCCTGACGTATTGTGTTGGTGTTTGCCATGAGTTTCCTCCTCTGTGGCTAGGCAAAATAAACTGTGCCTGTGTGGATAGATTCCTCGCCCATCCATCGCGGCACAGAGGAGAGGCTGTGCGATATAGCCTGAAGGTTACAATCTTTTTATTAGGAAGATTAAAGACTAGATTGAAATATATGATGAAAAAGTGACAATTTGATCACATAGACATATAGTTATTACTATAAGTTTATTTCAATAGTTTAGTTATTATGTAAAAAGACATACCAGAATAGGTATTCTGTACTTTAGTTATATTATTGAATCGAACCACCTAGCCTCCGGTGTCCTACCTAAGACATTCGATCAGGCATGAAACCTCATAAAATTGTTTAAAGATTAGAATTCTACCTTGATTCGAAGCCAGATATCGCCGGAAGCCGACCAGGGTGGGTCTGTATGGCGGGCCTCGTTCGTTGGTCTGAGTGGAGTGATGTATCCGGATGCCAGATAGGCGGGGTCGATACCAAGTCCGATGTGGTGTATTTCACCCGCCGATTTTACTTGGGACCAATATGGGGCCTGGCCGGTGGTGGTCTGTTTCCCTTCAGCCTCCTTGTGCGAGGATGACTGGTTTAGTTTTGGGTAACGTCAGTTTAACTTGATCTAGTCTTTAGGTTTGTCTCAATAGTTCATTGATACTTTGACGAGTGATATTGCGCGAAATTATCATCGCTTCAAGGGGGCAGCGTGGGACAAAATCACGCAATTAGACTAAAATTTGAAACTATAAGCGATGTTAGTACAGCTGGTTAGGGGGCGATGGTGGTCTTTGGTGATTTTGGCAACTCAGCAGCCAGGCGAAACAAGGTGATTCATTTTTTGCACCCCATACGTGCAAATCTGCTCGCTCAGCATCAATATAAAGTAATAAACCAAAGTAATAACGTAAGCTTTTAGTAATAATACCTATGTTATTATTTGTGTTTTTTTGGCCACACGAACGAATTACATCATTCTTTAAGTAGTAGTTCTTAAGGTTATACGTTTCGGAAAATAAAAATATGTCGCTACTCCTTCCTCTTCCCTCGTCACAGAGGGCTAGAAATCAGGAGGAAAGAAAGTGACAACTTTGTCCAATAAAGCTCGGAAGGCTCAGCTGTTGGGTGGCACTGGTATTGCTGCTGCGCTGGCGCTTTCACTTACAGGCGCTGTATCTGCACAGGATGCTGCTGCCGACGAAACTACCTTTGAAGAAGTGGTGGTAACAGGGTCACGTATCGTGTCTCCAGACATCTCTTCCGTATCCCCAGTACACGTAATCGGCGGCGAGATGATTCGTCAGTCCGGTGTTGCAAACATTCAGGACCTGCTGCTTGAAAGCCCACAGTTTGGTGTTCCAGGCCTTAGCCGTTCCAACTCTGCGTTCCTGACGTCAGGTACCGGTGCTGCAACTGTTGACCTTCGTGACCTCGGTTCAGACCGTACGCTCGTGCTTTTCAATGGCCGTCGCGTTGTGTCTGGTCGCCCAGGTACAGCAACGGTTGACCTGAACATCGTTCCAACCCAGTTCATCGAGCGTGTAGACGTTCTGACAGGTGGCGCGTCATCTCTTTATGGTTCTGATGCTGTTGCGGGTGTTGTTAACTTCGTCTTTAAGAAAGACTTTGAAGGCATCGAAGCCAGCGCACAGTACGGCGTGACCGAAGAAGGTGATGACGAGAACTATCAAGCGAACATCACTGTTGGCAGCAACTTCGCTGACGACCGTGGTAACATGATGTTCCACATCGGTTACACCGACCAGAAGGGTGTTCTGTCCCGCGAGCGTGAAAACACGCAAATGGATGATATCGACCTCTTCCGTCTGACCGGCGACCCAGCAGACTTCGGTACGTCATCTGCACCGTTCTTGTCTAGTTTCCCTCCACAAGGCCGTTTCGATACAGGCAGCGGTTCCACCTGGACATTTGATGCAGACAACAACCTGCGTCCATGTTTCAGTACAAACGGTGGTACAGCACCTGCCTCTTGTGGTGACGCAGCTGGCGAGGCGATTGGCCCAGACGGCTTCAACCGTCAGAACTACCGCACAATTGCTGTGCCGGTTGAGCGTTATCTGATGGCAACGCGCGGTCACTATGAGGTGACTGAAGACATCACCTTCTTTGCTGAAGGCACCTATGCAAACACCCGTTCTTCCCGTGAGATCGAGCCGTTTGCTCTTGGTTCCGACAATATCTACCCAGCTTCCGGCGGCTTGATGAACATTGAGACAATGGTAGGCGGCACCATGATGGTGAACCCACTGATCCCAACGGCGATTGTGAACGATGCGGTTGATAGCGATGGTGACGGTTTCCGTGACATCAGCTTCGCCCGGCGTCTGCTTGAGTTCGGTACCCGTAACGGTAGCGTAAACCGCGATACTTTCCGTTTCTCGGCTGGTTTCGAAGGTTCCTTCATGGACGACAAGTTCAACTGGGATGTTGCTTATACATATGGCCGCACCAGTGAATCACAGCAGTCCAACGGCCAGGTTAACGTTCTGAACTTCGCAAGCGCGCTTGCAGCTGTTCAAGACGTAAACGACCTTGATAACGACGGTTCAACAACGGATGCTATCTGTGCGAGCGCTGACGCCCGTGCACAAGGTTGTGTACCTGTAAACATTTGGGGCCATAACTCAGCGTCTCAGGCCGCGATCAACTACATCGCTGCTGACCAGACACTTGAAACACGTATTTCACAACAAGTGATCAACGCCAACATCTCTGGCGCGCTGTTTGAAATGCCTGCTGGTCCACTGGGTGTTGCTATCGGTGGTGAATACCGTAAAGAGACAAGCTCAGCGAACAACGATGCCCTCACAAATGCTGGCCTGAACGCGGGTAACGCGCTTCCGGATACATTTGGTAGCTTCGATGTTAAAGAACTGTACGCTGAGGTGAACATTCCAATCCTCGCAGATCTGCCTTTCGCTGAGAGCATGAACCTGCGTGCGGCTGGTCGTCTCTCTGACTACTCCACTGTTGGCACGGTATACACCTACAGCCTTGGCCTTGACTGGTCCCCGATTGAAGACGTCAAGTTCCGTGGTACATACGCTCGTTCCGTACGTGCTCCGAACATTGGTGAGCTTTACACTGGCCCGTCACAAACCTTCCCATCAGGCCTCACAGACCCATGTGCCGGCATTGGCGCAACGGGTGGTGGTGCAGCAGGTGATAACTGTCGTGCGGATGCTGGCGTTCTCGCTAACATCGCGGCAAACGGCACATTCACGCTGAACCAGTCTGATCTTCAGGGTATCAGCGGCTTCAACAGCGGTAACGCTGACCTCTTTGAAGAGAAGTCTGACTCGATCACTCTCGGTGTTGTCATCACGCCAAACAGCGTTGAAATGCTCCGCAATTTCACTGTGACGGTTGATTACTTCAACATCGAAATCGAAGACGCGATCGTGGCACCGCCACGTCAGTTCATCCTCGACCAGTGTTATGGTCAGGGCGAGCAGTCCTTCTGTGACCTGATCGAGCGCCGTGCGGCCCCAACCGCTACCAACAGTGCTGGTTCGCTTGAGTTCATCAACGCGCCTCTCTTCAACGGTGGTGCGCTGAAAACTGAAGGTCTGGACGTTTCGATCCGCCACATGACGAGCCTTGAAGGCCTCGGCATCACCGGTGACCTGCGTTCAAGCATCGTTTATACCAACTACTTCAACGGCTACACAGTTCCAATTCCTGGCGCTGACCGTGACCCGTTTGTTGGTGAAATCGGCGATCCCAAGCACCGTTTCACAGCGAACATGACCTATAGCCATGAGCGTTTTGATATCGGCCTGACCGGTACTTACCTTGGTAAGTCCTACGAAGATGACCAGTTCCTGGCTGCCTTCGGTCTTGAGCCAGACGATATCTCCGTGGGTGCAGAGATCTATCTCGACCTGAACGCTGCCTTCCGCATCAACGACACTGTTGAAGTTTATGGCGGTATCGACAACCTGCTCGACAACAAAGCACCAAACCTGCTTTCCGGTACAACATTCAACGTAACCGGTACAGATACGGCAGCTGACGTTTACGATGTACTTGGTCGTCGCTTCTTCTTCGGTGCGCGGGTTAAGTTCTAAGCACTGATGCAATATAGAGACAGCCTTCAGGGGCTGTCTCCACTATGGAAAGCCCCGCTTCAAGCGGGGCTTTTTGCGTGTAAAAAAGGCATGCACCGGAGGGGTGCATGCCAAGGATGAGGTTGTATACTCAACTGTGCCGCCATGCGGCACGAGGAACGAGATTTGTGCCGGGGTACAAGCCGGTTAACGGACACGACAGGATTAGCCTGCAACCCCGGCACATGACCAAACTTCAGCCCGAATTTCAATAAGGACCTTCTGCGTGATCACATCTGATACGCGGCTGGTACGGCGTGCCCTTCGTCAAACTATCGGTGTGCGAGGAAAATAATCCGCTGTTGCCCCTGTTTGCGGTCATCAAGGATCTGCAAACCAGTTGGCAACTCCGAGCTGTCATCGCTCGCCAGCTCGCAAACGATAACCCCGTCTAGGCTAAGCCAATCACCCGCTGTGATGGCTTCAAGGGTGGGCGAAACCAGACCCTGCCGGTACGGCGGGTCCATAAAAATGAAGTCGAATGTTTCTTTTGCGGGCGGCAGTTTGCTGGCGTCAAGCGGCATGACGGTGCAATCAGCCTGCGCTTTCAGCGCTTCGATATTGCCTTTGATGCAATCAAGCGACGTGCGGGCTTTTTCAACAAACGTGGCGTGCGCGGCGCCGCGCGACAGAGCCTCAAGCCCAAGCGCGCCGGTCCCCGCGAATAGGTCGAGCACTTTTGCACCCTGCATGTCCGGATAACGTGAATGGGTGAGCATGGAGAACAGGCGTTCCCGCATTCGGTCTGTGGTGGGGCGGATATCGCGACCATCAGGCACATTCAACCGCCGCCCACGATATAGGCCTGCGATGATGCGTGTCATTTATCTCGAGCTTTCCTGGGGCCGCGAGCGCCGGGCCTGCCTTCTGGTCTTGCACCGGGCCTTGCGCCTGATCTCGCACCGGATTTTGCGCCGGTACGGGCACCTGTACCTTCGGGTTTTGCGCTCCGGCGACTGCTTGCGGGTTTGCCGTCTCGTGCCTTTTCGCTCTGGTTCTGGCGGCGGCTGTTTTCCCTGCCGCTCAAGGGGTCTGCTTTCGCACCCCGACGATCTGTGGACCTTGCGTCACCTTCATCATTTCGGTTGCGAAACCTGCGTTTGGCGCCCAAGCGTACTTTTGTTTTGGGTTTCGCTTTTGCCCATTTGCTGGGGTCGCGTTTCTTCTCTGGCGCTGCAATGCTTTGCGTCGCGCCTTTGAAAAAGCCGTCCAGCACTTCATAAAGCTGCTTCTCTGGCACCTGTGCGACCGCACCGTCATTAAGTGTGCCGAGCGAGAAGGGCCCATAATGCGTGCGAATAAGCCGGTTTACCACAAGGCCCATGTGTTCCATCACCCGGCGTACCTCACGGTTTTTACCTTCGCGGATCGCGATTGTGAGCCAGGCGTTCGTACCCTGTACGCGTTCAAGCCTGGCATCGATCGAGCCATAGTGGGTGCCATCGATGGTTACACCGTCAGACAGCGCCTTCAGCGCATCTTCATTGACCCGGCCATGCACCCGCACGCGGTAGCGACGGATAAGCTCGTTGGACGGCAGCTCAAGATAGCGCGCGAGCTCCCCATCGTTCGTGAGCAGCAGCAGCCCTTCGGTGTTCATATCCAACCGGCCCACAGCAATCACGCGTCCGATATGTTTGGCCAGTTGGTCAAACACGGTGCGGCGGCCTTCCGGGTCTTTGTGGGTGGTGAGTGTGCCACGCCTTTTGTGCAGGCGCCACAGCTTGGTGTCTGAAACAAGACCGATGGCTTCACCGTCAACAGTGATGCCTTTGAGGCTGGTCACAAGCACGGCCGCTGTTTCCAGCTTTTTGCCATCAAGCCAGATACGGCCTTCCTCGATCATGCGCTCAACATCGCGGCGTGAACCCACGCCCGCGCGGGCAAGGGCTTTGGCGATGCGTTCACCTTTTTGGTCTTCGTTGCTCATGTGTCTTTGGCCTATGTAATTTGCGCGCACAATAGGGCTGTGCCCCAATGCGTGCAACTGAATCTGCGCCGCCGTTAACAGTCCTGACTTTTTTCTTGACCTTGCAGTCAATAACTACAACTGTAGTAGAAACTCACATCAAGTGGGGGTCACTATAAATATACACGACGATAACGAGGACAAAAAATGAACCGAAAAACAACGAGCATGCCTTGGCGCCTTTTGGGTGCCGGTCTCCTGCTGGCGTCTTCCTGCTTGGCGAAAGCTGACAGCCTCTCCGACAAGCTTGATGGCTTCATGGCCGAGATGGAACAAAGCCCTTATGCGCCGCCCAGCTATAGTCTGGCGGTGGCAAGTGGTGACAGGCTACTTTATAGCCGCTTGCACGGTAACAAGGTCGCTGGTGGAGATGTGCCGCTGGATATGGATACGCGGCTTTATATTGCGTCGGTCAGTAAAAGTTTCATGGGCCTTTTGGCTGCCAAACTGGATGCCGAGGGCGTTCTGTCCCTTGACGCCACACTGGCAGATGAGTGGCCTGAACTTGGTCTCCCTGATCCAATCGACCCAGCAACGATCACCATGCGTATGCTGTTGTCGCACAATTTTGGCTTTGAGAATGACCCGCTTGTCATACGTACCGCCTATATCGGTGGTACCGCTATTGCGGACTTTGAAGAAATTCTCGAGCAGCACTCAGTGCCAATCGAATCCGGCTTCTCTTATGACAACTTGGGATACCTGATTTACGCTGCAGTACTTGAGCGCAAGACGGGCCGTAGTTGGAAAGACTGGCTGAAGAACGATATTCACCGCCCGCTGGGACTTGAAAGCGCGAGCAATATACCGAGCGAAATCCCGGTAGCCGATATTGGCCTTGGTAATCATTTCAACCCATTGTCAAAAACAGGCTGGTCGGTTGCTACTGCAAAGCAGGATGATCTGATGCATCCGGCGGGCGGGCATTTCATCTCCACGCATGATGCGGTGAGATGGCTTCAGGCCAATCTGAACAAGGCGGTGTTTGATCCGGCGGTATATAACACTGCACAAACCGCTTATGCGGAACGCACACCGGCCAAAAAATATGCCGATATGACCTGTGACGGATATGGCCTTGGTTGGCAAACCTGTGATTATGCCGGTCACCGTGTCTTTTACCATGGTGGCACCTATAACGGCATGATGATCTTTATGGTTTTCCTGCCTGACGACAACCTGGTGGTTTCCTCCATCAATGGTGCCCGCGCCTATGGCTGGACATTTGGCTGGAACGCCCTTCAGCAGGCGGTGGATTATGCTCTTGGTCTTGAGGCGGCAGACGATAATGCCAGCAGGCGGCTTGAAGGCAGGGTGGAAAGTCAGGCAGGTTATGCGCACTTTCGTATGCGTATTCGGGAAGACGCCTTGCGGAAAGCCACCAGCCTTGAGGCTGCCGCCCTAAGATCAGACCTTATCGGCACCTATAAGTCCCCTGCTTATGGGGACGCAACGATATGCGATGCCGGTGGCCGTCTGACGTTGAGGGTTGGTCATTTTTCAGCCGAGGTGCTCGCGAGCACGGAAGGGAGAGCATACCTGCTTGAACGCGCATATGGAGAACCTTCCAAACTTGATGTGTCACGGGGCAACGCGGATGATGCTCTGAGCTTCGGATGGGAAGGTGGCACTTTTAATCATGTGTCTGGTGATGGGTGCCTTGGCGGCGAGGACGTTTCGCGCTAACACTGGCGCATGATAGATCATTTTCCGCATATGCATACCGCTCTTGATGAAGCGCGCGCAGCCGCCCAGCGCGGCGAGGTGCCCATAGGCGCTGTTGTTGTGGGGCCAGACGGCAAGGTGCTGGCCCGCGCGGGCAATGATGTTGTGGGGCCGCATGACCCCACTGGGCACGCGGAGATGATCGCCATCCGGCAGGCGGCAAAACTGCTTGGGTCTGAACGGCTCGAGGGCTGCGACCTCTATGTCACGCTTGAGCCCTGCGCCATGTGCGCGCAGGCCATTGCGTTTGCGCGTATCCGCAGGCTTTATTACGGAGCTGATGACACCAAAGGCGGCGGCATAACGGTGGGCGCGCGGATTTTCTCGCATCCCACCACCCACCATAAGCCGGAAATATATGGCGGCATATTGGAAGCAGAAGCCTCACAATTGCTTAGAGACTTTTTCCGCGCACGACGCTAAACTCCCGATATGGGAGAAGACCTTAGGGCGAAATTCATAGCGTTTTTGAACGAGAGTTGGGTCTGGTTGCAGGCCAATCTCTTTGAGCCCATTCATCTTGCTGAAGTGGCCATCGTGGCAATTGCCTTTTTTGCCTCACGGTTCGCTTGCGGCAAAATCCTGAAGGGCGTGCTGAAGGCCTTTGGCGACAAACCGATTGTGCAGAAGTTCAGCGCCCGCTTCCTGCATTCCATTTTCTCAACCGCCATGGCCATCATGCTGATGTGGACCGCGGTTCTGATCCTTGAGCCCTTCGTCGGCAGAACCTATATCCTCTCCATCGCGACAAGCTTGTTTACCGCATGGCTGGTGATCCGCCTCGCGGTAAGCCTGATCGCGAACCGGGAGCTCGCGCGCCTTGTGGCGGGCATTGCCTGGACACTGGCAGCGCTGAATATCGTCGGGCTTCTGGACCCGATCATGATTGTGCTTGAAAGCGCCAAGCTGCCGCTAGGTGACGCCACCGTCAGTGTACTTGATATCTTCCAGGGCATCGTCACTTTTTCAGTGCTGCTTTGGGGCGCGCTAGCGCTTTCGGCTCTTCTGGAAAAACAGATCGTTCATTTTTCCACGCTGCCGCCAAGCGCGCGGGTGCTGATGACCAAATCCGGCAAAATATTGCTGGTTTCTATCGCTTTCCTCACCGCGCTCAACGCCACGGGCATCGACCTTACCGCCCTCGCGGTCTTTGGTGGCGCACTTGGTGTTGGTATCGGTTTTGGTTTGCAGAAGGTGGTGGGGAATTTTATCTCCGGCATCATCTTGCTTATGGACCGCTCTATCAAGCCGGGTGATGTGATCGAAACGCAGGGCACCTACGGTACCATCAACCGCCTGGCGGCACGCTATACCAGCGTGATCACGCGGGATGGGACGGAATATCTGATCCCAAATGAGGATATGATCACCCAGTCTGTGGTGAACTGGTCGCACAGCCACAGGCTGGTGCGCCGCCGTATCCCGGTACAGGTCAGTTATGATAGTGATCTCCGCCAAGCGATGGACCTGATGAACGAGGCTGCAAGCGAGGAAAGCCGCGTGCTTTCAAGCCCTGCACCCCGCACATTGCTGCGTGAATTTGGGTCGGACGGTGTGGATCTTGAGCTCAGAATGTGGATCGAAGACCCACAAAACGGGGTTTCAAATATCGCAAGCGATGTGATGCTCAGGATATGGGACAAATTCCACGAGAATGGAATTGAGTTCCCCTTCCCACAACGTGTGGTACATTTACGTCATGAGAAGCCACCTACTGATGCCGCGCGCGCCACATCTGTGGTCGAAAGTGTGACGTATAATGAGACGAGTGAGGCGGAAAATGTGGCGCTTGAGAGTAAAGGCGCCAAAGAAAAGGACGAAATAAACACCAAAGACTAACAGCCACGCTTTAGGGGGAGGGACCAATGAGCACAGGGCGGTTTATTTTAAGTGTTGTAGTCGCGTTCGTAATTTACAGTGTTTTCTACATGGGGCTGATGGCGTTTCTCTTTCTGGACGTCTATATGGCAAATGCCGACATGTTCCGACCTGAAGCTGAGGGCATGGCGATGTACGGCATGCTCGGGCATCTGGTGCAGACGATTATCGTCGTTGCACTTTTCAATATGGCTGTTGCATCAAACTGCATCAAAACGGGTGCAAAATTTGGCCTGCTGATGGGCGGTTATCTGGCTGCGACCGATTTCACCACCTATATGGGGCTCAAGATGTCGCTGGCCCCGCTTCCTTATTCCATAGTCATTCACTTATTTGTCGGCACGGTTGTCGGCATGGTGCTGGCGAAGCTTCACGGGCCATCTGGCGAAGCATCACCAGCAGACGCATAACAACAATAAACTGGAGGATTTGCGAGGATAGACCCTCAAGGGGCACAACCAACAACTAAGGGGAGGGACCTATGAACGTTGGTAAATTTATCCTGAATATCGTTGTAGCGTACATTGTATATGGCGTGCTTTACACCGTTGGGCCGATGTTTATTGCGGCAGATGCCTTTATGGCAGCGGAAGCCGCGATGAAACCGATGGAAGAAACGGGCATGGCCGTGATGGCATACCATTTGGTGCAAACCGTGGTGGTTGTCTGGCTGTTTGATAAAGCCGTCGGGTCGGGCGACATGAAGGCTGCCGTGGTCTTTGGCCTTATGATCGGGCTTTATCTGGTGGCAACAGACAGCAATTGGTACACCATGCTGAAAGACTTCCCGCAAGACACCCGTATGCCAATCATGGGCATGCATCTCGTGAACAACGCGATTGTTGCCGTCGTGCTCGCCTTTATGGCTGGCAGGGGCTGGGGCTCAAGCGCGAAAGCGGACGCTTAGGCATAAGCCAAGGCTTACCGGGTTTTAGCCTGATCAGGCTTCCATATAGGCCCGGTAAGCTTCAATCAATCGTTTGGCGATGGGGCCTGGTGTCCCGTCGCCAATCTTATGGCCGTCCAACTCCACAATCGGCATGGCGCAGCCCGTTGAGCTTGAGAGGAACATCTCGGCACCGGCTTTTGCCTCCGCCAACGTGAAGGCTTTGGTTTCCACCTTGATCTGCATTTCTTCTGCCAGCTTTTTGAGTGTAGCGCGGGTAATGCCGGGCAGGATGTTATCATCCGTGGAGCGGGTTACCAATGTGCCGTCCTTGCGCACCATCCACATGTTGGTGCTGCTGCCCTCGGTCACAAAGCCGTCCCGGTCTACCAGCACGGCTTCAAAGCCGCCCTTCTCCTTGGCCGCCTGTTTCGCCAGTATGTTGGGGAGCAGGGAGGTGGATTTGATATCGCACCGGCCCCAGCGGATATCGTTTTCCGAGAATGCCTTTACCCCCTTGGCCGCGCGGGCAAACACGCCATCAACGCTCAGGCGTTTGCAGGTGACAACAAGGCTGGGCATTGTTGGCTTGGTGGGGAAAGCATGATCGCGCCGGGCGACACCGCGGCTGATCTGGATATAGAGAAAACCGTCCGTCACGCGGTTGCGGCGAATAACTTCCCTGAACACAAAGCGCATGGGTGCCCGCTCCATAGGTGCAGCCATCGCCAGTTCCCGCATTGAGCGGCCCAGCCTGTCCAGGTGCGGTTCAAGGTCAACCATACGGCCTTTGCGAACTGTCACGCCCTCATACACCGCATCGGCGAACTGATAGCCGCGATCATCGATCGAGACCACAGCCTCATCGTGGGGAACATAAGCACCATTGACATAAGCAATGCGGGACATAGCTGGTCTCACTCAAACGGGGTTGGTATCGCGCCCGTCCTCGCCCATCGGTGCGAGGGTGCGCATCAAAATAGGCGCGGGCAAAACAATGAGTACAAGGGCGAAGGTAACGGCAGCAAGCCCCATTTCGATGAAGGGTGCAACAATGGCTGTGCCAGCGGCCGCCAGCATCATCGTCCACAATATAATAAGCGCAGAAGCCCGGTCGTCATCACCGTGGGTGGCAGCCAGCGCGCGCACAAAGCCGGGCCCGCTTCTGATGCCGTGGCCAAGGTTGAGTATCCAGAACATATAAGCCAGATGGTGCGGGTCGTTGGCGCCAAAGAGCGCATAGCCAAACAGTACCAGCGTACCGAAGAGCGAGATATCTGTGCCTGCGGAAATCACCGCCTCGTTGCCAAACCGCTTCACCAGGCTGCCATTTGCGTTTGCTGATACAATGAACAGGCACACCCCCACAAATTGCATGAGAATGAAGTCTTCAATCACGCCGTCCATGGTTTTGATCACAACAGCGGGCACAGAGAAGACGAACACCAGAAGCCCGCCCAGAATAAGCGCGTGGCTTACGGCGTACCGCAGGAAGGTTTTGTTGCGCATCACCCGCATATAGCTTGAGGTTGTGTCTCCCTTCTTTTGCCCGATGTGGGGGAGAAGGGACGGGATAAGGAAAACAATCAGGCAAATCGCCAGCACCAGCGTACCGGTGATGGAGAAAGACGCTTCCCAGCCATATTCCTTGAAAAGCCACGCCCCTGCGATGGGCGCCAGGCCAGGCACGAGCGATTCTATACTGCCCATGGCGCTGACAGCGCGGATGGCACCAATTTCGGAAAACAGTGCGCGAATAAGGCCGGGGGCCAGTACGGCCCCGCCGCTTGCGGCTGCGCCCTGGAAGAAGCGGATGATATTCAGCACATGGATGTTGTCTGTCATCGTTGCCATAAGCGACAGCGCACCAAACGCAGCCAGCGAGGCAATGAAAAGCCGCCGCCTGCCAAAATGGGCCGACAGGGAACCAAACATCAAAAGTCCCACACTCATACCCGCCACATAACTCGCAAGCACAAGCTGTGCGTTCTCGATATTGGTGCCAAAAATAGCGGGTAGTTGCGGCACGGCAGGCAGCACAAGGTCAATGCCAGACAGGCCCAGCACGGTGCCCGCAACAATGGTCAGGAAAGCCGCAATTACGCGCGGCTGTGGGCCTTCATCAGGCCCGGAAGACGGCGCAGACGGTGGTGCAGGTGGATGTTGAAGCTGATCGTGCATGGCGGACCCTTATTTTGGGCCACCGTTTCCCAAAACGCCCTATGGGTCAAGGCAAAAGGTTTTTCGCGCCTATGCCTTTTGGTTATGGGCTGACGCTTCCCGCCACAGCCATAAAGCCAGCGCAAGGCGGACCGCGATTTGTAAGGGGCCATACACATAACCGTACCATGCTCCGACAAGGCTACCTGCCGCTATAAGGCCCGCGTAGTAAGACAGGAAAGATACAAGGCTCATGATGCCGATTGCGATCATGCCGTAGCGCAGGAACATATTGAGCGGGTCGCGCTGTGTGAAAGCGAACCCAAAGAGCAAGGTGCCAACGCCGAAGGCGAAAATCACGACAAAATACTGGCTGTCAGAGATGCCGCGCATGCCGGTTATCAGTGTTCGCCAAAGCTCGCGGCTTTCACCTTCCGCAGCCAGATAGGCTGGCCGCCACATCTGATTGAGCGCATCGATGATATAGGCTTGCTGGCTTACTTCCGTAAAAGCCCAAAGACCAAGGTAGAAAAGGGTTGCCACCATCAGGAAAGCACGGTCTCGAAACATGGTAATGCCTACGGCCAGTGCGGCCAGAAAAGCAAACTGGGGATGCAGGAACAGGACCCATTTTTTATAAAGATAAAGACCGTTGTTATGCAGGCTCTGCGCGGCATCGAAGCCATCTGTTGCAGGCGCATTGGGGCCATACATTAGGATTGCGGTGGTGAGCGCAGAGAGGGCCGACAGGGTCGCCCCGGCGCGCAGATATGAAGTATGTGATTTCATAACATCTCCCCTTATGGCTACTTAACACCAAAGATGATGGGGAGATCAAGCCAGAAGCGTGCGTGCACCAAGCATATGCGCGCCGGGAGCTTCTTTCAGTTCTGTTGGTTTCAGGTAACCATTGCGCACAATGCATTCATGGAACTGGTCCACAAGCTCGGCGATGGTTTCCGGCGCCTCAATCTGCGGGAAGTGGCCAATGCCAGGCAAGCGCACGACCTTCACATGCGGCAGGGTTTTCTCAAACGCATCGGCTGCGTGCGCGCCTGATACCGGGTCTTCCACTCCATTGATGAGCATCATGGGGATTTGCGCTTCCTTGAGCGCGCCAACCCAGCGGTCGGCATGCTCAACACGTTCCGCCATATAGCGGATGCGGCGTGCCAGCGCACTGCGACCGTTCACGCCCACCATGGCAGGCCAGAATTCGTCAAGCGAAACACCGGTTGGTTTGGTGTCGGGGCCAAAAACCTCCGTAAAGCCACGCAGCATGGAGGATTTGCCCGAAAGATGCGAGATCAATGGCCCGAACGGCCCGGCCAGCAGCTTCTGCACCTTGCGAGGGCGATGTTGGGACGGTAGCATGCCACCGTTGAGGAACAGCGCACTTCTGATGCGGAAAGAAAGTGAGCTTTCATTATGACGCGCGATCAGTTCTTGCGCGACGGTGTCGCCCACGTCATGCGCGAGGATGTGCACTTCATCAATGCCGCGATGCGCCATCAGGGCCTCAAGCATGTCGGCCTGATCCATGATCGAGCAGGGTTTCCTGAGACTATTGAGCGTGCGGCCATAATCCAGAAGGTCAGGCACGATGGTATGGAAGTTTTTTACAAGGCTCGGGGATATCCAGCACCAGTCCCACCCGCAGGTAGGGAAGCCGTGGATTGTGAGCAGCACTTCACCATTGCCGCCACGCTGGTAAAATACGTGGTGGTCGTTCCACTCGAAATATTTTCCGCACTGTCCCCATTTTTCATAGGTGATGGGTGGCCTGGTGATCATAAAATACCCACGTTGTTATACGGACGGTCTTAACGTTTGCGCCCGCGTCCCCCTTTAGGTTCGGTCCTGCGGTAAAAATCAGGTGGCTTCCCCCGAAGCCATGCAACAAAGCGTCTGATCTCTTCCACCGACCGAAGAGCCTCGATAGTGGCATAGTGTTTTGCCAGCTCTTTTTCGTTAAATAGGGCGTGAACCTTCCTGTGGCAAATAGGATGTAACGGAACTGTCACACGGCCGCCCTCTGACTTCGGGATAAGATGATGCATCTCAACAGCTTTCCCGATTTGGCGACCACATAACACACATGTGATTTTCTTTTCCATAGGTTTCAAAATTTATATGGAGGCAGGTTTCGTCAAGCACTTGTCTGAGAAATGAACAACGCCTAGGCTGTGGGGCCTAACAGGTCGGGGGTGAAATGCCAGTATATTCTAATTATGTCAGCCATCTTGAATGTGGCCTGACCGGTGAGAGTGATTATAAGCCTGCAACATTGCACGGCCTTTCCCGCGCGGGGCGCCCGCTTCTGGTGCGCTACGACCTTGCGGCCATGCGGGGGAAGCTTGACCGCGATGAGATATGGGCCCGGCCCGGTGGTTTCTGGAAATGGCGTGAGCTTTTGCCGGTACGGGACAGTGAAAATGTTATCGCCCTTGGGGAAGATGACACCCCGCTGATTGCCTGCGCGGCACTCGCGAGCAATTTGGGCGTGAGCGGAGAAATTCTCATCAAGGATGAAGGACGTTTGCCCACTGGCAGTTTCAAGGCACGGGGGCTTGCGCTGGCGGTTTCCATGGCGAAGGAGCTGGGGCTTAAGCGCCTTGCCATGCCCACAAACGGCAATGCGGGGTCTGCCATGGCGGCCTATGCCACGCGGGCGGGGATGGAGAGTTATATCTTCTGTCCCGATGACACACCGGACGTGAACGTGCAGGAAATTGCGCTTCAGGGCGGCAAGGTCTGGCGTGTGAATGGCCTGATTAATGACTGCGGCAAGATCGTGGGCGAAGGCAAGGACGCCATGGGCTGGTTTGACCTTTCAACCCTCAAGGAGCCTTACCGGATTGAAGGCAAAAAAACCATGGGACTTGAGCTTGTGGCCCAACTTGGCTGGGACGTGCCAGATGTTATTTTCTACCCAACTGGCGGCGGCACTGGCCTTATTGGCATGTGGAAAGCTTTCGCCGAGATGGAGGCGCTGGGCTGGATTGGTGCAAAACGCCCGCGCATGGTGGCGGTGCAGGCCACCGGCTGCGCACCTATCGTGAAAGCCTATGAAGACGGTGAGCGCCACGCCGTGCTGTGGCAGGACGCCCATACCTGCGCGAGCGGTATACGTGTGCCTGTTGCTGTGGGTGATTTCCTGATCCTTGATGCGGTGCGGGACAGTGGCGGTTTTGCAATCGCGGTAGATGACGACAAGATTGAAGCGGCGCGAATGGAAATTGGCGCCCGAGAGGGTGTGCTGGTTTGCCCTGAGGGCGCCGCGACCTATGCTGCATACAAAGAGGCACTATCTGATGGCCGTG
Organism: Kordiimonas sp.; assembly: GCF_965216265.1. GTDB lineage: Bacteria > Pseudomonadota > Alphaproteobacteria > Sphingomonadales > Kordiimonadaceae > Kordiimonas. Next base: position 2,745,879 of record NZ_OZ244153.1, read on the forward strand.
TGGGAGCGGGCGACCGGGTGGTGCTGTTTAACTGTGGCAACGGGCTGAAGTATGACATGCCCGACATTGCGGCCAGCCTGAACAGGCATGAGCCGATCAATTATAACGATTTGAAAAAATAGGGGACAGAAATGCGAGCACGACTGTTGAAGCTGGCAGCTGCACTTGGCATGGGGGCGATGGCGTTTGCCGTACCGGTAAAAGCCGAACCGCTGGATTATTTCCTGGTGCCGGGTGTTGAATATGATCAGGGCATCGTGAAGCCTGAAGAAGTGTTTGGGCATGGTGTTGGCGACCAGCCAGTGCGCCATGACCTGATGGTTTCTTATATGCGCGAGGTGGTGGAACAAAGCCCGCGCATGACGGTGGAAACAATCGGCTACAGCCACGAGCGTCGGCCGATTTTGTTTATCACTGTCTCCAGCCCTGAAAATCTCGCTCGTATCGATGAAATTCGCGCGAACCACATCAAACGTTCAAACCCCGCGACAGCCGATCAGGCCTCAGATGACCTGCCGGTGGTGACATGGCTGAACTACGGCGTGCACGGCGCGGAATCGAGCGGTATGGACGCGGCGATCCCTGCGCTCTACCACCTCGCCGCTGCGCAAGTCCCAGAGATGGAAGAAACACTTGAAAACAGCGTGATCCTGATTACCGCCGTCTTTAACCCGGACGGGCACGCCCGGCGCGGCGCGTGGGTAACGCAGTATGGTTCAGACATTCGTGCGCTTGACCCGGCGCATGAGGTGCATAATCAGGTTTGGCCGGGCGGGCGCACCAATCACTATTGGTTTGACCTGAACCGCCAGTGGCTGTTGCAGACCCAGCCTGAAAGCCAGGCGTGGCTTGCCAAATGGCATGAATGGAAGCCCGAGGTTTCAGGTGACTTCCACGAGATGGGCGGCAACAGTACCTATTATTTCCACCCCGGTGTGCCAACACGCAAACACCCGTTGATCCCTGCGAAGGGCCGCGAGTTGCTGGTTGAGATCGCAAACTATCACCGCGCGACGCTTGATAAAGCGGGCACGCTCTATTTCTCGGAAGAAGGGTTTGACAACTATTATGTGGGCAAGGGCTCAACCTACCCACAGATCAACGGATCACTTGGTATTCTCTATGAAGCCGGGGCCCAGATGGGGATCGCGCGCGAAAGTGACCAGGGCATCAAAACCTATGCCGACAATGTGCTGAAACACTTCCGCACAAGCCTGTCCACCATCAAGGGTGCAGCGGCGATGCGCACCAAACTGCATGCCTACCAGCGCGAGTTTTATGCGAACGTTGCGGGTTTTGTGAAAGACGATGACGTGAAGGGGTATGTGTTCCAGGCACCCGAGGACCCGGTGCGGCTGAACATGTTCTTGACGTTCCTGTCGCGTCACCGCGTGGCGGCATACAAGCTTGAAGGCGACGTAAAGGCTGAAGGCCGCACCTTTGGTGCTGGCGCTTATATTGTGCCGATGGACCAGCCACAATACCGCATGGCAAAAGCGCTTTTTGGTAAGATCACCGAGTTCCCGGACAAGGTATTCTATGATGTATCTGGCTGGACGCTGCCTGCCGCGTACGGGCTTGATTATGCGGCGGTGACCGGTAGCCTGCGCGGTAAACTGGGCGCTGTGGCCGATGGTAGCGAAAAACGTTCGCTCGTTTCCCCTGGTGAAGCGCCATACGCCTATGTGTTCCGCTGGTCGGACTATTATGCGCCGCGGGCTGTGGCACGCCTTTTGGATGCAGGTGTGATGGCCCGTGTTGCGAAGGAACCGATTGAGGTGCAGACCACACGCGGTGTGGTGAAGTTTGGCCGGGGTGCGGTGATCGTTGCCAACGACCTGCAAACAGTGCCGCGCGCAAGCATCCACGCCATGATGCAGCAAATGACGGAAGAAGACGGCATTGAAGTGTTCGCTGCCACATCCGGCCACACGCTCAATGTGGGTGCTGACCTTGGTGGCCGCAATTCTGTCGCTGACCTCAAGCCTGTGAAGCCGCTTCTGGTGGTGGGTGGCCGTTTGTCATCTTATGACGCGGGTGAGGTATGGCACCTTCTTGACCACAAGATGAAAATGCCTGTCACCCTCGTGCGCGAAGACCGGCTCAGCGGGATAAACCTGAACCGTTACACGCATCTCATCCTCGTGGGTGGGCGTTCAGGCTTGCCAAAAGGCATGGTAGATGACGTCAAGGCCTGGGTCAAAGCGGGCGGCACTGTGGTTGCAAGCCGTCAGGGCGCGAAATGGGCGGCCGAGAACCTGACAGCCGATAAGGACGACAAGAAGAAGGACGATAAGGACAACAAGACGCCTGAGCGGCTTTCCTATGCCCAGAAAGGCCAGAAGGACGCAGAAGATGTGATCGGTGGTGCGGTGTTCGAAAGCGACCTGGATATCACCCATCCGCTTGGGTTCGGGCTCGTGCGCCGCAGTATGGCCACCAACAAGAACACCACGTTTGTCCTGCCGGTGCCAAAAGACCCGTACGCGCAGGTCGCGGTCTATACGGATAGCCCGCTCATCAGTGGCTATTCGTCTGACCGTCGCTTGAATGAGCTGAAGGGTACACCGATGCTGACGGCGGAACGTATGGGCGACGGTGCCGTTATTTTGTTCGCAGATGACCCGAATTTCCGCGCGACCTATCTGGGTTCTGAGCGCTTGTTCCTGAACGCCTTGTTCCTATCTGCCGCGTTTGATCGCTCCTACGCCGATGATGAAGCTGATGAGCAAGCCGAAGAGATGGAAGAGTAAATAAAATAAGCCGGGTCACGTCTGTGGCCCGGCTCTCCCTAAGCGATTAAGCGCTTCTAGAACAAGCGCGCCAGCAGTGCATCTTTGTTATCGGCGTTATGTTCGATGCCAGACGCGTGCCGCACCTCAAATTCTGATAGATGTTCTGCGGGCAGAAACGCTTGCAGCTTTTCAGTATTCTCGAATGCAAATGCAGTGAAGCAAACCTGCTTTGACGCATTCGGTGCTAGCTGGATATCGATCTTGCCTGAGCCGCCGTGTGTGTCGGTAATGTCATTCTCGGCATCCACCTCAAGCGAGAAAAAATAGTCATTGCCTGACCGGTTGGTGACAACAGCCTGAACCGCGCGGGTCAACCGACTATGTGGCGAATGTGCGCAAGCATGGCCCGGCATAAACCCTGTGACCTCGATATCTATGGGCGGGCCTTCATATAGTTTCGCCAGATGCTGGGTGCAACGCTCGCGCCTCACACCTTCAGCCTCGTCGCTGCCACGCTGCAAACATTTTTGCCAGCCTCTCATTGTGCCATAGTCGCGAGAGTTGGTGATATAGCCGTATTCGGGGTTTTGCTGACCATCGGCGAAAAACGGTAGAACGGCTTCGATCGCCGCTGTGCCTACAAGCAGCGAAACTACCAGGCTTATCTGTATGATTGACTTCATCATCGTGTCCCCCAAGGTCCAGACCGGGGAACTTTAAGGACAAAAGCGTTTACCAAACATTAAAGCTGCAATTTTACAGAATGCCCTGCGCCTTGAGGTGATCAACATAGCTGCGCGATACCGGCACTTCATGGTCATTCTTCAGCTTCAGCAGTATCCGCCTACCGTCGCGCCTGGCCTCGCTGATAGCATCCAGCGCCACCCAGTGAGACCGATGAACCTGAAGGCCAGGGTAATCGTCCAGCTCAACAGCTGCGTCCTTGAGCCGCATGAGGATAAGCTGGTCTCCCTTTGTGGTGAAGGCCCGCAGGTAGTGATCTTCCATCGACAGGCATAATAGCTCATCCCCCAGATTGGGCGCGAGCCGCTTTAGGAAGTTCTGTCCTGCCGTTTGAGGGGCGTGCGTTGGGGCAGGCGTGGCGGCTTCATCAGGTTTCTGGACCGCTTTGTGGATCATGCTGATTGCGCCAATGAGTACAACGGTGAGCACCAACACCTGCCCAAACCATTCAACATAATCCCACGCACCAACATAGCTGAGAAACTCAAGGCTATAATCCCAGGTAACGCCGTAAGGGCTGGCGAGATAAATCTCATTGAATATCACGAAGGGAAAAATGCCCACTGACATGGCAAACGCAAAGACGATGAAGCCAAGCAAAGGGTTAAAACCAGCCCTGATCATGGGCGGAAACATACCTCGCGCCAAAGGTCCGCTCATTAGTGATGAGATCAGGATCAGGCTGAGCCAGTACAGGTGCCGGGCGAATGCCTGCGGCAGGTTATAGCTGTCAAACGGGCCGATTAGCCCGAGCACAACACCAGCGGTAGCCATGTAGAGCGTCTTGCGAAGCTCATTCTGGATCGTGGGTTTGCCCCAAAATTCTTTTAAGTCGTTTAGTGTCACAGTGGTTCCTGAAAACACATTTATCCTCGATGCGAATTGCATCTTAGCGGCGGCGTGCTCTCAATCAAGCTTCCCGAGCACAATCCTGGATCATTCACGAAGCGTGAATTGCGCATTGGCGGGTTGCTGGCGTTTTCGCGAAGAAAAACAGCCGTTTTACGCATGCTGGTTTGATCGCAGGCGGGCCTTGCCTCATTCATTGTTGGCCGATCTGGAGATTATGAACAATAAAGGCAGGTGTGATTTATGCGGCACGAAAAATATTATCTGTTTTGTGTGTTGCTGGCACTTGTTGCGGTTGCAGGGTTTATATCTGCGCTCATATTGGGTGGGCTTGCGCGCGCTGCACTCTCCTGATGGCTGAACCAATTATTTAATAGAACCGTATCAAGAAAAAGTTCTCCCGCATTAGAGGCCAAAACGGCCTAAGGGACAAGGAGCATAGATAGTCATGACAGTATGGAAATTAGGAGCGGCATTTGTTGTGTCCTCTTGCATCACGGCGGCGGCTGCGGCACAGGACGGCCCGCCGAAATGGACGGTGGGCGGCATAGGGCTTTTTTATGAAAGCCCGTTTGAAGCGGAAGATTCGAGCTACAACGCTTTCCCTTATGTGGCTTATAGAGGGGAGCGCTTTTACCTTGAGGGGCTGGAGCTTGGCTATCGTCTGCTGCCGCAACCCAGCAACCCTGATGACCTGCATCTGTCCTTTGACCTGATCGCGTCCGCACGCATGTTGCCGGGTTCAAGCCGGGATAAGGTCACCGCAGACGCGGGCGCACGGCTTGGCCTTCATGGCAGCTTCGGTTCTCTCAGTGCCGAGATACTACAGGACGTGACAGATACCCATAGCGGCCAGGAAGTCAGTGTTGGTTATAGCTACACCTTCCATTCAGACAAGTTGATGGTCACGCCAGGCATCAAAGCCACATGGCAAAGCAGCAAACTTGCGAACCATATGTGGGGGGTAACAGAAAAACAGCGCGCTAAAATGCTGGAAAAGGGCGACCCTCTGTTGCCGCTCTATAGCTTGTCGGATGACGTGATCAATTATTCTGCTGAGCTTATGGCCCTGTATTCCATTGATGATCGTTGGTCGGTCATCGCGTTTGGAAACGCCTCATATCTCGATAAAAAGGTGCGGGCAAACCCCGGTATCACCAAAAAGTATGACCTGACCATCGGATTAGGCGTGGCCTATAATTTTTAGGCCATTGTCGCCGACGAGCCCCCGCGGGCCACTCCTCCTCTTGTGCCCGCTGATAGCCTCGGTCGTTTTCGGCTGAGGCTATTACCCTATTCGTTTAAGGCGGCAGGTTGCATGCCAGGCCGAAGGAAGGAGCGCGCGGGTGTTTGCTCCAAAATCATCACCTTGAGGGCGCTATTAAGTTTTTCTGCCTTATCCTGATGGCGAGGGTTCAGCGCATGGAAGAAAGATACAGTTGTCCATAAGGCACGATTGACGGCGTCTTCCTTCGACCTCAAGTGGTCTATAATGGCCGCTTCGTGCAAGCCACTGGTGGCGAACACATCAATACGCCCGCGCGCGAGCAGCTCCCATGTTTGTGCCGTGCTTGAAACGGCGAAGGGGTGAGCGCCCATTTGCGGCAAGTGGCTCTCAAGCCAACGAAACCCGGCCTGATACCCAACCTTCAGACCGCGAAGGTCTTCCGGTTTGCCGGAAAATGCGGTGCGGTCCAGCCAGATAAGCCGGGCTTCAAGCCCGAACAGGGGTTGAGGCAGACTGATAAGCTTATCCGACATGCTTGCAACATAGTCACCAGGGCGGAACCAGTCGCCGTCCAACTCTCCGCGAATGAGCAACTGTTCGATACGCTTGGGGTCCATCGCAACAGATTTGGCGCAGTAACCAGCCCGGTTATAAAGGTCTTGGAAAAAGGCATCGAAAGCAGCAAAGGCGTCGCCAAGACTTTCGTCTGCGCCGAGCCGCATGCATTGGGAAGGCGAGGTTGTTTCAGGCGCTGCCTGAAGCAGCGCTGGGCTACAGCACAGTAAGAACAGGGCAAAAAGGCAGCGGGCGAGCTTGCAAGCCAAGCTATGCGCCAGGTTGCGGGCCATATCTCGGGCCAAGCTGTGGACACTTGTGGTGATCATGTATCCAATCCAAACCTCGGCCCCCAATCGCATGCCTTTTGGTTTGTCAGGCTTTACGGGTCTCCGTTCTCAGCCAGTCAATAAACTCTTGTACACGCTCATTCTTAAGTTTTTCTGTCGGGCAGACAATATAATGCGCGAAATTGATCGGCACCGCCTCGCCAAAGGGCTTGATGAGCCGCCCGGCCTTGAGGTCTTCTTCCGCGATGGCGGAACGTGCGAGCGCGACACCGCGGCCCGCAACAGCCGCTTCAATTGCCAGCGCATGATTGTTGAAGTGCAGTGCCGGCATGCCGTCTGGCATCACCACGCCTGCTGCCTTCAACCACATGGCCCATGTAGGCACACTGTCGTCCTCGACCGTGCTGTCGTCATGAATCAATGTGTGCTTGAGCACCGCGCAGGCACTGTCTGTCAGGTTGTCTTCATTGATGATGCCGGGCGCACATACGGGGAACACTGTCTCGCGCAGGATTTCTTCTTCAAACATGCCATTATAGCCACCAAGGCCGTAACGAATGGCGATATCAACATCCTCAGCCTTGAAGTCAGTGAGGTGCATGGTGGCTGAAATTTTCACGATCGCATCCGGTCGGCGTTCATAAAATGAGGCCAGCCGGGGTACCAGCCATTTGCTGGCAAAAGACGGCGAAACGCTGACCTTGAGAACATTGGATGTTTTCGATTCGGTCAAGATATCGACCGCTTCTTCCATCTTCTCAAATGCTTCCTTAAGCGGCATCAGCGATAGCTGCGCAGCTTCGGTAAGCACGAGCGAGCGGTTGGTGCGTCGGAACAATTCAATGCCGAGAAACTCTTCAAGTGAGCGGATCTGCTGGCTAATGGCCGCAGGCGTTACCGAGAGATCATCAGCGGCTAATTTGAAGCTCATATGACGTGCGGCCGCATCAAAGGCACGGAGCGCATTCAAGGGCAACAGGGAGCGTTTCATAGACTATCCTGCGTTAGAAAATCTTACTCAGCGCATCATAGGCACTTGTGGGCGGGACGCCAAGAAAATCTTGTGAGTTTTGCTGAGATGAGAGCGCCGGGGCACTCTCAGGGTTCATGATTTGGACAGGATACGGTTGTTCTCGCTTATGGACAGATGAATACCGCATTCGGTTTTGGCCTGACCGCGCCAACGGCCCGCCCGCTCGCTCTCACCTTCTTCAATCCGATCGGTGCATGGCATACAGCCGATGGACGCAAAACCGTCCGCCACCAGCGGGTGGTCGGGCAGGCCAGCACGCGCTTTATAGTCAAGCACGTCATCTTTGGTCCAGAAAGCAAGCGGGTTCACTTTTACCCGGCCGTCTGAGGCTTCAAAGTGCGGCAGCAGGCTGCGCACACCACCCTGATAGCGTTTGCGGCCGGATGCCCAGCCTTCAAAGCCTTCAAGCACGCGCGCCATGGGCGCAACCTTGCGAATGAAGCAGCATTTATTGGTGCTTTGTGACCAAAGAATGCCTTTGGGGTCATGTGCTTGCAGGTCGTTCTGGTCTGGCGTGATGGAGCGTACGTCGGTGAGACCCAGAAGGTTTGCCAACTCGTCCCGGTAACGTTTGGTTTCACCAAACAGCTTGCCGGTATCCAGAAACAATACCGGGATGTCTTTTGAGACTTGGCTCGCGATATGCAAAAGCACCGCTGATTCCGACCCAAAAGACGACACCAGCGCAAACCGGCGGCCGAAATATTTGAGCGCTCCGTCAATCACCTCTTCAGGCGCCACGTTTGCGTAGCGCGCGTCAAGGTAATCAACAGCATCGAGCGGGTCAAAATAGTCGGCTGTCTTGAGGGCGGTTGCAGCGGTCATGATGCTTTACGCTCCTCATCTTCTTGAGCTGCTGATTTGCTGTGCCGCATGTGGGCCACGGAAAGCTCGCCACCAAAATCGCTTTGGTAAAATGCGTCAAACCTCTCAAGTGCTTTTTCAAACGCCACCTTACGCTCGTCGCTTACATCCAGTGTGTCGAAGCCTGCTCGTTTGAGGAACAGGGCCTGATCCGGGATCACCGGGCCTGTTGCACGAATTTCACCTTTGAAGCCAAGGTCTTTGCGTAGGCGAACGGCCAGCGAAAAACCGCGCCCATCACCAAAAGCAGGGAAGTCGATCACAACAAACGCGAGCTTGTTGGCGAGCGGGGCGAGGCTTGTGTACGCGATGTCTGTAGAGACGATCACCCCGACCTTGCCAGCGCTTGCGAAGAAGTCTTCGTCCTCGCTCTCAATACGTTTGAGCGGGATGGCAACGCTTGCGCCTTCCTCAGGTGCGGTATCGTCAGCCAGGTTTTCCCATAGGCCGGGCTCAATACCTGTAAGATTAATTAGCGCCATAAACCGCCTCCTTGAATACTGCGGGGCCAACGCGGCGATAGGTGGCGAGAAACTCTTCGCCTTCGGTGCGCTCACCCAGATAAACCGCCACGACCTTCTCAACTGCGTCCACAATGCCCTCTTCATTGAAGCCGGGGCCGAGGATGGCTGCTCTCGACGCGTCTTCTGCGCCAGAGCCACCAAGAAGCAGCTGATAATTTTCCTCACCCTTACGGTCGACACCAAGGATGCCGATATGGCCCGCATGGTGGTGACCACAGGAGTTGATGCAGCCGGAGATCTTGATCTTCAGCGGTCCGATGTCCTGCAGGCGCTTGATATCGTCAAAACGCTTGGTGATGGTTTGCGCAAGCGGGATAGACCGCGCATTCGCGAGCGAGCAATAGTCAAGCCCGGGGCACGCGATGATATCGGTCAACAGGCCCACGTTCGCAGCACCAAGGCCGGCCTCGTCCAGATCTGTCCAGATGGCAGGCAGGTCTTTTTTGGCCACATGCGGCAGGATCAGGTTCTGTTCATGGCTCACACGAATTTCAGACTGGCTGTATTCGTCCGCGAGTGCTGCCACCATTTTCATCTGCTCTGACGTCGCATCACCGGGGATACCACCGTGCGGTTTCAGGCTGATGGTCACATTCACATGCCCTGGCACCTTGTGCGGGTTTGTGTTGTTTTTGAGCCAAGCCGCGAAGATGAAGTTCTTGCGCGCAAGCTCTTCTACTGCGGGCACCTCGTCAGCCAGCACAGGCAGCGGTGGTGGCGCGAAGAAAGCACGGATGCGGGCAACTTCTTCCTCAGGCACGTCAATGGGTTGGTCTTTGATACGCGCCCATTCCTCATTGGTTTGGCGGGCGTATTCTTCTGCGCCCAAATCTTCCACAAGAATTTTGATGCGGGCTTTGTATTTATTGTCGCGGCGGCCCTGCTCGTTATAAACGCGCAGGATGGCTTCAAGGTAGCTGAGGATGTCAGCTTCCGCGACAAAGTCGTTGATGGTTTTGCCAATAACCGGCGTGCGGCCCATGCCGCCACCCACCAGCACTTCAAAGCCGATTTCGCCCTTGTCGTTTTTCTTCACCACCAGCCCGATGTCGTGCCATTTCACGGCCGCACGATCATGATCAGCGCCGGTGATGGCGATCTTGAATTTGCGCGGCAGGAACGAGAACTCAGGGTGAAAGCTCGACCACTGGCGGATAAGCTCTGCGTACGGGCGTGGGTCTGCAACTTCGTCAGCCGTGGCGCCCGCGAACTGGTCGGTTGTCACGTTGCGGATACAGTTGCCTGATGTCTGGATGGCGTGCATCTCAACATCAGCCAATTCCTGCAGAATGTCCGGCGTTTCAGATAGCTTTGGCCAGTTATACTGGATGTTCTGGCGCGTGGTGAAGTGGCCGTAACCCTTGTCGTATTTGTCGGCGATGAGGGCAAGGCGGCGCATCTGGTCAGCAGACAGCGTGCCGTAAGGGATAGCGACCCGGAGCATATAGGCATGCAGTTGCAGATAAAGGCCGTTCATCAGGCGAAGCGGGCGGAACTCTTCTTCCGTCAACTCACCCTTCACGCGGCGCTCTACCTGGTCGCGGAACTCCGCAACGCGGGCGTCGACTATCGCGCGGTCATATGTGTCGTAAGCGTACATGGTTTGGATGCCTTCTTAATCGTCTTGCTTATCGTTTGGCTGTTCGTTTGGTTTTTCTTAGCGTTCCCAGTCCGGGGAAACCTGATAACCGAGGTCGGTGCGCACACTCGGGCCCGTTGCCTGCATGGCGAACTTCATGTGCGCAGGGAAGGGTTTGCCGTCCCGTTCCGTTGCTTCAACGACTTCAATGCTCAGCACATGGTTGGATGCGGCTGATTTTTGTGCGAGCGCTTCAAGCGCCTCAACGCTTGCCTCATCCGCTGCTGTGGCGGCGTCGCCCGCAAGCGCAGACCAGCTACCGTCGGCGCGCATGAAAACAACGCGCCCGTCAAGCAGGAGGTTTGCGACAATCATCTGCGGCCCTGTAATTTTTTTAGCCATACTTTGGTACTCCCTAAACTCAGGCTGTAGCGCTCAGGCGCTCAGTTTCTTTCTCGGCCCACGCAAGATCGGCGGCGTTTTTCACAACATCACCAATCAACAAAAGCGCCGGGCTTTTCACATCATTTTTGGCAACAAGCTCAGCGAGGCCTTCAAGCGTGCCGTAAAAACGGCGCTCGTTTGCCCGTGTGCCGTTTTCAACTACAGCAACAGGGGTGGAGGCCTTAACGCCTTCACCAATCAAACCGCTTGAGATTAGGCCAGCGCCGCGCACACCCATGTAAACGGCGAGAGTCTGACCGCCGCCCGCAAGGCGCGCCCAGTCTTTATAGGAACCGTCCTTAAGGTGGCCGGTCACCAACGTGATGGAGCTTGAATATTCTCGGTCTGTCAGCGGGATCTGGGTGGTGGCGGCAATGCCCTGGAAGGCACTGATGCCGGGCACCACTTCAATATGGATGTCATGGGCGCGCAGGGCGGCCAGTTCTTCACCCGCACGCGCGAAAAGAAGCGGGTCACCGCCCTTGAGGCGCACAACACGGCGGCCCTTAAGCGCTTCTTCAACGATCAGCTTATTGATACCATCCTGCCCAATGCCGTGGTCGCCTTCACGTTTGCCAACAAACACCAGCTCGGCATCGCGGCGCGCAAGCGCCAGCACGTCTCGGCTCACCAGCCGATCATATACGATTACGTCTGCTTGTTGCAGCGCGCGGTGTGCCTTGATGGTAAGTAAGTCCGGGTCGCCGGGGCCTGCGCCCACAAGCTGTACCTGGCCAGTTGTTGCACCCACACGGTGGCTTCTCGCAGCATCAACAATCAGGCGTTCAACATCTTCCTGCGTCAGGTCTGCATATTGGCCAGCATTGTCATAGAGCCGATCCCAAAAAAGCCTGCGACGGGTCGCGTCCGGTATGAGGGACTTGACGCGTAAACGGACGGCACCCGCCGCAGAGGCAAGCACACCAAGAGAAGGGGGCAGAAGTTTCTCAAGGCTGCTACGAAGGCGGCGTACAAATACCGGTGCCATGCCGCCGGAGGAAAAGGCAACTTGCAGCGCACCGCGCGAGAACTGCGCGGGCGTTGTAAAGGTGGATTTAAGCGGCTTGTCGACCACATTCACCGGCAGCTTGCGAGCTTCGGTCAGGCGCAGCACGCGCTCTTCCGCCAGCTCGTCATCAAGCGCAATGTAAACCAGTGTTTTGCCGGTGAGGTCGTCTTCCGTGAAGGCACGGTCGTGCACAATAACTGTGCTCGCGCCGGTATCTTCAGGCAGCAGGCCAGCGTCCTTGAGCGCCGCTTGCGCGCCAGCGCCGACAACGCTGATGCGTGCGCCAGTGGGGGTGAAAAGACCAACCTTCGCCATAGCAGCAGCGGTGGTGCCTACAATCAGGATGTGGTGCTTCTCGCTGGTGAGAAAAACCGGAATGCTGCTCATGATCTTCACTCCTCGCTCAACACTTGCCCGCTTGGCGGTTCAAGGTCTGTGGTGTCCCGGGCTCCGCCACGGCAACACTTTGTAAAATAAACTATCCGATGGTTCTTCAGATAAGGGCGCAGTGCCATATCCACAAACGAGAAGAACTGAATCTCTCGGGTAGAAAATTTTACCTCATAATGGCTGTTATTTCGACATAAAAGAAATAAAATGCTAATTTATAACAATAATAGAACTGAAATACTGTCATTATTATGTGTCGTGGAATGGCTGTTGCCTTTTGAGCTGAGGCTTGAAAAGCCAATCCTTATCGTGCGTCGCGTAGTTTCTCTAATCTGGTGTGGGTGGTGGTGTTTTGGTGCTGGGCTTGAGCAAAAAAATGCCCGACAAAGAGGTTCCTGTGTGGCTTTTTGGCGTGTATGCATGAAGCGAATGCGGGGAGGTACGGGGCAGTTTTATGACACATGCAGTGATGACAGACGTTCCGCTCATAGACGGGTGGCGAGCCTATATGGCAGGTGAATTCACCTCAGACTACATGCACAAGCTTGCCGCATTTCTGGATGCTGAAGAGCGCGCGGGCAAAACCATCTTCCCACCACGTGAAAATTATTTCCACGCCCTTAACCTCACCCCGCCTGATGCGGTGAAGGTTGTGATCATTGGGCAGGACCCATATCACGGCGCGGGGCAGGCGCATGGGCTCAGTTTTTCCGTGCAGCCGGGTGTGGATGTGCCGCCGTCTCTCAGAAATATGTACAAGGAGCTTGAGGATGACCTTGGGGTGACGCACCCTGGACATGGTTTCCTTGAAGGGTGGGCGCTGGAGGGCGTGCTGATGCTGAATGCGGTGTTAAGCGTCGAAGCCCATAAGGCAGGCTCCCACCAGAAAAAGGGGTGGGAGAAGTTTACCGACCGTATCATTGAGGTGCTCAACAGCCAGCGGGACGGCCTTGTGTTCATCCTGTGGGGTGGGCATGCCCAGAAAAAAGGCGCGGGCATTGACCGCAGTCGCCATCTGGTGCTTGAAGGGCCACACCCGTCGCCACTGTCGTCCTATCGTGGTTTTTTTAGCTGCAAGCATTTCTCAAAGGCAAATGCCTACCTTGAAAGCCAGGGCAAAAAGCCGGTCAACTGGCAGCTTACGGCGGTAGAGGCCAAGGGCGAACAACTTGACCTCTTGTGAGCTTAAGGCGTGACCACACCGTAGGTGGAGGTGAGCTGGATCTCAATGCCGCCGCCGCGTGGTCTTGTGGCGGATGTGGCGACCGTGAAAGTATTCCGGGTCACAACCGTCGGCAGCGCGCCGTCTACTGAGGCTTCCCACTGGTGCGTGCCGCCGCCTAAATTCATCAAGACCCCGCCCACAGCTTGCAGACCCGGTACAAATGAAAGCCGCCCGGCGTTATTCACCACAATGATGTTGTTGGGGATTTGAAGCGCGTTGAGGTTATCGTTGATACGTGCGTTAGGCTTGTTAACCCAAGGGCGGGTCCAGTTCAGATTAGCCCCCATCCACGCGTTGACGGCAGGAATAGGGCTTGTAAGAACAAGGCCGATGTTCTCCTGTATCTGCACCTCGTGGTTTTCCCACGCACTGTCTTTGATGTCTTCATGAAACTGGTCCTGAAGCTCATAAACAATGCGGCTGGAGAATAGCGAGATATTGCCCGGATTAGCGTTAAGCCACGGTGTTGTCACGGTTCTTACCGGCCGTGTTTGCCATGCGGGCGGCGCTTCGGCGTGCACGGGGGCTGTGATATTGAGCGGTGTGTGCACGTCAATCGACATGCCGGAATCTGTCACCCGCGCCGCCAAGTGGTGGGCATCTTTGTTGGCCACAGGGGTTAGAGTTTGCTGCGATGTGAAGGTGGTGTTGAGCGCGTTTGGCGTCGCGATTGTTGATGTGCCGTCATACTGCCAAGTGGGGTTAAAACCCGCCGGTGCCCATGTGCTGGTGGCGCTGACGGTAGAATCGATCAGCAGCTTCCGGTTCACGCTGAAGTTGGTGCCGTGGCCTTTCTCGACCGAGATGGTGCCGCGGGCGTCAACCACCGTGCCCTGCGCACCGGGGCCGCAGATATGCTGGTCCTGGGCGTTGCGGTAGTCATACTCGAAGCCAAAATCGTTCCGGCCACCACTAACATGGGTGCCTTCCATCACGAAAGTGACGGGGGTGTTGTAAACCTGATTGAACCCAAACGCCCGGCCCGGCGCACCGGCTGCATTAACACTATAGGCGCGTACGCGTTTGTTGGCGCCTTTGCCGACAGCTGAGGTGCCTCCGCGCACCAGCACAGGCTCCCCGATAAACACCTTGGCAGCGCCCGGGTGGTTGAAGGTGAAGGTGCGCAGATTGTCTTCGTTTGCAGGCAACCGAGCCTGATTAAAGTCAGCACCGCCGCGACCGTCATCATCGTCATTATTGAGGGAGACAATGAACAAAACCGGGTTACACCTTGGTGTGACCGCTGTGATATCCCGGCTATAAAGATTGCTGGTTTCAACGCAGGCACTAAGCTGGCAGGCGGCGACAAGAAGCGCCACGCGCCGGATTAAAATTGATGGTTTCCTGACTGATTTTGAATGTGTGACACCCATACCCCTTCCCCTCGGTTTGATCTCTCACTGTCCATGAAAGTACACCCATAAGGCGTAGTTTACGGCCTATGATTAATTTAGGTGTGGCATAGAGGGCAAAATGTGTGGCGGAAAACAGCAAAAAGGGCGGTGAAAACCGCCCTCAGTGCGTCGCTTGTGTGGCGCCCGGTGTGGCTTGGGCGTGGCGCTTTAGTCGTCTGAAATATCCTTGAGGATCATGTACCAATGCTCAAGGTCGCCATAGAAGCTCGTAAGCGGCAGGCGCTCATTCAGGCCATGGGCGAACATGTCAGACCCCTTGAGGAAAATACCTGAGATGCCATAGCTCTCGATCCCGGCTGAGCGGAAATGCATGCCGTCTGTGCCGCCAGATTCCATATAGGGCACAATGGTCACGCCGGGATAGCGGGCGTGTACAGCGCGCTCCAGCACTTCCCACACATCGTCGCGCAAGGGCGAAGCGGCGGTTTCAACCGGGTCTTTCATCGGGCGCCATGTGATGGCGTCATTATCCACCACTTCCTTGAGGGTGTTGAGCGTCGCCTCCGCGCCCACACCGGGGAAGATACGGCAGTTCACCACGGCTGATGCGCTTTGCGGCAGTGCGTTTTCCGCGTGGCCTGCTTTCAGCATGGTGGCCACACAGGTGGTGCCGGTGGTGCCGACATATTCGGGGTGGGAGCGCAGCTCCGCAATCGCCCACTCGTCCGCCGGGTCTTCGGCGAACGTTGCCATGGCTTTGCCAAGGTCACCGCTCGCCATGGGGGCTGATGCCTTGAAGAAGGCGCGGGTCAGCTCGCTTGAGCGGGCCGGGAACTTGTACGCCTGAATTTTGGTCAGTGCGTCGGCGAGGTCATAGATCGCGTTATCGTCGCGCGGGCGCGAGCTGTGCCCACCGGGGTTAGTGACGGTCATCTCAAAGCTGATGTAGGTTTTCTCGGCTGCCTGCATGTTGTAGCTGATCACGCTGCCGTCTGGTGCCAGCGCACCGCCGCCCGCGTCTGCGTTCAGCACAAACTCGCTGTCTGTCAGCTCGATATACTCATTCACCAGCGCTTGCGTTGAAACCATGCCGGTTTCCTCGTCGCCCGAGAAAGCGATGATAAGGTCACGCTTGGGCACATAACCTTCCGCCTTCAGGCGCAGGAAGTTGGTGGTCAGCGATGTCATGCCCATTTTGTTATCAAGCACGCCGCGACCGAAAAGATAGCCGTCTTCTTCTATCAGGGTGAAGGGGTCACGCTCCCAGTCTTCTGGCAGGGCATCAACCACATCCATATGCGCGGAAAGGGATACTGGCTTTTTGCCAGAGGAGCCATCACCACGGTAGCGCACCACAAGGGCCGCCGTGTCACCAACAGGCAGCAGGTGGATGTCTTCTTCAGGGAAGCCACCTTGTTTGAACTCGTTCGCCAGATAAGCGGCCAACTTTGGCACATTACCGTGGCCTTCAGCGGTACGCATGCCAACAGCAGTGCGCAAAATTTCCATGGCTTTATCAGAGAAGGGGGCTTTATCTGAGTAGGGCAGTTTTTCCTCGGCAAATGCCGCACCGGTTATGGCGCTTGCAAGGCCAAGGCTTGCTGCCAACGCAAGCGTAGAGAGTGATTTTAGCATGGGCGTGTTTCCTAGCATGTTTTTATATGCGTAGGACGGTAGCGCGTGCCCCTGAGATTAGCACCTCACTTTTTATTGAAATCTGCATAAGTTTTTCAAAATGAAAAAGGGCGGGGAAATTCCCGCCCTTGTGGTGTTTGTTATATCGCGGAGTTTAATCCTTGAGCTTCTTCAGCGCATAGACAATCTGAAGCGCGTCCGTATAGGCTTTTTGCTTCAGGTTCGCTGCGGCAGAGTGCCCACCTTCCGTGTTTTCATAATAGATCACAGGCTTGTCCATACCGAGCATTTTGGCCGCCATCTTGCGGGCATGGCCCGGATGCACACGGTCATCCTTGGTGGACGTGTAGAAAAACACTTCCGGGTAGTCCGTATCCGCTTTCAGGTTCTGGTATGGCGAATATTTGAGGATGAACTCTTTCTCTTCCGGCACATCCGGGTTGCCATATTCCCCCATCCAACTGGCACCCGCGAGCAGGGTATGGAAGCGCATCATATCAAGAAGTGGCACGGCGCAGATCACCGCGTTCCAAAGGTCCGGGCGCTGGGTGGTCATCACACCCATCAAAAGCCCACCGTTGGAACCACCCCGAATGCCAAGATGCTTAGGGCTTGTGAGGCCAGTGGAGACAAGGTCTTCGCCGACCGCAATAAAGTCGTCATAGGCACGTTGGCGGTTGGCTTTAAGCGCGGCCTGGTGCCATTTGGGGCCAAATTCGCCGCCGCCACGGATGTTGGCGATCACATAAGCGCCACCTTCCTGAAGCCACAGCTTGCTGGTGCCCGAGAGGTAACCGGGGGTCAGGGAAATCTCAAACCCGCCATAACCGTACAGGATAGTGGGGGTTGAGCCGTCCATCGGCACATCTTTGTGATGAATGACAAAATAGGGCACTTTGGTGCCGTCTGCGGAAGTGGCGAACTTCTGCTCCGTCACCATATTGTCTGCATCAAAACGTGCAGGCAGGGAGGTGATGGCCTCCGGCTCGCGGCCAAGTTCAACGCTATAAAGCGTGTCTGGCTGCAGGAAGCTTTCAAAATTGATGAAGGCCGTATCGGTCCATTCATCGGCGCTCACCACATTCAGGGAGCCATTCTTCGGCATGCCCAGATTTTTGGTTTCCCAGCCTTTTGCACCAAGCTTGGCAGAAACAAGCTGACCGGTCACTTCATCGAGGATCGAGAGGAAGATACGGTCTTTCCCGATCTCTACCCCGTCGATGGAGTTACGCTCACCGGGTACAAAAATCTCGCTGATGCTCATCTCCGGGCGGCCTGCAAGGGCATCCGCAACCTTGATGGAAACAAGCGTACCGGCTTTTACGGTTTTGGTGCCAAGGGTCCAGTCTTTGCGCATCTGCACAATCACCATGTCGCCGTAGAAACCTTTGAAGCTGATCTCAAGCGGCATTTCCAGTCGGCGCATCTCCTTCTGGTCCCAGACTTCTTCTTCACCGTCCAGCACATAGATGACCTCGGTGAAAAAGTCAGGAGCCTGCACAATGCCCACATAGTTGCCGTCTGGCCGGTGGCTTGCGAACGGGAAGCTGCCCACATCCTTCGTGTCGCCTTCATGCATCAGCTTGGCGATGGCAAGCGGCTCGTTCCGTTTCCAGATTTTTACCTGATTGGCGTAGCCGCTATCGGTCATGGTGCCTTCGCCAAAATCGGTGCCGATCAGCACGGTGTCGGCATCAATCCACACCACTTCCTGTTTGGCTTCGTCTGTCTTGAAACCACCATCTACAAAGCGTTTGGTAACCGCATCAAACTCGCGCACCACAACGGCATCACCACCACCACGGGACAGTTCAATGAGGCAGCGGCCAAAGTCAGGCGCCAGACATTTGCGGGCTTTATAGACCCAGTTTTCATCTTCGGCTTTCGCCAGTTCATCAAAATCAAGGATGGTGACCCACTTCGGGTCACCGGCCTTATAGGATTTGAGGCTTGCACGTCGCCACAGGCCGCGAACGTTGGTTTCGTCCTGCCAGAAGTTGTGGACGGAGCCACCAAGAAGCCTGCCATAGGCGATTTTGTCCTTGGCGTTATAGTCCTTGAGCGCGCGTTCCTTGAGGTCTTCAAAGCGGGCGTCTTTCTCCAGCAGCTCAAGGGAGTGCGCATTACGCTCATGCACCCATTCAAGCGCCTTCTCACCCTCCACGTCCTCAAGCCAGAGGTAAGGGTCGTCGTTCGCAAACGTCACTGTTGTAATGGCGGCAGCCATAGCTACTCCTACTGTCAGGCTTTTCATTTTATCCCCCTTTGGATAACGCCACTTTGTGTGGCTTAAAAATTGTCTTTCAGGCGGCGGATTTCGCCAAAAACCTTGGGCCAGGGCGCACCAATCATGCCCAGCCTGTCTTGTATCTCTTCGCTCATCGGCCGGAGGAACGGGTTTGTCTCCCGCTCAATACCCAGCAGGCTTGGCACCGTTGGCTCGCCCTTATTGCGCATCGCGCGCACCTCTTGCATGCGGGCCTGCAGCGCCTTGTTGTCTGGCTCGACCGATAGCGCAAAAGCGCCGTTCGAGAGTGTATATTCATGGGCGCAGTAAATGCGGGTTTCATCCGGCAGCTTCAGGAATTTTGAAAGCGACAGCCACATCTGCTCTGGTGTGCCTTCAAAGAGCCGCCCGCAGCCCATGGCAAACAGCGTGTCGCCACAAAAAAGCGCGTGGTCTGCTGCAAAATGATAGGCGATATGGCCGCGTGTATGCCCGGGCACGTCATAAACGTCTGCCGCGATAGCGCCAATATAGGCATGGTCACCTTCCGCGACGGCGACATCAATACCGGGGATACGGTCGCGGTCAGCGGATGGGCCGATGATCTTGAGATTATACCGCTGTTTGAGCGCAAGGTTCGCGCCCACATGGTCACCATGGTGGTGGGTGTTCAGGATATAATCTGGCTCCCAGCCTCTGGCCTCAAGTGTCTCAACAACTTCACGTTCCACGGCGGGGTCCACAATCGCGGTTTCACCCGAGGTCGGTTCATGGATGATATAGATATAGTTGTCCGTCAGGACCGGGATTTGAACGATTTCGAGCATATGCCTCACCGGTAATTTTGCTCACTATAACCATGCACCGGGGCGCGGGCGAGTCTGAAAAACACGTCTTCACCAGACGCTGAAATATCCGCCAATTCAGGCATTGAGCAGCCACGCCCCCACATTCAGGCGAATATCCAGATGACGGTTCACCTCGCCCTTTGGGGCGATATACCATTGCCATGCCTCCAGCGGTGCGCCGGGCAGGTGGCTTCGGTCAACTGTGGTCACGATATGGTCGTGGTCCCCGTGCATTTCAACGCGCTCATAATCGGTGATCAACAAAGCCGGGCAGTTCATGGCCATCAGCGCGCGGATATGGGCGTCCTGCAGTTTGGTGATGATGGCTTTTTCCTCGTCATTTTCCGGTGGGCTGGACGCGAATGGCAGGGCAAGCTGGCTGAGGATGTTGCAGCTAATGGCCATGCCGTAGCCTGCCAGCGGGATAGGCGCAACTTGGGGCGGGGCTTTGCTTGAGGACAGGCATCCAGTGATGTCGCTGAGCTCAAACGCGAGGTTATCGTACCGCTTCACCATATGCCTCGCGCGCGCTGTCTCAACCGCATCAACCAACAGGGCGCCTGCCGGGTGGCCGTTCAGTGCATCCAGCGGCAGGTCAAGGCACAGGCCCGCGCCCAGCACCAGAAGCGGCTCGCCCGCTTCCGCTTCATGCAGGTGCGCGCTGATACATTCTTTTGTGTGCTGCAGGTGGTTTTCCCACGCTTCTTTTTGCCGACTGTATCGCCCGCTGATACCCGCAACTTCACGGGCAAGACCTGCCTTGCGCGCACCGGGTGCGGTGCGTGAGGTAAGCGAGGTATAGAGTTCCTTGAGCACGTGCTGCCTCCTGGGCAATTTTGCCCATGATATCACCCCATGATATCACTACGGGCGCTTCAAGGCTAACCTACCCGGTGGCGGCCCAAATAATTTCCCGGTCGGTTAACAGAATTTCAATTGTCCTGCCGCTTAATAAAGGCACTATGTGTTCAGGTCGTTCGGCAAAATGCCGTTTGGCGCATTGGGGGCAACAAGCGCTTCGGTATGATTGAAAGAATTTTTGACAGCCTTCTCCATGGGCACGATTTCAGGGTGCTTCTCCTGGCCATGTTCCTCGCGCTGTTTTGTGCGGTTACCTGCCTCTCCCTGTTACAGCGCGCGCGGGTGTGCGCGGAACAGGAGAGAAAGCGCTGGCTGATCATCACCGCTATCTCGATCGGCTGCGGCATATGGGCGACCCATATGATAGCGTCCCTTGGCTGGGACCTGCGCATGCCGGTAAAACACAGTGTGCTGATGAGCGGTATCGCTGGGCTGGTGAGCATTGCTGTGGTTGGTGCCGGTTTCATGATCGCAACCTATAACCGCACCCGCCGTGCCCGGCTACTGTCAGGCATCATTGTGGGCGCGGGCATTGCCTCGACACATTTTATCGAGATGGCCAGCATCAGCGTGCAGGGCACCCTGTTTTTTGACCCAAGGTTCAGCAGTGTCGCGCTTATTACAGGTGTTGCACTTTCGGGTGCTTCTTTTGTGGTGATGCATAAAACCGATGACGCTGTGCGGCAAATACTGGCGGCCCTTCTGCTTGCAGGTGCAATGATCGCCACACATGTGGTGGCGGTTGCGGGCATTGCGGTAACCGTGGACCCAAGCCTTGTGGTGCCGGACAAACTGGTCTCGGATACCGTGATGGGCTTTACCGTCTCCATCGCGGCCATTGCGCTTTTGAGTGCAAGCCTTGCCATGGCGGCCTCTGATTTCCGGGTGAACCGGGGCGGTGCCGTTGAGGTGGACCGGCTGAGAAGCCTTGCCGACGCCGCCATTGAGGGCATCGTGGTGGTTGACCATGGTGGCCACATTGTTAACGCCAACCAAAGTTTCCTTTCCCTTGTGGGCAATTCGATGCGGGGTCTCAGCGGCGCAGACTTCTCGCGCTATTTTCGAGATTTCCCAAGCGGCCAGACAATCACAGAAATGGCTGAAGCAGGCATGAAGCTTGAGGAAGCTACCCTTTTAAGCGCGACGGCTGAAGAAATACCGACCGAGCTTTATTTCAAAAGCGCGATTGTAAGTGGTGAAGCCCACAATGTGGCCGTGGTGCGGGACCTGAGGGAACGTCGCGCAGCCGAGCAACGCATCAACTTCCTTGCCAACTATGATGTGCTTACAGGGCTCGCGAACCGGCAGTTGCTGATGGACAGGCTGCAGCACGCCATGGAGGCGGCTGAGGAAGCCGAGCAGAAAGTGATTTTGCACTATCTGGATATTGACGGCTTCAAGGAAATGAACACCGCCATTGGCCAGCGCTCCGCCGACCAGCTTTTGAAGTTTTTTGCCGGGCGGTTGACAGGCAGCCTGCGCGGCATGGTGACTGTCGCCCGCATTGGGGCAGACCAGTTCTGCATCGCGCAGGAAGCAGTGAAATTGCAGGAAAGCGCGGAGCTGTTGCACGAACGCCTGCGCCGCAAACTCGCGCAGCCTTTCACCGTTGCCGGGCAGGAGATCAAGCTGACAGCGTGCGTGGGCACATCCATTGCGCCAGATGATGCAAGCACACCGGCGCATCTTCTTGCCCGTGCGGAAATCGCGATGAAAAAAGCCAAGGGCCAGGGGCGCGGCACTTTCTGTTTTTACGAGTTCGCAGCCGATAAGGCGCTTGAAGACAGGCGCAGGCTGAAGATTGAGCTTTCCCGCGCGCTGACTGACGGTGAAATTTTTCTCCTCTATCAACCACAATTTGATATCGATTCAGGCGAGATTGCCGGTTTTGAAGCGCTCGCGCGCTGGCGCCATAAAAAACGCGGTATTATCTCCCCCGTTGAGTTTATCCCGCTCGCGGAAGAAAGCGGCCTTATCGTTGATATCGGTGAGTGGATATTCAGGGAGGCCTGCCGGGAAGCCGCAAGCTGGAACAAGCCGCTGCGCATTGCTGTGAACCTGTCACCGCTTCAATTTGTGGATGACAACCTGCCTGAGAAGATCGCGGCCATGCTGGATAATTGCGGCCTGGATGCCACCCGGCTTGAGCTTGAGATCACCGAAGGGGTGCTGATTGAAGACGAGGTGCGCGCGCTTGCCATGCTCACCCGGCTCAAAGAGAAGGGCATCCTGCTGGCGATGGATGACTTTGGCACGGGTTATTCGTCGCTCAGCTACCTGCGGCAGTTCCCGTTTGACAAGCTCAAGATCGACAAGAGTTTTATCACCGACCTGAAGAATGACCAGCAGGCGCTTGGGATCGTGAAGGGCATGATTGGCCTTGCCCATGGGCTTGATATCCCGGTCCTTGCTGAAGGGGTCGAGAACGAAGCCCAGCTTGCCATGCTGCGGCTTGAGCACGGGGATGAAGTGCAGGGCTTTTACACCGGTAAACCCATGCCAATAGCGCATTATCGTGAGCTGATTGGGGGCTACAGGCAGGATGCGGATTTGAGCGCGAGCGCGTGACGCGGGCCAGCCTTCCACAAAAAAATGCCCCGCTTCAGGAGCGGGGCAGTTGCTTTGACAGGAGGATACTCCGGAGAGGACAATCAGCCGGAGCACCTTGTGTTGACCTCGAACTATCGCACCGCTGTCGTGCTCTATCTCTTCCCGTCAATAACGTGATGCCTTGATAAAACGATGCTTGCCTTGGTGGCGCTCAAGCACAACCAAGATGCGACAAGTGGGTTTCGAGCTGCGGTGAAATGTTATTCTATATCATTATCAGTTGTGGCTGGGATCGCTTCTGCATCCCGTAGCGCGACAAATTCGCGCCAGAAGGCAATGATGGAAACCCCCATGCTGGCAACCTTGCCACGGATTTTGGTGCTGGCTGTCTGGATACCAATCACCTGCCATGTGCCATCAACCTCTTGAAGGATGGGGCCACCGCTGTCCCCGCCAATAGACAGGCAATCGGTTACCAGAACATGCCCGCGTTGCGCGGCGGCATGAATGCGGCAATTCTCTTCAAGGGAGAGAAGGTGCGCCCGGTCTCCCGGATACCCTGCGACCGTAATCATAGGGCTTTGCAGCACCGTGTTCACTTTGCCGTCAGCATTGATGGTGACATTGGACGGGAACGCGAGAAAACCCACACTTTCGCCAATGGGTTCCTCAAGGGTAAGCAGGGCCCAGTCATATTGCAGGGTTTCGTGCGATGCGCCTTTGGTGCCGTCAAAGGCCGGGCTCACCACATAAGATTTCACTTTGGAATGCCCCGCATAACCGCCCGCGTGATACCCGGCCACAAAATGCACGACACCGGGAACAACCAGCCCCTCCTGTGCGCGGGAATAGAGGCAATGAGCAGCGGTAAGCACAAGGTCTGGGCCAATAAGGCTGCCGGAACAGTGCGCCCGCCCGCCGATGTTGACCCGGCCGATAGAACGCCACGGCGCAATGGTGCTGTCTGCCGCAGGGCGGTGGAAACTGGTGACTACGGTCTCAGGCGCGTTGCCCGCTTCGCGCATTTTTCGCAGTTTTTCTTCCGCGCTTTCAGTTGCACCTTCCTGCGCAAAAGCCTGCGTGGCGGTGAGAGCCAAAAGCCCAAGGAGAAATGCGGCGGCCTTATGTTTCATGGGAGAGTTTAATCATCTGGTCGACTTCAAGGGCTTGCCCAAGCGGGATGCTTCGGTAAAAGCAGCTTGTGTGCCCCACATGGCAGCACTTGCCGCCTTTTTGCTCCACCACCAGCCAAAGGCTATCCTGGTCGCAGTCGGTACGGAAGTCTTTCACCACCTGAAACTCGCCTGATGTCGCCCCCTTGTGCCAAAGCGTTTGGCGTGAGCGAGAGAAATAATGCGCCTCGCCCGTCTCGATCGTTTTTAAAATGGCCTCTGCATTCATCCACGCCTGCATCAGCACGCGGCCCGAGGTTGCACAAGTTGTAACAACGGGGATAAGACCTCGGTCGTCAAACCCGGGGGCAAACTCAAGCCCATTCTCAAGCGCCACTTTATCGCTTCTGTCTGCAAATTTCATTGGTGAACAGTTCCATAAATAAGTGAAGCGGCATCATCGGATAGATGCGCCGCTTCATCAAGTCACAGATTCTTGCCCTGACATTTAGTCTGACATTTAGTCTGGCATTTAGCCGCGGATCAGGTCCCAGAACCGGCGTTCCTGGTCGGCTTCACGGAAACAACCCCGGAATTGACGGGTGATGGTATAGACCCCGTGGTGCTTCACACCGCGGCAGGTCATGCACTGATGTGTTGCGTCAACCACCACGGCTACGCCTTTGGGGTCGAGATATTTCTCAATCGCGTCAGCGATCTGTGCGGTCATGGTTTCCTGTGTCTGCAGACGGCGGGCATAGGCTTCCACAATACGCGCAAGCTTCGAGATGCCAACAACGCTACCGTTCGGCATATAGGCGACATGGGCGGTGCCCTGTACCGGTACCATATGGTGCTCACAGTGGCTTTCCACGCGAATGCCGCGCAGGACCACCATGTCGTCATAGCCGGCAACCTCACCGAAGGTGCGCGCGAGAATTTCTTCCGGGTCTTTGTTATAGCCTGCAAAAAATTCTTCATAGGCTTTCACGACCCGTTTGGGGGTGTCGCGAAGGCCCTCACGGCCTGGGTTGTCACCAGCCCAGCGAATAAGAGTACGCACGGCAGCCTCAGCTTCGGCGCGCGATGGACGGCCACCAGCGCTCGGACGAGCACCTTCCGGGATGACCTTCAGTTCAGAGCCACTTTCGGCCCTTTCAAGTACGGCATCCATCAAAATTCCTTTCTGTGGATGAGTCCCCTTCATGGCAAGGAATTGCCGGGGCAGTATGTAGGTTCACGCAATCGAACGCGCGAACATCAGTTGATATGGTCAGAATTACCGGGATTTCAAGAGAAACGCAAGATTGTGGCAGATCACAATTTTGTCCCTTGGCAACCGGGCCTGATGGTTTTACGAACAAAGGACCGCGCCGGATCACACCTTGACGGCCGCATGGGCGGCAACACGGGCTATAAGATGAATGAGCCGACATGACTGAGCTGTATAATACAGAGATATTGCGCTGGACCACACGCATCCCCCATCAGAAGCGTCTGGTGGCTGCCGATGTGACGGTGACCAAAACCAGTCGTATCTGCGGCAGCCGTATCAGCGCCGACGCTCACCTTGTGCTCGGTCGGATCAAAACCTTTGGCTGGGAAGTGAAAGCCTGTGCGCTCGGACAGGCGACAGCTGCAATCGTGGGCCAGCACGCTATTGGTCTCGGTGAGACAGAGCTTGCAGATATCGCAGCCCGGTTCCGCACCATGGTGCAAACGGGGGAAGCACACTTCCCTGATAAATGGCAAGAACTGGCGCTTTTGGCGCCGGTACAGGACCACCCCGGCAGGCACGGGTCTGTCATGCTGCCCTTTGAAGTGTTTGAGGGGATATTTGCCGCAGCCGAGAAAGCAGAGTAGGGTCTGCCCGCACCGGCGCGTATCATGGCGCGTATCATAATGAGAACGCATTTTGCCACAACAGTCAGTCGCGCGACCTAAAGTGCCGAGAGGAAACCTATGCCCTTCAAGTTAATGGCGGCTGCCATAATGATATGTGCGGCCTTTGCGCCAGCCCATGCCAACACCACAATGGATGAACTTGTCGAGGCGGCAACGCAGGGCGGCTATGAAAACATCACCAGCATATTGGTTGCGAAAGACGGCAAGGTGCTTGCGGAGCATTATTTTGGCGGTCGCGATGCAGACACGCTTCACAACACCCGGTCTGTCACCAAAAGCCTGACAAGCATGGCGGTTGGCGCGGCGATCTATCAGGGTGCGCTGCTTGACGAGCATGAACGTGTTTTTCAATTTTTCGGTGACGTGGGACCGCATGACAATATGTCTGATCTCAAGCGCGGGATTACCGTCCGTGATTTGATGACCATGTCGTCTGCGCTCGCGTGTAACGACAATGACCCAGCCTCGCCGGGTTATGAAGACAAGATGCACGAACGCGCAAACTGGACGGAGTTTGTACTCAATCTGCCCACCATGGAAGGCTATGCGCGCAATGAGGGCGGTTTTGGCCCCTTTGGCTACTGCACCGCAGGCAGCTTCCTGATCGGACAACTGCTTGAACGTGCCATGGGGTTGAGCGTGGACGAGTTTGTAGACGATGCCCTTTTCGGGCCGCTCGGCATCACCCGCTATGAATGGTATCGCTCCCCATCTGCCGAAGAGCAAACAGGCGGTGGTTTGCTGCTTTCAACCCGCAGCCTGTGGAAGGTTGCGGAACTGGTGCGCGCGGGCGGCATGTGGCACGGCAGGCGGTTGTTGCCAAAAGGCTGGACAAACGCGATGACCAGCCCGCAGGTAAGCGTGGATGAAACCACGTCATACGGTTACCTGTGGTGGGTGGGTGAGTTTAAAAGCGCCACCACAAGCGCTGCGTACCCGGCCTATTACATGGCGGGCAACGGCGGCAATAAGGTTGTGGTGATCCCGAGCCTCAAAATGGTGACGGTTATCACGTCCACAAATTACAACACGCGCGGCATGCACGCACAAACCACCGAGATGCTGGAGCGGTATATCCTGCCGGCCTTTGAGCGCGGTGCGGTGCATCAGGGGCGATAACCCCTCAGCTATCCAGATACTGGCTTGCCCAGGCGGAAAGTACGCGGGCGACATAAATGCCGTCATGCGGGCGCTGCATCAGCAGGTGATCTGCGAGGTCGAGCGAGACATAGCTTTTGGGGTGTTTCGCGGTTTCAAAAATCCGGCGGGCATGGTCAACCGAGACAGTTTCATCAACCGGGCTATGCATCACCAGCAGTGGTTTTCTCAAGCCACGTATCGCGGTTTCCACATTCTGGGCGCGGGCGTCCTCCACAAACTGGTGCTTGATTTTAAAGGGTCGTCCAGCCAGCGAGACGGTTGCCTCACCATTTTTTTCGATGCTGTGCAGATCTTCGCTGAACTGTTTCAGCACATTTTCGCTGTCAAACGGCGCGGCGATTGTTGCGACAGCTTTCACCTCAGGCACCTGCCCTGCGGCCACAAGCGTTGCGGCACCGCCAAGGCTGTGACCAACCATGATGGACGGGGCTTCAAGCTCTTGCCGCATATATTCAGCGGCTGCAAGAAGGTCTGCAACGTTAGACGAGAAGTTGGTGTTGGCAAAATCCCCGTTCGAGCGACCAAGCCCGGTAAAATCAAACCGAAACAGGGCGATACCGTCATCATTGAGGGCTTTGGCAATGCGGTTGATAGCGTTCAGGTCTTTCCCGCAGGTGAAACAGTGCGCGAACAGCGCATAGGCGCGGGGCTTTTCCTCGGGCGCATCCAGCTTTGCCGCCAGTTCAGCGCCGAGCGCGCCTTTGAATGTGATCTTTGTTGCGGGCATTTTGTCCTCCTCATCGGCCTCATCGGTAGGTCTAAGATAAGATCGATGTGTGATGGCGCTAGCGCCCTC
This sequence comes from Kordiimonas sp., assembly GCF_965216265.1. Lineage (GTDB taxonomy): Bacteria > Pseudomonadota > Alphaproteobacteria > Sphingomonadales > Kordiimonadaceae > Kordiimonas. The sequence goes on from NZ_OZ244153.1 coordinate 2,773,798, forward strand.
CTGTGCAACACTGTGTTGCCGGTAGGGGAACTTGTTGGCGCGTTTTAGTTTCCGAGTGCTTCGCCCATACGCCGGATCGCGTCAATCTTGTCATATAGCGGTTGCCAGTCGTCACGCTCCGCGATGTGCGACCAGATGTCTTCCACTTCTTCAATCAACATAGTGCATGGTGCGGCATCGCTGAAATAGGGATGGTTGAGCGCATCTGCGCGCGCGGGCCCAAAGCTCGCCAGCGCGGCTTTCAGGTCTGCGGCTGAAGTGTAGCGTTCGGCCTCGGGGCTTGCGTCTGCCCGTTTGGTGCTTGCGCCGCCGCCATACCAGTCAAAGAAAAAACGCTCATACGGGAATTTTTCCTCGAGCATGAAGTTATTGATAAGCGTTAAGAGGGCATCGTCTTCCTTGTCGCCCTTGGCTTTGACACCGAGACGCGCCAGCAGTTTTTCCCTGAGTGCTTTGAGGTAGATATGGGGGAAGGGTTCGAGCACATCCTTGAGCGCCTGTTCCTCACAGATATCCGCGAGCGCACCACCAAGCTGATAGATGTTCCAGTGCAGCGCGTCGGGTTGTCTGCCGTAAGCATAAAGCCCGGTTTCATCAAAATAGGCGGCGGTGAAACCAAGTTCCATATGGGGCAGGAAACGCCACGGACCAAAGTCAAACACCTCGCCGGTGATGTTGATGTTGTCTGTATTAAGCACCCCGTGCACAAAACCGGCGGCCATCAGCTCCGCCGCTTGCACGGCCACACGTTCCATCACAAGCCGCAGGAACAGAAGCGCACGGTCTGCGGCGCTGCCTTTTGGTTCCGTATCAAAATAATGTTTCAGGCAATAGTTGATGAGGGTTTCAATCCGTGCGGTATCGGTGAAAAAGGCGTGCCGCTGGAAGGTGCCGATGCGAATATTGCCGTGGCAGAGCCGTACCATCACGCTCGACCGTGTGGGGGAGGGTTCGTCCCCGCGCATCAGGCTTTCACCCGTTTCAATAAGCGAGAATGTGCGGCTGGTGTAAACACCAAGCGCTTCCAGAAGTTCTGTCGCCATCACCTCGCGCACGCCACCCTTGAGCGTGAGCCTGCCGTCGCCCGAGCGGCTATAGGGTGTGGTGCCGGTGCCCTTGGTGCCAAGGTCCATCAGGCGGCCCGCATCATCCCGCATCTGGGCAAACAGAAAACCGCGGCCGTCACCGATGTCCGGGTTATAGCTTCTGAACTGGTGGCCGTGATAGCGCTGTGCAATGGGGTTTTTGAGGTTGTCGTCAAGTGGCAGGAAGGCGCCAAAATGTTTGGTCCATTCCTCATCGGTCAGGCCGTCAAGGCCAACGGTTTTGGCAGCAACATCATTGCGGTAGCGCAGAATATGTTTGGGGAACGCGGCGGCCTGCACGTCATCACCAAACCCTTCTCCCAGATCAGGGAAAACGGGCTCGGGTTTATAGGATTTTTTAAAAGGCATGGAATGTTTGGGCCTTCAGCGTGTGAGGTTGATTTGCCCTCAACCCTATCACCTTAGGTGGGGAAGCCCCAAGTCACGTGGTTGTCAAACTCTGGCCGGGGGCGTTCGCTTGGCTCTTCCGCCTGGTTGCCAAAGAAGATGAAACCCGCGATATTCTCGTTGGCTTTGAGGCCGAGGCCATCTTTCACGGTCGGGCTATAAGACGCCCAGCCCGTAAGCCAGCATGAGGCATAACCAAGGGCCGTGGCGGCCGTGATCATGTTCTGGCAAGCGGCGCCAGCGGATAGCTCCTGCTCCCACACAGGGATGGTGCTTTCTTCCCGAACGCTTGAAATGGCGACAACAAGCACAGGGCCTTGCGTTGCATAACCCTTCATTTTTTCGGCGACTTTTTCGCTGCTCTCATTCTCATCAACAAGCGCTTTGGCGATCAGGTCACCCAGCTTTTCCCGCGCGGCACCTTCAAGCACCAGATACCGCCACGGGAACAGTTTTCCATGGTCAGGCACGCGAAGCGCCGCCTGAAGAATCTTCTCCATCGCGTCCCGGTCAGGGCCGGGGCCAGCCATATCGCGCGCCTTGACGCTGCGGCGGTTCATCAGAAGGTCATAGGTAGCGGTGTTGGGTGCGTTGAACGGCATGATACTCTCGCTGGTTTACTTGCTGGGGGACAACTGTTTGTAGAAGAAACAGGTATCATGCTTGGTGCCGTCGCTGTCAATCGTGAAGGCTGGCACAATGCCAAAGCGGGTATAGCCCAAGCGACCGTATAGGCCGTCGGCCACATCACCGCGGCGGGTATCCAGCAGGAGAAGCGTGCGTCCGATTTCCCAGGCTTTGTGCTCAAGCGCGGCCATCAGCTTGTGGCCAATGCCATGACCGCGCGAGGTTGGGTGGACCATCAGTTTTTCAACTTCACCCCTGTGGGCGCCATTGCCTTTTTGGGTGAGCCGCAGTTGCACGACGCCGTAGGCGCGATCTTCCTCATGCGCGATGAAGATCAGCCGTTCGCCGGAATACACCGCGTTTTGCACAAACTGCCAGTAGGCATCAGCCCGCTCAGGCGCTACGGGCGGTAGAAAACCGATAGAAGCGCCCGCCGTTACGGTCTCGACCAATATTTCATTAAGGTCCGCCATAAAGGGCGAAATGTCTTTTACGCTGTCAACTTGCATGTGCCTGAGAAATCCGAATTTACAAAAAAATAAAATTCATTCAAACGGACGACGCCTTTATGCTGTCGCCATACATGGCATTTTGCCTGAAATACCATGTACATTTGTGACACTATTAGTCAAAGTCCAAAAACTCCATAGCTTTTATTCATCTTTTTTTACAATCGCTTAGGTTTAGTCTTTGTGTTTATTGTTCACTTTCTTGTTGGTTTGCGCGCGTCGCACTTTGGGCTATAGCTAGTGAAATTTTTTCTGGAGGCAGATTATGAAAGCGACATTGCTCGCGCTCGCCCTGATGGGTGCAAGCGCTGTAAGCCATGCTAATCAAGGCGTTACCGGTGTAACGGATGAACAGGCAGTGGATTCCGCTACGGGTATCAAGGTTGCGCCCGGTTTCCGTGCCACGGTGTTTGCGGATGGTATCGGCCGCGCGCGCCATATGGCAGCCTCAGGTAGTGGTTGGGTCTATGTGGCGCTTGCTCGGGAGCAGGACGGTTATGGTGCCGTTGCGTTATTTGACAGCGACGGTGACGGTGTGGCGGATGAGCGGCAGGCTTTTGCCGCAGGTGTGGCAGGCACCGGCATGGGCATAAACGGAAATTATCTTTATTTTGCAACGGATGAGGCCGTGATGCGCTGGCCCTTGCCTGAGGCGGGCGCGCCGACGGGTGAGGCAGAGGTGATTGTTGCGGATTTCCCCAATGAGCGCCAGCACTCAGCTAAGCCGTTCACCTTTGACGATGCGGGCCATATTTATGTGAATATCGGCGCGCCATCGAACGCCTGCATGGAAAAGATGCGCACCAAGGGTTCACCGGGCATGGAGCCGTGCCCGATCCTTGAACAGTTTGGCGGTGTATGGCGTTTTGATGCAGACAAGCCGGGCCAAACGCAGGCTGACGGGATTCGTTACGCTACCGGAATAAGAAACGCTATGGCGATTGACTGGAACCCGCATGCGGATACGCTTTATATAGCGCAGCACGGGCGCGACCAGTTACACAGCTTCTTCCCTGATCTTTACGATGAAACCCAAAGTGCCGAGCTGCCGGCGGAAGAATTCCACAGGGTGGAAGAGGGTGCTGATATTGGCTGGCCCTATAGTTATGTGGACGCCAGCATCAAAGGCCGGGTGAAAATGCCAGAGTATGGCGGCGACGGCGAGATGCTGTCTGACAGAGGGCAGGAACCGCTGATTGCCTTCCCGGCCCACTGGGCGCCAAATGACCTCTCGTTCCCGCGCACAGAAGCGCTGCCTGAGGGCTGGCGTACGGGCGCTTTCATTGCGTTCCATGGCTCATGGAACCGGGCGCCAAAACCGCAGGCAGGTTACCGCGTGGTTTATGTGCCGATGGAGGCGGATGGCAATGTTTCAGGTGACTGGATAACCTTCGCAGACGGTTTTGCGGGTGAACGCCCTATCATGAGCCCACGTGATGCAACGCACCGCCCAACCGGTGTATTGGTAGCGGATGACGGTGCGATTTATTTCTCAAGCCTGATGTCGGGCGGCCGTATCTGGAAGGTGGTTTATGCAGGCGAATAAGCTCTTCCTGACCGCTGCCTTGCTCGCGCTTGCACCGGTCGTTTCCGCTGATGACACGGAGACGGCGCGCGCGCTTTACGAAGCCAACTGCGCCGCCTGCCACCAGTATGATGGTGGCGGCGTGCCGATGATGCAGCCCGAGCTGATCCTGAGCCCGCGCGCCAACGGCGATGTGGGAGGGGTGATTGATATGATCCTCTTGGGTAGTGCAGCGGTTGAGCCTGGGATGAGCGAATACTCCAACGAGATGCCGCCCTTTGATTATTTAACCGACGAAGATATTGCGTTGATTGCCACTTATGTCCGAACCAATTTTGAAAACGCTGGTGGTGCTGTCACTGCCGCTGATGTGGCCGACCGGCGCAAACGCGCAGGGCTTGAGCCCGCCGCTCAGCCAGAGTAACGAAGCGGACAGCCAAGCTGACGACAGGCCCGAGGACTGGCAGGAAATTGCGGTCGTTGAGCAGCGTCTGCCCACACATGTTGCGGGGCAATCCCGCTTACGGTTTGATGTTGGCGCGCGTGAAGGCCTCAGGCTTGATAGCCAGTTGGCTGCCCAGCCGGGCCTTACCCTTTTCCGCCGCGCCAATAGCCTGACAGCGCACCCCACAACCCAGGGCCTTGCCATGCGCGGTGTGGGTGCAAGTGCGGCTGGGCGGGTGCTGGTAACGCTTGACAGTGTTCCCATGGGCGACCCGTTTGGCGGCTGGGTTTTCTGGTCCGCCTTTGCGGCTGACGATCTGGCGGAGGTTGCTATCTTGCCCGGTGGCAGTGCTGGTGCCTTTGGCGCGCAGGCACTTTCCGGCGCTGTTGATATTCGCAGCCGCCGTGCTGGAAGCGTGCGCCCAGCTTTTGAAGGCTGGTTTGGTGCCAATGGTAGCTTCAGCCTTAGTGGGCGCACTGGCTTTGCGCTCGGTGAGACCAACATGGCCTTAAGCGCCGGGCATTTCCAAACCGACGGTGACTATCTGGTAAGCGCACAGGCACGTGGTCCCGCCGATGTGCCTGCGGCGTCTGAAGCCAGCCACGCGGCCCTAAAGCTTGATCATGAGTTTGGTCAGGTTTCCGCGCGCGGTACGCTGCGGTATTTCCGAGAGGAGCGCACAAACGGCCTCGCGCTCGCCACCAACAGCACGGAAGCCGTGGATGCGTCACTCACGCTCACAGGTGTTGCGGGCGAAGGCCGGTGGGAGGTGGTGAGTTATTACCGTACCCGCACGTTTGAGAATGTTTTTTCGTCCGCGCGCGATGAGCGCAGTACAGAGATTGCCGTGCTTGACCAGTATGACGTGCCCGCATGGGGTGCGGGCATGCTCGCGCGGCTGAAGTTTGGTGGTTTTGAGCTTGGCCTTGATGGCCGACGCATGAGCGGTGAAACCAATGAACGTTACCGTAACCTTGGTGATGGCTTCACCCGTGCCCGCACAGCGGGCGGCGACCAGTGGACGCTGGGTGCTTATGGTGAGTTGAGCCATGATGCCGACTGGGGCAGCCTGTCTGCAACCCTGCGGCTTGACCGCTGGCGCACCTATAATGGCGAACGCCTTGAGCGTGACATTATAAGCGGTGACGTGCTGCTTGATGATATGGTGCCTGCGCGCAGCGGTTGGCAACCTTCTGCCCGGTTAGGGGCAATTGTTGCACTCACTGGTGCCATTGATATACGAACGGCCGCTTACCGCAGCTGGCGCCTGCCAACGCTCAATGAATATTACCGCCCCTTCCGTGTGGTGAATGATATCACCGAGGCCAACCCTGACCTGATGCCGGAAAAACTATACGGCGTGGAGGTAGGTTTTGATTATGAGCCGCTGAATACCTTCAAGCTTTCTGCAACGCTCTTCCGCAACTGGTTGAAGGACGGTGTGGGCAATGTAACCATCGGTTTTGGGCCGGGTTTCTTCCCCCTGGGCGGTTTTGTGCCTGATGGCGGCGTGCTGCGCCAACGCGCGAATATTGATGCAAGCGTTACAGACGGTATTGAGCTTTCAGGCAAACTTGTGCTGCAGCCGGGCGTTACCTTGCGGGTGGATTATCTGTTCGCCCGTGCGCGCATCACCCGGTTTGATGCCATGCCTGAGCTTATTGGCAAACGGCCTGTGCAAACCCCCAAACATGCGCTTACACTCGCCATGGCATATGACGCAGGCGGCCCGTTTACCCTGCAGGGTGATGCGCGTTTCACCTCGGGCCAATATGATGACGACCAGAATGAACGCCGCCTGAGCGGCATTGTGACAGTGAACCTGAGCACGGCCTATAAGGTGAACGAGACCATGAGCCTGACATTCGCAGCCGAGAATATCTTTGACGCCAAGGTGGTCTCCGCCCTTACGTCAGACGGGTTTGAGACGCTGGCGCAACGCCGCTTCTGGCGATTTGGCGTTAAGGCAGGCTTCTAGCATTTTATTGTTGCGCTTGCGGTTCCTCGACTGTATCAATCCGATATAGATAAAAAGTCTACAAAGACATTGATAACGACAGTTGAGGAGATGACCCATGCGTATAAAAGACGCCATACTTGTATCTACACTTTGCCTTGGCCTTGGAGCCTGTTCGATTTCGATCGACGGGGAAGACGGGCATTATTCACCCAGCCGCCACGATTGGGACGGCGGTCGCGCCACCGTAAAACTGCCGGATGGTGACCGTGTATCCTTCGGATGCCCGGAAGGTACCTCGCTTTTCATTCGTGACAATACGGATAAGGGCGGTGAGCTTGTTTACGGCTGCCGCACGGGTCGTGGTGCCGACGTGGATGTGAATATCGACTAGTAGGGCCAGCTATAGCGATGCGAGAGCCGGGGCAAACGCTCCGGCTTTTTTGTTTATATTCAGCCCGGCTTATATCCAGCCCGGCTTATATCCAGCGGCGGGTGTTTTGGCAGTAGGTGTCGAACTCAGCGCCAAAGGCGTCCCGCAGAAACGCTTCTTCAGCCTCGATCACCTTGTTCATGAACACAAAGGTGATGATGACAGACAGGATGGTGATAGGGCCGGGGATGACAACCACACCGCCGATCACAAACAGCATGATGCCTAGGTAAATTGGGTTGCGGGAAAATCGGTAGAGGCCGGTTGTGACAAGGCTTTGGCTTGTCTCTATCTCACGAGGGACACCAATGCGCCAGGCTTTGCCCATGCCCATTTGGCTGAGCGCTGCGATGCCCACACCAACGGCCATGATGGGTACGCCAAAATGCCCGATGGGTGTGTGTCCCGCCATGGCGTAGCCGTCCAGCGCAGGTACAAAGGGCCGGAGGAGGAGATAGAGGTCAAGTATGATAGCAACCACACCCAGCACCAGTTCCGGCCCGCTGCGCTCGCGCCCGATGAAAGCCAGCACGCTCACCCCCTCCGCCTTGCTGAGATATGCGATGCGCGCGAAACCCCACGCCAGCGCCAGCACGATCAGTGCTGCCGGGCCATATAGTGCGATCATATCGTATTTGGACAATGTACCTTCCCCTCAAGCCTGAGTTTACCTGATATAGCTAGAGCGTAAAGCCTGTAGCCACTACAGGCTCAAGAGGAAAATTCAGCTAGTCGCCCATGGCAAGCTGTGTGCCTTCAGCTTCACCGCCGATGGCGGCTGAAATTGCCTGAAACGCGGTGATGATCATATCCATATGCAGTTTGTTTGCGGGGTCGTTATAGCCTTTGTTCGCGCTGGTCTTGGCGATCACGATACCTGTTGTGGGGTCTATATAAATATACTGGCTGTAGATACCCGCGGCCATGAAGTCCCCATGCGGGTTCGAAGGTGTCCACCACTGGTAACCATAGCCGTATGGTGTATCTGAATCAGCGTTATCAAAACCCGGCATCAGGTGCGGTGCATTCGGGGTGACGGAAGCCTTGACCCAGTCAGCGGGCACGATTTGGTTGCCATCCCAATTGCCTTCATTGAGATACAGGCGGCCCATGCGCGCCATATCGCGCAGGGATGCCTGCAAGCCGCCCATGGCGACTTCCATGCCGTGACCGTCGATCAGGAAATAGGCGTCATGCTCCATGCCCAGCGGTTGCCATAGTTGCTCCTCGAGGAGGGCGGTGAGCGTTTTACCGGTTACGCGGGTCAGCACCATGCCAAGCACATGGGTGTTGACGCTGACATAGTCGTTAAACGTGCCGGGCTCGCGTTCACGCTCATGGCTGGTGGCATAGTCGTTGAGGCTGCCGCCGGTGCCAATAACCATGGACATGCGGTTCACATCTGAGGTGAGGTCGCCGTAATCTTCCGTGAAGCGCACGCCGGAAGACATGGTCAGGATATCCTTGAGGGTCACACCCTGATATGACGTGCCAACCATCTCGGGCAGGTATTTCTCCACCCGGTCGTCAATGCTGGTGATCTGGCCTTTTTCAAGCGCGATGCCAAAAAGGGCAGAGATAAAGCTTTTGGTGACGGAGAACTGGATGTGCCGGTCGTCTGCCGCCTCGCCCTGATAATATTCTTCAAAAAGGATGGTGTCATCCTTGGCCACCAGAAGACCTGTGGTGCCGGTGACTTCCATCAACTGTGAGATCGAGCGTTCTTCGCCGTCATATACATAGGTGTCGGGGATGTCGCGCTTGGCGTAGGTGAACTGCCACGGTGTACCGCTCGCGTGCACGGTGGTGGTGTTGAAGAAATCCTTCGTGCGACGGTAATTTTCCGTGATGTGCTCAAGGTCATAGTATGACGCCATGCGGCTGAAAGCAGAGCCGATGGTGAAACCATAATAGGCCAGCGGCACAGCGGCGATGATCACGATTGCCCAGATGGCCCGTTTGGTTGTTTTGGTCATGGTGTTCCTCGCTCAACGGTATTTTGATGTTTGTTCCGGCAATTGTTAGCGCAGCCTTGTGCGTAAATCTGCCTCGAAAAATTTTAGGCGGGCCACTCCGGTGGTAGCGTGTCAGGCTGCGGCGTTGAGTTTAAGCACGTCCCAGTAGCCGCGGCGAATTTCCATTTCATCGCCAAAGCCCTTCTCAAGCATGATGCGGTGCACTTTCCTAAGCCGCCAGCACGGCACATACGGCAGCATATGATGCTCAATATGATAGTTCACATAATAGGGAGCGAAGGTCATGCGTTCCCATATATTCACAAGAGTGGTGCGGCTATTTTTGAGCGGATGCTTGAGGTCAGGCATGGTGGAATGTTCTGCGATGTTGCGCACCCGCAGGAAAAGCTGCTGGGTGGTCATCATAGGAACAAGCCAGCACAGCAGGAACAACTCTAGCCGCCCGGCCAGCGCGAACCCGGTGATGAAAAGCGCGTAGAAGATAATGGGGCCGAGGTAGAAAGCTTTCAGCCGTGCCATGCGTCTGGCGCGTTCACCGCGTACAAAGCGGAAAATGCCGATGTGAGTGCGGATGAAAACAATGCCGGTGAGGTCCCTCAGCACCTTCCGCACCATGCTTTCTTTCGTGATGGGGAAGGGAGTGTAGAGATAGTTTTCCGGGTCATCTTCAGTGCGGGTAAAGCGGTGGTGTGCCATATGGCGCTTGCGGTAACTTTCCATGCGCAGGATCATTGGCCAGGCCGCAAACCAGCTGGTAAGATTTTCATTGAGCCAGCGGGATTTAAACAGCATGCCGTGGCTGCCTTCATGCATCAGGATAGCAAGCCCAAGTTGCCTGCTGCCAACAAGGATGGCGGCAATAAGGAAGGTGATAACGCCGGGGTAAAAAACATAAAGCGCCATGGCGCCCGCAATCACGCCCCAGCAATGCAGCAACAGCCAGAAGCCCATAACATCAGAGCGCTGCCTGAGGTCATGCGACTGTTGTTTTGTCAAAATATCGGACGGTTTGATGCTTTGCCACTGTGTCGACATGGTGTTCTCTCTTCCCCCAGCCCGGTATTCTAGCATATTATTGACGTCTGTAATTACTGGAATGCCGGGTCCATGAATTTGATGTAGAATGATTGCCGGGGGTTTCAAATAGCGCGCTTGCGAAACACCTGAACATATGGGGTGGGATTTGTGTTTCAGCGGGCGCTTGGTAGAATGTGGATATGGTTTCGGTTTTGGGTCAACTGAGGAAGGTTAGCGCTGCTTTTATGGCAGTTTTGCTTTGGTGCCTTCTTGTACCCTCCGCGTATGGATTCTCGCTCGCGCAAAAAGAGCTGCTGGACCGCCTCGTGCAGGTGCCGTATCTGGCGGCGCTCTCCCTCTCGACAGACGGGCACTATCTTTCTGCACTTCGCCGGTTGGGTGACGGGGCGGAGCTTATTGTGTGGCATGCCGATGGTGGGCCGGATAGTGCCGAAGTGCTGCCTTACCGCTATGAAGACCTGAGCTGGATTTCATGGGTGGGCAACGGGCGGCTTCTTATCTCGCTCAATGAGCAGGGCCTTGTTCTCTATGACGCCCACATCCGCCGCCTCAGGCCCCTTATCGATGGGAAAGGTCCGCGACCAGACCAGCTTCCGCCGGTGCTTTTGAGCGCGCTACCCGACGACCCGACCAAGATACTGCTGCAATGGGAAGATGCGGGCGTGCCCGGTTTCCCGGCTGTTTACCGGGTTGATGCCATCACGGGTGAAAGTGAAAAGATCGTTAGTGGTTGGGCGCCTGTGGTGCGCTGGTGGGCGTCGCCTGAAGGTGAGGTCCACCTGGGTGAGGGGTTTGACGGCAGGCGCCAGCGCCTTTATGGCCGCACAGCAAATGGCGCGTGGCAGCGCATCAGCGACGAGGACTTTTTCAGCGGTGACGTTCGCTCCGTGCTCGCGGTTGAAACGGGCGGCGCGACGGCGCTTGTGCTTTCCGCCCACGATAGCGATACCCGGGGGCTTTGGCGCATGGATACAAAAGACGGTGCTTTGATCCGCAAACTTGCGGGGCATAAGCGGTTTGACATCACCTCTGCCATCATCGACCCGGTTACTGCCATCGCGGTTGGCGCGTCCTATATGGCGGACGAAACACAAGACATGATATGGCAAGACGCCTACCGCATGAAACTTGAGGACGCGAGCCTTCAGGCGCAAGCCGATAACCTTACGCTCGTTTCCGCCAGCTATGACGGCAGGCGCATGCTGTATCGGCAGAAGCTCAAATATGCGCCGTCCCGCTACTATCTCTATGACGCTGAACAGACCAGCCTCACTGCCCTGCCTTTTGAAGCAGAGGACGAGGCTTTACCAAAACCGTCTACCCGTGGTGTGTGGATACCGCTGCCTAAACGGCGGGGGAATATGCATGCGCTCCTCAGCACACCTGAGGGCGGGGCAACGGGCCGTGCGGTTGTGCTCATTCATGGCGGGCCGGTCAAGCGGGTAACAGACAGCTATTCACCGATCGTGAGCTGGCTAACCGCCAACGGGTATAGCGTGCTGCAACCCAACTTCCGGGGCTCAAGCGGGTTTGGTATGGCGTGGCAGCGCGCGGGCTACACCGAGTGGGGCCGCGACATGCAGGACGATGTGCGTACCTCGCTTGAATGGCTGGTGGAGATGGAGATCGCAGCACCGCAGCGAATCTGTGCCGTTGGTGGTTCTTATGGGGGATACGCATCCCTGATGTCTGCGATCAAGGATGATGACCTGATCGCCTGCGCAGTTAGCTTGAACGGTGTGACCTCTCTGCCACTGCTGGTGAACTATCTTGAAACCCGCCGTTTCCATGACCTCACGGTGCCGCGAATCAAAGGGCGTCTTTCAGATTATGCGCTGAGGCGGCGGTCACCCTTGAACCGGGCAGACCTTGTGCGGGTGCCGGTTTTGCTGTTGCACGCAACAGAAGATGCCAACGTGCCTTATATTCATGGGCAGTTGATGACAAGGGCGCTGAAAAATTTGGATAAACCCCATAACTTCATTGTGCTTGAAGGGGCGGAACACCAGCTGAGACGCGCGAGTGATAAGCGCACTTATTATGGCAGCATGCTCAATTTCCTCGACACTCACATCGGTTTGCGCGCGCTGAAGTGATGCCATCTCAAGGCTCACTAGACAGCGATGTCATCGGCTCTGCTTCAGCAGTTATTCTGGCTTGGCGGGCATGCAGGGCATATGAAAATGGCGTGTTTTCCCCAATTTTTCTTTCTCCCAATCCCAATTTATGGTTTTTAGAATGCTGTGCCCATCATAAGGGCACACTGGGGAGAGGTCGCTGACTTAAAAAAAGCAAAAAGCGGCCCTGTACATAATATAAGGGGTGAAGATGTCCGACACAGTCGTTTCGACCGAAGGGTCGCAGGAGCGCGAGCTTCTTGGCCACCCGATCGGGTTGGTGGTATGCTTTCTGACAGAAATGTGGGAGCGATTCTCCTACTATGGCATGCGCACAATCCTTGTGCTTTATCTGGTGAAATATCACCTTTTCAGCGCTGAAAAAGCCAGCATGATCTACGGGGCCTATGCAGGCCTTGTTTACATGATGCCAATCATTGGTGGCTATATGGCCGACCGGTACCTTGGCAGCCGCAAGGCAGTAACCTATGGCGCCATATTGCTGGTGCTTGGGCACGGTTTGATGGGCTTCCATGGTCCCGCCGCCTTCATGGACGGTGAAACCGTCGTCAGGAATGATTTTTACCTGAACCTGTTCTTCCTCGCACTCGCGCTGATTATTGCAGGTGTTGGCTTCCTTAAAGCCAATATTTCCACCATTGTTGGTGCACTTTATGGCCCGAATGACCCACGCCGGGACGGGGGTTTCTCCATCTTTTATATGGGCATCAACGTGGGCTCGCTTCTCTCAACCGCGCTTGTTGGTTATGTAGGCGAGACGTACGGCTGGAACTACGGCTTTGGTCTCGCGGGCATTGGTATGCTGTTCGGCCTTCTGGTGTTCCTTTGGGGGCAGCGCCTTCTTGACGGTCGCGCCGAGCCGCCAAACCCGGCCGAGCTAAAGGAAAAGTCACCCATCGGCCTTAACAAGGAATACACCATCTATCTGGGTGGTATTCTCATGGTTATCGCTAGCTGGATCCTGATGCAGTACCAGACCTTTGTTGGTCAACTGCTCGGCTTTTCCGGTTTTATCATGATCGGTATTATCCTTTTCTACGCCTTTACCAAATGCACGAAGGTGGAGCGGGACCGATTGATGGTCGCGTGTTTCCTGATCGCTATCCAGTCTGTTTTCTGGGCACTGTTTGAGCAGCAGGCGGCAAGCCTGACGCTTCTGGCGGACCAGCAGTTCAACCTCGACGTGCTGGGCATGAATGTGCTTGCGAGCCAGGTACAGCTGATGAACCCGCTGTTTATTGTGCTCTTGGCACCTGTAATGGCGTGGCTTTGGGTGGCGCTTGCCAAAAAGAATGTGGAGCCCTCAACTCCGGCTAAGTTTGGTATTGCCATGCTGCTGATCGGCCTTGGTTATATTGTCTTCTCATGGGGCATGAGCCTTGACGACAGCGCGAGCAAAAGCTTCCTGTGGCTTGCGTTCATTTACCTGTCGCTCACATTGGCTGAGCTGTGTCTGAGCCCGGTTGGTCTTTCAATGGTCACCAAGCTGAGCGTTGCCAAAATTGTTGGCATGCTGATGGGGACATGGTTCCTGTTCACAGCCCTTGGCAACTATGTGGCAGGCTGGATCAGCTCCCTCACCGGTAGCGGTGGTCACGGCGCTGATTCTGGTACGCTGGATATTCTGGCTACCATCGATGTTTATACGACCATCGGGTATCTGAGCGGCGGCGTGGGGATATTCATCCTCATCCTCACACCATTGCTGCGTAAAGGCATGCACGGCGTTCACTAGGCTTGAATGCCAGCACCAAAAAACAAGGCCCTGCGGTTTTCTGCGGGGCCTTTTCTTATGGGTTTTGGCTGGCGGGGCTTAGCGAGCCTGCAGGGTGGTGGCACCTGCGCCCAGGCTTTGCGGAATTATGGCGGGTGATGCGCTCAGGATCGGATAGCGGGACAGGTAATCTGCCGGCACATAACGCGCGATTGTCTCTGCGTAGGCCTCACTCTGCTGGAAAGCCATAATGGCGTGGTCGAGGCTGTTCATTGTCTTGTCGGATACAGACTTCTTGCTGAGCATGAAATGGGTCAGGCTGTCATTGACGGGTGACACATGGATGCTGGCTTCCTCAAGGCGACCTGACTTGCTGAGAAGCGTATGGCCATTAAAAATATCGTCAATCACCACATCCACACGGCCAGCCAGCAGGGCATTATAAAGCGTGTCATAGTTGGCTGACTGCAGGATCTGGCGCCGGAAGGCACTGTCGTTCTCATAAAGGCGGGCATACTCATAGCCATACCAACTGCCAAGGTGCGCACCGATAACCACCCCGGCATCGGCTGCATTGGCTAAGCGCTGGAAGCTAGCGCGAGGTTCGTCGTTCTTTCGCATGAACATGACCATCACTTCGCGCCGGTATGGTTGGCTGAAGAAGGCGTATTCCTCCCGGTCTGGTGTGATGGAAGCGCCCATTGCGATATCTACCAGCCCTGACCTAAGGGCCGACAGCGACCGTTTGAGCGGCATTTCCGTGTAGCGCCAAGTGCAGCCTGCTTTGCGCAGCACTTGTTCAAGGATGTCGGTGTCGAGACCGACCACTTGACCGTCACCGTTTCTATGGTGATAGGGGGCAGAGTTGAAATAGACCACGTTCAGCTCACGCTCACAGGCGGCATCGGCGGGGCTTGCGCTGCAGGTGAGGCTGCCAAAGATTGAGGCAGTCATGAAGGATAGGGCTCTGATCGTTTTACCGTGCCACCGTGCCACTTGTTCACCTCATTCAAGGGTTCAGTGTGCCACAGTTTTGGGCGCTACAAAACGGAAAATTCAATCATATCAGCGACTAAGTAGAAAGTCTGCAAGGTAGGGTGGCGCGTAGGCACCGAGAAGTTCCGGATAAGCCGGGCTGGCTTTGAAGCTTTGGATCGCTTTGTTGATCTCCAGAATATCGGTCTCAGTTACCGTGGTTTTGCCAAGCATGAAATACAGGTCGTTTTCATGCACGGTGATGGTTAGCGCCTTGATGTTTTTATCGAGGCCATGCAGTTGGCTCAGGTGGTAACCGCTCAGAAGATCAATGATTGCGACATCAACAAGGCCTGCCTCAAGCCAGCGCAACAGGGTGAGGAAGTTCTCACTGGTTTGCACGCGCTTGCGAAATGCTGGTGTATTCATGGCATCAGTGAAGGCATCACCATACCAGCCCCCCAGCACAACCCCCACCTTCTGATCGCCGGTAACAATATCCTCAAAGCTGGTCAAGCGGCTGGCCGCTTCATCATTTTTGCGGGCAAAAAGGCCGATAATCTCTCGCCGGGTAGGCACAGTGAAATATGCGCTTTCGTCTCGCTCGGCGGTTTTTGAAACACCTGGCATGCCGTCCATATGGCCCAGTTTTACATCCCTCAGCCCTCGTTTGAACGGAACTTTGTGCAGGTTATAATCGCAGCCCGCGACCTTCATCACGGTCTCCAGGATGCTGGCGTCGAGGCCCGAAACATGGCCCGCCTCGTCCCACGTGAAATAGGGTGGATACTCAAGCATGCCAAAGCTCAGCGTTTTGCTGCAACCTGCCCAGGCGGGCAGGCTGGAAAGCAACACCGCGATGAATACAAAAAAGCTTTTCCGCATGCAGTACCACATGAAAGAAGGGGCCGTATCTGTCTAAGTTATCGTGATGATGCAGCGTACGCCAGCAGGAAATGAGTTCTCACGCCAGCCTGATGAGGTCGGCACGTAAGTGTCCGGCATCGCTTGGTGCCAGTCTGGCGTCAACCTCCTCGTGGGTTTTTTTCCATATCGGAAATGCGTCAGCCAGTAGCTTGCGCCCTGCTTCCGTCAGCTTAAGCCGCCTGCTGCGCCGGTCGGCTTCGTCGACCGCCACTTCCATCAATTCGCGCCGCGCGAGCGGTTTGATGTTTGCGGTTAATGTGGTGCGGTCCATCGCCAGCAGGTTGGCGACCGAGCCAACGGTGGGCGGTTCAGGCCGGTTAAGTGACATGAGAAGCGAGAACTGCCCGCTTGTCAGCCCATGGGGGCGCAACGCGTCATCGAACAACCGTGCAGTTGCTCGAGCAGCACGTTGCAGGTGCATGCACAGGCAGTGATCCCGGACATGGAGCGTGACTTCAAACGGCAATAAATCTTTCTTTGACATGGATTGAGTATGTTGATATCAACGCAAAAGTCAATATGTTGATATCAACATAATTGGCTGATTTTTGATGTAGTGAGTGATTGGCGGACGAACGCTCGAGCTTGCGACAATGCGAAGAAGAAGAGGATTTAAATGCAACTGCACCCATACCTGAATTTTGATGGCAATTGCCGTGAGGCGTTCGAGTTTTATCATAAGTGCCTTGGGGGTGAGATCACCCTGATGATTACCTATGGCGACATGCCAGCAGACGAAAATCCCGATGCCCCTGAAGGCTGTGTTGATCCGGCATCGATGGCAGAGTGCGCCGACCTCATTGCGCATGTGAGCCTTGCCTTTGGGGACGCGGTCCTTATGGCATCTGACAGCCCGCCTGGTTTCTATGAGGCACCTGCGGGCACAGCTTGTTCGCTTCAAATCTCTGACCCAGTTGAAGGTAAGGCCGTGTTTGACCGCCTGTCTGAAGGCGGCACCGTCAAAATGCCGTTTGGCCCTACAGACTGGGCAAAGGGTTTTGGCATGTTTAACGATAAATTCGGCGTTCCCTGGATGGTCAACTGTGAAGGTGCTGCGGACTGATCTCCCAAACAGGTCTCCCACAGGGCCCTCCGCCAGTGTTTCGGTTGGGGGCCTTGATACCCTTTACCGGTAACGGTTGAGCGATAGGAAGGAGGGGGGATGACATATTTCCCGCGCACAATGACGTATACGATGGAGCGCGTTTTCAGCGCGCCGCCTACGCTCGTTTACCGTGCGTGGTCGGATCCGGAGGCCAAAGCCCAGTGGTTTGGGGCGCTCAGGGGGGTGGACGCGGATATGAAAGCAGAGGACTTTCGTGTTGGCGGGCGGGAGCGGTTTATCTCGCGCTCCAAGGCAGGGACCGCGACCTATGATATTTTTTACCGAGCCATTATCCCCGATCAATCCATCGTTTTTGAATGCGAAAGCCGGGAGCCTGATGGTCATGCCGCCAGATCCCTCATCTCGGTGGAATTTCATCCTGAAGGGGGCGGCACGCGGCTGGTGTTGAAGGAGAAACTACTCCGCCTTATGGCCCAATCCACTCAGCCCCTCAAGGCAGCAGCAGGATTTTATTGAACGTATATGTGTAAAGCGTGCCGCGATTGTTTACCTCAAGCTGCCAGAACAGCGACTGACCTGCCGACGTGCGCCAATCCTTCAAGACAAAAACCATGGGGCGGGGGCCGTCCGGCTCCTGTACCGTAAGGTGATAGCCGAGCATCGCGCTATTGCGCTCATCAAAGAAATAAGCCAGCGCCGCCCCTGAATGTGTTGTACCGCTGACCCTGAACGCGTGTATGCCGTTAAATTCAACCTCGTCCACGTTGTTGTTCATGGTTTCCAGCTCAAGCCGGGGGAAAAGCGCCCGGCGATGGAATTGATGCCCGCGCACATATTCTATCATATTGGGCGCAAGATCCCGGCGGTTACCATCTTTGCCTTCATACCAGATTGCCCCGTCTGTCTCGCCGTATGTGGCGGTGCCGTCCTCGCGTATCATCTGGAAGGTGGCGTCCCCAAGGCCCGTGTCTGTCGCCCGGCCACGCACGAGGGTTTTATAGGAGCTGTCGCCGGTGCGCACATTGGCCTGAGCTTCAACAGTGGTGATCCCGGCTTTGAGCTTGTCCCAGCCGTGATGCTCGTCAGCGGCGTCAAAAAGCTGGTCAGGCGTTGGAAGCTCTGCGGGTTGCGCGGTCGCCGTTGCAGTCAGGCAAAACACACCAAACAGTAGTCCAATAGTTTGTTTCCATCTGGTCATCAGGGTGTCCTTCCCGTTGTGCCTGGCCCGTCGTGCATCAGCTCCGCGCGGCGCTATCCGTCCATGATAGACCGTATAGGCAGGGAGAAAAGCGAAATTATGGCTCAACTCGCCGCAGTTATGGAACGCTTCATCGCAGCACATAGTTGTGAATATCCTTTTTGGTGACTCGTCAAAACCGCGCTGCTAGGCTCGCGCGGCAATTCACCGAAAAAGGTGAAAAAAGGGAGAATAAACATGAGGACAACACGCTCGCGGACCACATTGGTCCGTCGTGGGCTTGTGGCAGCAGCGATGGGGCTTTCGCTTGCAGCTTGCCAGCCCGGAGGAGAGGAGCAGGGAGAATTTGTTAGCATTAACAAAGACCCGTTCCCATCCACCTATACCCCGCTTGAAAGCGGCGTAACTTTCATCACCAACGCAACCGTGCTTGACGGTAAGGGTGGCCGGATCGACGGCGGCTCCGTGCTGGTTGAAGGCGGCAAGATCATGGCTGTTGGCGCAGACCTTCAGGCACCAGCTGGCGCGACCGTGATTGACGCAAACGGCCGCTGGGTAACACCCGGCATCATCGATGTGCACAGCCACTTGGGCGTATACCCAAGCCCGGGCGTAAGCTCGCACTCTGACGGCAACGAAGTGGGTGAGCCTGTTACGGCTGATGTGTGGGTTGAGCATTCAAACTGGCCACAGGATCCTGGCTTCATTCGCGCGGCAGCTGGCGGCATCACGTCACTTCAACTGCTGCCGGGTTCTGCGAACCTTGTGGGTGGCCGTTCGGTAACGCTCAAAAACGTACCGGGCCGTGTTGCGCAGGATATGAAATTCCCCGGCGCGCCCTACGGCATGAAAATGGCGTGTGGTGAAAACCCGAAACGTGTTTATGGCAGCGGTAACAATAGCATTGAGTATCGCCCACACACCCGCATGGGTAACGTGGCTGGCTATCGCCAGGCATGGGCAGATGCACAAGCTTACCAGCGCAGCTGGGACAAGTATGAGCGTGACTATAAAGCTGGCAAGGACGTTAACCCGCCAGCACGTGATTTGAACCTTGAAACACTCGCCGGTGTGCTAAGCGGCGAAATCCTCGTTCATATGCACTGCTACCGTGCGGATGACATGGGCACCATGATGGATGTGATGAAAGAGTTTGGTTATCAGATCACATCGTTCCAGCACGCTGTTGATAGCTATAAAATTGCTGACAAGCTGGCTGAAAACAACGTGTGTAGCGCCATGTGGGCCGATTGGTATGGCTTTAAGATGGAAGCTTATGACGGCATCCGTGAAAACATCCCGTTTGTGCACAAGGCAGGTGCTTGCGCCATCGTACACTCGGACGACAGCAGGGGCATCCAGCGCCTGAACCAGGAAGCTGCCAAGGCGCTTGCCGATGGCCGCAAGGTTGGGGTGGATATCTCCAAGGAAGAAGCGTGGCAGTGGCTGTCGCTTAACCCGGCCAAATCGCTTGGTATTGCTGACAAGGTAGGTACGATCGAGCCCGGTAAGGACGCAGACATCGTACTGTGGTCGGGTGACCCGTTCAGCGTTTACACCAAGGCAGACATGACCTTTGTGGACGGTGCGGTAACCTTTGACCGCAATGATCCAAGCCGCCAGCCGGTTATGGATTTCGAGCTTGGCCAGCCTGGTGAAGGAGACGTGAAATGAGCATCATGAAAACATTGATGGGTGCTTCGCTTCTCGCGATTTCAGCGGCAAGTGCAAGTGCGGAAGATATCGCCATCACCGGTGGTATCGCGTTTACAAACGGCGGTAAGGGCAAGGTGGAAAACGCCACCGTGCTGATCCACGACGGCAAGATCCAGTCTGTGACAGCAGGCGGTGAAGTGCCAGCGGGTTACCGCAGCGTGGATGCAAGCGGCAAGTGGGTCACGGTAGGCCTCATGGCTGCGGGCACCAACCTGGGCCTCATGGATGTTGGCCTTTCCGGCAATATCAATGACGCCCGCGCGAGCGACGCCAAAAACGGTATCGGCCTTGAAGTGTCATACGCTTTCAACCCGGACACCACCATCATCCCGAACACCCGGATCGAAGGTGTAACCCGAGCGGTGACGGGTTTCAGTGCCAGCAAGGACATGTGGCGCGGCCAAAGTGCGGTTATCGCGCTGGCTGGTGACGACATGATCGTGCGCGAGCATGCTGTGCTGAGCATCGATATGGACGAAGGGGCAGCCAGTTCAAACGGCGGTAGCCGGGCAGCCCTTTGGGACAGCGTGATCACCAAGCTTGAAGAATCTCGCCCGAACGGCGATGACGAAGGTGACAAGAAGGATGACGACAAGAAAGACAAAAAGCCAAAGTACGATAGCGCCAAAGCGGCCCTTGACCGGCTTTTTGCGGGCGAAATACCGCTTCTTGTCGAAGTTGAGCGTAAAGCTGACATCCTGAATGTGATCAAGCTCAAGGAACGTTTCGGCATTGAAGTTGTCATCACCGCGGGTGGTGAAGCCTGGATGGTTGCGGAAGAACTTGCTGCGGCAAAAATCCCCGTGGTGATCGACCCGATACGCAATCTGCCTGAGGACTTTGACACCCTTGGTCAAACCGGTGCGGCCGCTGGCCGGCTCGCGGCGGCGGGTGTGAAGGTTGCTTTCCTCGCTCCTGATACCCACAACACACGCCTTGTTGCGCAGTCTGCGGGCAATGCTGTGGCGATGGGCATGTCATGGGAAGATGCCATGGATGCGCTGACCGTTAACGCGGCGGATATCTTCGGTGTAGCAGACAGCTACGGCACGCTTGAAGCCGGGAAGGACGCAGACGTTGTTGTGTGGACCGGTGACCCGCTTGAGCTGATGACAACGGCTGACGCCGTGTTCATCCGCGGTGAAGAAGTGCCTATGGTGAGCCGCCAGACCAAGCTTCGGGACCGGTATATGGACCTGCCGCGCTCTCCCGCTTACGTAAAGTAAGCAGTGAGTTAGTTATAAAAGCCGGGGTTATCGCCCCGGCTTTTTAGTATCAGGCAGCGATTTGAGGAGAAAGAGCAATGCGTTCGATTGCCGTAAGCCTTGTTGCGAGTTTATTTTTATCCCTTCCCCTTTTTGCGAGCCCAGAGGCATGGCAAGCCCTGCCGGCGCCTCTCAAGGCGGAGCTGGAAGGGGTTGCCATCTCACTTTACGAGCTTGGGCCGGACGGTGGTGAGGTTGCCCTCAGCCGAGGAAATCTGACAGAGACCACACCACTTCGCATAGCCAGCGTGACCAAAACATTTGTCGCCGCCACAGCGCTCAGGCTTGTTGAAGACGGCAAGCTTGATCTCATGAAGCCCATGACGACCTATGTGGATAAGGCCTTTACCGATATCCTGCGTGAAGACGGTTATGACGTTGACGCGATCACGGTCAAACACCTGATGTCCCATACGGGTGGGCTAACCGACCATGCGCAGACCAAAACCTTCTTTGATATCATTATCAAGGACCCAAGCCATGTCTGGACCCGTGAGCAGGCGCTAAGGGGCGCGGTCGACTGGTCTGAGCCCAAAGGCGCACCGGGGGAGAAATTCTCATATTCTGACACTGGTTATATCCTGCTCGGGCATATCATTGAGAAACTGACGGGCAAACCGCTTGCTGCCGCAGTGCGCTTGCAGCTTGGTCTTGACCAGATTGGCATGCCAGACACCTACTGGGAGCTGGCGGAAGAAAACGAGGATGCCGCCAAACGCCGCGCACATCAGATGCTGGACGGCATGGACACTTACGGCTGGAGCGCCACGCTTGATCATTATGGCGGCGGCGGGCTGGTGTCTTCCACGCGGGATATGGCGCGGTTTTTCCAGGCTCTGTTCAGCGGAAAGGTTTTCAGGAAACCAGAAACCCTGAACCTTATGCTGTCGAACGAGGGTTTGCCCGCTGATAGCCCTTACCGCCTCGGTATTTTCGTCAAGGAAGAGAAGGGCGTGACCTATTATGAGCATTCCGGCTTCTGGGGCACTGTTGTGCTTTATGTGCCGTCAAGTGGCCGCACACTATCGGGCGCGGTGCTTGATCAGGCTCACTTCAAGATGATGCGCCAGGGCTTGATGGAGGTGGTAGCCTCAGGGCAGTAGTTGGGAAAGGCCGGGTTATTCTCCGGCCTTTTTGATATCATCGAAGCGCGGTTTAACCAGCAGCAGAAACAGGCTGGCGGCGAGCCCGGCGGCGGCGAACATCATGCACATCACCATAATCTGGTATCGCGCGGCGATCATGGGTGAAACGCCTGAGAGGATCTGCCCTGTCATCATGCCGGGCAGGGACACGAGCCCCACAGCAAACAGCGAATTGGTGAGCGGGATAAGCGCAGCCTTGAGTGCGATGCTGCGCGCTCTGGCGTATGGTTCCCCGCGCATGGCTTCCGCTTCAAACCGCTCAGCCGCCAAACTGATGCTGTTCATGGATGCTGCGAATATCATACCCGCGAGCGGGATGATATAACGCGGCGCATACCACGGGCTGAGACTAAGCACACCCTGGGTTATAAGCAAAAGCACACTGCCACCCCCAACCAGAACAGCCGCAAGCGCAAGCGGGTATAATGTGCGCCGGGGCAGGCGGGTGGTCCTGAGCGCAATCCAGCTTGCCACCAGCATCATCACTGCCAGCACGGCAATAATCACAGCCGCATGTTTCGCCTCAAAAATATAAACCAGCACATAGCCGATCAGCGTGAGCTGCAGCAGCATGCGAGCGAAGCCGTACAGCGTTTCGCGGGCGTCACGCGACCACAGGTGCAGAATGACAATCACGACCAGTACCGGAAGTGCTGCGAGCGCGAGGTCTAGCGGCGCGATCTGGTGAACGGTGGTGTTCTCGGTCGTGTTCATGCCGCTTTTCGCTTTTTACCGCGCCGGTGCGCAATAATGCGGAGGCTGAGCGCTATGAGGCACAGGATAGGTATCCACAGCCGCGCGGGCTCTGGCCCGTCTTTCACCAATCGGCCAAGGCTGGTGGCAAGGAAAATGAGCCAGATATAATAGCTGCCCACCTTATGCAGGCGTTTCCAGCGTTTTGCGCCCAGTTTGCGCACAGATGCATTGTTGGAGGTAAGCGCCATAAGGCTAAGAAACAGATATGCGAGGCCGCCCACCATCAGCTCAGGTATGCCGCGACTTTCTGGTGTTAGCGCAAGGTTTGATAGAACCAGCACCCCATGTACACCGTGCACCAGTGCGAAGGAAAGCCCGATATAGCGGCGGTTGCGCATGAGGAACTTTGGCCCCGGGCCCGGCGCAAGCCGCGCGAGCGACGATGCGGTAAAGGCAAAAAAGAACAGCACAAAAGCCATATCTGCTGTGGGGGACATAACAAACGGCAATGCGCCAACATAGCTGCCTGCCGCTGTGATCTGGCTGTAAACAAAACCAAAAAGTATGAGCGCAACCGGTATAAACAGCCGCTTGCCTTCCAGAAGTCTCGTCATTATGCCCCTCCCAAGGATCACTCGTCGCGAGCGTTGCCTTCGCCGCCAAACGCTGAAATAGTTCCACACAATTGAGTATGGGCAAAATTCTTTGTGAGCAGAGCGATGACGCTGGAGATAAAACCAATATCCGATGACGACCTGCAGGCCTATTTTGAGCTGATGAACGATGAAAGCATTGCGGTGATGGCTGGCACGGTGCCGCATCCGGTAACATTTGAGTGGGCGAAAGAACGTGTCCTTAAACGCCGGGTGCAGGAGGCGGAGGGCACACTCGCGCAGCGCGGCTTGTTTGAGGACGGCGTGCTGGTGGGGGACGTGAGCTATTTCTTCTCGGACGGTAAGGTTGAGATTGGCTACGCCATTGGCAAAGCCCATCGTGGTCGCGGTCTTGCCACGATCGCTGCCCGGTTCGCAGTAGACCTGGTGCGTGAGCATGGCATCACAGGCCCTATCCGTGCAGGCTACGCGCAGGATAACCCAGCCTCTGGCCGTGTGCTTGAGAAGGCCGGGTTTGTGCCCAACGGTGAAGGTGTGGGCAAGTCTATGGGCCGCGGCGGCGAAATGCCGCTCTATATGGCCATTTACCGAGACGATGTGCGCCTGCGGCCACACCGCGCGGAAGATTTTGAAACGCTGGTCACTTTTGTGGATGACGAAGAAGCCTTCTGTCTGGCAGGCGGGGGCACACGTGATAAAACGGCTGCGGATATGCAGGCCCGCATCGAGGGCTACATCACCAAAGGCGCCTTTTTTCAGGTGATATTGTTCGAGGGCGCGGCCGCTGGTTATGTGGCGGCGTTTGAACGCGAGGGCAAGCTTGAGGTCAGCTATTGGCTTGGCCGGGCTTTCTGGGGCAAGGGCATTGCCAGCCGTGCGCTCGCATTATGGGTTGAACGCTTGAAGGTGTCGCATCAAGCCACCTGCCCGCGCCACCTTTATGCGCGGGTGGCAAAAGACCACCCGGCATCGATCCGTGTGCTGGAGAAGAACGGTTTTAAAGCCGTAAGCGAAGACAGCTATTTTTCCGACCACCGAAACGCGGACGTGGCGGAATGGCTGTACCGATTAACTACCGCTTAGATAAATTCATCTGATCGATTAATGTCAGCATATAATTCAATTGGCGCTATCAGTCCGGTGGTGCCATCTTCTCTTTATTGAGTGTTTCCTTAAAAGTTCCTCGCTGGCCCCTTATGGGGCCGTTCACCCGCTGCCGGTATGTGTCCTCCTAAGTCACACCGGTGGCGGGTTTTCTTTTCCAAAAACATGAGGGAGGGCAGCACATTCTTTGTCCCATAAACGGGGGGTGCAAATTGTGCACCTTGCTGGAGCTTAGGGGCTAGGGCATCCGGCAAACCGCACGTGGGGAGAGAAATGACAGGCGGCAACATACGCGCCCGCATCCATGAGATGCTGGCTATGCTGGAAGCTGGCGAGTTTTTAAAGACATTTGATCAGTTTTATCGGGACGATGCCCGTTTTTTTGAAAATGAATATCTGTTCGCCGAAAGTCGGGAGGAGGCCCGCCAGCGGCAAGCTTCATTCCTGAATACCTGTAGCAGCTTTGTGGGGAAAATTGAGCTGGTGCACGCCGATATTGGCCGCCGTATTGCGGTCTTTCACAACAAAAGCCGGTATGAGCATCCCGAGTATGGCGAGGGCTATATCAACGGGGTGCACGTCGCTTATTGGCATGACGACCTTATCGTGCGGGAGGAGTATTTCTCCGGCAAGCGGGTGGATGAGGTATTGTCCTTCTGGCGGCTTGTGGGGCGTTCCTCAACGCAGTAGCAGGTTCTTTGTGGGTTTTAGACAAAGGTGTCAGTCGCCCGCTGGCACCTTCAGGCTGTTCCATATATCGTGCTGGATACGCCAGACACCGGCTATCTTGCGCCATGTGATAAGATAAGCGCCCCGGAATGCGCGTTCTTCACCGTCATCATTGGCTGAGGCGCCTTCGAAATAGCCGATATCTGTTGCCACATCGCCATGGACAGTGAGCTCCTCTGACGTGATCTCATGCCTGACTGGATGCCATTTAGCCCCGTCACGTGGGGTCCAGTATTGGCGTATCTTTTCCTCGCCTTTAAGGATGGGGCGGTTAGTGGGCACTATGCTGGCATCCGGCGCATATATGGCCATCAGCGTGTCGGTCTCGCCCGAAACATATGCGCGGGAGAAGGCTGCAGCCTGCGCCTCTATGGCAGCCCGATCTTCACTGTCATCAGCCGCTTGAACACCTATTGGGCAGGCCATCCAAGATACTGAGCATGATGATGAGTGCGCGCATGGTATTCCCTCCTACCCGTGATGGTGCATGACGTCTTTGATGACGTTGCCGAGCGTTTCAAACGTTGCAGCGCGGGGGTTGGTTTTGCGCCATATCAGCCCGATGGTGCGGGTGGGGATCATGTCTTTGAAGCTGACGATATCAACCCGCGCCTTGTCGGCGAGCCCCGCCTCTACCGCCATGCCCGGCAACAGGGTGATACCGTGGCCTGCCGCAACCATTTGAATGATGGTGCCAAGGCTTGTGCCTGCCATCTCCCGCCGTGCGCCGCGGCCTACCAGCTGGCAGGCCTCTAGCGCGTGGTCCCTCAGGCAATGTCCTTCCTCAAGCAGCATCAGGCGGCTCTCGTCCAGGTCGGTGGTGTTGATGCGTTCACCCGGTGCTTGCCCGTGCGGGTAGGCCACCATGAAGGGGTCATGAAACAGCGGCATCTCCGCCACATCACCGCAGGCATAGGGAAGTGCAAACAGCACAAGGTCCAACTCGCCGGAGCGCACAAGCTCACAAAGCTCGGCTGACTTGTCTTCGCGCAAATGCAGTTCCAGGTCAGGCAGCCTTTCATGAATGGCAGGCATGATCCTGGGCAACAGGAACGGTGCAATAGTGGGGATAATGCCAAGGCGCACGATGCCCTTCAAAGGGTCCTTCGCGGCGGACGCCATGTCGGTCAGGTCATCAACGTCATTGAGGATAACCTGCGCACGGCGCACGACCTCTTCCCCGAGGGCGGTGAACATAACGCTCCGTTTGGTGCGTTCCACAAGCTGAGTGCCGAGAAGGCTTTCAAGTTCCTGCAGCCCGGCAGACAGGGTTGATTGTGTTACATGGCTGGCGTCTGCCGCTTTGCCAAAATGGTTAGTGCGGTGCAGCGCAACAAGGTAACGCAACTGTTTGAGGGTAGGTGGAAAGCTCATCGATAATCCCGATCACAGAATTCACTTCTATTTGTTGGATCGATGGTAATCATTCGGCGATAGTCATTCAACAGGAATTCACCGGCAATGCTTCCTCCCCCAAGGCATTGCCCTGTGCTTCGGCCTGTAACGATCGTGCATTGGTCCCCCTTTGCGCGGTTCGCGGTGACCAAACCGGCAACCCGATCCCCTTTGAGGTCATGTGCCTCATTGGAATGCCCAAGGGATATCTATCCGGGCTGGTCACCGCGATGCAAATTCAGAAGGGATTGTGGCGTTCGCAAAGCCTTCGACCAAAAATCAGCCCGCTGCCCGATTCTCGTCACAATTGGGCGGTCTGATACAAGCGGCCTCAAAGGTGCGAGATTTTCGCGCTCTTTCGGGCCGCTTTCTGTTTGTATTGTCCCATAGAGTTTACGCGTTCCGTACCGCTATATATGGCGTTCTCGGTGCAGGCTATCGGTAAATCTGGTGATGGGGCTGAGGTGAGCAGCAGGCAAAAAAATGGCCGGGTAAATACCCGGCCCGAGTCACGACAGCGAGGATAGTGCGGCGGCAGTCACGCACACCGCAATAGGAGTGAGCACGAACGAGTCGTGCCCTCTCGCCTGACTAAGAAACCAAATAACGGCCTTCTGGTCAATGCTTGTCTGATCACATTCCGCCAAACACCTGAAAAACAGCCAAAAAATCCCGTTGCAGTGCAATAAAAAGCATGAATTTGGGGCGTCGGTTATAGAACCTTTTACTGTAAAAAACCGTCAGTGGTCACACACGTCGTAGGTGATTCGCGACGCTTTAATGACAAAAGGCTCAGTTTTTGCCGATGAAAGCGTCCGCTACTTGCCGATGAAGTCGTCCGCTACTTTACAAGCGGCTGGTCCGATCAAGACAACAAAGAGCGTGGGCAAGATAAAGAGGATAAGCGGTACTGTCAGTGTGGCAGGAAGTCGCGCGGCTTTTTCTTCAGCTTTCATCAGCCGTTCGTTCCTGAATTCGGCGGACAAAACCCGGAGCGAAGAAGCAAGCGGTGTACCGTAGCGTTCGCTTTGAATAAGCGTCGTAACCACGCCCCTGAGCGCGGGCAGGTCCACCCGGTCTGAGAGATTGATAAGCGCCTGGCGCCGCTCTGGCAGGAAACCAAGCTCGATGGCGGCAAGCGAGAACTCGTCTGCCAGCTCGGGCGACGCCCGGCCCAGTTCCTTTGCGACCCTACCCAATGCACTATCAAGCGTCAGGCCTGCTTCAGCGCACACAACCAGAAGGTCAAGCGCGTCAGGTAGCGATTTACGGATCAGGTCTGTGCGTTTTTGTTTCACATTGGTGATGTAAATATCTGGCAGCTTCAGGCCGAGGAAGACCGCAACAACCGAATAGACAGGATACATCTGCTCATGCGTGGGCATGTATCTGAACCCATAGAAGAGTATCACCGCGATCAGGCCCACCAGCAGCGGCAGGGTGAGCCGCGCGACCTGATAGATCACCACGGCATCTGACGACCTGTACCCGGCCTGCAACAGGCTTGCGGATACTTTGGCGGTTTGTTCCTTCTGCAGGAGTTGCAGCTTGTCTGCCAGCGCCCGCATGCCGTTAACACCGTCCACCTTGCGCACGGGTGAGCGCCGCTTGGAGGTGGTCATCAGCCCGGCTTTGAGGGAATCACGCCGGTCCTGCAGCGATTTCACCCGGCCCTTCATGGGGTCACGCACCAGCGCGGTCTGGTAAACCGCCACCATCACAAGAAGGGCAACAGCACCCGCCGCGAAGGAGATAAGGTCGATGATCGGTATGCCGATGATATTTTCAATCTCATTCATGGCTATACCTCAAACTTGATCATGCGGGACATGATGAAAATGCCCAGTGACATCCATATGAGCGCGCCAATACCCGCCATGATCGCCTTTGGGTTGGTAAAGAGGATGATGCCGTAATCATAGTTCATCGTCATGATGGCGCCGAGCATGATGAACGGCAGAAGGCCGACAATCCAGGCGCTTGCCTTGGCTTCGGACGACATGGCTTTCACCTTCAATTTCATGGCCTGCCGCTGGCGCAGGATGTTGGAGAGGTTGCCAAGGGTCTCGCCCAGGTTACCGCCGGTTTCCCGCTGCACCACGAGCGAGATCACAAAAAACTTGAAGTCTGCGGTGTCCAGCCGGTCTGCGGTTTCCCAAAGTGCTTCCTCAAGCTGTTTGCCGAGGCGCATGGCGTCTGTGATCTTGCGGAACTCAACGCCCGTGGGTTCCGGCAGTTCCGTTGCCACGTTGGCGATGCATTCGTTCACCGGCAGGCCTGATTTGAGGCCACGCACCATCAGGTCCATCGCTTCCGGGAACTGTTTGGTAAACTTGTCCTTGCGGGCGGCCATACGGTTTGAAACCCACACATGCGGCAGGCCAATGCCTGCGATAACACCAATGGCCAGCGCGAGCATCACCCCGAAACCTGCAAGGAAAAGCGTGAGCGCCGAGAAGGCCGCGAGCCCGAGGCAAATGGTGGCGTAGCGCGACAGTTCCATCGCGAGGCCAGCCTGTCCAAGGCGGTTTTTGATCTGGTCACGTCGGGGCAGCAGGTCCGAGAGCATACCGGCAAGCCCGGTTTGTTCCTGATTGACCCGGATCGACCGGCTGCCTTCGCCCTTCAGGATAGTTTTCTGGTCAAAGCGGGCTTTGAAACGCTCAAGCTTGGCGCGGGTTTCCTTGCGGCCCTTGCTTAGGGTGTTTGAAAGAACGATCATCACGATCAGCAAAACAAACACGGCACCGCCGCCCGCGAGAAGGATGATGTCAAGGTTTGTATCACCCATTCATGGCCTCCATCAGCGCGCGTTCCAGCCCGAAATATTCTGCCTTGGTGAGGAAGTGTGGCCTCACGCCTGTTGAGTTGAAGCTGCCAACCAGACGGCCGCTTTCATCCTCGCCGGTAAATTCAAATTTGAACAGGTCCTGCGTGGTGATCACGTCGCCTTCCATGCCTACAACCTCGGTGACATGGGTGGTGCGGCGGCCACCGTCGCGCATGCGCTGTACCTGCACAATCAGGTCAAGAGACGCTGATACCTGCTCACGGATAGCTTTGGCGGGCAAATGCAGCCCCGCCATGTTGACCATATTCTCCAGCCGGGTCAGCGCCTCACGCGGCCTGTTGGCGTGGATGGTGCCCATGGAGCCGTCGTGGCCCGTGTTCATGGCTTGCAGCATGTCAATTGCTTCACCGCCCCTGATCTCACCGAGGATGATACGGTCTGGCCGCATACGAAGGGCGTTTTTCACCAAGTCACGCATGGTAACCTCGCCGCCGCCCTCAAGGTTTGCGGGGCGGGTCTCGAGGCGCACCACATGGGGCTGCTGCAGTTGCAGCTCAGCCGCATCCTCGATGGTGACAACGCGTTCGCCCTTGTCAATCATGCGGGAAAGTGCGTTCAGCATCGTGGTTTTACCGGACCCTGTACCGCCTGAGATAAGGATATTGAGACGGCAGGCGCCTGCAATTTTCAATAACTTCGCGAGAGGCGGTGTGATGGAGCCAAACTCGAGCATCTTGTCGAGGGTGATCTTGTCTTTGGTGAACTTCCGTATGGAGATAGACGCACCATCAATGGCCAGCGGCGGTGCAATAACGTTCACGCGGCTACCGTCTGCAAGGCGTGCGTCACAGATGGGCGAGCTTTCATCCACGCGCCGCCCCACGGCGGTCACGATACGCTGCGCCACGTTCATCAAATGCTGATTGTCACGGAAGTGTACGTCCGTCAGGCTGATGCGGCCTTTTTGCTCCACATAAACCTGGTTGGGGCCGTTGACCATGATGTCTGAGATGGTGTCGTCCGCCAGCAAGGGCTCAAGCGGGCCAAGGCCCAGCATGTCGTCAAGGAGCAGGGACACAAGGTCACGTTGTTCCGTGAGGTTCAGGTTGATCTTTTCCTGAACCAAGAGTTCACCCACCACTTCACCAACCTGGTCGGCCAGTTCAGGGCGCGGCAGGTCTGCCGCTGCCGTGGGGTCGATGTGCTCCATCAGGAGGACCTGAATACGGTCGCGAGCCTCAAACAGCGTCTTTTTGTTGGCGTCCTGCTTCTTCGGTGTCGAGGCCGAGCTGTCGCCGATAGGGCCGATGTTCTCTTCCGCTTCATTGAGCAGATAGGTCTCAAGATCCTTCTGTTCCTGCGGGCTGAGGGTGCCGTTTTCCTCTTCCAGAATGCCGACGATCATGGAACCGATTTTTTTGACCACTTCGCCTTTGGTGGCCATGCGCAGCTCATCTGCAGTGAAGTGATCCTTGAGCCGCTCGTCACCAATTTCTGCGATACGATCGATGAAATCGGTGGGGGCTGATTGTTCATTGGCCGGGCGTGGGGAGAGAGCTTGCTGGGGGGCGCCTATAAGCGGCTTGGGAACGGCAGCAGTGCTGCCCCGGCCAAAGCTTCCGCCCGCCCGTTGTGGTCCTTGCCGTTTTTTTCCAAAGCCTGTCGGTTTCATGTGCCTGATACTATCCCGCCGTTACTTACCCAACAGTTTACCAAACCATGATTTTTTACTGTCACCGATGGTGTCATCCGAGGTGACGGTGCGAAGCAGCGTCAGGTAAGCATCCGAAATCTTGCTTCTGGGGGCTTCCTCACAAATGACGACGCCTTTTTGGGTGGCCGCCATCATGGCTTTCACATCAAAAGGAACCTTCACATCAACAGCGTGCTCGATGGAGTTTTCAAAGTCTTTCTCGTCCACCTCATTAGGGACCATACCGACCTTGTTGGCTGCGACATAAACGTCAGCGCTGGGCGCGATCTGTTTGATGTGCGCCAGAAGGCGAATACAGTCTCGCGCAGAGGTGAGGGAGAAGTCTGTCACCACGATGATATCCGTGGCGGACTTGAGCACATCCACGTGTGAGCCCATAAGTTGGCGCGGTACATCCACCACAACACAGTCGAAGTTTTCACCTAGTGCATCCACCAGCTGTTCGAGCGCGCCGTCTGCCGGGTCGCTCATGCCGCCAATTGGTGCTTCGCAGCCAAGGATGGAAAGTTTCTCATGGGGTTTTACCACGGCCCGCTCAAGGAAAAGGCCATCAACCCTGCGGGGGTTGTCAAGCGCGTCTGAAAGTCCACGACCGGGTTCAAGGTCAAACTGCATGGCAGAGGTGCCGAAAAACAGGTCAAGGTCCAGAAGCGCAGTTTTCTTGCCTTGGTCAGCAAAAAGCCAGGCCATGTTGGCAACCAGCGTGCTGGCGCCAATACCGCCTCGAACGCCCACGCAAACAATCTGCCGTGCGTCTGTCTTGGGGCCTTGCTCCTCAACCTCTTCTTCAACAAAGATCGCGTTTTCCGCCGCCACAACAGCGCTGTGAAGCACTTCTGCGGTGAGGGGTTTGACAAGATAGTCATGCACGCCCGCATGCAACAGGTCGCGGTAGAGTGTTACGTCATTAAGCGTGCCAAGCGCCAGCACGACCGTGCCGGGTTCACACACGTCGGCGAGCGACTGCATGTCTGCGCGAGGGTCCTCGCTGTCGGACAGGTCGACAATCAGAAACTCAGGGCAGGGCATGCCGCCGAGCGCACGGACCGCACCGGCAACGCCGCCAGAGAAAATCATGTCCGGGTCCCAACCACGTTCAGTAATGACGGGGTGCAGGATTTGGGATGAAAGCTCATCGCAGATGAACGCGGCGTATGTCTCGCGCTGATCCAGCTTTACTGCAGATGCGGATGCCATCTCTCACGCCTCCCTAGTTATTGCCTTGCACAGGCGCGCCTGGCGTGGGAAGGGGCTGTGTGACAGGCGGCATGCCGTCGATCGAGAGGGTCATGGTTGGCCCGGTGGACTGCGGTGTGGGCGTATAGAGCGCGCCAACCGCTGCGGCCGTTGAGTTGCCACCATTTTCACCCGCGATCAAATCACGCGGGTTGGCCACCATCATGCCCAGGTTCGAGGTCACCGCGCAGCCAAAATAGCTGCTGGTATTGTTGCGGGTGTTGTTGCTGGCCTCGCTCGGCCAGCCGCCACAGGCCGGCGGGGTCACGATATAGCGTTCCACATAGAGGTTGATGGTGCCGGGCTGCGGTTCTGCACCAAGAGGGGCTTCACCTGCATACACAAGGCCGCGCTTTTTGAGGAAAGCAGCGACCGCGTCACGGCGGTTGGGAGAGCTTGCGCTATCCAGCATGATGATATCGCCGTGGCCCGCGTTAACGCTGGCGAGGAAAGCCCCAAGGGCCGCGAATGTTGCGTTTGAAGGCGTGTCGGTGCCGTCATCTTCCGCCATGATGGTGTGGTCGAGCCGCACCATAGTGACAGCGTTGCGGTTCACGGTTTCGCCCAGTGTTGGCTCAACCACATTGTCGTGCATGCACGCGGTTGTGGTGAGAAGCGAGAGGCTGATGGCAAGTGGCTTCAACATAGTGGCCACAGAATTTGCATGAAGGTTTTTCATCGTTCGGGCCTTTCCTTAGTCGAGTTGGAAGCCAGCGCGCTTCTTCAGGGAAGCGCCGTCGGCGTTATCTAGGGTGGAAGCCACATCCGGCTCGGTTGGTACCCAGCGGCGGCCATTGAGGAACCGGTCCATATCCGTTGGGGCGACAAATTTGTCTGTTGGCAGCACAAGCTGGCGGTCAGACACCGGGCGCACGATATAAGGGGTTACAACGATCAGAAGTTCGGTTTCCTCGCGGCGGAACTTCTCGGACCGGAACAGCGCACCAAGGATAGGAATGTCGCCAAGGCCGGGGAATTTGTCCGAATCTTCCACCACATTGTTCTGCAACAGCCCTGCGATCGCGAAGGATTGGCCGGAGCCCAGCTCAACCGTTGTTTCCGCGCGGCGGGTGCTGATGGATGGCACGCTGATGCCTTCAACGCGGATTGCTCCGGCGGATGACAAATCACTGACCTCAGGGCGCACCCGCATGGAAATGCGGCCTGTGTTCATCACCGTGGGGGTAAACTCAAGCTGCACACCAAACTCGCGGTACTGGATGCCGAGGCCGTCCCGGCTTGGGACCGGAATGGGGAACTCACCACCCGCGAGGAAATTGGCTGTCTGGCCTGTGAGCGCGGTGAGGTTCGGCTCCGCCAGCACACGCAGGAAACCCTCCTGGTCAAGCGCGTCAATCGCCCAGTTCAGGTCAAGCCCGCCGCCGCCTACGCTACCCATAAGGCTGAAGGCATCTGCGGCCGGATTGAAGACCTTGGTGGGCAGTTCCGTAACCGGGTCGAGGATAATGTCTGCAACGTTACGGGTCTGAAACAACCCAAAGCCTACGTCGCCTGTGCCGTATAGCCCTTCCCATGCGAAGCCAAGCTGCTTGACCACGCTGCGGGAAACTTCTGCAATACGTACACGCAGGTTCACCTGTGTTGGTTGGGTCACGTTCAGGCTGTTCATCACCTGGTCTGTGCCAAGCACGGTATGGGCCAGCCGCTCTGCCAGTGCGGCCTCATCGGGCCCACCCACGTTGCCTTGCAATACGACAAGACGACCAAGCGTGGTAACCTCGATGGGCACACCGGGCAGCATGCGGTCGAACGCCGTGCGCAGCGCAGTCAAATTCCGTGTTACCTGGACGGTTGAGCTGTAGATTGTATTGTCTTCGCTATCGAGCGCATAGAAGGTGGTTTCGCCCTGTGCCTTGCCAAAGATATAGACAATGCGCGCAGATTTGACCTGAACGTCCGCAACCTCGGGGTTTGCGATGAAAATCTCGCTTGCAGGACGATCAAGCCGGATAAGCGTGCCCTTGCTCACCTCGATAGCGAGGTTCTTGTCCGTAGCCGCCATGAGGCTCGCACCGTCAACATCGGTGAGCGCATCCGCGCCTGCAGGCACCAGTGCCGCACCAAGGCCGAAGCACAGGGTCAGGCCCATGGCCGCGCGGTGCATCATGTGTGGGAGTTGCCTGATCATTTCTCGGATTCCTCTTTGGTGCGGCCGAGCGTGACAACAGAACTAACGCTGCCGCGTGCAACCCGAAGCGTTGCCCCCTTCTCGGCGTCCATCGCCGGGATAAATTCGCTGATCTCATCGCCCATTGTGTGGGAAAGCGTACGGTCAACCGGAGGGCTTTCCGGGTCCGCCGGCAGGCCGTCTGCGCCGTGCGCAAGGCTTCTGAGACTGAGGGAAAGCGAGCCGATATTCTCCAGCATCGCGACCTTTTCCGCCATTTTTGGCGTGACCTCGATGGTTGCGGTTTTTGCAACACGGACCTGATCGCCGGTGGCTGCTGTGCGCTGGTCAACACCCAGCACCCGCACGTTCTGGAACACGGTTTCAGAGATATTATAGCGCTCAGTGCGGGATACCTCGACCGCGTGGGTCAGGATCACATCGACACGGTCACCGGGGAAAATGAAACCGCCTATGCCTGAGGTGGCTGATACCTTGATGGTGGTTGCCCGCATGCCGGGAGTAAGGATAGCCGCAAGGAAGCCGCGCTCGCCCTGGGATACAAGGGCTGTACGGGTAACGGGTTCACCAGCCGAGATGGGGCTGCGCACCACCTTGCCAGCGAGGCCTTTCGGGGTCTCTGCTTTCTGTTCCTTGGTGTTGCGAGAGGAATAATAAGCCTCCGTCACACCAGCTTCAGGCCAGGGCTGCCATTTGACATCCTCAGGCTTGATGATGGTGCCAACAGGTAGCTTGCGTGCCGCTACCATGATTTTGGCTGTAGCCACCTCTTGCCGTGCAACCTGCGCGGTTTGCTGACTTTGTATGCCGCCCAAGTAGCTTCTGGTGAGGAAAACCACCACCATAACGCCAACACCGGCGAGAACGATAAGGATCAGACTTCTGGGGTTCATTGCTGCCCCTCCTGGCTTCCAAGTTGCCTACCCAAGGCGTGTGGGTCACGCGCACAAGGGTTAAAAAACTGTCTTAGTTCAGGCAGAAACCGCAGAAATCCTGTGCATACAGACCCAAAGACCACCGGCCATGATGGCAGCCCCGTAGGGGACTTTCATCAGGTTTGGTGACGGCTCTTTCTCAAACCGTTGCCAAACCAGCATGACTGCGGCAATCAGGCCGCCAAATACCGCGGTATAGAGCACAAACGGGAGGGCAAAAGAGGGCCCGGCCATCAGTGCCACAGCGGCCAGAAGCTTTACATCACCGCCTCCCATCAGCCCGGCGGCAAAAGCGCCAAGCCCGACAAGGAAGACAAAAAGCCCCGTTGCAAGCGGCCAGACAAGTGCACTCATAACGTCCACACCCGCCACCAGTCTTGTTATGGCTGCCACCACAAACAAGCCGACAATAAAAAGCGAAAGCCAGTTGGCGATCCGCCGGGTGCGTATATCGCTGATCGCTGCGGTCAAAAGAGCGCCCGCAAGAGCGATATAAGTGCCTGTCTCAATTATGAATGCTGCCTGCATTTTTCTGTGCCTGAGATCTGAAATTAGGATTACCTGGTCCTGCGTTTCAGTAAAAAAGCCGCCGGAAAAATCGTCCCCCGACGGCTTTTTGATAAGCTTCAGCTTATAGACCTTTAAGGCCTATTAAGATGGCTCTGCTTCCGGATCGCCTGCAGTATCAACGGCGTCGCCAACTTCCTCGAACTTCGTGGAAAGATCATCGCCCAGAGTGTTGAGGGCTGTAATCAGTGCGATTGCGATCAGAGCGGCGATAAGACCATATTCAATGGCGGTAGCGCCTTCTTCATCACGACGGAATTTAGTAAGTAGTTTCATCATTGGTTTTCTCCAGCTGCCAAGATTGGATGTCCTACTTATAGGCCCACACCCCTAAATAAAAAGTTAACGAGGAACCTGAAAAACCTTTTATTTACAAATACTTAGTGTAAAATATCAGGTAAATTTACATCAAATTTTAACCAGTGTTCAACGCCTTGAATCCACAAGGAGATTCGGGCCTGGCAAGGTGCGGTACAGGCCTCATTAAAGCGACTTTCAACTGATTTTGGGCTAGATGCGGGCATGGGGATCGCGCATAACACGCATTTTTTCGCGCCGAAAAAAGCGGAAAATGTTTAAAATTTCGGCCTTTTTCATCAATGAAAGCCGATTCCTTTTGCGAATTTAGCCAAAATACGGGTGATTCTCCGGGGCGTAAGGGCCCGAGTCTCAGGGGGTGAGCAAGAGGGTGTGGCAAAACTGTGCGTGAATGTGCGGCGTGGGTGTGGCGGCTTTGAAGTGGTATTTGAGGCATAGCCTCGGTCCAGCCTCGAGAAGTGTGGCGGAGCGGGTGCCCCAGGGT
This sequence comes from Kordiimonas sp., assembly GCF_965216265.1. Lineage (GTDB taxonomy): Bacteria > Pseudomonadota > Alphaproteobacteria > Sphingomonadales > Kordiimonadaceae > Kordiimonas. Next base: position 2,810,677 of record NZ_OZ244153.1, read on the forward strand.
TGCATTGCTTGCTTTCAGGGTTCCATGGTCGCCCTCAGGGCTCCATTACCTACCTTGGTAGGGCTCTATTCCTGCCCTTAGGGTTCCATTTCCTGCAAAGAGCCGATACGCGGCCGGAAGAAAGATGCCTTCCTGATCGTGCGCGCGGGGATAAAGTCGAAGATGAGTGGCTCATACTCATAATATATTTCGGTCGCCAGAATGGTTTCATCATCCCGGAGCGTAAGCCCGTCCGGTAGCGTGACCGGGTCACCTTCCGCACCAAATTCGCTATCGGCGGACAGCGTGCCACCGCCATTTCGTTGCCAGAAGACAGACGCAACAATATCCTCTGTCTGGCTGATGGCGGAAACAATGGTGACAGAGCGCTCGTTGGTGGGGAAAGGGGTCAATATCTGCGGGACGGCTTCAAAGATATCGTCGATCACATCTTCCGATATGGTTTCATCCCGCGTGACAAGATCAGCGATCGAGACCACCGTATGCTGCAGCTTCAAGGTCATCAGCAGATAGTTTCCCACCTCCACCGTGCCAATAAAAAAAACGAGATAGATGGGGGCCGAAAGCGCAAGCTCGGTGAGGATAGAGCCGCGCTGGTCTCCAGCCAATCTGCGCGTCGTGCGTTCAAGGCGCTTGATAAACTTAATAAGGCTCATTGCGCACCGCCACTGTTGCCGAGAGGTTTACCTGGCGCGTCGCCCAGTCAAACAGGCCTGTCATGCTGGGGGCTGCGTAGCTCACGCGGTAAAGCACAATATCCCCGGCTTCCCCAAGGCCTGCGGTTGCCATGTCGTCATCCCACTGGCCGTTACCGTTCACATCCGTGAAAGGCTCGCCAAACTCGTAAGACCCGCTCTCGTTCTGGTCCGTATAGGGTTCTGGTTCGCCAATATCGCCAAACTGCTCATACACCAGCGTCTCGATCTGCACCGCATCCATATCAACCCGGCCAAAGGTTTGTTCGGCGATAATCTCTCGCACCTGCTCTTCGCGGGTGGAGCCTTCGTCAATAGACCCGGTGATGCCGAAGCGTGACGCTCGCAGTACAGAGTTCTCAAGCGATGCGGCCACGAAGTAAATATTGGTAACCTCAAGCACACCCACAATCATGGCCAATAGGAGCGGTAGACCGAGTGCGGCTTCAACAGCCGCCGCGCCATCTTCACGCCCCTTAACCTTGCGTAAAAGCCGTATGCCTGCCCGCACCATCATTTAGAAAGCCTGAGGTTGGAGAGCTGCCGCCCGATCTCCTCAAACGCTTCAGTGAGCGAATCTGCCGTTGGCGCATGATAATAAAACGCTGGGTTCGAGGCGCAGGCCGCGTAAGCATCCTGGGTGTTCTCGTCCGGTGTTGAGCCGAAGGTGATGGTGTAAAGCAGAATACCGTCATTCTTGATATTGTGACAGATGCGGTCAAAGCGGTCGTCAAACTCATCGCGCGCGTCATAGATGTTTGAGAACCCAAAATCGTGCAGGCGACCAAAAGCGGTATAGTCGGAACCACCAAGCTGACTGTCTTGACTGATCAGCTCATTCACACCGTCGGTCAGCATCACGATCACCTTGTCCATATAAGGTGTGTCGTGATCAAGCGGCAGGGTTGCCGGGCTGCCGGTCCAGAAACCGCGCCAACGGGGTGATATCACCCGCCAGCCCCATACAAGGCCGTAGTTGGCCGCCGTGCCGCCAAAGCTCCAGGGCTCCATCACATCAATAGCGTCGAGCAGTTTGGTCTTTTCCGCCACCAGCGGGGTGATCTCGCTCGCGCAGCCCCGGTTGGGCCCCAGGGCATCGCCGCTGTCGTTCACTTCATCAATCGTTACTGCGCCGGTGCTGTCATTGATCCAGTTGTTATCCTTGTCGACCTTTTGCCAGTTGCCGCGCCAATCCTTTTTCCAGTAGGGGTCTGTATCGGCCCAATAGAAGGGCTCAAAGGGGGCTTCATCAGGGGGGGTGTCTGTCTCATCTTCCCCGCCTGCGCGGGCTTCAAGGCAGCCTTTCCATTCGGTGCCATAATACTCATTGTCCACGCGCGTTTTCCCGGCTTCGGAAAGCCAGTCATCATGCGCGTTGCCCACATTTACGTGGGTGATATAGGGCACCACACCTGCCCACAGGTTGGTGTTGGTTTCGTCGTCGCCATAAACAATGTTGATCAGGTTGGTGGCGGCGGCCTTCATGGTGCCAATCTTGTTATCCCAGCGCATTGAGCCGGTATTGTCCATCACCAGTACCAGCTCCATACCGCGGGTTTCGCGGCTTACCTCTGTGCTGGCGCTTACTGTAATCTCACCAAAACCAAACAGCCGCATGAAGGTTGCCTCAACGGTAGCCGTGGCTGATAGCGTGATCAGTTCCTGATCGTCGCTTATGTCCACAACCATTTGGCTGCTGGTTGCTACATTGGAGATGGAGGCCACGTTGGCGTTGAAAAACTCATGGGCATCCGCTTCCATGGTATCAACAGACATGGCGTGCCCGGCTGCCAGCCCGGCACTGTCGAGCGATTTTTGAAGCACGTCTTTCACGTGATACATGCGCGCGCCGTCTATGGCCACACCGGCAGCGCCGGTGAGCATCAGTACGCTACCCGCAATCGCGGGCATGAAACCGCCGCGTTCGTCTTTGGAAAAGGCGCTGACCGCTGATTTCACGGCTCGCCACTTTAACCCACGTGCCATGGCACTGCGGGATTTGAGTTGATGTTTCATGGTTCGGTTGCCTGAGTTTGTTCAGGGTAGTATCGCGCCATGAATTTGAAAAACCGTAAACAGATGCAGGCAATTTTAGCAAAACTGGTGGGGTCACGCCTCACTTTTGCCTTGTGCGCTGGCGTTAATGGTGTCTACCTTTTGAGCCAGAGGAAGTAAGGGATATCAGGGCAGATGAGTGAAAAAGAAGCTGCGCTTGACGAGAAAGCGCAAGAGACGACAGGCGAAGAACAGGCAACCGTAGCGGCAGGAACGTCGTCTGGTGCGTCATCGGGCGCATCGCCAAGCGGCCGTCCAGGCCCGGCTTTCATGGCGTTCGCCAAGCAGCATCGCCGCGAGGTGCCGGAAGACTCGGTTTTCAACTATTTCACCTCAAGCGATGGCGAGCAGATACGCTACGCGCGCTTTCCGGCCAGCAAGGTGATTGAGCCCAAAGGCACGATTATTTTCATGCCCGGCCGCACCGAATTTATCGAAAAATTCCTGGAAGATGTACATATCTTCAACCAGATGGGCTTCGCCTGCGCGGCGATGGACCTTCGTGGGCAGGGCATGTCGTATCGCCCGCACCCGAACCGCGACAAACATTTTGTAAAGTCGTTTGATCCGCATATGGAAGATGTGCATCAGCTGTTCAAACAAAAGCTGGTGGGCAAGATGCCCAAACCTTTCATTTTGATGGGCCATTCTGCCGGTAGCCACGTGATCCTGCGGTTCCTGCATGATTTCCCCGGCTTGGCAGATGCGGCCATCACCGTGGCGCCTATGGTGAAAATTTTTACCGGTGGTTTGCCCAAGTTTATTGTGAACGGCCTGCCGATGCTGATGCGCGCCCTTGGGCGCGGTGCGGGTTATATCCCTGGCCACACAGCCTTCAAGGAAGGACGCTGGGGATGGCGCAAGAAGCTCACCCATGATGATGAACGCTTCAAGGATGAAGATTATTTCATTCAGGAAAAAGACCGCCGTTTGGCGGTTGGCGGTGCCACCTATCGCTGGCTGCACGAGGCGATCAAATCCTGCGACAAGCTGAATGAGCCCGGTTACCCGGAAGCGATCAAAACCCCGGTTCTGATGCTTCAGGCCGAGAAGGACCGCATTGTTGATAATGATGCGCAAACCGCGTTTGCCGCCCGGCTGCCGCATGGCCGCCTTGTGGTCATCAAAGGCGCGATGCATGAGATCTTGAAAGAAACTGACGAGATCAGGGCCGAGCTTTGGGAAGCTATTGCTGAATTTATCGACCTTGAAAACGGGCCTGATTTTGGCCCGTTCGTGAAAGCCAGTGAGGGCAAATAGCCCTCCAATAGCCCCCAAAAAAACTCCTAAGGGTTTTGGGGAACACCCTTCAGGATCGGCAAAACTTCATCAAGGAGCGCCGGGTCGCCAACAGCGAGCAACCGCCCGCAGTCACCCGGTGCGCCACCTTCCCAATTGGTGGCGCTGCCGCCTGCACCGCGCAGGACAGGGATAAGCGCCATCATATCATAGGGCTTGAGGCCGGATTCGATCACCAGGTCCATATGCCCGGCAGACACAACCGCATAAGCATAACAGTCAAGCCCGTAGCGGTTCAGCTTTGACCGCTTGAGGATTTCATCAAACGCCGGGCGCTCATGGTTTTGGAAAAGCGCACTGTCTGTGGTTGAGATTGTCGCTTCATCAAGGCTTTTGCACGAGCGTGTGGTGATAGGCTCACCATTGAGGCTCGCACCACCTGGCCAGCCAAGGTAACGTTCACGAATATAAGGTTGGTCGATCACACCGATGATAGGCACACCGTTATGCCTGAGGCCGATAAGCGTACCCCATGAGGGCAAGCCGGAGATGAAAGCGCGGGTGCCGTCCACCGGGTCCAGCACCCATTCAAACGGGCCGTCGGTTTTCTTGATGCCGAACTCTTCGCCAAAAATGCCGTGGTCCGGGTAGTGGGCTTCAATCAGCGCGCGGATGGCTTCCTCCGCCCCTTGATCAGCTTTGGTGACAGGGTCGAAGCCTGCACCTTTGTCCTTGTCGGTCACCGGAATGGTTTTCTTGAAATATTTCAGGGTGACCGCTGCTGCGGCATCGGCAAGCTCGCAGGCGAAAGCTTTTAAGGTTTCGATTTCCTGTGGGCTGATGGATGATGTCACGGCTTGTCCCCTTGAAGCGTCTGGCATTTGATGCGTTTAGAAATTGTTTTCTGTGCGCGCAATGATTTTACCGACCGGTGCCTTGCCATTGCGCTCACTTTAGATCACATATTGCGCAAGCATGAGCAACGGGAACTGTGATGACCGAGACGGATTTTTTGATCATTGGGGCTGGAATAGCGGGGGCCGGTATCGCCTACCGGCTGGCCCCGCATGGTCGTGTGCTCATGATGGATATGGAAGAGCAGGCCGGATACCACACCACGGGCCGCTCCGCCGCCTTTTATGCGGAAACCTATGGCGGGCCGAAGTTGCAGCCGCTCACCACAGCGTCAAAAGCGTTTTTGCGTCGGCCGCCGGAAGGTTTCACGGACACCCCCCTCATTAATCCCATGGGGGCGATTCATATTTTCCGGGAAGACCAGCGCGCGGCAGCGGAGCAAACTTTCAAAAGCCTTGTGGCCATTGAGGGTGTGCGCCTGATCACCCGCGCGGAAGTGCTGAGGCGCGCGCCCTATCTGGACGGCACCGCCATCGCAGGCGGCATCTGGGACCCGGACTGCGGCAACCTGGACGTAGCCGCGCTGCACCAAGGCTACCTGCGCGCCGCCAAAAAAGCAGGCGCTGACATTACCCTAGGTGGCAGGCTTGAAGCCGCCGCCTATGACGGCCAGCGCTGGCATGTGAAAACCAGTACGGGCCAGATCAAGGCAAAATATCTGGTGAACTCAGCAGGCGCATGGGCTGATGAAGTGGCACGGCGCGCAGGCGTGCACCCGCTCTCACTTGAGCCGCTCAGGCGGACGATCATCACCATCCCTGCACCTGAAGGGCGGCCATTTGACAAGCATGGCCCGTTGATTGTGGATGCGGATGAGGATTTCTATTTCAAGCCGGAGGGGGAGGGTTATCTCATCTCCCCGGCGGATGAGAGCCTGAGCGTGCCGTGTGATGCACAGCCCGAGATGGAAGACGTTGCCATGGCCGCGAGCTATTTTGAGGGTGCGACCGCAAGCACGGTTTCGCGCATTGAGGCCAAATGGGCGGGCTTGCGCACCTTCGCGCGCGACAAGGCCCCGGTTGTGGGCTTCGCGCACGATAACCCGGCGTTTTTCTGGAACGCAGGGCAAGGCGGGTACGGTATCCAGACCTCGCCTGCATGGTCAGACATGGCGGCGCACCTGCTGCTGGGGGGCGCGCTGCCCGCTTACCTCACCCGTGTGGGGGTGCAGGCTTCTGTCTACACGCCCGCGCGGTTTGGTAAACTGGCGGCAGAATAGGCGGCCTGCCTGTTACCGGTGCCGCCTGCGCCGGGTTTCCCCAAACACATAAACAAGGATCACGGCGCCCACGACGCCCGCGATAATGTCCCCAATAAGCCCGGTTGGGCCAAGGCCGATCATGCCGAACAGAAACCGCCCGACAATGCCGCCAAAGATACCAAGCACAATGTTGCCAATGGCGCCGAAACCTTCCCCGCGCATGATATGCCCGGTGAGGAAGCCCACAAGGGCTCCCAGAATAATTGTACTGATCATGATATTCCCCCCTAGTACCTGCTATAGCGGCGGCCGTACTCAAGCTCGCGCCTCAGTTCGTCGTTGCGATACTGGCTGAGCGAATAGATCGCCCAGATAGCTGCCACAGGCCACCCAATGATGGTGAGCCACAAAAAGGCGTTCATCAGCCCCTGAAAGGGCCGGTTGATGGTAAAGAATACCAGGGGTGGAAAGATAATGGCCAAGATCAGGCGCATTTGCTTCTCCTATTTCCTCGCTAAGTCGTCATGTTTATTTGTTTTATAAATATAGATGTGGGAACGCCCGGCCTGCGTTTCAAGATTTTGGCGGAGGATTAGGCATGCGGCATTTTTTTTGTGCGCGAGCGCCAGTCCTTGTGCTAATGACGCAAAGGTAGGTCGCTGTTGAATATTTGGTGATGGGGCTAAAGGTCAAAAATGACGAATTTTCTGCGTAAGTTTAAGGTTAACGCGCGCATTTGGGCGCTAACGGTGTTGGCTTTCTTCGGCATGGCGTTGATCATGTTTGAATATTCTTCCCTTATTCGTGAATTGCAGGCTGGCAAAGTGAGCGATGCCCAGTTCGCGAGCGACCAGCAATTTGTGTGGGTCCTTACCGGCGTCATGGTGGTGTTGATCCTCACGCTTTCAGTCTCGATCACCGCCAGCATCATGAAGCCGCTGCGTGTGTTGCAAAACGAGCTGACCGCCCTTTCTGACGGCAAGTATGACAATGCCATCTCTGACCCTGACCACGGCGACGGTATTGCGGCCATGGCGCGCGCCGCCGAGGTAATGCGCCAGAAGGCGATAGACGCCGCACGGCTCAGGCAGGAGGCAGACGACGCCCGCGCCCAGCGTGAAGCGGAAGAACGAGCGCTTGAAGAACAGCAGCGCGCCGAGGAAGTACGCCAGCGCGAGGAAGAAATCGCCCGCGACCGTGCCATGGTGGAAGAGCGCCGTCAGATGCAGCTGGATATGGCGCAAAGCTTTGAGAATGAAGTCTCCGGCGTGATCCAGACCCTTTCAAGTGCGGTGGCGGAATTGCAGATGGCCGCACACACCATGACCGATGCCATTGAGCAGACGTCGCTTGAAGTGAACGCAGCCGCGAGCGCGACCGACGCCACCAGCCAGGATATGATCACCGTGGCGGAGGCGGCCGAAGGCCTCACCGGCGCGATTGGCGAAATCAGAACCCAGGTTGAGCAGGCAAACACCATCACCACAAACGCGATGACCGTGGCGAAGGATGCAGAAGGCCGGGTTGGTTCGCTCTCGAGCGCGTCTGAGCGTATTGCGGAAGTGATCCACCTGATTAACGATATCGCAGAGCAAACCAACCTCTTGGCGCTGAACGCCACCATTGAGGCCGCGCGTGCAGGCGAAGCGGGCAAGGGTTTTGCCGTGGTCGCCAATGAGGTTAAAAGCCTCGCGAACCAGACGGCGCGCGCCACCAAAGAGATTGAAGAGCAGGTTGGCGCCATGCAAACCGCCACCCGCGATACGGTGGATGCGGTGAATAAAATTCACAAAACCATCAATCAGGTAAGCGAGATTTCATCCATGATCGCCGCTGCGGTGGTGGAGCAGGAAGCCTCCACGAGCGAGATTGGCCGCAGCGTGCAGAACGCGAGCCAGGGCACCGCCAACCTTGGCCAGAACGTGGGCCGCGTGCAGGAGATGACGAGCAAAAGCTCAGGCGCCGCGCAGGTGGTGAACGACAATTCCGGCGAGCTGACAGAACAGGCCAGTGTGCTTGAAAATGCGGTAAACCGCTTTCTGGAGCGTATGCGCAGCTAAGGTTTGTGCCCTACTGCAGCCAAAACAAAAAGCCCGCGTTCCATATGGAATTTGCGGGCTTTTTTGTGCGCGGTTTTATCTTACTCAGGCTTAATCCGGCGCTTTGAAAGATGCGATGCGTTCCCTGTACCAGCCGGGGAAACCATAGTCGGATGCCGCCTTGATCAGCCGGTCGATATAAGCACCATCTGCAATGCCGGGCTTCATATTGGTGGAGAGATACACCATGGCCGGGGCGATCTTGCCGCCGCGGGTGAACACCAGCATGGCTTCCGGGTGGTAGGTGGCGTCTGTCATCGTGCCGAGGGCTTTGCCGTAAAGTTCATCAAGCTCGGCGTGCGTCATGTTGGCGAGGATACCGTATACAACACCGTCGCCTGCTTCGGTGATGTTGGCGTGGGGCTGCACGGTCAGCTCATAGCCATGGATGCAGGCAGGCGCAAACGGGCGCTTCTTCAGTCCCGCTTCTTCCAGCACTTTCAGGTTCATGAAGGACCCGTAGAAAAACACCTGTACCTTGCGTTCAGCCACGTCTCACCCTCTCGTTGTTCCAGACAGTAGGTAATGAGTGCATGTAAGCTGGCCCCACGTCAATTTTTTTCCCATTTTGTGAGCAGTGTATGACAATTGCCCACCCCTTCATCCAGTTTGACTACAATGCCGCCATAACGGTTGCGCGAACGCTACCCTTGGCGGCATAGTGTACCCATGACCAATGCTTTTGGGGACGGGGGATGGCAAGCAGCAATACAGCAGAAACCGAGCATCAGTATATCGACAAGGCGACGGGCAAACCCATCGTGTACGCTGACAATGTGCCTGAGTTGCTTAGAGGTGATCTAACGCTGACACCCGAAGAAGCAGCGCTTGTGCCAGAGTTGAATGCCATAGCTAAACGCGCACCTCTTAATCTTGCAAAGAGAGGCGCAAAGGACTGGAACTTGTGGGTTAGGGCCAACCATTCACGTTGGTTGGATAGACGAGAAGAGGGTCTAGAAGTTTTCCTCCGAATTAAGGATTCGTCCTTTGGGCTTATTAATACGGGCCGGCACATTGACTTTCGTGTGGGTCAGCCAAAAAATGCTGGTGCCTTACAAATAGCTTTCAGCCTGTCGGGATTCGTGTTTCCCACGACTGTGACATTTGAACATGTACATTTCATCCCCACGGGCCAACAACAAGACTATTTTGACACCAAGGGTGTATTTGCACCCTCAAGCAGTTTTTCAAGTGCCAAGTTCTGTAGCCCAGTATACTTCAAGAGTTGTGTGTTCAGGGGGATCACAGATTTTGAACGAGTAAGTTTTCTTGCGGATGTTCAGTTTGAGGATATTGAGTTTCGGGGCAATGTTGCTTTTGCGGCTACTCTTTTTTCTGGTCAACTTATGGTGTCTGGGTTGAGAGCTCGGGGACGTGTTGCAATTGACGGCTGTTCTTTTGGAGACAATATTTCGCTGTTTGATGCGGAGTTCTCTAAAGATCTACAACTGGAGTGGAACTTGTATCTTGGCAGCATTTCTTTTCAGGATGCAAAATTCAGCAAGGAAGTGTCATTTGCACATAGTCAAGTTCTAGGAAGCACATGTTTAAGTGTGACAGAATTTGAGAGCGTTGTTGATTTATCTCGCACGCACTTCGGGCGAAGCACTATCACGCCGGACTTCTTTAAGAATAGAGATTTGGTGGAACGTGTTCCCTTGAGTATGCGGACACGATACGAACAAAACTTGGTGCAACCAGATAGTCGTACAGTACCGGATTTTAGAGGAGCAAAGTTCGGTCTCGTACCTAATTTAGGTTCGGCTCATGTCGCTATTCCAACTTTGGAAAGAGGTCAGTGGTGGCAATGGGGTAAGCATCTTGAAGCCATTTTTTCCACAAAAGGTTATGCTAAAGATGCGGATGCAGCTGCAAAGCTTCGACGTTTAGGCGAGTTGGCAAACAAGGGCCACCATCATCTGGCTGAGAAGCGTTTCTTTCGTGCTGAGTTGTTGTGCCGCCGGGGGCATGAGGCAAGGGGGCGTGAGAAGTTGATGATCAACCTGTTCGAGCTTTTCAGTGAGTGTGGCCTCAGTTTCCGTAAACCATTTGGTTGGTGGTTGCTCAGTTTTGGGATGTTTTTTTTGGTTTACGGGATGGCGTCCGGCATCTTTCAGGCCGGAATAACATGGAAAGAGATACTCCATCTCATCAATTATACATTCTCGAATGCGACACCGGTTTTGGGGGTGATCAAGATGGGCGATACGGCTGCAATGGCGGCACTGTTTGGCGGTGCACAGGCACCTTGGGTTACGCTGCTCGCCGGGGCACACAACCTCATCTCCACAGTCTTTCTGTTCTTCGCACTTCTTGCGATCCGAAATTATTTCAAGCTGGGGTAGGCGCGTTTGATATAGGCACGGCAAAAGGCAGCGTGAAGGCTCACGCTGCTCGCATAATCTAAAACCCCATCAGGGTTGTTTAGCGGAATTTTTTCCGAAGCTTGGCAAAGAGGCCTTCACCGGGCTGGTAAGCTTGGTAAGCTTCCATCTCCCGCACCTGACGTGCGTATTCTACTTTGGTGATACCATAGGCCCGTGGCGGTGTTTGCTGTTGCATTTTCTATCTCGCTTTTGTCGTTGTCGTCCGGCATTGCCGGTTTTTGTTTTGTTTTTTTACCGGTCGTTGCCGGTCTATCTCATATTGTGAGCTTTAGGTGTATTACAAGACTATAACACCTAATTTTTTATAAACCAAATATGGCGCGTGCTGTCATGCGCTGCGCGGTGAAGCGAGTGAGAAAAAAGGCGACCCGATTGAAATATCCGGCCTGAGCCGTCACCAACAGATTTAGTTTGCGTCATTCTGCCGTGCGCCAGTAGTGTTCTAAATACACGTGTGAGCGGCTTAAGCTTGCTGCCTGGCTGATGCGCAAGCCGCATGTATTTCATAATTTGATGAGGGCTCAATGATTATCAAAACGAAGAGAGGTAAAATACTCCTGTACCTCATAGCGGTGCTTTTGAGCGCGTTGCTAACCTATTGGTTAATGGGGCAGGAGTTGCCGCGCGACAGCTTGATGCTGAAATCATTTTTCGTAAAAGTAATTTTCTGGCTGCTTATAGGGGTTAGCCTCCTGCTGGTGGTAAAGTTGCTGCAGGGAAGGCAATATTTAAAGCTCGATGATGAAGGCCTCTTTTATTCAGGTTTCAATAGCGACGTTATTTCATGGTCCGATATTGATCTCGTGCGGGAAAGTGCGTTTAGAGGAGGGAGTATGCTTGTAATTCATACCCATCGGGACGCTGAGATCGCTAAAAACATGCCCTACATGGAAAGGCGAAAACATGAGTTTAATCATAAGCTTGGATATGATGGACTGTTTCTGCCACCGACTTTTGCGAGCGAGGATCAAAAGCTGGCGCTGGAGTTTGCTCTTGAAAAACTCAAGTCCCAGCTTGTAGCGGATGAGGACCACGAGATTGACGTGAAGTTCAACAATAAAATCTGAGACCTGAAGGCGACCCGATTGCGGGCCGCCTTTTGCGTGTGCCTGAAGGGCGTTGCCTTCGCTATTTGTCCTTGCTCTTTTTGGTTTTCTCGGTGCTATCATCCACCTCCTCGACAGAAACAGTGGCTTTCTGGCGGGATTTTTTCTTTTGTACTTTGCTTGCATAGGCGATCACGTGGCCGGGAAAGCCCCTGCCGCCCCGGGCAACCGTGCGCTCATAGCCCGCAATATCTTCACCCAGGTTGACGCCCATGGTGCGGTCCATCGTGATGCCAAGGGAAAGGTCTGCGATATAATAGTCTTGCGTGTCGGCGTAGAGTTCTGTGGTCTGCCCCGCAAGAGCGGCATAGCCGGGGTTGAGATACTGGTTCAGGTGAGCCCGCAGGTCATGGTCCCAATTCGGGAACAGGGCGGCGTTAATCTCGTATAGTTCCGCAACATGCAGTTCGCTGCCATCTGCCACCACACCTCGGATCGAGTTAACAAACTCCTTGGCGTTATCAGCCAGCAGGTCATAGACGTTCTCTGCCGTATAGGCTTCCCGCCGCAGGTTGGGGCTGCTGACATAGCCGTGAAACAGGCCGTACATGACCAAAGGGTCACGCCACTTTGGTATCAAAATCCGGTGGTGAATGTCGTTCAGGGAAAGCGGCACACCCGCTACGTTCAGGAGTTTCTGGTCAAGCAGGCTGCCGTCCCCATAGAGGGTGTCCTGCAGCCGTTTGGTTGGGTAGGTCTTCACCAGATGCTCAACAAGCGTGACATTATAGAGGTTTAGCCAATAGGCCAGTTGCTGGTCGCGGGTCAGGGTATCAAAGGCGTACTTTGTGGGCAGTTTTTCCATACGCTCGCGCACCTTGACAAGAGCCTCAAGGTTCTGGTCGTCAAACGCCTGAAAATACAGCCGGTTGCCTTCCATTGCGGTTTTGCTTTTGTTGCCCCAGCGGGCACGGGAATTGTCCCACTTGAAGGAGAGGTCGTGGCCACGCCGGTCAGAACGGCCAGCATCAAAGACAGTGGCCTTCAGGATATAGGACCAATAGGGGAACTCCAGCTCCACGGTTTTCTGTTTCGCGTTTTCACGAAACGGCGCTGGTATGCTGCCTTCGGCTGCAAAAGCACCCGTAGTGGCAAAACCACCCAGGCACATGACGATGCCAGCGATAAGCTTGGCTACGCGTGACGGATGTTTCATCATTCACTCTCCCAATCTCGTAATTGCTACGTTAAGTGGCAGAGTATCGCGTTTTCCGTTTTATATGAACTATTTTTTTATAACAAAAGGCCACCCCGGTATATGCCGGGATGGCCTTCTAATAGTTATCGTTTATCTGGTTTATTATTCTGCTTTTATTCTGCGGCTTTAGCAGCGCGCTTGCGCTCGTGCGGCAGAAGGAAGCGTTTACGCAGGCGAATGCTGGTTGGCGTTACTTCCACCAGCTCGTCGTCATTGATGTAGGCCAGTGCTTCTTCAAGCGGCAGGATTTTCGGCGTGCTCATCTTGATCGCATCATCCTTGCCGCTTGCGCGCATGTTGGTGAGCTGTTTGGCTTTCTGCACGTTCACGTCAAGGTCGTTGTCGCGGCTGTGTTCGCCAATGATCATGCCTTCATAAACTTCCACACCGTGGTTGATCATGATGGTGCCGCGGTCCTGCAGGTAGAAAAGCGCATATTGCACGGCCTTGCCGCCTGCGGTTGCCACCAGCACACCGCGCTGACGTGCGCGGATGGGGCCCTTATAGGCGTCATAGCGGTCATAAGCGCGGGCCATGATGCCGGTACCGCGTGTGTCGGTCAGGAACTCGCCGTGATAGCCGATAAGGCCACGGGCGGGCGCATCAAACGTGAGGCGAACCTTGCCAGCGCCAGAGGGCACCATGCCGGTCAGCTCAGCTTTACGCAGCGACATTTTCTCAACCACAGCACCTTGGTATTCTTCGTCCACATCGATCTGTACGGTTTCATACGGCTCGAGGCGCTTGCAGTTTTCATCCTGCTTGAAGAGAACACGCGGGCGGCTGATTGCCAGCTCGAAACCTTCGCGGCGCATGGTCTCGATAAGGACACCAAGCTGCAACTCGCCCCGGCCTGCAACTTCAAATGCGTCCTTGCTTTCAGCCTCGGTGATCTCGATCGCCACGTTGCCTTCAGATTCGCGCATCAAGCGGTCACGAATGACGCGGGAGGTTACGTGCTTGCCTTCGCGGCCCGCAAGCGGGCTGTCGTTGACCATGAAGGTCATCGCGAGCGTTGGTGGGTCAACCGGGATAGCGTGCAGCGCTTTGGTTACCTCAGGCACGGCGATGGTGTCTGCCACCGTTGCCGTGGTGAGGCCAGCGATTGCGACAATGTCGCCCGCCTGTGCTTCGTCAACCGGTACACGCTCAAGCCCACGGAAGGCGAGAAGCTTGGAAATACGGCCAGCCTCGATCACCTTGCTGTCACGGCTCAGCGCATGGATGGCATCACCCACCTTCACGCGGCCTGTTTCAACACGGCCTGTGAGGATACGGCCAACAAAGTTGTCACGGTCCAGAAGGCTGATCAGCATCGAGAAAGGTTTCTCGATATTGTTGTTGGTCACAACCTTTGGCGCGGGCACATGCTCAACGATCTTCTCGAAAAGCGGGTGCAGGTTTTCGCGCGGGCCATCAAGCTCGTTATCGCACCAGCCGTCACGGCCGGAGGCGTACATCACAGGGAAGTCGAGCTGTTCGTCGTTCGCGTCCAGGTTTACGAAGAGATCGAAACAGAGGTCTGTTGCGGCGTCCGGGTCTCCGTCAGGTTTGTCCACCTTGTTCACAACTACAATCGGCTTCAGGCCAAGGGCCAGGGCTTTCATGGTGACGAATTTGGTTTGTGGCATCGGGCCTTCTGCGGCATCCACAAGCAGAACAACACCGTCCACCATGGAAAGGATACGCTCAACCTCGCCGCCAAAGTCGGCGTGGCCGGGAGTGTCCACGATGTTCACGCGGGTGTTTTTCCACATCACGCTGGTGCATTTCGCAAGAATGGTGATGCCGCGCTCTTTCTCAAGGTCGCCGCTGTCCATCGCGCGTTCTTCAACCCGCTGGTTGTCCCGTACGGTGCCGGATTGCCTGAAAAGGTTATCCACCAGCGTTGTTTTGCCGTGGTCAACGTGCGCGATGATCGCGATGTTGCGAATGTCTTTGCTCATGTCTGATTTCCTGCGGGAGCCTTCGGGTCTGGCCCGGCTGCCCTAATAAAAAAAGCCCCTTCGCCATGAGATCATATCTGATCCGCTCTGGCCGCGGGCTTTGGCACTTTTAAAACTCGCGCGCCTTATACGCGCGATTGCGCTATTCGGCAAGCAGAAAGGCAGTCAGCAGCCGGGCGTGCGTGAATTAAGGTTGCAATTGCCGTAGCATTGGGGAAAGATTAGAACAAAGAGGGAACGCTATTGGGGGTGTTATGAAGATTGCAATTGGGGAAACGCTTGAAGCGTCTGTTGACCTTGTTTTCAAGAATCTGGATGGACTTCTGAATGCCGCAAAGTGGCCATTTGTGGCGGTGGTGGTTTTGTTTATCATCAGTACAGCGGCGGGCGAACTGCTGGACATTTCTTCGTTCCGCATGGGTTTCAGGGTCGGTGCGGGCATGGAATGGCCGATTAGTTGGCTTGTGTTTCTCGTCCTCAATATGGTAGTGGCCAGTCTGGCCGTTGCGGTTCTTGAGTATAAATGGCAGCGGTTCATTCTACTTGATTATCTGCCCTTGAATGAAGCTGCACGGCACCTGCCAGTGCGAGGCGAAAATCTGAGGGGTTATCTCGTTAAAAGCCTTGCCTTGATGGTGCCGTGGTTCGTGTATTTGGGCTCGCTGGGGCCATTGGCCTCTGTGGTCATGACGACGGGCAACTTCTCGCTTTTGTTTATTTTTCTTGCGGGTGGAATTCTCTTTTTACCCATTTACATGCGGGCTGCGCTTGTGCTGCCTGCGCAAGCAGCAGGGCTTGATAATCAGTCGATTTGGGGCGCGTTCCAATTCGGCAAGGGTAACGGATGGCGTATCGCTTCAGCAACCATGATCCTGCGTCTGGTCGTTGGCATAACTGCAGGTATTGTTTATTTCATAACGATTATACCCATTACGCTCTTTGCCGGGCTATTCGCGATGATCAGCATGGAATTATCGCTTGTGATGGTCGCTCTGCTTGCAGGATTATGTCAAAGTATCTTTCTCGTCTTTTTCGTGGGGATGACATCGGGCTTGCAAGCGCTCGCATATGCCCAGTTGCATCCTGATTATGATGACCCGCTGCGGGTAATTGCTGATCGCATTGCCAGTGAGAAGGTATCTGTTCCAAGCGCTGTCCAACCAGCCGAAGAAAAAATGAGTGAAGTGCCTGAGCCACCTAAGTCGGTTGAGATGCCAACGGGTCCGGTGGTCGTTAGCAAAGTGGCACTATCATCTTCCTCAGATCGTCCGCTCGAATACGGCAGGCGGAAAGGTCGGCGGTAACGGCGCTTTGGCGCAAGCGTGGTGCAGTTCGTCGCGGCGGGTCTTGATTGTGGTTGAGGAAGGCGGCTAGAGGGGATGTCTCAGGAGTGGAGTTTTTATGACCTATGACGCAGACAGATCGATCGACCTTTCCTACCGCTTCCTGCTGGGGCTGTGGCTTGCGGGTGCGCTGTGCCTTGGCGCCGCACTTCTGATGGATGACGGCGAAACCCAGGACCCGTGCACCGTGATGCAGATGCATTTCGATTTCTACTGCAAAGGGTAGGTTAGCCTTTCGGGCATCCCGCTCAACAGCCTCAACAAATAAGAACAAATAAAGAACATTGACAATGATGTTTTGTCGACGTTAACTCCTTTGTGCTTGTGCACTTAATTGGGGGGAGATCATGCAAAGCTTTGAACCACAATCGCAATCAGGGTCAAACTTATCGTTTGGAAAGGTCGTTGGTGAAGCGCTCGCTCCGCTTCATTCCGAATTAGGCGCCTTTATAAGAGCCGCCTCCGTACATTTTGTGTTTTTGGTGCTAACGGTATCTGCTGGGGTCACTTTGTTTCAGCAGGCGAGTGTTTCCGGTTATTCAGTATCAGGCCTAATTCTGTTTATCCTTCTATACTGCTTTGCAATATTTACGCTTTTAGATTTCTGGGTGAACTGGGTAAGGGGCTGCGCCTTGGGGCGCGAATACCATATGCCTCTTTTCTCAAGCCCCGCTTCATATACCGGGCCTATGCGTCGGTTGGTGGCGAAGATGTTCTGGCGAGTTTTGCTCCGGTTAATCATTCTAGGGAGCGTGAGTAATCTCCTGTTATTGATAACATTTTTTCTAGAGAACATGATGGTGGGGACCGGGCTTGCGTTGCTTGGCGCTCTTCTAGGTTTTCTTGCAACCGCTGTTATAAATATGGTGGTAACCCGGTTTTTAATTTCAGTAGCAGCAACAGCTATCATGGCACCAAAACGTAGCTTCCGCGATGCCTGGGCTATGTCGGCAGGTCATAACTTGTCCATATTTGGCATCTTCATGGTTGTTTATATCTTGTTGTTACTTGTGTTGGGTTTACTGGGCATGGGTCTGCACGGGTTGTCGTTAATCGATGTGGGGTCTGTCAATTTGGGCTTAATCGTGATCCTGTGCGCAATGATTTTTTTCGTATCTGCCGTAAATGGCAGTTTGATCGTGAGCCTATATAAAGCTTTTTCGCCCGAAGATGTGCGTGATCATATTGCAGAAGGTGCATTACGTGAAAACCCTGATGCGAGGCCGGATGCTCTTTGAAAGGGGTTCTATAGCAGGCGCGCTTTAGCTGCGCCTGCAACAGTGCGCGCCGGGGCTTCCTCGTAAATTGCGGTGTCGGGGGTGATGCTGAGCGCGTCGAGGAACTGATCGGTTACGATGTCCCAATCATATTTTCGGGCGAAGGCGGTACAGGAGGTTCTGTCACAGCCAAGTGCGCCTTTTATTGCTGTGCTCAAGTCATCATCAAGGCAGGCGATAGGTGTATGCCAGTCTTCAAACGGGCCGGCGCCGTCTGCGCCCACCACATCAAGCGGGCCCTGTACGGGATAGGCGGCGACCGGTGTGCCGCACGCCAGCGCCTCGATCATCACGAGGCCGAAGGTGTCTGTCTTGCTGGGGAAAACAAACACATCAGCGCCAGCGTAGGCGGCTGCGAGCTCTGCGCCAAACTTTGCCCCCAGGAACCGAACATCCGGATAGTCTGATTGCAGTTTCTTGAGCGCAGGGCCATCACCCACCACAACTTTTGTGCCGGGCACGTCTGTTTTGAGGAAAGCTTCGATGTTTTTCTCAACCGCCACGCGGCCCACGTAAAGCTGAATAGGGCGTTTGAACGCGGGCGGGAAGGCATCCGCGCGGGCGGCTTCATCTGCGCTGAACTGGGCGGCGTCCACGCCCCTTGTCCAGCGTATGATGTTCGTGAACCCTTTTGACCGTAGAAGCGTACGCACGGTGGACGTTGCAACCAGCACACCGCTGCTTTTTGCGTGGAAGCGGCGGAAGATTGGGTAAAGCCAGTCAGCCTTTACGGGGTAACGCGCCTCAACATACTCGGGGAAGGCGGTGTGGTAGGCCGAGGTGAAGCTGCGGCCGTTCTTGATACACCAGCGCCGGGCGGCCCAGCCAAGCGGCCCTTCGGTGGCAATATGCACAGCATCTACCTGCCAACGGTCAAGAATGCGCTTGCTGCGCATACGGGCGTTCAGGCTTAACCTGATTTCCGGATAGCTGGGGCAGGGCATGGTTTTGAACATTCTGGGCGTGAGCATATAAACCCGGTGCCCGCGCGCCTTCAGGTGATGGCGGAGCGTATCAAGTGTGCGCACAACCCCGTTCACCTGTGGGTGCCAGGCGTCGCTTACGATGCAGATTTTCAAGGGACCTTCCCGCATGCGGCGCTATTCTGCCGCCACTGGGGTTGGGGTGCGCGGGCCCGCTGCCTGTTTGGTTTTGGTTTTGCGTTCTTTGCGCTGGGTCTTTTTTTCTTCGCGGGCAGCCACTTCATCTGCCCAGTGAAGAATTTCAAACCGGCCGTCTTCATGTTCAACAAGCGCAGTGCAGCTTTCCACCCAGTCACCGTCGTTCATATATTCGATATCGTCGAAGAAGCGGCGCTCCGCCTGGTGAATGTGGCCGCAGATCACACCGTCCACACCACGCCTGCGGGCTTCACCTGCCACGGCTTCTTCGAACCGGCCGATATATTCAACCGCGTTCTTGACCTTGTGCTTGAGGTATTTGGACAGTGACCAGTAGCTGTATCCAAGCTTGCGGCGCACCCAGTTAACAGCGGTGTTGAGCTTCAGGAGCGTTACATAGGCGTGGTCACCAACATGGGCGAGCCATTTGGCGTATTTTACCACACCGTCAAACTGGTCACCGTGCAGCACCCAGTAGCGCTTGCCGTTAATGGCTTCATAAACCATCTCTGGCACCAGTTCGACCCCGGCCATATTGTGCCCTTCAAAACCCCTGAGAGCTTCGTCGTGGTTGCCGGGGATATAGATCACTTCGGTGCCGTGCTTGGCCATTTTGAGGACACGGCGGATTACGTCGTTATGGGTGGTGTCCCAATACCAGTTCCGCTTCAGTTGCCAGCCGTCGATGATATCCCCCACCAAAATAAGCTTGTCGCAGCTTACGGATTTGAGGAAATCCAGCAGCAGGTCTACTCGCGCAGCACGTGTGCCAAGGTGTGTGTCCGATATAAAAATAGCGCGGTAATGACGCGCCTGTTTTCTCTTGTCAGATTGTACGCCGACCCCGGGCAGGAGGGAGGTGGGCGATGGCTGGGAGGAAGCCGATCGCCCACTGGGTTTGAGGCCGGGTATAAGATTGGGGTCTGGCATACCATCTCGGAATAAAGCCTGCTCTCCGGGGGGGGAGAGCTGAGGAAAAAGCAAGTTGTCTATCAGCTTTGTCATGGGCCGCAATGTGCGCGCGCATGGTGACAGCTAGATTGCAGTGATGTGACTGTTTTTTGAAAAACGAATCTGGTGTGAGTCGGACTAGGGATTCTGCGGGTATGTGGCATTAAGACAACACTCGGCACAATTTTTCTTAGAATTATTTTTCAAATGCGATATTTAATTAGGTGATTAAAATCAGTAGCTTATGGATCATTAAGGAATTTTCAAGGTTTCGTGAACTAGGCTGTGCTTGGAATTTGGTTGCTGAGCAACTATCTTATTCTGTAGCGGGTAGCCCCGCTAATGCCCTCCGTGGGCGTTTCCTCCCTGAGCCTGGGCCACGCGAAAGCGTGGCCTCTTTTTTTGTGCTTCACCCGTTTATTCTGTCCCGCCGATATTTCCTAAGTTTATGCCGTGAGTTGTACACTTGGCTCTCTCCGTCCGGCTGCTGCCCTGCTTTTATGCACGCATAAAAAAGGGGCGCCGAAGCGCCCCGATAGGTTTCAGATGGGAAACCTGATTTATAATTGCTCCTGATTTAGAACTGGTAACGGGCCCGAACGTAATAGGCGCCACCGTTCACACCAAATGGTGCATGCTCGGAATATTTGGAGCCGACCTCACCTGACCATGGGTTGAGGGTTGGGCTGTTGTCGAACACGTTTTCGGCACCAATGGAGATTTCAAAACCTTCCATCACGTTGTAGCCGATCTCGGCATCAAGTGTGACATCAGCCTCGCCATCGATTGGCAGGTCACAGCTGTCTGCGTGCGCGCTGAAATACTTGCCGTGATAGTTGGCACGGGCAAGAAAGCGCCACTTGCTTGCATTGTGTGTCAGCGTGGACGAGAAGCGATACGCAGGCAGCGAATCTTCAAGGCGCTGAATACGACATGCATCAAGTGTTGCAGGGTTGAAGTCGATCACTTCCGTTTTGGTGTAGTTACCCGCGAAGGAAAGCGCTGTTGCGCCGTCATCCGTGAAGTTGAGCGGAAGCGTTGCAACCACGTCGATGCCCTGGCTTCTTGTATCAAAGTCGTTGACGAAGAAGCGGAAGGCCTGCAGGTCAGCCGCGAAAGCAATACCGGAAGCTACAAGAGCATCCCGATCAGCTTGTGAGAGTGTGATGGTTGCAGACTGGGTGATGCGCTCGGACAGTTTGATGTTGAAATAATCGACTGTCAGTGACGCGTCCCCAACATCGGCGACAAAACCGAGGGTGAACGAGTCTGCTTTTTCAGGCCCAAGCGGGTCTGCGCCAAACTCTGCCGCAACCGGGTTGGTTGGCGGGATGGTGCCGCGCTGTGCCAGTTGCAGGCGGCCGTTTACCGTTTCAAACACTGTTGAAACGTTCACAACCTGTTGCTGCCCCGGTGTTGGTGCCCGGAAGCCCGTGCTGACGGAGCCGCGCAGGCGGAATGCATCACCAAGCTTATAGAGCGATGTAACCTTGAAGTTGGTTGTAGAGCCGAAGTCCGAAAAGTCTTCCCAGCGGAGCGCAGCGCCCAAAATCCAGTTCTCGGTGATATCGGCCTCAAGGTCGATATAGCCTGCGATGTTGGAACGGTCCCATGTGCCGGCAACTTGTGGGCTGAAGCCCGAGAAGCCGTTTGAGCCGATGCCGAAGCCCTGGGTAACGCTCACATTGTCGCCGTCTGCGTTTGTGAGGTTGAAGGACTGCGCAAGCACACCAACCTCGAAGGACTCTGGCTGGCCTGTACGAGCTTCAAACTGCTCTTCACGCCATTCAAAACCAACTGCAACGTTCAGAGGTGAGTAGAAGCCCACTTCTACCGGATAGGAGAAGTCTGCGTTGAAATTTTTCTCAAGCTGAACGTAGGAGCCAAGGTCGAAGAGTGTTGGTGTTGCTGAACCAAGGCTAGGGTTCACCGTATTGTCGATGAAGAAGTCAGCCTGGTTACGACCAGCATGCATGCTGATGTCATATGTCAGGCCGCTGTCCATCTCGCCGCGGAAGCCCACTGCACCAGCGATATCATTGAGCCGACCACCAAAGTTAGGTGTGAAGCCGCCGGGAAACATTTCATTGAAGATGAAACAGTTCGGGTCTGCATTGATAGCCGCCAGTTGCGCCGCTTCACCTGCTGAGCCGATAACCACAGGGTTAACAACCTGGCCTGTTGTGGCTTCACCTTCGTTGAAGTTGATGCCACCTGGGCAGGTGATACCGTCGTCTGGTGTCATGTCACCAACGATACGGGTAACGCCGCCGTCGTTTGAGTTCACGCCAGAGCGCGTGTCCGGATTACGGTAGTAGAAGCCGCCGATCACTTCACGCTCGGCATAGTTACCGAAAGCATAGATCTCGGAGTTGTTTCCGGTCTCGATACCGAAGTTCACGAAGGCTTTCCAGTCGTTGTTCACTTCTGGTGTACCCCAGACTTGTGCATAAGGTTCACGCACATCCGAGTTGCCTGCATCGATCAGCGCTTGCGCATCCGCGCGTTGTACGCTGCGGCTGGTTGGGTCAGCTTGACGCCATTCGGCCGAGAAATTTACAAAGCCGCTGTCTGTTACTGGCAGACCAACGTTGGCTGAAAACTGGAGCTGGTCGCCGTCGCCTTCATAGGTCGAGCCATATTTGGCTGACACGCTGCCGCCTTCACTGTCGTCGCGCAACACAAAGTTCATCACGCCCGCAATAGCGTCTGAACCATATTGTGCCGCGGCACCGTCGCGCAACACTTCAACGCGCTTGAGGGCAATAGCAGGGATCACGCCAATGTCTGGCCCCTGTGCGCCATCAGATACGCCGCTGCCGAGGAAGCTGATAACAGCCGCACGGTGGCGACGCTTGCCGTTCAAAAGTACCAGTGTCTGATCAGGCGCGAGCCCGCGCAAGTTCGCAGGACGAACCAGCGTTGCCGCATCGTTGATCGGCTGTGAGTTAACGTTGTAGCTTGGCACAACCGTGCGCAGCAGGTCGCCCATGTCGCCGCTACCTTGGTTGGCGAAGTCATCGCCGCTGATAACGTCAACAGGTGCCGGTGTATCTGCTGCAGAACGTGCTGCCCGCCGCGAACCGGTAACAACAACCTCTTCGATTGCCATTGAATCCGCGCTGGTATCAGGTGTTTCCTGAGCAAATGCACCGCTTGATAGGGTTGACGCCACTGCAACGCAGGACGTGCCCAAAAGCAGTCTCTTCATAATATCCACAGAACCCCTCCGTGTATGTTTGGTGTGGTTTAGTTTGTTTTCCGCAGACCCCCCGGTCAGCGGTGAACGCACTCGATACCAACAAAGACGAATGGCCTTCAGCGATTTGGAATAAAAAGTTGGGAAAAAGGCGTTTTTCTTACAGGCCAGAAATAAATTGTAGTGAAGTGAGGTTTTTGAAACACATGCCAATTTTTTACTATTCTTAAGAAATTTTATTTCTTTAATGGTCAAGAAGCAGCGCTTTCAGCGAATCTACATCTTTATATAGTTGCTGGTTTAGCCCAAATTTTAGGGTTTAAGGCAATTCAAAAATGAATAGCCTTCAGAAAAATGCTATGCCTAAAGTTTATTTTGAATTGGTGGGGAAATGATCATCGCAGGCGGCTAGAGAGTGGCCAAATTATTCGGCAGCACGGGGTAATTCGTCGTCCTGGTGAAGACCAAGATGCTTGCCGTAGGCATCAATGAGGTGGTTGACGAACCAGCTCAGCTTTTTCTCCACCTCAGGGAAAGACTGCAGGGGCTGCAGGGTGGTTTCATTCATATAAAGGCCGCGGCTGAGCTCGATCTGCAAAGCATGGTAGCCGCTATTGGGGTTGCCATAATTCTGGGTGGAGAAACCTCCGGAATAAGGCACGTTGCGGCGCACACTGAAGCCCGCCCGAATAAGAAGCTCTTCCGCCAGCGACGTCAGCGCCCGGTCACAGGATGCACCCCAGTTGTCACCCAGCACGATGTCGGGCCCGGTGCTGCGTCCGCGCCGCCTGCCCGCCGGGTTTTCTGACGGCATGGAGTGGCAATCGATCAACACCGCGCGGCCAAACTGCCGACGGCGGGTTTCCAATAAGTCGGCCAGTTTTTCGTGATATGGCCGGTACACATTATTGATGCGGAACAAGGCCTCGCGCGCGGGCAGGGTGCCGTCATAGATCGGCATGCCTTCCGCGATCAGCTTCGGGATAATGCCAAGCCCCGCTTTCACCCTGTGGGTGATATCAAGCTCATCTTCTTCAAGTGGCGGATGGAACATATCCGGGTCCAACTCGTTCTCCGCCCGGTTGAGGTCCAGATACGCGCGGGCATGGGTCGCGATGAGGAGGTTGGCCCCAAACTCGGGTGCGGCGGCAAAAAGCCGGTCCACATATGCGTCCTCAGACATGCGAAGATTGTGCGTCTCAAGGTTAGTGGCTCTGGTTATGCCAATCGGGTAATGTCGGCCACTATGGGGTGCAGCAAAAACAAAAGCGTTGGGTGTGGTGGCGGATTTCAGCACAAAGGGTGGCGGGATATCACCATCGCCACTTTTATTTTGTCCGTCCTCAATCATTGCCATTCTTTTGTCCAACTGGTGAAGCAATAGGCCAACGCTAACGTGAAATGGGGGCCAAGTCACCGAGAAGTTTTGGCAAGTTTTGACGAGCCCATTGATCTCACATTGTGTTGACAAACGAGACTGGTTCTAAAAGATGGCGGTTGGCGTGATGCACGTTGTGAAACGCCGTTCCTGGGGGAATTGACTGTGGGCTCTATCTGCAAACGCTGGGTTCAACCATTTTGGGTAATGCTCGTTGGCGCACTTTTTCTAACCCCGGGTGGCGGTGCTGCGCAGGTCTCTGGCGCAGAAGAAGAGCGGCTTGAACGGCCCAAAATCGGGCTCGTGCTCGCGGGTGGCGGCGCGCGCGGGGGGGCGCATATTGGTGTGCTGAAAGCGCTTGAGGAACATCAGGTGCCTGTTGACTATATTACAGGCACAAGTTTTGGCGCGATTGTAGGCTCCTTCTATGCGGCGGGCTATACGGCAGACGAACTTGAGGTTGCGCTTGCGCTGATGGACTGGGAAAACCTCCTCAGCGATAACGCCCCGCGCTCCGGCCGCAGTTACCAGCGTAAGCTGGATGATGACGAAACCGCGCTCGATTTTGAATTTAGCGTGGGGGAGAAGGGCCTCGCGCTGCCGCAAGGGCTGGTGCGCGGCAACCAACTCAGGCTGATGCTGCGACGGTATCTCTCCCGCGTGGCGCATATCCAGAATTTTGATGAGTTGCCCATCCCTTTTCGCGCTGTGGCAACCGACCTTGAAACCGGTGGTGAGGTTGTGATGGGCTCAGGCGACATTGCAAGTGCTGTGCTGGCCAGCATGGCGGTGCCGGGTCTTTTCCCGCCGGTTGACCGTGAAGGGCACATGCTGGTGGATGGCGGGCTGGTGAACAATATGCCGGTCACGGTCGCGAAGGATATGGGCGCAGATATCGTCATTCTCGTTGATATCGGGACGCCGCTCGCCGAGAGGGATGAGATAACCTCCTTCCCCAAGGTGTTTGGGCAGTTGTTGTCGCTGCTCACGCTCAAGAACAGACAAGCCCAGCTTGATGAGCTGACAGAGAGTGACATTCTCCTCAAGCCCGACCTCAAGGACATGAGGCTGACGGACTTTCACCTCGCGACATCCGCCATCCCGGAAGGCTATGCTTCCGCCCAGGAAGTCAGCGAAGCCCTGAACGCCCTTGCGCTGCCTGACGCTGAGTGGCAGTCTCACAAGACAAGCCGCGTGGTGGAATTTGAACCACCAACCATCGATTTCATCACAGTCGACAATTCAAGCAGCCTGCCGGATAAATATATCCGTTCCCTCATTCGTCATGACAAAGACGAGCCGCTGAATGAAGCGCAACTTTCGGATGACCTGACCCGCATTTACGGCACCGGTTATTTTGACCGGGTGGAATATCGCATACTCGAACGCGGGGCAGAAACCGGTATCCATATTGAGGCGAAAGAGCGGTCTGTTGGCAAAAAATTCGTGCGGTTCGGGCTTTCACTGAGCGACGATTTTTCCGGCAATAACCACTATAACATCGCCGCCAGCTATACGGTCTTGGGGCTCAATTCCCTGGGTGCGGAATGGCGGGTTCGGGCACAGGTGGGTGATATCCTTGCGGCAAACACAGAGTTCTACCAGCCGCTGAACGCCACGCAGGATTATTTTGCCATCACCTCCTTCACGGCAGCAAGCGTGGTGCGGGGTATCACCAACGACCGGGGCGTGACGGTGGCAGACGCGCGGGTAACAGACGGTGATCTGAAGCTCGGTGTTGGCCGCAACCTGTCCAACATTGGCCGCATCACCGTGGGGCTTCAGCGCGGCATTGCACGCGCCAAGGTCTATACGCCTGATTTTGAATTTCCGGCCTTCTCCATCCATTCCGCCAGCATTTATGCCAAGCTTGAGACAGATACTTTCGATAACGCAGATTTCCCCCACAGGGGCAGCGGCCTGACCATCGAATATTCAGATGGCCGCACCTTCCTTGGCGGTGAATCTACCGTCAACAAGCTTGAAGCGGCCTACAGCCACACCATGACATGGGGCCGCAATACGCTCACCGGGTTTGTAAGCTCGGGCATGGCCTATGGTGGCGACGAGACAGAAACGGATAACTTCTCCCTTGGCGGGTTCCTCAACCTTTCCGGCCTTCGGCCAGACCAGATCAGCGGTAAATATTACGGCGTGGCCGGGCTTGCTTATTATCGCCGCCTGAACCACGGCGGGGTTGCCTCGCTTTTTGGTGTGCCGATATATGCGGGCCTCTCCCTTGAGGCAGGCAATACATGGAACCGGTCGTCGGATATCGAATTCAGCAAACTGCGCTATGGCGGCAGTGTGTTTCTGGGCGCGGATACGCCCATCGGGCCGCTTTATCTGGGTTCAGGCTATACCAC